>CAJOFA010000001.1 GCA_905233985.1 uncultured Prevotella sp.
CTTGTACTACTTCTTCTTGTCTTATGTAAATCTTTCAAAGAACTCTTCCTTTTTCGCCAACACGCAAAATTTAGCGCGAAAGCGGATGCAAAGGTACGACATTTTTTTGAATCTCCAAACTTTTTCTGATAAAAAATTATGAAAAAGTGAAAAATATGATGGAGTCTTGACAAGAATCAAGATGAAAAGAATCCGATACCTTATTATATATACGCGCGCGCGAAGATTGAACAAATTACCTAACGTATCACGGGCGGCGCAATGCGTTGCGCCGCCCGTGACAAAGACTTCTTTGAAATAATATTATTCTCCATCAGGTGCATGATCTATCAGATCCATGAACTGATCGAGTTTCGGGGTAATAATAATCTGTGTGCGACGGTTGCGCTGACGGCCAAGATCGGAAGTGTTCGGCATCAGCGGGTTATACTCGCCACGACCACCAGCAGTAAGTCGCTTAGGATCTACGCCATAGTCGTTTTGCAAGGCCTGAACCACTGAAGATGCACGGAGACAAGAGAGGTCCCAGTTATTACGGATGTTCTGACGCGAGATGGGCACATCATCGGTATTGCCCTCAATGAGCACATCGTAATCCTTATAGTCCATAATGACCTTGGCAATCTTCGACAACGTTGCTCCTGCGCGTTCGTTAATCTCATAAGAACCGCTCTTGTAAAGCATATTGTCTGCCAAAGAGATATAGACAACACCCTTGAGCACCTGCACATCAACCTCCTTCTTCTCGTCGTTCGACAGCGAACGGAGCAGGTTTGTCTGCAGGATAAGGTTTAGAGAGTCGCTCTTCGACTTCACCTCAACGAGGTGGCGGATATACTGGTTCGACTCATTAATCTGGTCAACAAGCTTATCAATGCTGATATTATTCTGCGAGCTGTTGGTCAGACTCTGGTCAAGTGAGCGCTGAAGGGCAGCATACGCCTCTTTCTGGGCGGCAAGCTGTTCCTCAAGGCTTGACACTCGGGCCCTTGAAGCAGCAAGCTGCTCTTTCGTGTCTTGGAAGTTACTAGCCAATTCCTTATTCTCAAGACGACACTGTTCTAATTCCTTCTTACTGGCGCAGCTGGTCAAAAGCATGGCTCCAGCAGCCAGTGCAATAATAAAAAGCTGTTTCTGTTTCATCATCATTCTGCGTTTGGTTTATATGTTTGACGTTGCAAAGTTATGAATTAGACGCAAAGGATGGGCGAAAAGAATTCGTATTTATGTTATTTTAACCAACTCTACCCGTTTTTGACTGTAATTTAACAACAATGGTGCGGCATTCTGCTCAGTTATTCGTACCTTTGCAGTTCAAAAACAACAAAGTAACATAATCAGGTATGATACTCTTTTTTCAAACTCCCCAGAAGAGCGTGATAGCAACAGGAACAGACCACGTGCTCACGCCTCAAGAAGTAAATGAACTCTGCTGGCTTTACGGCGGTGCTCAGTTGTTAGACAGCCAGAAACTGGAAGGGTTCTATGTAGGTCCACGCCGCGAGATGATTACCCCGTGGTCAACCAACGCTGTGGAAATTACACAGAACATGGGTCTCAGCGGAATCCAACGCATCGAGGAATACTTCCCCGTCAGCAGTCGCGATGCTGAACATGACGAGATGCTACAGCGCATGTACGACGGACTCAATCAGCAGATATTCACCATCAACTTACAGCCCGAGCCCATCAAGCGCGTTGAGAACTTGGAGGAATACAATGAACAGGAAGGACTGGCTCTGTCGAAGGAGGAGATGGAGTATCTTCACAAGATAGAAAAGGAGAATGGCCGTCCGCTGACTGACTCGGAAATCTTCGGCTTTGCACAAATCAACTCGGAGCACTGCCGCCACAAGATTTTCGGCGGAACCTTTATTATTGACGGCAAGGAGATGGAGTCGAGTCTGTTTGCCATGATTAAGAAAACAACACAGGAGAACCCCAACAAGATATTGTCAGCTTACAAGGACAATGTAGCCTTTGCACAAGGTCCCGTTGTGGAACAGTTTGCACCGAAGGATCAGTCAACGAGCGACTGGTTCCGCGTAAAAGATATTGAAAGCGTCATCTCCCTGAAGGCCGAGACGCACAATTTCCCCACCACTGTGGAGCCGTTCAATGGTGCTGCTACGGGTACTGGCGGAGAGATACGCGACCGTATGGGCGGCGGTGTAGGCTCCTGGCCCATTGCAGGAACTGCAGTTTACATGACGGCCTACCCTCGCCTGGATGAATCCAGAGAGGCTGAACTGTCCGGAGCGGCTCGCGACTGGGAGGACATTCTTCCCGTACGCAAGTGGCTGTACCAAACGCCACAGCAAATTCTGACAAAGGCTTCAAACGGTGCTTCTGACTTCGGCAACAAGTTTGGCCAACCACTAATCTGTGGTTCTGTGCTGACCTTTGAGCATCAGGAAAACAATGAGAAATATGCCTACGACAAGGTCATCATGCTCGCAGGCGGTGTGGGCTACGGCACCAAACGCGACTGTCTGAAGAAGGAGCCGCAAAAAGGTAACAAGGTCGTGGTTGTCGGCGGTGACAACTACCGCATCGGACTGGGAGGCGGCAGCGTGTCGTCAGTAGATACCGGCCGTTACAGCAACGGCATCGAGCTGAACGCTGTGCAGCGTGCCAACCCAGAGATGCAGAAGCGTGCCTACAACTTAGTACGTGCACTCTGTGAAGAGGATGTCAACCCTGTTGTCAGCATCCACGACCACGGTAGCGCCGGTCACCTGAACTGCCTGTCGGAACTTGTTGAGGAGTGCGGCGGTGAGATAGATATGTCCAAGCTCCCCATTGGTGACCCGACGCTGAGTGCCAAGGAAATCATTGCCAATGAAAGTCAGGAGCGCATGGGTCTGCTTATTGACGAGAAGCATATTGAACACGTACAGAAGATTGCCGAGCGTGAGCGTGCCCCGCTGTATGTTGTCGGCGAAACTACGGGCGATGCTCATTTCTCTTTCAAGCAGGCTGACGGCATTAAGCCCTTCGACCTCGACGTGGCACAGATGTTCGGGCACTCGCCGAAAACCATCATGCGCGATAATACCGTGGAGCGTCATTACGAGGACGTGACCTACACACTGGATAAGATTAACGAATACGTCGAGCGCGTACTCCAGTTGGAGGCTGTAGCTTGTAAAGACTGGCTGACCAACAAGGTTGACCGTTCTGTAACGGGTAAGATTGCCCGCCAACAGTGTCAGGGAGAAATCCAGCTGCCGTTAAGCGACTGCGGTGTGGTGGCACTTGACTATCGTGGACGCAAAGGCATTGCCACAGCTTTAGGTCATGCACCACAAGCAGGATTAGCCGATCCCGCAGCAGGCAGTGTCTTGTCTGTTGCTGAAGCACTGACCAACATTGTCTGGGCACCTTTAGCCGATGGCATGGATTCTCTGTCACTCTCAGCTAACTGGATGTGGCCGTGCCGTAGCCAGGAAGGCGAAGATGCCCGTCTGTATGCCGGTGTGAAGGCCCTGAGCGATTTCTGCTGCGAGCTGCACATCAACGTGCCGACAGGTAAAGACTCACTCAGTCTGACACAGCAATATCCTAACGGAGAGAAGATTATCTCACCGGGAACCGTCATTGTCAGTGCCGGAGGTGAAGTCTCCGACGTCCGTAAGGTTGTCAGTCCTGTGGTGGTCAATGACAAACATGCCAGTCTGTATCATATCGACTTCTCATTCGACGAGCAACGTCTGGGCGGTAGCGCCTTTGCCCAAAGTTTAGGTAAAGTGGGCAGCGACGTACCTACGGTGAAGAATGCCGAATACTTTGCCGATGCCTTCAATGCCGTTCAGGAGCTCATCAACCGCTGTTGGGTAATGGCTGGCCACGACATCTCTGCCGGCGGACTCATCACTACACTTCTGGAAATGTGCTTCGCCAACACGAAGGGCGGAATGAACATCAATCTACACGACATCTGCGTTGACGGCGACATAGTCAAGACCCTATTCGCAGAGAATCCCGGCGTGATTATTGAAATCAGTGACGAGCACAAGCAGGAGTTCAAGGAGTTCATGGAGGAACAAGGCGTGGGCTATGCCAAGATTGGTTATCCTGTTGAGAACAGCCGTACCATCATGGTAAAGGCTGGCGAAAAAGAGATGACCTTCGATATCGACACTCTCCGCGACACTTGGTACAAGACGTCATATCTGCTCGATCGCAAGCAGAGTTTCAATGGCAAGGCTAAGGAGCGCTTCGAGAACTACAAGCAACAGCCATTAGAAATGAAGTTCAACAAGGATTTCAAGGGTACGCTGAAGCAGTATGGGCTCAACCCTGACCGTTGGAAAGAATCTCAACTCGCAAATTCTCAATCTCCCAAGGCAGCTATCATTCGTGAGAAGGGCACCAACGGCGAGCGTGAAATGGCTTACTGCCTCTATCTGGCAGGTTTTGAAGTTAAGGACGTGATGATGACCGACCTCATCTCAGGCCGTGAGACGTTAAAAGAAGTGAACATGATTGTCTTCTGCGGCGGTTTCTCCAACAGCGATGTGTTAGGCAGTGCCAAGGGATGGGCCGGTGCCTTCCTCTTCAACCCCAAAGCCAAGGAAGCACTCGATAAGTTCTATGCCCGCAAGGACACGCTGTCGCTCGGTATCTGCAACGGTTGCCAGCTGATGGTAGAGCTCGGACTCACTGGTGCTAAGGGCGCTAAGATGCTTCATAACGATAGCCACAAGTTCGAGAGTGAATTCATCTCACTGGCCATTCCCCAGAACAACAGCGTGATGTTCGGTTCGCTCAGCGGCAACAAGCTAGGTCTGTGGGTAGCTCACGGAGAAGGAAAGTTCCACCTGCCTGAAGCCGAGGATGCCTATAATGTCGTTGCAAAATATAACTATCACGGCTATCCCGCCAACCCGAACGGCAGTGACTACGATGTCGCCGGTATCTGTTCGGAGGACGGACGCCACCTCTGTATGATGCCCCACTTGGAGCGCGCCATCTTCCCCTGGCAATGTGCCTGGTACCCGCAGGAGCGCCGCATGGACGAGGTGACACCATGGATAGAGGCGTTTGTAAACGCAAGGAAATGGATTGAGAGGCAATGAACATCTATTGGGAATCTTTCACTACCTTCTTCAAGATAGGCCTGTTCACCATCGGCGGTGGATATGCCATGATACCCTTGATTGAGGAGGAGGTCGTGAACAAGCACAAGTGGATTTCCAAAGAGGAATTGCTCGACCTCATCGCCATTGCCCAAAGTTGTCCTGGCGTGTTTGCCATCAACATCAGCATTTTCATCGGTTACAAGCTACGCAAGACAAGCGGTGCCATCATCAGTTCGTTAGGCACCGCCTTGCCTTCTTTTCTGATTATTTTGGCCATTGCCATGTTCTTCCGTCAGTTTGAAGACAACAAAGTGATTGCCGCCATGTTCCGCGGCATCCGTCCGGCTGTGGTGGCACTGATTGCCGTACCAACGTTCAACCTGGCGAAGAGTGCCAAGCTAAACCGTTACACGTTATGGATTCCCATCGTTTCGGCACTACTTATCTGGCTCTTGGGTGTCTCGCCTATATGGATTATCATTGTTGCCGGCATTGGCGGATATTTGTATGGGACTTTTAGGGATTATGGGGCGAAAAAGTCTCATGGGGCAGATGGGACAAATGGGGCTAATGGGTTTCATGGGACTAATGAGGAAGGGAGGACAGGCTTATGATTTACGTCTATCTGTTTCTGACCTTCTTTGAGATAGGGCTGTTCGGTTTCGGTGGCGGGTACGGCATGCTATCGCTCATTCAGGGTGAGGTAGTACACCACTGGGGTTGGATGACGACGGCACAGTTCACCGATATAGTAGCCATCTCACAGATGACACCTGGACCCATCGGCATCAACTCAGCGACCTATTGTGGCTATACGGCAGTGAAGAACGCCGGCTACGGAGAAGGAATGGCGATGTTAGGGTCGGCCACGGCGACATTTGCGCTTGTGCTACCGTCTCTGATACTGATGATTCTGATCAGTAAGATGTTTATGAAATACATGAAAACCCGCACCGTGCAGTCCGTCTTTCTGGGGTTGCGTCCTGCCGTGGTAGGACTACTGGCAGCCGCTACGCTGTTACTCATGACACCCGAGAACTTCTCCACACCGATGGCAAATCCCTGGCAGTTCGGCGTCAGCGTCTTTCTGTTGGCGGCCACGTTCATTGGAACCATGTTCATGAAGATCAACCCCATTCGCATGATTTTCTTTTGTGCAATAGCAGGTCTGCTATTGTTGTATTAACATTCGATTTTCTTTTTAGCAGATCTTTTCTATCAGTGCCACAGCGTAAGCGCTGATACCCTCCTCACGTCCAGTGAAGCCGAGACGTTCGGTGGTGGTGGCTTTGATAGAGATGCAGTCGGAGTCACAACCGATAACGTCGGCCATCGTCTGCTGCATCTGCGGAATGTGCGGATTCATCTTCGGGCGTTCGGCACAGATGGTGGCATCGATGTTGACCAGCCGATAACCCTTCGTGCCTATTAGTTCAATGGTTCGGCGAAGAATAATCTTACTGTCCATGCCAAGCGTGTCGTCGCTGGTGTCAGGCCAGTGGTAGCCGATGTCACGCATGTTCACAGCACCGAGCAAAGCGTCACAGATAGCATGTATCAGCACGTCAGCATCACTATGGCCCAAGAGTCCCTTTTCATAGTCAATCCTAATGCCGCCCATCCACAGCTCACGGTCGGGAACCAAGCGGTGGACATCGTAGCCCATTCCAATTCTCATCATATCGTTGGGGTAAGTGTTACTTAAACAAATCCTTTATTCCGTCCATATCGAAGGCAAGGGAGAAGCGCAATGTCTGGTCAAGCGGGTTACTCTTGGCGGTAGAGATGACATAGCCCACGTCAAGCGAAAAAACGTTCATGCGAAAGCCACCGCCCACAGTAAAATATTTACGATTACCCTTATTCTCCGACTCATGGTGATAACCCGCACGGAGTGAGAATTGGTCGTGATAGACATACTCCGCACCGACGCTCCACTGAATCTCCTCCAGTTCCTCCTTGAAGCCGCCTGGGGCATCGCTGAAACTCTTGAAGATACCGCTGATGCTACTCACGTCGCTGTATTCCTCGATAACACGCTGCTGGTAGGTAGCATTATCCTCGCCATCCTTCTGCTTCGGCACGGTGGGCACGAGCAGTTTGTTGGCATCGGCGGCTATAGAGAAGCGGTTGTACTCGTCCACTGGCACCATCAAAGATGCACCCAGACGCATGTTGGCAGGCAGGAACTGCGAACGGTCATCGCCAAAATAACTGATCTTCGAACCAATGTTACTGAGGTTCAAACCAAGTCCCAGCTGGCACTCACGCTGTCCCATGACGAAATACGTGTTATAATAGAACGCCAAGTCAGCGGCAAAGGCCGATGCCGGCGACGCATCCTCCGTATAGTCATAGCGCAGGTCACTGTAAATCCAGCGTATGGCAGCAGCCATCGAGAACTTTTCGCTGAGCATGATGGAGTAGGCAGCGTCGATGGACATCTCATAGGGTTTCACCGTCATGGCGTTGTCATCCATTGACGTCATCACCTCACCAAGCGAGAAATAACGCACGGAACCGCTGATGGCGGAGTAGTCACCAATACGGTAGTAGCCAGCAACGTAAGCAAGGTCTATGTCACTCACCAACTTGCGAAGCCAGGGGGTATAGTTGAGTGAGATGCCTGCCCTGCTGATGCAGAACGGGTACTTGGCGGGATTCCAGTACTGTGAGTTCACGTCAGGGTCAGTGGCGGCACCCACATCACCCATACCGGCAGCACGGGCATCGGGGGCAATAGTCTGCGAGATGACGGCATGCTCCACAGCATTGAACTGGTTGATTTTATCCTGCGCCATACTTGTCAACGCCACAAGCGAGAACACCAGCAGCAGGTAACGTCTATATTCCTTCATTACACTATTCATACAAGTCATATTTTCTTAATAACTCTACAAAACGTCTTTTATTGCCTTATGGAAGGAAATAATATGATGAAAGGGAACAATGATGACGTTTTTGATGAACGATTACTGTTGCTCTTCCACGGATTTTTCCTTGGTGATGTAGCGTTGATAGTATGCCATGATGAGCGTGGTGAGCGGCAGGGCGATAATCAGTCCGATAAAGCCGAGGAGGGCGCCCCACACAGAGAGGGAAAGCAGCAGGATGGCGGGATTGAGTCCCATCGCCTTGCCCATAACTTTCGGCGTCACGATGAAGTCGATGATGAGCTGCACGATGATGAACACTGCCAATGCCGAGCCGAGGATGACCCAGAAGTTCTGTCCTGTGTCGGCAGCCTTGAGCAATGCAAGGAAGACGGTGGGGATAAGCGCCAGTGAATGGAGGTAAGGCACGAGGTCCATGATGCCGATGAGGATGCCGAGAGCGATGGCCATCGGGAAATCGATGATGGTAAAGCCGATGCAGAACAGGATGCCCATGATAAGCGCCACAAGACCCTGACCGCGCATATAGCTATTCATGGCTCGCTCCACGTCGTTGGCCACCCCCTGCCAGAACGGGCGGTTCTTCACAGGGAAGATGCGTATCCAGTTGTTCGTCAGATACTCGTAGTCAAGCAAAATGAAGAACATGTATAGAATGGTAATGAAGGAGCCGACAATGCTAATGATGACGTTCGCCGTATGGCCTAACACACTGAACAGCTGAGGTGCAGCCTGCTTCAGCACGTCGGTGAAATCGCTGCTGCGAAAGAATTTCTCAATGTCTTTGTTGTGCTCTTGTATCCACTCCTGCACGGCGGCGGGGACATCGGCTATCTGCGTCTTACGCTCCACATAATGCGTGGCCAGGTCGCCGAGCTTCTCAAACTGTTCAATCATCGGCGGCACGATGAGCCAGCCGATACCCGCAATGACTGCTGTCACGAAGACGAGCGTAATGATGATGGAGAGCACACGGCTGCGCACATGCATCTTATACTGCACGAACTTCACCATCGGATAGAGCAGGTAGGCAATGAGCCACGCCACGAAGAAGGGCAGCAACACACCACTCAGGTAGTTGATGATGTATAACACAGCCACCGCCACTAACGCACCGATGAGCCAGCGGACAAATGTGTCGAAGGTAATGGGTTTACTGAACATAGATTGGTATTTGGTGAGTGGTGATTGGTGAAGGGTTTATTGTTGTTGTATTGCCTTCTGGTAGCACTCACGGCAGAGGGGTTCATACTCCTGCGTCTCGCCTAACAGCACACGGCGCTCGCTATCTACGGTACGATGGCTGACATAGGCCAGGTTACCGCACTTCACGCAGATGGCATGTACCTTTGTCACGTCGTCGGCAATGGCGCAGAGCGCCGGCATGGGACCGAAGGGCACACCCTTGAAGTCCATGTCAAGTCCGGCAATGATGACACGCACACCACGGTTAGCCAGCTCATTGCACACGTCAACAAGCCCCATGTCGAAGAACTGCGCTTCATCAATGCCCACTACCTCCGTGTCGCCTGAGAGCAGCAGGATGCTGGCCGACGAATCTACTGGCGTTGACTGAATGGTATGGCGGTCATGACTCACCACATCCTCGTCAGAGTAACGCGTGTCAATGGCGGGTTTGTAGATTTCCACTTTCTGCCGCGCAAACTCTGCACGGCGCATACGACGGATGAGTTCCTCCGTCTTGCCCGAGAACATCGAGCCGCACACCACTTCTATTCTTCCGGGACGGCGTGCCTCCCCTGTCACATTGTCTATCATATCTGCCTGCAAAGGTACGATTAAGCGAGCAGAAAACCAAAGGAAAATTCATTTTTCTTTGTTTTCTCAAGCGATAGTACCTTCGACCGATAGGTCAAAGATAACGTAAACCGAGCGAAATGCAAAATAAAATTTCTCTTTTCTTTTGTTCTTCTCTCAACTTTTCGTAATTTTGTAGCCACAAACCATCTGTCATGGAATGGCATGATTACAAACTAAAAGAGATAAATATGAAAAGAATAGTCATTTTTGCGGCGATGATGTGCGCCGTCGTGTTGAGTGCAAACGCACAGACAGAAGAAGAGGACTGGCAGAAAAAAGTCCAGGAGAAGGTACAGATTGCCGACAGCCACCCGAATGACGGCAAGAAGCAGCTCGAAGCCTCTTACGCCCTGGTTTATGACGAGTTAGGTGACAAACGCGACTTCCAGCGTTCCCTGAAGTATGCCGACAGAGCCCTGGAGATTGCCAAAGCACAGGAGGTACTGAAAGACACGCTTCTTGGTGACGCCTACATGCAGCAAGTCTTGATAAGCATGGACTTAGAGGATTATGCAAAGGCAGAAGAGTGTTGGGAGCAGGCCCTTGTAGCCTACGAGAAGGAATTCGGAAAATACGACCCACTCACCATCGGTTCGAAGCTGCTGGCCGGACATTTCCTGATGCGTTTCAAGTCTGACCCGCGACGCGGATGTCTGCTCGTCATGGAGGCTTTCTTCGACAATGACATGGCTCCGGAAGACAAACGCATTGAGAACATGGAAATGGGAAATATTGACTTGGAGTATGCTTTGGAAGTGCTGATGGCCGTTTACACCAACTATATGCGATACACCGTCCCCATGATTTACATGGACGGCAAGCCTTACTTCCTCGTGCAGACGCAGGACTGGAACATCGAACGTCCGCTCGTAGGATGGCTGATGCCCAGTTTACTGCGCGATTCTCAGGAAGAGTTCAACGGCGACGATCCGATTACCTTTAATGTAGAAACGAATGAGTTCCGGCGCTTCAAGAAAGACGACACAGAGAGGCCCCAGATGATATGGAACGTTCGCCAGTCGCATACGAACCCACGTCAATTGGAGATAGACGAGGGCAGTTCCGCACTCGTTTTCCTGTCGGCAGAGCAACACGACACAATTCTAAATCTTTTCCGTGAGTTCAAGGCCAGTGGGAAATGAAGAACGGAGAATTTGCTGCCGCCGATGAATTACAGGCGTTTCTTAGCCAAAAAAAGTTAAACCTTTAGGTGGCGACAGCAAATTCTTCATTCTTCATTCTTCATTCTTCATTAAAATATCGTACCTTTGCCGCCGTATATGGGCACATTGTATATCGTTCCGACGCCGGTGGGGAACATGGAGGACATGACTTTCCGCGCCGTGCGCATGCTCAAGGAGGCCGACCTCATCCTGGCCGAGGACACCCGCACGTCGGGCGTTCTGCTGAAGCATTACGGCATACAGAACCGCCTGCAGTCACACCATAAGTTCAACGAGCACGGCACCACTGCCGCCATCGTGGAGCGTCTGCTGGCAGGCGAGACGGTCGCCCTCATCAGCGATGCAGGCACGCCAGGCATCAGCGATCCGGGCTTCTTTCTGGTACGCGAGGCTGTGCGGGCAGGTGTTGAGGTGCAGACACTACCTGGAGCTACGGCGTTTGTGCCGGCATTGGTATCCAGCGGACTGCCCTGCGACCGGTTCTGCTTCGAGGGGTTCCTGCCACAGAAGAAAGGACGGCAGAGCCGCATCGAGGCATTGGCCGACGAGCCGCGCACCATCATCTTCTACGAGTCGCCCTACAGACTCGTCAAGTTGTTGCAGCAGTTAGCCGCCAGTTTCGGTCCCGACCGCCAGACCAGCGTCTGCCGCGAGATATCGAAGGTGCACGAGGAGAGCCGGCGCGGTACGCTCGAAGAACTCATCGCCCACTTCACAGAGACAGCGCCGAAGGGTGAGATTGTCGTAGTGGTGGAAGGAAAGAATAAATCATAAACTATAATATAATAAGGTATGAAAAAAGTATTTGTTTTTGCACTGTGCTGCTTAGCATTGGCATCGTGCAACTTAGGTAAAGACAAGGACGCTGACGTCAAGGCAGCTCAGGAGCGCGACTCTCTCAATCAGATTATCGCACAGAAGGACAATGAGATCAATGACATGATGGCAACGTTCAACCAGATTGAAGAAGGCTTCCGTGCCATCAGCGAGGCTGAGGGCCGCGTCACGCTCAACCGTTCCGGTGAGGGCAGCAGCGCCCAGTCACGTATTCAGGAGAACATGCAGTTTATCCAGCAGACCATGCAGCAGAACAAGGCGCTCATCGAGAAGCTGCGCCAGCAGCTGAAGGGCAGTTCCGTCAAGAGCGAACAGCTGCAGAAGACGCTCGACAACCTCACCAAGCAGTTAGAGACCAAGACGGAGGAGATTGAGAAACTGCGTGCAGAGCTGGCCGCCAGAGACATCCATATCGCTGAGCTCGACCAGACGGTGACGCATCTCAATGAGAACGTCAGCAACCTCACCGAGCAGAACCAGCAGCGTCAGGAAGTCATCACCCATCAGGACAAGGAACTCAACACCGCATGGTTCGTCTTCGGAACGAAGAAGGAACTGAAGGAGCAGCACATCCTGGAAGGCGGTGAGGTGCTGAAGTCGAACTTCAACAAGGACTACTTCACCAAGATAGACATCCGCCAGTGGAAGGAAATCAAGCTCTACTCGCGCAAGGCCGAGATGAAGACTCCCCACCCTGCCGGCTCTTACTCACTCGACCGCGATGCAAACGACCAGTATGTGCTTCACATCCTTGACCCGCAGAAGTTCTGGTCAACATCGAAGTATCTGGTTATTCTCGTAAAATAGTCTCTTGATGAAGAGAAGTATCTGGATACTATTGGCAGTCCTCGCGCTCGCTACAGGTTGCAGTAAGGACGACGGCTCCGGCAGTTTGACTGTCGGTACCAGTTCGTTCAACTGGGACAGCAGCGTGCGCGAGGCTCAATTGTCCATTAAAGCCGATGGTTTCTGGACAGCAGAAAGTGATGTCAACTGGTGTGCCCCGCTCAAGAGCGAGGGCAAGAACGACGCCACGCTCAATATATGGGTAAGCCCGAACCTGACGGGTGAGGCCCGTTCGGGACACCTCACCATTGAGACCAACAGCCAGCACCGTGTCATCGACATCCATCAGCCCGCCTTCACGGGCGACATCGACAGCTACGAGTATCACCTGCCCGTCGTGTTCCATGTGATGTATAACGACGAGACGAACGACACGCTGAACGTCAAGCAGGAGCATCTGGCGAAGGTACTTGAGGAGGTGAACAAGCTCTATGCTGAGAACCAGATGAACATCGTGTTCGAACTGGCCAAGTATGATGACGACGGCGATGAACTGGAAGAGCCTGGCGTCAGTCGTCATGAGGTGGAGTTTTCCGAATACGACGCAATGCTGTTCCTCAACAGCAAGAACAAGGACAACCGCCAGTATGCCACATACACCCAGAACCTGAAAAAATACATCAACGTCTTCCTCTTCCGTTTCAAACAGGAAAATACGGAGAACGTTACAATGGGCATCTCCGACAACGCCATCGTACCCACATCACATCCGCTCGACAGCCTGCTGGCAACTGACGTCGCCAACGAGTATGCCTACATCTCGTCACCCTGGGGCGTATGCATCAACAACAGATACATCTTTGAGTGGCAGGATGAAAAGACTGTAAACCCACGCTTTATTGTCGCCACACTTGCCCACGAGTTGGGGCATTACCTCGGACTTTTACACAGCTTCTCCAGTGACGAGTGTAACGTGGATGATGCCTGCGACGACACGAACATCAGCGACTACAACAGCTATATTACGAGTACCGTCGAGCTCATCAAGCAGCTGACGGCACAGGGCAAGAAACCCACCATGAAACAGGTGGCGCTGCGCGTTGACTGTAAGCTGAACGTGGACTTCCTTGCCCATAACATCATGGACTATGCCTATACCTATGCGGACGAGTTCACTCCTCAGCAGCGCAAGCGTACCCGCCACGTGCTGAAGTACGGACCGTTGGTGCCCGGGCCGAAACTCATCGACTACAACACCACGGGCATCGTTAACAGAAGCAGAGGAGAAAACACGTCTCCTACACCTTGTTTCTTGCCTCTTTCTCCTTGCCTCCACTCCCCGGCTCCATGTCCGCCGCTGAGGGTTACACAAACAATGGAAAGGTGATTTTTCCATGACCGAACAGCAGAAGAAAGACGAGCAATACATGCAGCGTGCCCTTGACGAGGCTCGGCGTGCCATGGCTGAGGGTGAGGTACCCATCGGCGCCGTAGTGGTATGCAAGGACCGCATCATCTCACGCGCCCATAATCTCACTGAGACGCTCTGCGACGTCACGGCACATGCCGAGATGCAGGCCATCACGTCTGCAGCGAACCTGCTGGGCGGGAAATACCTGACCGACTGCACGCTCTATGTCACCGTAGAACCATGCACCATGTGTGCCGGAGCCATTGGCTGGGCACAGATTCCACGCATCGTCTATGGTGCTCCCGATGAAAAACGCGGTTATCACGACCTGGCACCACACGCCCTACACCCCAAGGCAACCGTTGTTGCCGGCGTGCTCGAAAAAGAATGTCGTGAACTGATGCAACAGTTTTTTAAGGAAAAGAGATAGTTTACCCGATATACTTGGCTATCAGTGCCAGACAATCCGCCTGGCTGATAGGCTTGGTCATGAAGTCATCGCATCCAGCCTCAAGCGCCATCTCACGGTCTTGTTCAAAGGCATTGGCTGTCAGGGCCACGACAGGTAACTGAGGACGCATGGCCTTCAACTGCCGCGTAGCCTCCAGGCCATCCATGACGGGCATCTTCAAGTCCATGAGTACTAGGTCATAATTCGTGTTGGTGGCCATCTCCACAGCCTCCTTTCCGTTGCGCGCCCGGTCATATTCATAACGCTGGCGCAGCATATACGTCATCAGAATGAAATTGCTGTCGTTGTCTTCTGCAATCAGAATTCTTTTCATTTGTCTGCTCTCCCTTTTTCCGTTACTTTTTGGTTGAATGTGAAGTGTTGTTTTCGTTAATGATTTACAAATGTAGTAACTTTCGCGGACATTCTCTTGCTTTTAACGCATATTTTAACTAATTTTGTACGACGAAACAACAAAAGACCGCATAATTAACATGAAAATTCGATTTCTTACCAGTGCAGTCGCACTCACTGCCGCGCTGACGGTCAGCGCACAGACCTACGTCATGGACGTGAACACCAAGAAGCTCGGCGCACCCATCCAGCCGACCATGTACGGCATCTTCTTTGAGGACATCAACTACGCCGCCGACGGCGGGCTGTACGGCGAACTGGTGAAGAACCGCTCGTTCGAGTTCCCCCAGTCGCTAATGGGCTGGCAGGCCATCGGGCGCGTGGAAGTCAGGAACGACGGCCCCTTCGAGCGTTGCCCGCACTATGTCGTGCTCTCTGCCCCCGACCATAGGGACCGCCGCACGGGACTTGTCAACGAGGGCTACTTCGGCATAGGCGTGCAGAAGGGCGAGCAATACCGCTTCTCCGTCTGGGCAAAGGCGCTTTCCTCCTCGGGAGGAGCTGGGGGAGGTCTCCGCATCCAGCTCATCGACGAGAGTTCCATGGACGAGCAGCAGCAGTTCGTCGAGCAGGAACTCGCCATCACCTCCTCCGACTGGAAGAAATACACCGTCACGCTGACGTCACCCGTTACCTGCAAACACGCCAAGTTGCGCATCTTCCTCAAGGGAGAGAACGCCGTGGCATTGGAACATGTCTCGCTCTTCCCCGTCAACACGTTCAAAGGCCGTGAGAACGGTATGCGCCGTGACCTTGCACAGGCGCTCGCCGACCTGCACCCGGGCATCTTCCGCTTCCCCGGCGGATGCATCGTCGAGGGCACAGACCTCGCCACGCGCTACCAGTGGAAGAATACCGTCGGCCCCGTCGAGAACCGTCCGCTCAACCAGAACCGCTGGGAGCACACCTTCGACCACCGCTACTTCCCCGACTACTACCAGTCGTACGGGCTCGGTTTCTTCGAGTTTTTCCAACTCGCCGAGGACATCGGCGCCGAGCCGCTGCCCATCCTCAGCGTAGGACTCGCCTGCCAGTTCCAGAACTGGGAGCAGGAGAGTGCCCACGTGCCTGTCGATCAGTTGCAGCCTTACATTGACGACTGCCTCGACCTCATTGAGTTTGCCAACGGCCCCGCCGACTCGAAGTGGGGCAAGGTACGTGCCGACATGGGGCATCCCGCACCGTTTAACATGAAATACATCGGTGTAGGCAACGAGCAGTGGGGCCCGTTCTACTACGAACGCCTCAAGCCCTTCGTCAAGGCCATCCGCGAGAAATATCCCAACATCAGGATCGTAGGCTCCAGCGGTCCCATGCCCGACGACGATGACAATGCCACCTATAAGTTTGCCGACGGCTGGAAGGCCATGCGCGAGCTGAAGGCCGACCTCGTCGATGAGCACTACTACCGCGACGAGGAGTGGTTCCTCACCAACGGCTTGCGCTACGACAGCTACGACCGCAAGGGTCCGAAGGTCTTTGCCGGCGAATATGCCTGTCACGGCAAGGGCAAGAAGTGGAACCACTACGAGGCCGCCATTCTCGAAGCCGCCTTCATAACCAGTTTCGAGCGCAATGCCGACATCGTGTGGATGACCTCCCCTGCCCCGCTCTTCGCCCATGTCGATGGCTGGCAGTGGCGTCCCGACCAGATATGGTTTGACAACACGCAGGTGTTCAAGAGCGTCAGCTACTACGTGCAGCAACTCTATGCCACCAATGCTGGCACCAACGTCTTGCCGCTCACTATGCAGAAGAAAGCCGTAGCCAATCAGGACGGCCAGGGCGGGCTCTTTGCCTCGGCAGCCTACGACAGTAACACCGGCGAGGTCATCATCAAGATAGCCAACACGTCGCGACAGCCGCAGGCCGTCAGCTTCAACCTCGCAGGCATCAGCGGCGACCGCACGGCCGAGACCCTGACACTCAGCCACAACGGTATGGATGACGAGAACAGCATCGCCCGTCCCGAGCTGATTACGCCCGCCAAGGGCACCGTCCCCGTCACCGCCGCCGCCAAGCATTCCGTCCTCAACGACAACCTGCCCGCCATGTCCTTCCGCATCTATCGAGTGAAGAAGTAAGCGACTTATCCACAACAGTAAGAATATAAATAAACCGCCCCGAAACCTTTTGGCTTCGGGGCGGTTTCATAGAGAATAAATCAGGTTATTTGTCCTTGACGTAGTACTTCTCGTAGCTGAGATTAGCAAGCTCCTGCTTGATTTCCTTGTCAGGAACCAAAACCAAGTGTACGTTCTTGATGCAGGTGCGGGCATTAAACTCCGTCACAGTTGCTGTACCTTCTGAACAGACGCCCAGTCTTAAGGTTCCCAAGTGTGGAATCTTAATGGGATGTCCGTTGCACAAAAGCTCACGGATCTGCTTGGTAATAGCATTGTTGATGGTAGCCACACGAGAACGTTCAATCTTCGAGTCAGCGGCGATGTGGTCGGCCAGGTCGCTCTCGTCGATGGTTGAGTTCAGACAAGTACGGAAATACCAGAAGTTGTAGTATTCCGACTTTGAATTCTTGTTCTGATAGGGTGTTACAGTGATGATACCCATGTTCAAGTCCTCCATAGAGTTAAGTTATACATTGTTCTTTTCTGCATTCATCTGTGCAGCCCATTCGGACTTGTCGGTCTCGAACTTCACGCTGCACAGCGCCATTTTGATTTCTTCGCAAGGGGTGAAGAGCAAGTGTGCGCTCTTCACCTGCTTGGCGGTTAAGTACTTGCAAATATCCTCAGTTTCGGGGTCGAAATGGGGATAACGCTTTTGAACGTCTGCCACAGACACACCTTCAGAAGAGATGCCGACCTTAAAGGTTCCGAGTCCCTCCATCTTAATGGCATGACCATTGCAGAGCAGTTCCTTCACTTGTTTCAGCTGGCCGTCGTAAACAACAGCCACCTCACTTTCTTCCACACCCGAGTCCATGGCGACATGCTTGCACAGCGTCTTCTCGTCAATGGTCGAGGCCTGCACAGCGTGACCATAGTACTTACCATAAGACTCCGACTTAGAGTTGTGGTTCTGATAGACTTCGATAGTTACTTTTCCCATAATTGTCTTTTGGTTAAAAGCATCGTTCGTTTATTAATCCCAGAAATTTTCCTGACCCATGCGCACGTCATGGCGGAACCAAGAGGAAGCAAATGTCTTTCGAGGCTGCTCTACGGTCAGAAAACCGACCTTCAGCTCGCAGAGCACTCGACACATCTGCTCATAATCACGGCGGGGCAATGGCTGAGGCCAGCCCTCATCGGCACAAAGATACAGGTTGACACCCATGTCAACCCAGTTATAGCAATCCAGCGGAATAATCCACATGAAATGACGGTGGTTCAGTCTCAATCGTGGACAGTCTATCCATTGATGATAGCACTTATATTTAATAGGTATATTTCCGCAAGGAACACACGAAGCACCGTTGACGTTGACATGCAAGTTGGTCTGCCAGATGGCTTTCCAACTCTTCATGTGTCCGTCAGCGGTCAGCACGAGACTCCCCAAATCCACATCATTGTAGCGGGTGATGTTCGTCAGTCTTAGTTCCTTTGGGTTCGTATTCATTTTGCATTCAGTTTTAACGGGTTTGACTTCGTTTTCCTGATGCAAAATTAATAGGTATTATTCAACAACAACAACAAAACCACTGAATACGATTGTTTTGTGGAAGATATGGAAAAGATGGAAGATTTTGATGGAAACGAGATGGAAATTACGCCTTTGGCAATATGAATTTGTCAACATTCAAGTCATCCATTAAATCAGAGCAAAGTCTGAAAAGCCGATAATAACCATTCATCGACTGCCTTGCTTTCTTGTATTTCCTGAACCGGTCATCGTCCCAGCGCTTAAATGGCGTGATGCCCAGATAACCGCTCTTATAGAGGTTTATGGCTTCCTCCACACCGTTGAACGAGTCGCTGGGGTACCACTCATGCATCTGCTTCACAAAATCAGTCATCTTCTGCTGATCCCTTTTCAAGAGACCTTTATCCTTCAGCACACGCCAGAGTGCAAACCACTCATACTTGGCTTCTACATAGCGCGCAAAATGGTCGCCAATCCAATAGCGCAGTTCACGCAGATGAAGACAGCCATCATCCTGTTTCTCTTTGAAAATGTAGTTAGTGAGAGGAGCCTCAACCTTTGGGGTGTTGTCATTCGGGCTGCTCTTCATGTTCTCGTCAGATATAAAAGTCACCTTTTGTTCCACACAAATCCTCTTGAGCACTTCTGCCCAGTTGGAGTCGGTAGTAACAACAGTCAGGCGCTCCACGTTTCTAATCACAACACCGTGCCTGCTGTTGTCCACCACATGATTCGCAATCATTTCCTTCAGCCGTGTTATTTCTGCACTTTGCAATTTCACCACTTCTTTCAATTCCATCATTTCATCTTTATCCGTCATGGGGTTTTGTGAAATAGTGTTCCTGACTACAGACGAAATGTGTGATTTCAAGACATTGCCAAAGTTTTGCCGACTGACACCGGGAATATGTACAGCTATTGGCTGGCGGCTGCCAAGGGCCAACTTCTTGACCTTTTTATCCACAAGTCCGACTTGGCGTCTCACAGTTTTGACAACCATCTTGCGTTCATCCACGACAACAAACTTCTTGACATTGTCTAAACCATGTTTTTTGCCTATAACATAGTCATTACCCACCTTGGCGGTAACGACCGATATGTTGATGACTGATTTTAGCATAAACCCTTCTCCTTGATGATGAATAAATGATTTCTACTGCAAAAATATAAAATACTTTTTAACGAAATAGTCGTTTAATATTTTTTAGCTTTTAAAAATAAACATCCCAATTGTTAATCGATGTTAACACCCTTGTAATTAACTGTAAATCAATAGCCATTCGTTATTTTGTGCTCCGCGGCTTGTAAGTTGATGCTCCAGAGCACCTAATTTTGTACTTCACGACACCTAATTTTGTGCTTAGGAGCACCTAATTATCTTTGCCGCGATATTTTCACGGAGCACAAAATTACATGCTCCGAAGGCCATTTTTATGTGGCGCGGAGCACATTTTTATGTGGCGCGGAGCATATTTTTTCACACGTCGTAATTGTGCATGTGCGCCCGTTACCCAGTTTGTCCTATAGAAACTCCCTGTTTGTACGGCACTTTCTCCCTGTTTCATAGGCACTCTCTGGCAGAGAGTAGCGTTCGCGCGCGGAGACGCCGAGGCTCACGGAGTTTTTTTTATTCTCTGTGCTTCACTCTGTGTGAGGATTCTTCCAGTGCATGAGAATATTCATTTTCTTCTGAAAAACTTTGTCGTTTCGGAATTATTTTATATCTTTGCAGGCAAAAGCCTGCGAGCCTGCTCACATTCGGCAGTTGATGCAAGCATCACTGCTCTCGTTTAACCGCAGCCTTGCAAATAAAACCCCAAAGCAAACTAATATGAAACGACTTAAACTTTCGATTCTGTTCGCCGTGCTCATAAGTATGGTTGCAACAAAAGCTTTTGCTTTAGATGCTTATATCAACGGCATTCACTATACTTTTGTTCGTGGCGAAGCAATGGTGAGCCCCAATAAAAAGTCGCCTTATACTGGCAAGGTGGTCATTCCCGAGACCGTTGCTTACAATGGTTTGACTTATCCAGTGGAATCCATTGAAATTGATGCGTTCAGGAATTGCAGTGGTATGACATCTGTAACCATTCCTAACAGCGTGAAGACAATCGGCAACGGTGCGTTTCTTTTTTGCACTGGTTTAACGTCTGTCACCATTCCCCGCAGTGTAACGGATATCGGCCAACAGGCGTTCTATGGATGTACTGGCCTGAAGTCGGTTGTCCTCAACAACAAGACCATAGGCAAAAGCATGTTTGATGGCTGTACTGGCCTGACGTTCATCACCATTCCTAATAACGTGACGAGAATAGGTGAAGGGGCGTTCAGTGCATGTACTGGTCTGACGTCGATAACGATACCCAGCAGTATCTTGGTCGTTGGGGAAGGAGCCTTTTATGGCTGCACAGGCCTGACGTCGGTTGTATTGAACAACACAACCATCAGCAGAGGTATGTTCGGGGGTTGTACTGGCCTGACATCTATAACGATTCCCAGCAACGTGTCGAAAATAGGAGACCATGCGTTCAAGGGCTGCAAGGGCCTGAAGTCGGTTACCTTTAACAACACATTTATTGGCAAAGAAATGTTCCGCGATTGTACTGGCCTGACGTCCATTACCATTCCTAACAATATAACGGAAATTGGTGACGATGCGTTTCGGGACTGTACTGGATTGACGACAGTGACGTTTCATTGCAAGGAAATAGGTTCGTGGTTTAGATATAATCAATCTATCAAGAACGTAGTCATTGGAAATGAAGTGACGAGGATCGGCGATAATGCATTTAATGGTTGCAAAAGTTTAACGACTATCACGATTCCCAGCAATGTGACAAGCATTGGCAATTGTGCGTTCTACAACTGTAACTTATCGACAGTGAATGTTCCCAATACGGTAAAGGAACTTGGTCATTTATGTTTTGCTAGTAATAAATCGTTGAAGTCTGCCACCGTGCCTGCCCATATCAAGCCTGGAGCGTTGGAAATCTTTGCTGATTGTCCTAATCTGAAGGCCGTCTCTGTCCGTTCTGGCAACAAGACCAAGCGCAGCACTGATGTAGCGTGGTTTAAAGATCAGACGGCCCGTCCTGCGCCATCCGCACCTTCGACTCCCTCAATTGACCCGAACTCGATGTCTTGGCCAAGTCCCGTTTTCGACTCCGGATGGGAGTATAAAGGTACGAGTTCTGGAACTGCTCATTGGAATAGAGGCATGAGATGGGACGGCAGCAATGAAGTAATGATGCTCGACATGTATAAAAATGCAGATAGCGGAAAAGTCAGTTTTATTACGGTACATTTTGTAGGAAGCTACTCGAATGTTAAAGATGCAGAAGCTGCAGCATATTTCTATTCTGTCCATGGTCTGAAGAGAACACGTGGAGAAGGATTAAATTATGAATTCTGATAATAGTTTAAAAAGATGAAAACAAAAAGTCTTGCATTACTGATTGGAGTCATCATGATGACACTGACAGCCCAGTTCAATAAGGTAAGTGCGCAAACGAAACACTATACGTTTACATTCAGTACTGTGAAAGTATCAAGTTCTATGGGAGTGGAAGCCAAGCGGATTAAAGGAAAGGGAATGGTTGATTTTTGCGACAAGAAGGGTGCTGCTCCAACCATTACTGTGACATACGGTAAAACGAAGAAGGTGTTTAAGATAGTCAAGGAAGCCTACAATGACGGACCAGAGGAAGCTCCCTGTCTTATTTTTGAAGAAGTAGATGGCAATAACCACATTCTATTTCAATACACTCTCAGTCTGACTCACTTTGAGGGGGAGGAAAACGTCTGTTTCACACGTGCCGAGAACACAGGCGATGGCCTTGAGTATTGGCCGTTGCTTGAGTTTTGGACAACAAAGCAAGAGAGTTCCAAGAATATCAAGACTTTCAAACAGCTCTTCAACGATATGAAGTCGGGCAAAACTTATTCTCTTAAAATGGAATAGGGTATCCAAGACAAGTTCATTAATTTACATTAACAACAAGACAGGCGGCTTCCAAATTCGGAAGTCGCCTGACTTGTATATATTTCTGCGTCTTCTCAATAATTGATGCTGTTTATCTTGGAAATACCTGCTTCTTGTTAATCAGTTTTTGCACTTTTCCTTAGAAATTGAATGGAATATCGAAAACTTTGTGTAAATTTGCAGCCATAAAGTAAATAATACGACGTGATTATGGCAAACAAAGACAGAGCAGACAAGTGGCTCGACATCGTGGCCGAGGACTTGAGCATGGCCGAGGATTCGCCCATCTATCGCGAAGTGATGCGCACGGGCGTGGCGGTATAACATATAATATGGAGAAACAAAGGGCGGGAAACCTGAGCCGAGGATGTCGGCACGGTTTCCCGCCTCTTTTTTGCGTGTCCCCACAGGTAGGGTGGCGGTGACGCGGGGTGCGGGAGGAACAAAAAGTGCAAAGCAGAGTGATAAGTAGGATGTTGAAAGTTCGACGTAGTGATGGGATAATTATTTCTTTTTGCGCTTGGGATTCTTGGGAAACCAGCCTTTTTCTACTCGTTTCTTTTGTTCAAAGAGCTCGCCAATGCCCCAAAGAGCAGAAGCTCCGAACACGCCCACAACGGCAGAGATAAGGGTGTTCTCAATAAACAAGGCAGCCACGATGGCGGCAAGACCGATTATCAAATATACAATCCAGGGGCGTGTACCCCAGTAGTACTCTGTCTTGATGACAATAGGATGCCAGAGGCCTATGGTCAAGAAGGTACAAACAGCAATGATTATTCCTGTGAAATACATCGTTCTTATTTTTTTGCAAAGGTACGAAAATTTCGATTAAGTAAGAACAAAAGGAATGTATTTCTTTTGTCGAACGTGAGAAAGTTATCCAATAAGTGAGCGAAGAACCAAATAAAATGGATAAAGTTGTTTGTTATATCAAAGAAACACCGTAACTTTGACTTCGTCGAAGATACTCACGCTCGGAAATACTCAAATAAATTTGGTATTTCGCTCGCTTATTCGTACCTTTGCATCCATGATGAAAAGACTTGTTGTTTTTGGAATATTGTGCATGACACTGCTATTATTTAGCTCATGCAATCAGAGAGACAAGGCGGTATCAGGTGATACTGCGAGTGCGGATAGTCTGCTGTGTCCGAAGTATGCCACGGGCTATCAAGTGAAGAGCCAGGATGACATGCGACTAGTTGACGTGGGCGATGACTATCACTTCGCGCTGGTGACATCGGATGACGTGACGGTACCTGATGGCTATACGAAGGTCCGTGTACCGATTAAGAATACCATCTGTATGACGGCGCTACAACTCTCGAACTTCACCATCCTCGATGCGCACGATGTGGTAAAGGGACTGACGGGTACGAAGAACCTCTTCAATGAGGATATCCTGCAGCGGGTGAAGGACGGACGCATCGTGAAGATTGGTACGGAGGGCGATTTCGATACGGAGATGGTGCTGGCCGCTAATCCCGACGTGATATTTATCTCGCCTTTCAAGCGGGGTGGCTACGATGCCATCAAGGAAACGGGCATCACGCTGGTGCCGCACTTGGGCTACAAGGAACTGGATCCGCTCGGTCAGGCAGAATGGATTAAGTTCGTGGGTATGTTTATCGGCAAGGAGAAGGAAGCTTGTGAGGTCTTTGCTGGCATCGAACAGCGTTACAATGATTTAAAGTTCAAAGTTCTTGGCAAAGCCGAGCGGCAAAGCCGAGCGCAAAATTCAAAGTTCAAAGTTTTACCTACGGTGACGAGTGGCGAGATGCACTACGGCAACTGGCATGCGGTGGGCGGAAAAAACTATTTGGCACAGATATTCCGCGATGCAGGGGCTGACTACGTGATTCATGACGAGGAGACGGCTGGTGAAGATCTGGAGTTTGAGAAGATGTACGAGTTGGCCGCCAATGCCGACTACTGGCGCATACTTAACAGCTTTCCTGGTGAGTTCTCGTATGACGCTCTGAAGGCCTCGGAGCCTCGCAATGAACTGTTCAAGGCTTTCAAGGAGCGTAAGGTCATCTACTGCAATATGAAGCAGACACCTTATTATGAGATTTCGCCTGTAGAGCCAGATGTGCTGCTGAAGGACTTTGTGGCCATCTTCCACCCGGAACTGGTGGAGCCTGACTATCAACCCAAATATTATTACCTGCTCAAATGAGACGAACGCTGCGATTAAGCGAGAGCAGAACGATGCTTGCATCGATTCTGCCGAGCGTGAGCAGGCTCGGCCGGAGGCCAACGCTGCCACTGATATTGCTGTTGATGGTGGCGATAGCCGTCATGGCCATCATTAATCTGCTCATCGGCTCTGTCAAAATTCCAGTGGCGGATATTTGTCGCATATTGGTAGGCGATGATAGTCAAGAGATTTGGACGAACATCATTTGGAAATCACGACTGCCTCAGGTGCTGACGGCTATTGTTGCTGGTGCAGGATTGGCAGTAAGCGGCTTGCAGATGCAGACCGTTTTCCGCAATCCATTGGCAGGACCGTCAGTGCTTGGCATCAGCAACGGCTCTGCCTTAGGTGTTGCCTTTGTGGTGCTACTCTCCGGCAAGATCGGCGGTGTGGCACTCAGCCGTCTGGGGTATTTTGGTGATGCCGCGATGAGCGTTGCGGCCATAGTTGGAGCCTTGGCGGTTATGCTACTGATTCTCTGGGTTGCGCAGAAGGTGAAGGGCAATGTCACCCTATTGATAATAGGTGTGATGATTGGTTACTTAGCCAATGCAATTATCGGCGTGCTGAAATTCATGGCCCCCGATGAGGATGTGAAGTCGTTTGTCGTATGGGGACTCGGCTCATTCTCACGTGTCTCAGGCGACGAGATGATACTCTTCGTGGTATTGATGTGTATCCTGCTTCCACTGAGTTTCCTGCTCGTCAAGTCGATGAACCTGATGCTGCTGGGTGATCGCTATGCGACCAACTTAGGTCTGAATATCCGTCGTGCCCGTATGTTGGTGATCATCAGTTCTGGAATATTGGTAGCTATTGTCACGGCCTATTGCGGTCCAATCATGTTCATCGGGCTGGCCGTTCCCCATCTAGCAAGAGCCATCTTCCGGTCTTCCGACCATCGCATCTTGATGCCAGCCACGGCTCTCTGTGGTGCCCTGCTGGCACTTGTCTGCAACTTTATCGCCCGTATGCCAGGCTTCGAGGGTGCCTTGCCCGTCAATAGTGTGACAGCACTGGTGGGAGCTCCCGTGATTGCTGCCGTCATCTTCGGCCGTCGAAAGAACGAGGTCGGGGAATAATGAGATGATAAAATGATGGAGAATGGCGAGACACTGGCAAAGATTAACCCACTCGACTAAGCAATACGGAACAGGAGAACATTTTGAAATGGGTCACAGCCGCCCGCACACTTGACGGCTACCGGTTGCACCTGACCTTTAACGACGGCAGCGAGCGCATCTTCGACTGCCTGCCGCTCATCGAGAAGTACCAGCTCTTTGCCCCGCTGCGCGACAAAGCTGTGTTCGACCGCTTCGACCTTGACGGCTGGACGGTATGCTGGCTTGACGGCACCATCGACATCGCCCCCGAGCATCTTTAAAAACTGGGTGTGGTGGCGTAAGAGTTTTTGAGACTAAAGGAAACGCATGGGCGGGGGAGTCGGCAGACTTATGAAAGACAAAAGGGAGATGGCTCTTGTGCAACCTCCCTTTTACTATCTCCTAAAATTTCGAGTTCTGTATTGGAACTCATTATCTCACTTCAATACTACGCTCTTCTTGAAGCGTGATTTCCTTTTTCTGTTTAAGACACTACAGCTACGAAGAGCGTTGCAGCTTGGAGTAGTAAAGAAAGAATCTCATACAGATTCGTTTCTATCTCAAACTTTATGCGTAATCGCATATAGAGTTTGGTGCAAACAATATGCCATAATCACACAACGATTCTTTACTGACATTTTGTCACAGCTGTTTGTCATTTCACAAATCTTTGAATCTCGTGTTTTCGGGCTTGAAAGGATGTTCTTTATTGTAGGTATCCCAATAATTAATTTGGAGACCATTATACTTATATCCCAAAATAAGGTCGCGAACAATCGTATCAATTGTAATTTCACCAAATCTAATTTTATAGTGAGAATAACATTTAGGATTGCCTGCCCCCCATGACAACTCGTCTACAGAAAGATTTTTTCTGTTGTCCAATAGATTACCATTGTATGCTGTAACTTGACGACTTGTCACAGGAGACCCGTATTTTTGAGTAAGGGTTTCCTTATAATTGTAATACTCGTCAACCATTTGATTCCATTCTTCGATAGTAGGATCTGTTATTCCATATCCATAGTGCAACTCAACAGACACGAGGGATACAGGATTCCCATAAATATTCACATAAGCCCATTTCCCGGTAAATGACAATTGGCATTTTACTTCATTGTCACTTTCTTTATCGACTGAATAAATTTTGGCAGTATTTTTTAACTTGGAGAAAAATTCCTTTGCAGTCCCTTCAAGAGGTATGCCCATAAACTCAATATGTTCCATAATCCAATAATTTGAAATATTAATATATAATATGCAGTAACGCCCTATTCATAGAGATGTCGTAGTTGATAATGATTCCGTAGAATTTGCTTATCTCTGGCATATTGCTTCATTTATAGTTTACTTGCTGCAAATTTACACAAAAATCTTCTATTTCGATGACTTGAACTGTGAAAATCACATAAAATGTGATAGATTCTTCTTATTCTCTGTTTAATTATGGACGCAAAAACGAATTAGAAATTTACATTGCTTCTATATGCTTAAATTTCTGGAAAGTTTTATGATGTCTGAATTCCGACCGGCTCCCCGATGGAACAAATAAAACAGCATTATCGTATAAGCAGTTGAAAGAACTATCAAGATATACCCTGTTACTATCTATAGGATTTTTAATATTGCAATGTACTTTAGATAGACTATTGCAGCCATAGAAAGCATCTTCACCGATAATAAATACAGAATCTGGGATATAGACAGACTGTAGGCTTTTACACTCTGCAAATGTTCCATGTCCAATTGTTTTTACGGAGTTTGGAATAACGATAGTCTGTAAAGCAGTACATTCTTGAAAAGCCCTATCGTTAATAGAGTCAACAGAATCCGGTATATCAATAGACTTCAAGGCTGTACAACACATGAATGCACCCTCTTCAATTGATATTAAAGAATTAGGTAGTATTACATGTTCTAATGAAGAGCACTCTTTGAATACCTCCTTTGAGATTGATTTGACAAATTTAGATATTGAAACAGATTTAAGAGCAGAGCAACCTTCAAATGCTTCAACACCAATAAGGCTAACAGAGTTAGGAATAACGATAGAAGAAAGCGATTTACAACCAAAGAACGACTGATAACCGATTGAAATTACGGAGTCCGGTATAACAAAAGATTGCAGATTTTCGCAGCAATAGAACATCTCACTTGTTATTGATGCGACCGAGCATTGAAATTCTACTGTTTGTAAAGAAATGCACCGGTAAAAAGCACCTTCACCTATGCTCGCGATAGATTTGGGAAGAGCTATATTTCGAAGGGCAGAACAGCTATGGAAGATTCCACTTCCAATAGCTATAACAGAGTTGGGAAGAATTATTGATTCGAGTGCTGTGCATAAAGCAAAAGCGGCATTACCAATTGTTTTTACGGAGTTTGGAATATCAATAAACTTTAAAGATGTGCACCCGAAGAATGCGGCATCTTCAATTGAGACAATAGTATTAGGAATTTCTATAGATTGAATGGAGGTACAATCACGGAATGCAGAATACTTGATTGTAGTTACGGAATTTGGAATATCGACATGCTGCAACTCGCTACATCCTTCGAAAGCACCATGACCTATTGTGGTTACGGAGTTAGGTATATTGATAGATAGTATTTTTTTATTATTTACACCTCTCAATATTTTACCATCTAAACTAAGTCTTATATCAGGATTAACCATATCTTTCACTTATTGTCGTTTTTACTTTAGCTGATGCCATCAATGAACTCTTGAATATATAAATACACCTGCAAAAATACAAATTTTCTGCCAATCTGAGGCCAAAAGCCGTAAAAAGATTAAATTTTTGAGCATTTCTTTGGCAAAATGATACAGGAACGGGGATTGTTTAATAAATATTCCCCTTGTCGTCTATCAACAAGATGGTGAGTGTGCCGTTGGGCAGAAGCGGCTGACAATTTTCTGCACAATGGCCGATGATGGCCGAAGCAAAATCCTGTAGTTTTTCGGGTGGCAGTTTTTCCCAAATCTCACGAGCCAAGGTAATATCGCTGATGTCGATATCGCAATCGGCCTCGTCGAGTATTTGTTTAATGAATGCCTTATCCATCACCGACTTCCGGCTGTGAGTGTCAAGATGACCTGCGGCTAGTTTGACGGCTTTGCCCAGCATGACGCCAAGGGTGATTTTACGGATGCCGAGCTCATTGGCTATCTTGAGCGTCTCACCGATATAGTTGCCGTATTCCACAAATGCCTGTTGAGGCAGGTCGGGGTAAAGGGCCTTAACAAAACGTTCGCTCTTACCACCACTGTTAATCACCACCCGATTGGTGCCCGAGGCTTTGGCCACCGTCATGCATTTGCGGATGCTGTCGATGAAGGCCTCTTCGCTGAAAGGTTTGACAATGCCACTGACACCAATAATCGAGATGCCGCCCTCGATGCCGAGGCGGGGATTAAACGTACGCTTGGCTATTTCCTTGCCTTGGGGGACGGAAATCGTAATTGATAATTGACAATTGATAATTGATAATTGCTCCAGATTCTGCCGAATCATCTCGCGTGGCGCCTTGTTGATAGCAGCTTCACCTGGGGGATAGTCGAACCCCGGAAGGGTGAACCGTCCTACGCCCTCACCACCGATAATATCTATTTGGGCATTTTGCTTTTGGCACTTAGCCATTAGCTCCACACTCGCCCTCACCTCTATACCGTCTGTCACATCAGGGTCGTCACCCGCCTCTTTGATGCAATAGGCATAGTCGTCATCATACCCAACAGCCACCATGATCGTTTCGCCATTGGGAAGGATGACAGGCACTTCATCAGGCATCTCGCCTTTTGTCAATCGCAGCGTTGCTGCCACAGCAGCAGCCGTTGCACAAGTACCTGTCGTCAGTCCACTATGCAGTGGATAGAACTTTGGAAGCAGTTTCTCCACCGCCCTTCGTAATCCGTAAGGCCCATTACACAAAGGGGGCGGTTCTTGCGTCCCGTTGGTAGCAAGCGAGCAGAGCTCGAGCGCTTTTTGTGTAATTTCAGGTCGTTTGAGGGCGATGATACGCATGCCTTTTGCCTTAGCAGCCTCCACCTTCTCCTGGAATCCACCCGAGATACCGCTCTCCTTGAGTAAGATTGCTTCGGCCTCTACGGGGATGTCATTGGCATCCTCATAAAAGCAGAGCTGGTCATCCGTTGCCCCTTGTTTCTTGGCCATTGCTATGGACGATTCCCTATTGAGGATGCGATAAAAGACCTTAATGCCCTTTGTCTCTAAGTATTTCAGTTTGCTGATGCTCTGAACACCCGTCGTTGTCAACAGCGAATGAATGTTGCGCGGTAATTGGTTGTAGTCGTCAATCCACGTGATACTGGGATCACGAGGCGGATAGATACGTTCGTAGCGGATAACTGGGATATTCAATGCTTCAGAGGCCTGAGCAATCGTCTGGTGGAGTTGCGAGGCAAAGGGATGGGCAGCATCTACGATGAGACAAATGCCATGCTCTTGACAGAACAATTGCATCGCCTCAGCATCAAGTGCCCCGTCAATGCGCTGTCCATGATGTAAGGCGATGTCCTGCTCCCCCGTTTTAGTACTGTAATAGTAGACATTGCCAGCCTCTTCCAGCACTTCCACGGCCTTACGCCCCTCTGTTGTTCCTCCGAATACCAGTATCATGCGTCGCCAGTTCTAAAGAGATGGGTAAAGTGCTTGTCGTAGAGGGCAGAGAGACCTTCGCGATTATCTATAGCCTCGCCAACAACGAGCATCGTGGTGAGGGTGAGGTGGTTGTCGTGGACAATCTTTGCGAGGTCTTTGAGGACTCCGCGATAGATGCGCTGGTCTGGCCACGTGAGATGATAGCAGGCAGCAACGGGAGTATCCTCAGGATATTCCTGAAGCAGTTCGCGCTGCACATCATTGACGATTGATGCAGAAAGGAAAATGCACATCGTGCTCTGGCTCTTTGCCAACAGATGCAACTGTTCTTTTTCAGGCATAGGGGTGCGGCCTTCGCCACGAGTGAGGATAATCGTCTGGCAACGCTCAGGAATCGTGAACTGGCTCTGCAACTCAGCGGCTGCTGCAAGGAACGAAGAGATGCCAGGTGTGATGTGATAGTCCATATTATTGGCATCGAAGAAGGCCATCTGTTCTTGAATGGCGCCAAAGATACAGGGGTCACCTGTATGCAGACGCACGATGAAATGCCCCTTATCGTAATGTTCCTTCATCAATGCGCATTGTTCTTCAAGGTTCATGTCAGCAGACGAGCGCACCACAGCGCCAGGCTTGTGGCACTCCGTCAATGCCTTGGGCACCAAAGAACCAGCATAGAGAATGAGGTCTGCGCGCTCCAGCATCTTTCTGCCTCGAACACTCACCAAATCAGGATCGCCAGGACCGGCACCGACAATCTCGATATGTCCTTTCGCCTCGCGCAAGTATTTGTAATCAATGGCGAGGGCTGCTGTCCAGTTTTTACCCTTCACTTTGGGGACGATGAGTTTGCCATGATTGGAGCCGAGAATCGCTGCTGCCTCGCAGACGCTTGGAGTTCCAACGTGCTTCTGAACAGTAGCGCTGGGATTCGGCACCTCAACCTTAGCGAGTTCCTCGGCTGAGTAAAAAACCAACTCTTCTCCTAAATCATCGACGAGCATTGCACAGAACTCTTCTTCTTCCTTTACATCAATGGTGCAATAACGCTTGTAGCAGGGCAATACGCCTATCTGACTCATGGTCTCGTCTATCTGGTCGTTGATATCCTCGTAGTCATCTGGATGATGAGCTAGGCCAAAGCCTAATGCAGCTATCATAGGTACGAAATGCAATTCGAGCACACCGTATGGAGCGCAGAGATTGTAGGGTGACACTATGATGACCAAACTATATTTTTGGGGATTAACCTCTTCGAGACTATTTACAACAGTCACATGTGGAGGCAACGTTTTTTCCATATAGTCGGTACCCTCGTCGCAGATTTCCATTAGCAGGGCGGTAGGTTTCCGATTGACGAAGGCATAGATGCACTCATTCATATCATCATCACTAGCGATGGCCCAGTTGAATCGTTCTGCAAACGTGTCGAGCGCCCAAAGACCAGCATTGTCACTCTGGGTAGTGATGACCTCGCGGGCGCCTATCAGACCAGCAATGTCTCGCGTCAGGTCATTGGCTCCTCCGATATGTCCGCTTAGAACGGAAATCACATTCTGTCCCATGCTGTCGACACACACCACAGCGGGGTCTTCATGTTTATCCTTGATATAGGGGGCGATGGTGCGCACACAGATGCCCATCGCTCCTATGAAAACGAAGGCATTGAAATCTTTCCAACGCTTGCCTACCTCTTGGCGGCTGATGACAGTAGCACTAAATTCTCGTTCTAACGTTTGAGCTATCTGTTGCCCTGCCTCGCTGATTTGTATGATGGCTATCTCTTGCATTTCAATATGGTTATTGGGTGATTGTCGTTCAGTTGGATATGAAGTGGAGGTAACTGTTGCAAACCGAGTTCGTCGCAAGCCTCATCCCATAGCTTCTTGCTATCAACGGTGACCTTTGGCGCAACAACGCTATTGAAGACAATGATTCCGTCATCAGTCAACACAGTTAGGATTTTTTTCATGATCTCTTTCAGTTCTCCGCCGTGTCCACCGATGAAGACGGCATCGGGACGAGGCAGGACTGTGATATTCGTTTCGAGGAAGTCGCCGATATGCACATTGATGCCAGGCGCTCCGAATTTGCGAGCATTCTCATGGATGATGGCCTCGCACTCAGGACGGATCTCAAAGGCCTCAATATGCAAATGAGGAAACTGCAAGCGGACCTCGATGCTGATGCTGCCCGTACAGAAGCCGATGTCCCAAAAGACATGTTTCTTTGGCAGGTCAAGCGTCTGAAGGGTGAGCAAACGGATGGGCATCTTCGTTATCATCTTCTCACGACCATCTAATAACATGAATTTGTTGTCAGGGATACCAAACCACGTTTCTTTTTTCGAACACGAATCACACAGATTACACGAATAAATAATGACGCAATTGGGCATTGAGAACTCTGCTCTTGCGGCCTCTTCGAGAGTCAGCGTTGTGACCTTTTCCTTTTCAGGGTTGCCAAGATGTTCGCCAACGTACATTGTATAATCGGTATAACCATAGTCCAGCATCCGTTGGGCAATGGCTGCAGGCGTGTGCTCTTTGTCTGTCAGCACACCTATCTTCTCAGCCCTTTCGATAAGGGCTTTGTCGAGCTCCGGCCAGGGACGTCCCGTGAGCGAAACAATGCGCATATCATGATAAGGCATCACCAATCGGTGAGCCAGCATCTGCAAGGAATTGAAGGTCGGATAGACCACGATTCCTGCTTCAGGCATCTTACGCTTGATGGTATTGGCAAAACCGAAGAAGAGTGGATCGCCAGAAGCGAAAACCGTTACACATTGAACATTGAACATTGAACATTGAACATTATACTGTTCGAAGACGGCATCGAGAGGAACTGTGATATCTATCCATTCAGCGATGGCAGGCAGCAACGGTGCCACAATTTCATGGTGGCGCTTACCACCAGAGAACACCTTGCCGTTCTTGATAATTTCCAATACCTCTGGTGTAAACCAAGGCTTGGGATTATCCGTTATACCAATTACGATGAACTTCATAAGTCGCGACCAGGTTTGAGTTGTGCGGCATCATCAAAAGTGAGAATGGCGTTGCAGAGGGTAGCAGCAAGATTACTACCGCCCTTTCTGCCCTCGATGATGATCTTGGGAATATCCTTGAAGGGTTTCGCCATATGCTTCGACTCACGTACATGAACGAAGCCGACAGGAGCGGCAATAATACCTGCAGGATGAGCCTTGCCCTTACGAATCAAATCGCAGAGTTCCATGAGTGCCGTTGGTGCATTGCCAAAGGCGAAGAGTGCATCGGGGTGTTCCTCGACAGCCAGACGGATACCAGCCTGAGTGCGAGTGATATCTTGCGATGATGCCATCTCAGCCACACGTGGGTCAGAGAGATAACACTTAGCCTCGATGCCAAGCCGTTGTAAGGCGCCTTTGCGGATGCCACTCATCACCATTGTCACATCCGTTACAATCGTTTTGAGCGAGCCGTCCTTAACCTTATTATATAGCGTCTCAACGGCATGGTCATCCGTATAGAGAATCCTTTCCATATCGAAGTCGGCAGTGGTATGGATGGCATGGAGCAGAGCCCATAGATGATCTAAAGGATAGTCTTGGTGTTTCAACTCTCCTTTAATAGTGCGGAACGACTCTATCATGATCTGCTGTCCAGGCTTCTCTGCGTTACTCTGCGACTCTGCGCGCGTATAATAACCTCTCGGCGTGATTATCTTACCGTCAGCGATATACGACTGCGAATTCCCAATGAGAATGACTGTAAACATATCCACATCCTCTGGGTCGAACTTTTCCAAGGTCGTTACCTTGATTTCCTGTTCCTCACGACCTGCCTGACGCACATAGCCAACGGGCGTTTCCGCAGCCCGATACTTCAGGTAAATCTCCTGCATACGATAGAGTTGCCAATAACGCCCATGCGACTTGGGATTATACACAGCAGTCACAAAGTCACCCACAGCGGCAGCCTTGATACGTCGTTCGATGACTTCCCATGGCGTCATCAGGTCGCTTAAAGAGATGATGCAAAGGTCATGGCCAATAGGTGCACCTAACAACGATGCCGCCTTTTGAAAAGCCGAGATGCCTGGCAATACTTCGATTCCGATATTCGGCTTGCGGTTTTGGCGCATCTCGTAGATGAGTGGCGCCATCCCATAGATGCCCGCATCTCCACTGGAAATCACCACAATGGTCTTCCCCTGCTCTGCCAACTCAAAAGCTTGCTCTGCCCGTTCACGTTCCTTTTTCATGCCCGTATCGATGCACTCACACCCAGGCCTTACATACGGATCTACGAATTGGAAATAGTACTTATACCCCACGATGGCATCCGCCTCCCGCACAGCTTCGAGCACAGCGGGGGTAATGTCTTCCTTACTGCCAGGACCAATGCCTGCTATGATAATCTTTCCCATATCTGCTGCAAAGTTAATAAAAAACTTTGATTAAAAGAAAAAAGGAGGTGTAATCTCACGACAAGCCTCCGTTTCCCAAACTTATATAATAATACACGTATCTTACTGTTTGAATTTCACTTTAAGACCAATCACCAACATGCGGCCTGACGAGTATAGAGCATACTTGCGGGTGGAAGAGTCGATGCGGCGATCCACCTTGTCGAAGATGTTGTCGATACCAATGCTGGGTTCCACGAATGCCCATTTTGTACAATCGAAGGTATGGGTTGTGTGGAGGTTCCAGATGCCATAGCCAGGTGCATCTTCGTAAGTGCCTGTGTAATAGGTCTTGGACTGCAGACGTCCATTCAGGTTAACGTTCAGGCCATAACAGCCCCAAGTGTGGTGATAGTTGGCGGCGATGGTGGCGGCATGGCGGATGCTGCGCTCCAACAAGTCCCAATCGTCATCACTCTTGGTGCGGGCGTAAGTATAGGCATAGTTGGCAGAGAGGTTGAACCCCTGGAAAATATTCGCAGAGACATTGAGCTGCATGCCCTTGACATCTCCCTTATCGCTGTTCTGATAGAGGGCGTAACTCGCCATCTTGTCAGCCTGATCTTGTGTCATCTCAGGGAACTCTGCCATTAGCATCGTTCGGCTGGCATCATCGACTGCTACATTCTGCTTGACTACCATGTCATTGATACGGTTCAGATAACCCGTCAAACTCACGGCAATCACGTTGTCACGATATTCTGCATTCAGTGAGAAATAATGGCTCTTCTCTGGTTTCAGATCCTGATTGCCAAAACTGATTTGTGGCTTACCACGATTCACGGAGAAGTAATGGTAATAAAGCTCATCGAGCCCTGGCGCACGGAAACCTGCCGAATAAGTAGCACGGAAACGGAAATTCCCTGGGGCATACATCAGAGTGGCCTTGGGCGTCAGGTGATTCATAAACGTCTCGTGGTGGGTAAAACGCAGTCCAAGCGTAGCAGTGAGATCTTTCAGCAGTCTCATCTCGTGCTGGGCGTAGGCGGCGAGGGTATAGACATGCTGGTCGATATTGCCTGAGGTGGCCGTGAGATAGTCCTTACGCCAGTCGGCACCGAAGATAGTTGTGTTGTGAGCCGAGAGTCCGAGGATAGCTTTCAACTCGCCTTCCATCATTCGCTGTTTCTTTGATTGGACATAGTCGCCTACAGCATAGTCCTTCGTCGCCACATCGTATTCCTTGCCATAGCGGAAACGGTCAACGGTGAAATTCGCCTGTAAGGAGTTCTTAGCGGTAAACTTATAGATACCACCAAGATTCCAACGGAAACCTTTATAACGCATTTCGTAGTCGAGACCGCCAGGGGTATCCTCTCTGGTTTCAGGACGGTCGGTGATTTTATATGAATAGTCTATGCCTGCATTGAGCGCCAAGTGCTCATTGGGGGCATAGGTAAATTTCTGTCCGATGATATTTGAGCGATAACCCGTGAAGAAGGGAGCTATCGTCTTCTGGGTTTCTGTATCAGAGCCTTTCACATATTCCAAGTCAATGTTTTGGTAACTGTCGGCACGGTCATGGGTAAACGAGGTGTAGGAGCCGAAGCCATTCTTATAGATATCGAGACTGACGGCTTCGGTCAGGATACCATGACCAGATACATGTGTGTCGCTAGTAATGCTGACGAGATTCTGTGTCGGTTGGTCGGTGATGATGTTGATAACGCCTGCGATGGCGTCAGAGCCATAGAGAGAAGAGGCGGCTCCGTCGAGCACCTCTATACGTTTCACGCGGCTCATGTTGATGCGGTTCAGATCGACATTGTTCGAGATGTCGCCTGAGAGTTTCTGACCGTTAATCAGAATAAGGATGTATTTGTTGCCCAGTCCGTTCAATCGTAAAAAAGTTCCCATGGAGTTGGGCGCCATTGACACCTGCGGCATCATACGTGTCAGGGCGTCGTCGAAGGTGCTGATGCCCTGTTCGCGGATTTCCTGCGAAAACAGCACGCGGACAGGTGTTGCTGTGCTTTTCAGTCTCTGGTGATGACCAGAGCCGGTAACCACTACAGGATCAAGATTGTACGTACGATGGATCGCAGATGAGTCTTTGCGAACCATCGTGTGGATTTGGGAAAAAGCGGTACTCCCCGAAAGGAGTACCACCAAAAGAGACATTAGTTTCTTGTTCATTATTTATTGAGAGAGAACCGCCTATTCCTCTGGAGCTGTAGTTGGGGTAGAAAGTGCATCCTCAGTACCAAGTTTGGCAATAGCCTCGCGGGTGTGGTTCATCCACAACTTACGAACGGCACTACGCTCTGCCAAACCAGGAATATATTCATCACCACTCTTATACGTCTTCCAACAAGCCTCAGTGTAGTTGGTTTCATAGGCCTGAGTCTGGATACCGGCAGCATTAAACAGAGAGTACCAGCTCTCCTTGTCCTCAGCTTTGGCCATGTCATTATGAGCATGATCACCGGCGATTGACATCAACACGAAGAGCTGAGCCTTGCTGCTGTTGTTGGCTTCGTAAGTAATGGTCTTGGCCATTTCACCAATCTGATAGTTGAAGGTACCACCTGCGATATGATTCAGCACGTCCTCAGCATAGGTCTCGTCCATATCAACGGTTCCTACATAGTAGTTCTCACTTAAGGCACGCAGATTCTCCTCGAGCTGCAGGTAGCGGATGTTACCGCCATAGTAGTCGTAGCCCTCAGGATTACCATGACCCATGAAGGCCACGATGCCCTGTTGCAGAGCAGCTTTTACGTCGGCTTCGTTGTTCAGCGTGTTAGCCAGCGTCTGGGCGTCGCTCTCCTCTGCCATCAGCGGGGTACCCACAACGACGTTCAGGTCGAGACTCTTCATGTAAGCATTGGTAAAGTCGCCATTGCGGTTGTTCATGAAGTCCTTGACATAGCTGTCGCGAACACGGCGGTATTCCTCACCAGGGATGACCTGCAGCGACTGCACCACTACCTGTTTGTAGCCTGCCAGACCGATAGCGGTAAGCCAGTGCTCGGGATCATAGTAGTCCTTGGGAGCCACATTCTCGCCGGCACGGGCATTGTTGATACAGATGGCAGAAGAGAAAGACAGGTAAACGTCCCAACCAGAGAAGTTGGCCTTGTAATCTTCGACCACCTTGTCGAAGGTGTCGTAGGCCTGCTCCCATGTAGAACCAAAGGCCACAAGCAGGATGACCTTGTCGCTCTTCTTCTGCGAGTTTACGGTCTGGTTCACAGCCTGCTGATACTTCTCATAGTTTGACTGCGTACCTTTGTTGTCATCATCGTCATCGCTACATGCGGTGAACGTTGCACTGGCCACGAAAGCCATCATAGCCAGCATCAAAAACTTAATCTGCTTCATTGTTGTTAGAATTAAAATTTGACTTATATGTGTTTGTAAGTTTCTTACCTTGATTGAAGCGCACGGTCAGAGAAACATAAACCGTTCTACCTGGCGTGGTCGTACCTAAATGCAAACCATGAGGAGTACGGTCCACATAATTAAAGATATTGTCGATGCCTGCGTCTATACGCCACATATTTCCAATCTGGTGATTGGTGGAGAGCCGCCAGAGCTGATAGCCCGAACCATCGCCGTCAATCTGATAATAGCGTTTACTCGAAAGTCTGCCATAAACGCCTATTCCCAAGATATAATTCTTAGAAAACGCATGATTCCAAGTGGCATAGACATTGGCCTTATGGTGAGCCATTCCATCAATTGTGACCTTTTGCATCACATCTTTTTCAGAGTCATACTGGTTGGCTTCTGTGTCTAAATAGCTATAGCTTCCGCCAGCAGTGAAGTGCTTGCCTTGGTAGCGAACAGTAAAGTCAATACCATAAGTCTTGGCATCTTCCATATTCTGATATTGGCGCACTTTAATAGGGTCGTATTTCGATATCAAGTCTCCCGGAGCGTCCGTGGTAGGGATAGTGACCAGCGTTATCATATCGTTTACCTTATTATAATAAGGTGCCAAAGTCATTGTCAGATGACCTATGGTGTATTCCACACTCGCTCCGAAATAATTGGAGGTCTGTGCCTTCAGATCCTCATTACCCAAGTAGAGATATACACCGTTCATGTTCTTGATATACTGATAATGCAATTCCTTAGGTGTTGGAGTCTTATAACCCTGACTCCATGTGGCCCTCAGGCGCAGATTACCCAGTTTTAGCATGGCGGAGATTTTGGGCGTCAATCGCATACCAAAACCTTCGTTTCTTGTGAGTCTCAAACCTGCCGTCAGATACAACGGATTCAACAGTCCCAACTCGTCCTGCACATAGATGGCCTCCGTATTGTCAGTCGCCTTCCCCCCTTCCACACGCATGGGAGCCTTCAGCCAGTCATAGCGATAATCAAATCCTGCACTGAGTTTCTGTTCGTATGGCAGCGTGAAGATTCCTTTCAACGAAATGTTCGTCAGCCGTTGGTCGCTCTGCAACTCCTTGTCGTTAGGGAAATAGGGAAAATAGTTGGTAAAGCGCCCGTTGATATAACCATCCGTCAGTGTGGTGTCTGTATAAACATAGTTATAGGCATGTCTCTTCCAGTCGGCATCTAACGTAATGATGTCCGTCGAGTTCAGTTTCCATTTACCACCTGCAGAGACCGAAGCATTATCATATTGCAGATCCCACGTCTTCACATCCACCCCTGGATGATGACCACAAGGACGATAGATGCGCTTCCAATAGATACTACCGTCTGCATAGAGTTCGATGGCGGGGGTTAACCGGTAGGTCAGTCGTTCAGCAATCTGCCAGTTTGTATGGCGGTTCACGGTCTGATTTCTCGAATCGGTAATATGATATTCCGTCTGCTGTATTGCCTCTTCGGAGGTGTTTTGCCAACCGTCGGAGTGTTGTAATTGAAAATTGGTATAGCTTGAGAGTTTGCCATAATTCAGAGCTATACCGTCATGCTGACGGATATCGCCATATGAGCCAACACGTGTCGTATTCTCCAGCATAATGCCCTGCGTCTTGTGCTTCTTGGTGATGATATTGATCACACCAGCGATGGCATCACTACCGTACAAAGCACTCGAGGCTCCCTTGATAATCTCTATCTTCTCGATGTTATGAGGATCAATGAGTGAGAGATCGTTCTCACCACCGTTATCTCCATGTAGCCTACGGCCGTCAATCAGTATCAGCACATACGAATTACCCAGCCCATTCATCTGCAGTCGGGAACTCATGTCGTTCTCACTGAAGTCAAACGAAGCAGTAAGTCCAGACAAAATATCCTCGATACTTTTACCTGCGTATTGCTGCAATTGTCGGTGGCTAATCACTTCCGTCTGTACAGGCGCATCCTTCAGTAGGTGCTGCGTGCCGGTTCCCGTCACCACCACCTCCTGCAAACTGTCCGTGCGCCACACGCTATCCGTCTGGGCCCAAGAGCCGACTGTCAACAGCCAAAGGCAAATAGCCAATTTCTGTCTTTTCATAATCAAAACATTCTTTTCCGCACCGCATATCCCTGTACGGCCGTACTTATGTTTTCTGGCAGGTCTTCTGACTTTCCCCAGCCTGCTTTACCTTCCCGACTCGTGTCAGTGGCGTTATACAAGCAAACCCTTCTAAAGGGGGATTACAGCTGCAGGTACAGTTCCAGATTCTCACTGGATTCCCTTACATCAGGCGGCTACTGCCACCAGATTGCCATATTTTGGCGACAAAGATACAACTTTTTGTTCATAGTTGGTGCATAATTCATGGATTTTTTTTAATTTTGCACCAAATTCATGTGATGATGACACCTAAGACGGCATTCATGATAGCAGCACCTACTAGTGGCTCTGGCAAGACAACGATTGCCAGAGGGCTGATGGCATTGCTTGTGCAGAGGAGCTATAATGTGCAGCCTTTCAAGTGCGGACCAGACTATATCGACACGAAATTTCATGAAGCTGTATGCGGAAGACCCAGCATCAACCTCGACACGTTTATGGCCTCAAAGGAGCATGTGCGGGAGTTGTTTGCCCGCTATGGTGCTGATGCCGACATCTGCATCGTGGAAGGGATGATGGGACTTTTTGATGGTTACGACCGTGACAAAGGCTCATCGGCTGAGATTGCCGCTACATTAGGGATTCCCGTGGTACTGGTGGTGGATGCCAAGTCGGCAGCTTACTCGATGGCGCCACTTCTGCAGGGCTTTATCAATTTCAGAAAGGACGTACGCGTTGCGGGCGTTATATTTAATAAAGTAGGTTCGGAAAAGCATTTCCAGATGCTTCAACAGGTGTGCGACGATCTGCATATTGAGTGCTTCGGCTATCTGCCGAAGTCACCCGCTTTAGAACAAGATTCACGTTACTTAGGACTTGACTTCTCGGAGAAGACAGAGAGCAAAGAACTCATAAAACTGTTAGAAAACAACGTAGGATGGCAGAGACTCATAGAACTTTAATCGCCAGGAATGCGGAATCGTTCTCCTTTATTTATCAGGAGACGATAGACCGTTTTGAGGAGGTCCGATTCTTCGACCCGGAGACGGAGGTGCCTACATTGGAGGGCGTCGATTTGCTTTATCTGCCTGGTGGTTATCCGGAAAAGCATCTGGAAGCTTTGGTGAAGAATGTAGATTGCCGCAAGGCCATCAAGGATTACGCTGAACGAGGCGGACAGATTATTGCCGAATGTGGCGGCATGATGTATCTCTGTGAGAAAATCGTAACTGATGAGGGAGATTATCCCATGTGTGGCGTGCTGCCATACGCCATTACAGCACGACAGGCCGACCGTAAACTCTCACTAGGTTATCGGAGGTTTGAACTCGATGGCAAGGAGTATCGGGGGCATGAGTTCCATTATACGCAGTTTTTAGGGCAGAAGCCACAGTCAGCCACTCAGGTTTACAATGCAAAGGGCCAGCCTGTGGATACACCCGTGTTTAAGTATAAGAATGTGCTGGCGAGCTATACGCACCTCTATGCGGGCTTCGCCCTAAATGAGAAATGAGAAATGAGGAATGAGAAATTGCATCCTGTGATGTTGGCTGGAACGGGCAGTGACGTTGGCAAAAGCGTGATTGTAACGGCCTTGTGTCGTATCTTCAAACAGGATGGCTACAATCCCGCACCTTTCAAGGCCCAGAACATGGCGCTCAACAGCTATGCCACACCAGAAGGCTCGGAGATTGGTCGTGCACAAGCCGTACAAGCTGAGGCTGCTGGCATTCCTTGTCATACGGACATGAATCCCTTGCTGCTGAAACCACAGAGCGACCATACGTCACAGGTAGTACTGAATGGCAAGCCCATTGGTAATAAGAATGCGTATGACTATTGGCGAAGAGGTGAGTCTGACATTGATTTCCGCGCAGAAGTCTGCAAGGCCTTCGACCGCTTGGCAGCCCGCTATAATCCTGTCGTGATGGAGGGTGCAGGAAGTATCTCAGAGATAAACCTGCGTGATACGGACTTGGTGAATCTTCCGATGGCCCGTCATGCCAATGCTGATGTTATTCTGGTGGGCGACATTGATCGTGGTGGTGTGTTTGCCTCCGTCTATGGAAGTATTATGTTGCAGACACCAGAGGACCGTAAACTCATCAAGGGAATCATCATCAATAAGTTCCGTGGTGATATGCGACTCTTTGAAGAGGGTCGGAAGATGCTGGAGAATATCTGTGACGTGCCCGTCTTGGGTGTCGTACCTTACTATAAAGACATCTATATCGAGGAAGAGGATTCTGTAAGTCTTGAGAAGAAACAGCGCGAGCTGGCAGAGGGAAAGGTAAACGTAGCCGTGGTGCTGTTGCGACATATCAGTAACTTTACCGACTTCGATACGTTAGAGCGAGACCCGCGTGTCAACCTCTTCTATACGAACAATGTATCAGACATCCAGCGTGCTGATATCATCATCCTGCCTGGAACGAAAGCAACACTTGACGATCTGTTAGAACTACGCCGCAATGGTTGTGCGCAGGCCATCATTCGTGCCCATCGTGACGGAAAGATGGTTGTCGGTATCTGCGGCGGCTATCAGATGTTCGGACTGACCATCAGCGACCCCGACGGTATTGAAGGTACTATTGCCAGCCTGCCAGGTCTTGGATTGTTGCCTATCCATACTACGATGACCTCTGAGAAGACCACTCAACAGGTCACTTTCCAATTCGAAGGTCAAGAATGCCAGGGCTACGAGATACATCAGGGCGTCAGTGACACAGACCAATCCATTCTGCAGACCGATCATTGTATTGGAACCTATATTCACGGTTTCCTCGACAATGCTCCCGTCATCGACTACTTGTTGAAGGATAAGGGTGATGACAAGCATATAGTGGATCACACTACCTTCAAGCAACTGCAATACGACAAACTCGCTGAACATGTTCGCCAGCATGTGGATATGAAACGGATTTACCAAATACTGACTGACCATGATTAAAGGGCACGGTGACGATACATATCAATATGAAGGCATCACGAGCGATTTCTCGTCGAACATCTGCGTTCATAACAACCATCAGGCTCTAATGAACCACCTAGCAGCTCATCCCGAACTGATTAGTCATTATCCAGAGCCTGAGGCATGGACGTTAGAAAAAATGATAGCCGAGCGCCACCAAATAAACCCGCAACAAGTTATCGTAACGAGTGGCGCTACTGAGGCTATCTATCTGATTGCACAGACTTTCGGCATGCATCCCGTCATCCCTGCCCCAACATTCAGCGAGTACGAAGACGCTTGCAATATGTTTCCGCGTTCTGCCGGCATCATAGATATAAGTTCCAGAAACAAGAAGCAGAAAACGATGCTATGGCTTTGTAATCCAAACAACCCCATTGGTGAGGTCTACGATCAATTATACATCGACAGGATGATGGCCGAATATGATTTGCTGGTGCTTGACCTCAGTTATGAGAACTACACAGATGCTCATATCATGAATCCACGCTGGGGATGTCGCAAGCCCTATTCTGTTCAGATTCATTCCATGACGAAAAGCTATGCCATACCAGGATTACGATTGGGTTATATAACGGCTCACGAAAGTTTAACCTCACAAATACGTCAGTATCTGCGTCCTTGGAGTGTATCTGCACTTGCATTAGAGGCCGGGAAGTTCCTGCTTGAACACGATGAACTTATTTGCAAACCTGACCTCCACGAGGCGCGGCGACTTGCAAAAGAACTGGAGCAGATAGGGGGCGTTGTTGTAACGCCTACTCAGACAAATTTTATGCTATGCCGGCTGGTACATCATACTGCCGCTGAACTGAAGGAGTACTTAGCACGAGAGCATCACATGCTTATTCGCGATGCTTCGAATTTCAAAGGACTCACACCTCATCATTTCCGTGTTGCAGCCCAAACACCATCAGAGAACGATGCGCTGGTAGATGCTATCAGAAAATTTATGGAGGAATAGGTATGGCGGCAGCAGATTTTTCACTTTTCATTTTTCCCTTTTCCCTTCTCATCGGTTGGTTGCTCGACCTCTTACTAGGCGACCCTTCGTGGCTACCCCATCCTGTGGTAGGATTTGGTAAGATGATAGCCAGTGGTGAGCACAGATTGAATAAAGGCAGCCATCGGATGCTAAAAGGTGCCTTATTAGCTGTTGGCTTGATTTTGTTGGTATTTGGAATAGTTTGGGGCATCAGACATCTGTTAGGCATCTTTGCGCTTCTCATCTTTGACGGCACCCATCAACAGGTATATCAGTTGCCATTATTCCTATGGATATTTGATGTCGTTGCCATTTTCTATTGTCTGGCCGGAACAACGCTGATACGTGAGGTTCGCGAGGTGTTTCATGCTGTAGACCGTTCTTTAGAAGAAGGACGGAAACAAGTCGCCCGTATTGTTGGGCGCGACACCTCAGAACTGTCTGCTCAGGAGGTTCGTACGGCTGCCTTGGAAACGCTGGCAGAGAATCTGAGCGATGGCGTGATAGCTCCGCTGTTCTGGTTGGCGATAGGGGGTGTACCTGCGATGGTGACCTATAAGATGGTGAACACGCTTGACTCGATGATAGGCTATCGCACAGAACGATACAAGGACTTTGGCTGCTGGGCTGCCCACATCGATGATGTAGCGAATTATATCCCTGCCCGTCTGACGGCGCTGCTGATGCTTATCGCTGCCGGCAAACCGCAACTCTTAGGCTTTGTATGGCGTAATGGCCGCAATCATGCTTCGCCCAATAGTGGCTATCCAGAAGCAGCATTAGCCGGAATTCTCAATAGCCGCTTTGGAGGACCTCACTACTATTTCGGAGAATTATTCGACAAACCTTATATTGGCGAGAATGCCCGTGAATTGACCACAGCCGACATGCAGAAGGCAGTGCGCATCAACCGTACGGCAGAAGTGCTCGCCATTGTCATCATAACTGTCATTTACTGCCTATGAAAAAAGTGATAATGATTACAGGTGGCGCCCGTTCAGGCAAAAGCCGATACGCAGAAGAGTTGGCTCTGTCGCTGAGCAAGAATCCCGTCTATCTGGCTACGGCCCACGTGTGGGACGAGGAGTTCCGCGAAAGGGTGAAGAAACATCAGGAGCGTCGCGGCCCTGAGTGGACGAACATCGAGGAGGAGAAACTACTGAGTCGTCACGACCTGACTGGGCGTGTAGCCGTCATCGACTGCATCACACTCTGGTGTACCAATTATTTCTTCGATTTGCAGGATGTAGATGCCGCCCTCGAAGTCCTCAAAGCGGAGTTCGACAAGTTTACTGCCCACGATGCCACTTATATCTTCGTAACCAACGAGATTGGTATGGGTGGCGTGAGTGAGAATGCCGTTCAGCGGAAGTTTACCGACCTTCAGGGCTGGACGAACCAATACGTGGCCAGCAAAGCAGACGAGGTGATACTCATGGTGAGTGGAATACCAGTTAAGGTTAAAGGTTAATGGTTAATGGTTAAAGGTTAATAGTTGGATGAAAGAGTTTAAGATAGAAAGACCTGATGAAAGTTTACGGCCAGTTATTCAGGACAAGATAGACAACCTGAACAAGCCCAAAGGTTCATTGGGCGCATTGGAAGAACTGGCGATGCAGGTGTGTCTGATTCAGCAGACGTTCACACCTTCGTTGGCTCACCCCTGTCATCTGCTTTTGGGTGGCGATCATGGCATTGAGCGTGAGGGCGTCAGTGTATCGCCGCGTGAGGTCACCTGGCAGCAGATGATCAATTTCACTCGTGGCGGTGGCGGAGTCAATATGTTCTGTCGTCAGCATGGTTTCAAACTGCGCATCGTCGATGTGGGTGTGGATTACGATCTCTCTGCCGTGCCAGGTATCATTCATCGAAAGATAGCGCGAGGCACTCGCAATTTCCTCTATGAGCCGGCGATGACGGAGGAAGAGTTCGACAAAGCTATCGAAGAAGGTGCTTCGTTGGTGGATGACTGTATCACCGATGGTTGCCGTGTGCTGTGCATTGGCGAGATGGGCATCGGCAACACATCGCCATCGAGCATCTGGATGAGTCTCTTCTGCCATATCCCCCTCGACGAGTGCATTGGTGCTGGTGCCGGACTTGACACCCCAGGCATCCGCCATAAGCGTGAAGTGCTTGGTCAGGCGGTAGCTCAATTCTCAATTTTCAATTCTCAATTCTCAATTATTGAGTCTCTCCGCTACTTTGGCGGCTTCGAGATGATTGCGGCCATCGGAGCCATGTTGCGAGCTGCCGAGCAGCACCTTATTATATTAATAGATGGCTTCATCATGACAGCCTGTGCGCTTGCTGCCTGCAGGCTCTATCCTGCCGCACAGCGCTATATGGTGTTCGGACACTGTGGCGACGAGAGCGGGCATCGTCGCATGCTCGATGCGATGGGTGCCAAACCGTTACTCTCATTAGGCTTGAGATTAGGTGAGGGTACAGGTGCCCTCTGTGCCTTTCCCATCCTCGATTCTGCCGTACGTATGATTAACGAAATGAATAACTTCGAAAATGGAAATATCACTAAATACTTCTAAGTGGTACGACCGCCTATGGGCGGCACTTATCTTCTTCACCCGACTTCCCTTCTGGCGCATCTACCAACCCCCGAAGGAAGCTTATCAGGGCGTTGTGGAATTCTGGCCGTTGGCAGGCTGGCTTACGGCAGGGGTGATGGCGGGCGTGCTCTATGGCACCTCATTGGTGTTCAACTATGAGATTGCCATCGTGTTGGCCATCGTCAGTCGTCTTCTGTTGACTGGTGCCCTTCACGAAGACGGGTTAGCCGACTTCTTCGATGGCTTCGGAGGCGGTGGGCGAGACCGTCAGCGCATCCTCGATATCATGAAGGATTCGCACATCGGCACCTATGGCGTGCTGTCACTCATCGTCTATTTTGCATTGCTTTTCTTTGCCCTCCAGTCCTTGTCGCCCCTTGACGCTGCACTTGCTATCCTCGCCGTTGACCCATACGCAAAGATGGTAAGCGCCCAGTTGATACAAATGATGCCGTATGCCCGCACAGAAGAAACGGCTAAGAACAAGACCGTCTATCGGAAGTTCTCTGTATCCGCAGGTGTTGGTCTTGCCATACAAGGCCTGTTGCCCATCGGCCTCTACCTTTGGTGGATGCAAGGCCGTCTGGAATGGAGCGCACTAATCTTCCTACCCTGCCTGACGATGTACTTCCTCTACCTCTTCATCTGGCGTCGGCTGCGAGGTTATACAGGCGACTGTTGCGGTGCTCTCTTCCTACTCATAGAACTGACAGCTTATCTCGTCATTTCATATTATCTTGCCCAAGTTTTTTCAGTAGCGATGTGAAGAAATCATATTTTTTTTTGCGTTCTCAGCGCTTATTCGTACCTTTGACCTTTGGTCGAAGGTACTATCGCTCGAGAAAACAAAGAAAAATGAATTTTCTTTTGGTTTTCTGCTCGCTTATTCGTACCTTTGCATAAAACTATTAAATAATACGATTATGGCAAATGTAGTAGATTTCAAGTACGCCCCGATGTTTCAGCTGGGCGAAGACAAGACCGAGTACAGACTATTGACCAAGGAAGGCGTTAGCACCGCCGACTTTGAAGGTCACGAGATGTTGAAGGTGAGCCGTGAGGCACTGACGCTGCTGGCTCAGCAGGCTTTCCACGATGTAGAGTTCATGCTGCGCCGTGAGCACAACGAGCAGGTGGCTGCCATCCTCAACGACCCCGAGGCATCGGAGAACGACAAATACGTGGCGCTGCAGTTCCTGCGCAATGCTGAGGTGGCTGCACGCGGCATTCTGCCCTTCTGTCAGGATACGGGAACGGCTATCATTCACGGTGAGAAAGGACAGCAGGTATGGACGGGCTTCGAGGATGAAGAGGCTCTGAGCCGCGGCGTGTATAACACCTTCACGCAGGACAACCTGCGCTACTCGCAGAATGCACCACTGAACATGTACGACGAGGTGAACACCCGTTGCAACCTGCCTGCACAGATTGACATCGAGGCTACGGAGGGCGCGGAGTACCGCTTCGTCTTCGTGGCAAAGGGTGGCGGCAGTGCCAACAAGACCTACTTCTACCCCATGACCAAGGCCACCATCCAGAACGAGGGCACGCTGCTGCCGTTCCTGGTGGAGAAAATGAAGAGTCTGGGCACGGCAGCCTGTCCGCCCTACCACATCGCCTTTGTCATCGGCGGCACATCGGCTGAGAAGAACCTGCTGACGGTGAAGCTCGCCAGCATCAAGTTCTACGACTCGCTGCCCACTACGGGTGACGAGACGGGACGTGCCTTCCGCGACATCGACTTGGAGAACAAGCTCTTGGAGGAGGCGCACAAGATTGGACTGGGTGCACAGTTCGGCGGAAAGGCCCTGGCTCATGACATCCGCGTCATACGTCTGCCCCGTCACGGTGCCTCATGTCCCATCGGCATGGGTGTCTCGTGTTCTGCAGACCGTAACATCAAGGCAAAGATCAACAAGGACGGCGTATGGATAGAGAAGATGGACTCGAACCCGTCGGAGCTGATTCCTGCCGAATATGCCAAGGCCAGTGAGGGCGGTAACAGCATCGTCATTGACCTGAACGAAGGCATCGATGATGTACGCAAGGAACTGAGCAAGTACCCCGTATCCACGAGAGTGAACCTGAAGGGCACCATTATTGTGGCCCGCGACATTGCCCATGCCAAGCTGAAGGCTCGTCTGGACGCCGGTGAGGGAATGCCCGAATACTTCAAGAAGTATCCCGTGCTCTATGCCGGTCCCGCCAAGACACCCGAGGGCTATCCCTGTGGTTCTATGGGTCCGACGACGGCCAACCGTATGGATCCGTATGTGGACGAGTTCCAGGCTAACGGTGCCAGTCTTGTGATGATTGCCAAGGGTAACCGCAGCGATGTGGTGACGGAGGCCTGCAAGAAGCATGGCGGCTTCTATCTCGGCACCATCGGCGGTGTGGCTGCCGTACTCTCGCAGTCGAGCATCAAGAGCATCGAGTGTGTGGAATATCCTGAGCTGGGCATGGAAGCCATCTGGAAGATTGACGTGGAGGACTTCCCTGCATTCATCCTCGTTGACGACAAGGGCAACGACTTCTTCAAGCAGTTGAAGCCGTGGTGCCCGAACGCAAAGTAGAATTGAATAATGAAACTAAGGGAATTACTCATTGTCTTTTCTGTACTCGCCGCCCTCTCGCCGCTGCGTCTGATGGCGCAGGACGACTGGCAGGCGGTGCATGGAGACTGCATGCCGGCACCAGCTGATGGGCGTCTCCATGCAGGAGTCATGAAGCTGCCGATCATCAACACCGACTGGGATGCCTCCAGGGCCTATAAGCAGCTGGTCATCCTCGTCAGCTTTGTTGACGAGGACTTCCATCGGGATGACATCAAGAACATCTACGAGAGGATGTTTAACGAGTCGGGCTACAACGAGGGCTTCGGGCCCGGCAGTGTGGCCGACTACTTCCATGACCAGTCACACGGGCTGCTGAACCTCAGCTTTGATGTCTATGGCCCCTATGCTGTGTCGCAGAAGTCACAGCCGTATGACGAGCCGAATTCCTTCATCCGCAACTATGGACGTGAGTCGTTTGCAGAAGCGACCAACAAACTGATTGAGGAGAATCCGGAGATGGACTTCTCACCCTACGACTGGAACGGCGACGGCTATGTCAATCAGGTGATTTATGTCTATGCCGGCGTGTCGGGCAACTTAGGTTCCAAGACCTACGGACACATCTGGCCGAACAGCAGTTCGTTCACCACCATCACCACCCCCGACGGACTGAAAATTTCCAACTATTCGGCCAGCGGCGAGACCCTGCCGACATCGACGCAGCGCTCTGCCGGCATCGGTACCATCTGCCATGAGTTCACCCACAGCCTCGGACTGCCCGACATCTATCCCGTCAGCACCGGTTGGACGTACACGGCTGTTGACGAGTGGGACCTGATGGACGGCGGAAACTTCACGAACTACGGCTGGTGCCCACCCAACTATTCACCCTTGGAGAAGATGCTGTTGGGCTGGTTGTCACCCATAGAGCTGACCGAAGGAGCGTCAATTACTGAACTGAAGCCCGTAGCTGACGGCGGCGAGGTCTATATGCTCAAGCACATCGACGATGAATACCTGTTGTTGGAGAACCGCCAGTGGAGCGGATGGGATGCCGGACTGCCTGGCAAGGGGCTCGTCATCTACCATGTTGACTACATCCCGTGGCGATGGGCAGGCAACTGCGTCAACGGCGAGGAGAACAAGCTACACTACAGCCTTGTCCATGCCGACAACCTGGACTATAACGACTGGACTGCCGTCATAGCCAACTTAGGCTACAGCACCTACCGTAACAGCCAGCGCATGAACAAATATCATCTCAGTTCATCGCCCTACCCCTGGTCAACCGACTCCACGACGTTTGTCAACCATGAACTGACGGACACCTCCGTGCCAGCCGCTGTCATGTATAACGAGAATGCAATAGGCTCCACGCTACTGGAAAAACCCATCACCAATATCATGATGTCTGAGGACGGACTGGTTTCGTTCAACGTGTTGGGTGCCGTAGGCATTAACCATCAAACTTCAAACTTCAAACTTCAAACATCCACCCTTTATGACCTGAGCGGTCGCCGTGTAGAAACACCGGTACATGGAAACATTTACATCATGAAGCATCCTGACGGTACTGTGAGCAAACAAATCTACCGCAACGACTGACGGAAAATAAACCATCCCATGTGGAAGAACATTACAAAAATCACGTTACTACTGCTGCTGACTGTCATCGTGACACCGGCAGTAGCAGATTCCGCCCCCCCTCTTTGTCCCAGTGCGCGTCATCCGCAACATGCTGCACAGAACGCCAAGCGAGCTGCCAAAACGAGACAGTCGGCTGTCTATCGTGACGACCACAGGCAGCTCGTGTTGCTGGCATCCTTTAATGACTTGACATTTATGGATGAAGACCCGTTGTCGTTGTGGAACAGCATCTTTAATGAGGAGGGGATGTCAACACCTCCTTTCCACGGCTCCGTGCATGACTACTTCTATGACCAGAGCTACGGTCAGTTCAACCTGCAGTTTGACTTGTATCATGTCGCCCTTGACAAGCCCCATGCCGACTACCGAAGCGTGGGCGATGATGACAGTAACAGCGGTCTGCTGCTCATGGACCTCATTGATGCCATCAGGGAGGAAGTGTCCGACTGGTCTGTCTATGACTGGGACGGCGACGGCTACGTTGACCAAGTATTGATACTCTACGCAGGACAGGGACAGAACGACGGCGGTGGCAGTCAGGCCATCTGGCCACACCAATGGAGCCTAACAGGTCAGGAACGTGAAGCCTATGCCGTGACAAGCGGAGGAAATGAATACCTCATCGACAACTACGGTTGCTTTCCCGAACTCAGCGGAAGCAAGAACTATGGCACCTTCGGCACCCTTTGTCATGAGTATGGGCACTGTCTGGGACTGCCCGATTTCTACTATAGTAATAAAAAGGTAGTGGGAGCATGGGACATCATGGACTATGGCAACTATAACGAGGGCGGCTTCTGTCCCCCAGGCTATTCGGCCCATGAACGTATGCTGCTGGGCTGGCTTGACATGACAGAACTCACCGAGCCGACGACGGTCAACGACCTGATGCCCCTCTGTGAGGGCCAAGAGGCATACATGATACGTAACGACAACTATGCCAACGAGTACTATATCATCGAGAACCGCCAGCCCATCAAATGGGACAGCTCGCTGCCGGGCAGTGGCGTGCTCATCTTCCACATCGACTATGATGAGGAGGTGTGGCATACCGGTCAGCCCAATACTTCCCAGAAGAAAAGATACACCATCTTTGCCGCCAACAACAGCAACACGGATTTTTCACATTGGGCCTATCCTTACGAGCAAAATGATTCGTTGACAAATCTCTCCACTCCGGCGTCCATGCTCTATCACCTCAACTCCGAGGACAACTACTACATGAACCGTCCTGTCTATCACATCAGCGTGAACGACGACGGCGTAGCTTCGTTTGATTTCATGGACGATCCTACGGGCATTGTCTTCAACTCTCAACCTTCCACTCTCCACCTTCCACCCTCATCCATCTACAACCTTCAGGGGCGCATCATCGGCAACGACATCAATGCTCTTTCCCCTGGCATCTATATCATTAGGTATGGGAACGAAGTGAAAAAGGTAATGGTCAGGTGAGGACCTATTTGCAGATAATCCAATTAACGACAAAAGACATGATAAAAAAACTTTTACTACCACTCGTCATGCTGGCAGCTACAACCGCCAATGCACAGACAACAGAGATAACATCGCCCAACAATTGCCTCGTCGTTACCGTAGGCGCAGAGGATGGCACAGCTTTCTATACCGTCAGCCGCTATGGGGCAACCATCATCGGGCGTTCACAGTTAGGCTTTAAAACCAGCTACGGCGACTTCAGTAGCGGACTCACCATGGAGAAATGGGAGACAATACCGATGGTGTTCAGTTATGACATAACACGCACCAAGGCTTCGCACGTTGACTATAACGGCAAGCAGGTCACCGCAACCTTCCAGAACACAGAAGGCCAGCGGATGCAGGTGGAGCTGCGAGTGACTGACCGTGACGTGGCGTTCCGCTACCACTTGCTACCTAACAACGACGGACGTCCAAAGAGTGCTGTCGTCTTGTCCGAGGCTTCATCCTTCGTCTTTCCAGACTACACCACGACGTTTCTCTCACCACAGAGTAAGCCTATGGTAGGCTGGGAGCGCACGAAGCCGAGCTATGAAGAGGAATACCGTGCTGACCGTCCTATGACTGAAGGCTCAGCACAAGGCGAGGGTTATGTCTTTCCTGCCCTCTTCCGCATTGACTTTGGAATGGCTGCCACAACTGATTTCACCGCTGACACCAATGTTTGGGTGCTGCTCACAGAGACTGGAGTCAATGGCTCCTATGTCGGTGCACATCTGTCAGACTGGAATCAGGGCTATCGTATCGCCTTCCCCAATGCTGGAGAGAATAACGGCAACGGAACTCCTACAGCAGGGATTCCCGTACCCAGCATCACCCCATGGCGTACCATCACCATCGGCACGCTGGCCGACATCGTTGAGACCACCGTCAGCTATGACCTCGTGGAACCTCTCTACGAGCCGTCACAGCAGTACCAGCCAGGACGGTATGTCTGGAGCTGGCTCATCGGACAGAATGAAAGCATCAACTATGACGACCAGGTGCGCTTCATCGACCTGGCATCGGACATGGGCTTTGAATACTGTCTTGTGGACAACTGGTGGGACCAGCGCATCGGACGTGACAGGATAGCCAAGTTGTCGGAATATGCACAGTCAAAGGGTGTGAGCCTCATGCTGTGGTACAACTCCAACGGCTCTGAGAACGACGCTCCTCAGACGCCACGTCAATGCATGAATACTTCCATCGCACGCGACAAGGAAATGGCATGGATGAAGAGCATCGGCATAAAGGGCATCAAAGTGGATTTCTTCGGCGGCGACAAGCAACAGACCATGCAGCTCTACGAAGACATCCTCTGCGACGCTAACCGCTATGGCCTACAGGTCATCTTCCATGGCTGCACCTTACCCCGCGGATGGGAACGTATGTACCCTAACTTTGTAGCAAGTGAGGCGGTACTTGCATCAGAGAACGTGATGTTCAACGAAGGAGCCGCCATCCGTCAGGCTTTCGACCTGACGCTACATCCCTTCTGCCGCAACAGTACGGCATCCATGGACTGGGGCGGTATCATCATGAACCATCACATGAGCACCGACAATGCCTCACGTCACAGCCGCAAGACAACAGATATCTTTGAACTGGCCAGCGGCATCATCATGCAGACTTCCATACAATGTGTTGCCATCCAGCCCAATAATCTTCAGGAACTGCCTCAATTTGAGCTTGACTTCCTGCGTGAACTGCCCACGACATGGGACGAGACACGTTTCATCGACGGCTACCCGGGTAAATACGTCGTGCTGGCACGCCGACATGGTGACCACTGGTATGTGGCAGGACTGAATGCCACGCAGGAGCCCCTGCGCCTCAGCCTACAGCTGGGCAGGTTCTTCAAGCCATTAGGCAGCAATGACTACTACGTGGACAGCCGCGACAGGCAGCCACAGCTGAAAAAAATATCAGCGACAAAACAAGGTTTATGGAACGTGGAGATACAACCCAACGGCGGATTCATCCTGAAATAGACGCCATCAATGGTAAATATATGCTCTAACAACAAGCAGCCCCCGCAACAGTATTCTATTGCGAGGGCTGTTTATTTGATATGTATTCCTTTTTACTTTCCACTCTTCAACCGGAACGAAGTCTCAATGCTGCTGATATCGGCTGCGAAGGAATGGTCAACCTTGATTCGCTGTTCTACAGCGGAACAGGAGTGTACCACCGTACTGTGATCACGGCCTCCTATGAGCTGTCCGATGCGTGAGGCAGGCATACGGGTGTACTTCTGGGCGAGATACATGGACACCTGACGGACAATCACATAATCACGCTTGCGGGAACGGCTGGCAGCCTGTTGCTGGCTGACGCCAAAGTGCTGACAAACGCGGTCAAGAATATCATCGACAGTCAACGGCTTGTTGTCTGCCTTGACAGCACGCTTAATGATACGCTCAGCCAGTCGCATGTCAATAGCAGAGTTATAGACAATACTATAGGCCATGAGCGAGTTGACAACACCTTCCAAGTCACGCACGCTACCCTGAGCCGACTCAGCGATATAACGGATGACTTCGTCAGATATCACCAAACCGTCACGACGACATTTGGCATTGAGGATATCAACACAAAGCTGCATGTTAGGCTTCTCCAACTCGGCAATGAGTCCACACGAGAAACGTGTAAGCAGACGGTCCTTCATACCCTGCAAGTCAACTGGCGGGCGGTCGCTGGCCAGAATAATCTGCTTGCCGTTGCGGAAGAGGTGATTGAAGATATGGAAGAACGTGTCAAGTGTCTTCGGCGATGTAGCCCATTCCTGGATATCATCGACAATCAGCACGTCAATAGTCTGATAGAAATGGATGAAATCGTTGACGGTGTTCTGTCGCGTTGCATCCGTAAACTGCACCTGGAACAGACGGGCAGACACATAAAGCACACGCTTCTGGGGATACATTTCCTTACAGCGGACACCGATTGCATTGATAAGATGCGTCTTACCGCAGCCGGAAGGACCATATATAAAGAAAGGATTAAAGGTGGTCTTTCCCGGATGCTCTGCAACAGAAAGCCCAACGGTACGCGGCAACTTGTTGCTGTCGCCCTCGATGAACGACTGGAAGGTCTTGTGCGGGTCGAGTTGCGGATTCAACTGCTGGTGAGCAGCCCCGTCAAGTGCCGTAGGTGCACGGTTACCACGCGTCGTAGGCTGTGGAGCATCAACGCCACCAGGCTGTTCTGCCTCAAATGTCTGAGTGAGGGCATGCGCCTGGTCTGTCACAATACGATATGAAAGACTGACACCCTGTCCGAAGTAACGCATCAACACCTTACTAAGCAAATCAATGTAGTGTTGCTCCAAGTACTCGTACACATACGGACTTGGAACTTGCACCAGCACCTTACGGCTGTCTTCGGAGTAGGACTCGAAGACAATGGGCGCAAACCACGTTTTGAATTGCTGCTCTGTGACGTTGTTCTTAATCAGATTAAGGCAGTCGCCCCAAAGCGCCTTATGACTTTTTGACATATAGGCGTTAATTGTTTTCTGTTGAGCGTTAATTAATATTTACGGTTTGGTCATGTGTCACAACGGACCGCATGGCTTTCCATGATTTCGGATGCAAATTTCGCTTTTTTTTTTGAAATATGCAAATCCGCACTTTTTATTGAGGGGAATTTACATAGTTGTAACTGACTATCATAACGCACTTTAAGAAGCATTGTCAATAATAAAAAACATACACCTCTTGCATATTCGCAATATTCTGTTTTTCAGCGCATTACAAATAATGCACACGCAACTTGGAGTGTATCTTCTCCTGTTTTCCGAAAGCTCCGAACAACACCTATATCAAACACTTGAGTGACATCATGCCCCATATCGGGCATTGTTGCGTTTTATTTAGACAAAATTTATTTTGTGCACAAATTTCACGTTTTTATTCGTGTATTGTCTTTACATCAAAAGACGGAGAAATGTACATAGCGTTTCGGGTGCTTGCGAAGGTCGATAAGCAGTGAATCAGCACTTCGCATGGTGGAGTTGAGATTGTTGTAAAGTCCCGGGTCATGCAGCAATAATCCCAGCGATCCCTGACGGTTATTGAGGGCGGCAGTCATCTCTCGCACATTCTCCAGCGTCTCGTCAGCCTTGGCCATCGTGGAAGCCACATCTAACTGACTGAGGTTCTCCGTGAGGCGGTTGGTGTTGTCGAGTACATTATTTGCCTTGGTCATCATGCCCGGCACGTCACGGTTCAGCTGCGACATAAGCACATTGAGCTGTGAAGTCGTCGTCGTGAGGTTACTGGTGACAACATCCACGTTATGTATAGAACTGCTGATGGCAGGGTCGGCGAGAATAGTATTCAGACTGGTGAGAATAGAGTCGAGTTTCGGCAGCATCTGCTGGATAGCCGGTATCATCTCCGCAGCTTGTGCAAGCGCACCACCTTCTACGACTCCGTTAATGGTATCACCCACAGCCATCACGTGCGACATATCTACCGGCATGGTCAGGTTGATTTTGATGTTACCCAACATGTCGCTCTCCAGTTCAGCCTTTGTCCCCACCGGCATATGCAAGCGGTTGTCAAGTCCTACGACAGCAAATATCTCGTCTGACCGTTCATAATTATAGACGATGTCCTTCACTACTCCCACACGGAAGCCGTTGGCATAGACGGGACTGGAAGATGACAGACCACTGATATTGTCAAACTTGATGTAATAGACATTGTCTGTGGAGAACAGGCTCAGTCCCTTGAGGAACTTCATGCCGAAAAACAAGACGACGATGGCAACAATTGCCACCAATGCTATCTGGACTTCTTTTCTTAAAAACTTCATATCTCTCTATTCTTTTCTCTATACCTATATATATAATAGCTGATTTATACTTAGTTTCTCATTTCTTTCTCTTCTTGAACTCCTGTATAGCCTTCTGAACGTCATAGCGTTTGCCGTTCTTGAAGGCAACGACAAAGGCCTCAGGGAATTTCTCGGTCAGCTCCTTACGAAGCCGGCTAATCTCGTTAAAGTCGGTCGAAGAGCCAACAGTATATTTATACATGCCACCGTCCTGATAGACTTCGACATTCTTTACGCCCTTGAACTGCGGCGAGCTAAGCTTGAGTTTCGTACTACTGGCAGTTATCTGCACCTTGAATACCGGCACATCGGCTTCAACTGGCTTAGGTTTCACTTCTTTCTTTGGAGGAGTAGGCTTCACCTCTTTCTTGGGAGGCTCGGGCTTCACGACCAGCGGAGCTTCTTCCCGTACTGGTTCTGGCTGCACCACACTTTCCGTAACGACAGGCTGTTCTGCCTCCTCGGTAACAGCAGGTGCTGGAGTTTCCACCACGGGGGCAGGCTGCTCAACAACAGGGGCAGGCTCTTCCTGACGCGGCACAATGGTAGGCAGGTCTATCGTCTCAGGACCTTCGGGCTCATAAGGAATCGTGATGTTTGCACCGAGCTTATTGCGATAGGCGATAAAAGCGTTCAGGAATCCTCGACTATAGAGGTTCAGGGCCTCGTCACTATTCAGGAAACGCTCCTCGTCGGGCGTTGTAATGAAGCCTAACTCCATCAGACAGGCAGGCATAGCCGTCAGTCGCAGCACCGCAAGGTTCTCCTGATGGGCTCCCATGTCGGCTCGTCCCGTCGATTGACAGATATAACGCTGCATCTGCTTGGCCAGTTCCACGCTACGCTCCATGTTCTTGTCCTGAATGAACTCAAACAGGATGTCGCTCTCCGGCGAGTTGGGGTCATAGCCCTGATAAGTCTGTTTGTAGTTACTCTCCAAGAGGATAACGGAGTTCTCGCGCTTGGCCACATCCAGATTCTTAATGATGGCACGTCCATTACGTCCCTGACCGAGCGTATAGGTCTGATAGCCTCGGGCTATGCGTCCCTTCGGCAGAGCATTGATATGGACGGAAACAAATAGGTCTGCCTTGGCCTTGTTAGCTATCTCTGCTCGCTGCCACAGTTCCACGAACACATCCGTCTTACGGGTATAGACCACCTTGACGTCCTTACAGTTGCGTTCGACGATACGTCCAAAGGCCAATGCATAGCGCAGCGTCAGATTCTTCTCCTTGCTGAATGCACCAGGAGCTCCGACGTCATGACCGCCATGACCGGCATCAATAACCAACGTGAATTTTTTGTTTGCGGCAGTTGCTGCCACCGCAAAGCATAACGTTACCCACAGGAAAAGAATAATCTTTTTGCCCATATCTCGCCTATTGACGTTGCAAAAGTAGTGATTTTCCAGCAAAAAACTGAAAATTGTCACTGAGTTTTATCATTTATTAAGTGTATCTCCACGCTGGCACTGCAGCCGTCGGCCCCCATAGGGGGATTCAACTTTGTCAGTTCCAAGTCGATGGACGTAATGTCAGGGAAGAGCGTATGGAGGCTCTTGGCGATGCGTCCTGCCACGTGTTCCAACAGATTAGAGGGAATGGTAATCTCTTCCTTCACAGCTTCATAGACCTGTGAATAGTTGAGTGTCTCCATCACGTTATCCGACTCCATAGCGCTGCTGATGTCATAGCCCAGGCGCAGGTTGACGACGAAGTCCGACCCCACACTCTTCTCCTGCGGCAGCACACCGTGGAAAGCATGGAAGCGGACATCATTCAATTGGATATAACTGGATGTTAATTTCATTTCATTCTTCATTCTTCATTTTTCATTCTTCATTCTTCATTCTTTATCCGCATCGGCTGGCGCCACAGTTCTTGCAGATGAGGCAACCCTCCTGATAGACGAGCGTCTCCTGTCCGCAGTTAGGGCACTTCTGTCCCCTGGCCTCAGTGCCGTCGATGATGTATTTTTTCAGAGCGCGCTCAACGCCGCTCTTCCACGTATTGATGCTCTCGCTCTGCAGCTGCAGCGACGAGATGAGCTTGATGACATGGTCGATTGGCATACGGTAGCGCAGCACACCAGAGATGAGCTTGGCATAGTTCCAGTATTCAGGGTTGAACTTCTCACTCAGTCCCTCAACAGTTGTCTTGTAGCCGCGCTTGTTCTCAAACTGGAAGTCATAGCGCTTCGTGCCGTCAGGGTTCTGCTGCTTGATAATCTTACCCTTAGTGACGCTCTTGGGCAGCATGATACCCTCCTCGTCATCCTGCAAACCGGTGAATATCTCATAGGGATAGCCGTCGAGCAGTCCGACGAACGCCACCCACTTCTCCTTGTTGTTCTGGAAGCGCACCACGTCACACTCCAGCGTCTGGGGACGTACCTCCGTCACTTCAGGATGCTTGCAGGGAAGGTCAAGAGCTTTTTCCTGCTTCTTCTCTTTCTTGTCCACAGCAATCATCACGCCTGAGCGAGAACCGTCACGATAGATGGTACAGCCCTTACACCCTGAGCGCCATGCCTCGACATAGAGACGGTTGACAAGTGCCTCATCAACATCATTGGGCAGGTTCACGGTGACACTGATGGAATGGTCCACCCACTTCTGGATGGCACCCTGCATACGCACCTTCATCAGCCAATCCACATCGTTGGCCGTAGCCTTATAATAAGGTGATTTAGCCACCAGTTCGTCAATCTCTTCCTGCGTGTAGCGCTGATTGGGGTCGATACCGTTCACCTCCATCCACTTCAGGAACTTCGGGTGATAGACGATGTACTCCTCAAACGAGTCGCCCACTTCATCCACAAAATCAACATGAGCTTCGGCATCACCAGGATTCACCTTGCGACGGCGCTTATAGACGGGCAGGAAGACAGGCTCAATGCCGCTGGTTGTCTGCGTCATCAGGCTGGTGGTACCTGTCGGCGCAATGGTCAGACAGGCAATATTACGGCGACCGTACTTCACCATGTCCTTATAGAGCTGTGCATCGGCATCCTTCAGTCGCAGGATGAAGGGGTTTTTCTCCTCACGCTTGGCATCGAAGATGGCAAATGCACCACGCTCCTTGGCCATCTGCACGCTGGAGCGGTAGGCAGCCAGCGCCAGCGTCTTGTGTACATTGACGGAGAAGTCCGTTGCCTCCTGCGTACCATATCGCAGCCCCATGGCGGCAATCATGTCACCCTCGGCAGTAATGCCCACACCCGTGCGGCGGCCCTTCGAACTCTTATCCTTGATCTTCTCCCACAGGTGCTGCTCAGTGCCCTTGACCTCCATCGACTGCGGGTCGCTGGCAATTTTCTGCATGATCAGGTCTATCTTCTCCAACTCCAAATCGACGATGTCATCCATCAGCCGCTGTGCCTTGGCCACGTGGTCACGGAACTTGTCATAGTCGAAGTAAGCATCCTTCGTGAACGGATTGACCACATAGCTGTAGAGATTTATGCTCAGCAGACGACATGAGTCGTAGGGACAGAGAGGAATCTCGCCACAGGGGTTTGTGGATACGGTGCGGAAGCCCAGGTCGGCATAGCAGTCGGGAATGCTCTCTCTCAGGATAGTGTCCCAGAACAGCACGCCAGGCTCAGCACTCTTCCATGCGTTATGCACAATCTTTTCCCAAAGTAGCTTGGCAGAAATCTCCTTGCGCACCTCTATTTCAGCGCTTTCTGCTTCTCCGGAAATCGGGAACTGCTGCACGTAGGGCTTGTCATTGATGGCAGCCTCCATGAACTCGTCGTCAATTTTCACGCTCACATTGGCACCCGTCACCTTACCCTCCGTCATCTTCGCATCAATGAACGCCTCACTGTCAGGGTGCTTAATGCTGACGCTGAGCATCAGTGCCCCACGCCGACCGTCCTGAGCTACCTCGCGCGTACTATTACTATAACGCTCCATGAACGGCACCAGTCCTGTCGAGGTGAGTGCCGAGTTGTGAACAGGCGAGCCCTTGGGACGAATGTGGCTCAGGTCATGCCCTACCCCGCCGCGACGTTTCATCAGCTGCACCTGCTCCTCGTCAATGCGCAGCACACCGCCATAGGAGTCAGCATTACCGTCAAGTCCTATGACAAAGCAATTGCTGAGCGAAGCCACCTGATGGTTGTTGCCGATGCCTGTCATGGGACTTCCCGCCGGAATGATGTAGCGGAAATGGTCAAGCAGTTCGAAAATTTCTTCTGCCGACATCGGGTTCTTGTACTTCTGCTCTATGCGTGCAATCTCATTGGCTATGCGCCAATGCATTTGTTCAGGCGACTGCTCATAGATATTGCCGAAGCTGTCCTTCATCGCATACTTGTTGACCCATACGCGAGCAGCCAGCTCATCACCGCCAAAATAGGCGAGCGAGGCCTCAAAAGCCTCATCATAAGTGTATGTCTTCTTTGTTTCCATGTTTAGTTATTGTAAAATCTGCCGAGCGTAAGCAGGCTCGCAGGCTTTTGCGTGCAAAATTACGAAAAAGTTTTCTATTTTGGATAACTTTTGAGAGATTTCTTTTCAAAAAGTTTCCCAAAACGGAAAACTTCTCCGTCGAATCAAGCAAGCATCATCACTCCCATCCGCTTCTTGTCAGCAGCTTGCAGATTTCCTCCAGATACTGGCGGTCTGTATCGTCAAAGGTCGCCAGTTCCTTGCTGTCTATGTCGAGGACAGCCACGACTTCCCCACCCTTTGAAAACACGGGCACGACAATCTCCGAGCGCGAGAGGCTGCTACAGGCTATGTGTCCAGGAAACTGCTCGACATCAGGAACGATGATGGTTTGCTGTTCCTTCCAGGCAGTACCACACACGCCCTTGCCATAACCAATATGCATGCACGCCACAGGCCCTTGAAACGGCCCCAACACAAGCTCACCACCTTTCACCCGATAGAATCCTGTCCACCAGAAGCCCATCGTTTCATGAATGGCGGCACACACATTAGCCATCACAGCAACACAATCCGTCTCACCTTCTACCAGCGCACAGATCTGCTCAGTCAGCAAACGGTATTTCTCTTTCTTCATCTTCAACATTCCGACTGCAAAGGTACGAATATTTTATTTAACTTATTGCAATAGCTGATTATTTTCTTTCTATACGGTCCTTAGCCGTAAAATATTTCTCGTCTTTTTCTTGGTTGTTACGTAATTATTATATATCTTTGCCGACAAGAACAACTAAAGTCCGATATAGTGAAATACATCGAAACCAATTCCATGCTGCCTGTGGGCACACTCCTGCAAAGCGGGAAGTATCGCATTGAGCGTTACCTCTCGTCGGGTGGTTTCGGTAATACCTATGTGGCTAATATTGTTGAATTCGACGAGGAGGTAGCCATTAAGGAGTTCTATATGAAAGGCGTCAACGAGCGTGATGAAGGCTCCGTCACGGTTACTGTCGGCGTGAAGAGCAATACGAAGCAGTTCACGGAACAGCGTGAGAAGTTCAAGAAGGAAGCACGCCGACTGCGTAAACTGAAACACGAACACATCGTGCCTGTTCACGACTTGTTTGAAGAGAACGGTACGGCCTATTACGTTATGGATTTGATTTGCGGCGAGTCTGTTGCTGATAAGATGAAGCGTATAGGTCAGCCTCTTGGTGAACAGGAAGTGCTGTCTATTCTTAATCAGGTGTTGGATGCCCTGTCGGTGGTTCATAAGCAAGGCATGTATCATCTGGACATCAAGCCCGCCAATATCATGCTGGAGTCATCGGGTAATGTTCAGCTCATTGACTTTGGTGCTTCGAAACAGATGCATGCTGGTGAGGGCATGAGCCTGTTCACGTCCTCGGCTATGACCTACACACCAGGTTATGCCCCGTTGGAGCAGCAGGAGCAGAGTGCCAAGAACCTTGGCCCGTGGACGGACATCTATGCCTTGGGCGCTACGCTCTATAAGATGCTGACCAACCAGATGCCACCAACAGCTAGCGAACTGCTGATAGCTCGTGAACCGTTGAACTATCCTGCAACTGTCAGCCAACGAATGTGCCAGCTCATTGAGTGGATGATGCAACCTCGTTTTGACGAGCGCCCGCAGAGCGTCGCCGAAGTGATGAAGAGCCTCAACAGCCTCAACTCCGCCCCCTCTCCGAAAGAGAGGAAAGTGGATACACCCCGCGTAGAGGAGGAAACAGAGATTGTGACGAAGAAGCCGAAGGACGAAAAGACGGAAATCTCCCCAAACCCTCCATCAGTTACTCCTTCCCCTGCAATCCCGCAAGACAATCCCGTCGCCGAAGAGAAGAAAAAGCCCGTCGCCCTGTATGCTGGCATCGGCATGGCGGCTGTGGCCATTATCGCCTTGGCGGTCTTCTTCCTGCTGCCACGTTCTAATGAGACTATTACGGTGAATGGCGTCTCATTTGTGATGGTTGGCGTGGAAGGCGGTACGTTCACGATGGGTGCCACGAGCGAGCAGGGCGAAAAAAACGAGAAACCAGCGCATCAAGTGACATTATCAACGTTCAGTATTGGTGAGACGGAGGTGACGCAGGAGTTGTGGCAGGCGGTTATGGGCAGCAATCCCTCTAATTTCAAAGGTGCCAAGCGTCCTGTGGAGAACGTGAGCTGGGAGGACTGCCAGACGTTTATTATAAAGTTGAACCAGTTGACAGGTAAGAACTTCCGCCTGCCTACAGAGGCAGAGTGGGAGTATGCCGCACGTGGTGGCAACCGTAGTAAAGGCTACAAGTATGCTGGTAGTAACATTATTGATGATGTTGCTTGGGATATTTATAACAGCGGCAGACAGACGCACGACGTGGGCACAAAACGTGCGAACGAGCTTGGGCTTTATGATATGGCGGGCAACGTGGAGGAATGGTGTGGCGATTGGTATGATGGCTATTCATCCGGCAGCCAGACGAATCCGAAAGGCCCATCTTCGAGTCCTGGCCGCGTACGTCGTGGGGGAAGTTCGAACGACAACGCGGTGGATTGCCGCGTGTCGAGTCGATTCTACTACTCGTCTAGCTATCGGGCCGGCTACCTCGGCTTGCGGCTAGCTCTTTGAGTTTCTTTTCTGCCGAAACACAAATATTTATGATAGATTTGTGGGCATTTGTGACCATTCGTGTTCATCGGTTTGAGCTAGTAATCTTCTCGGGTTGAGGAGATGGTTGGCTCGACTGCAGGAGATGATTGGCTGGGGTTGAGGAGATGATTCCCTCAAGTACAGACAATGGTTGCCTCAACACGAGATGACCATTATTTGCTTTTTTAGAAAAAAGAAGTGCCGAGATTATTCTCCAATATACTTATTATTGCTCATTCGTGAGCAATTCGTGGCCCTTTTTGTAATCGGCTGTCAAGTTTGGACCGAGCAAACGCATCGTTTACTACGAGCTTTCGATGCGTTTAAACCGAGCAAACGGGTCGCTTGCTTCGGGCTTTCGATGCGTTTGCCTGGGGTTCTTGTATGGTTTGCTTGGGGCTCCAAACCTTTTTCGTAGGCAGGCTATGGTTGGCTCGATTGTTGTGGATGATTTTCTCACCTTCAGGCATTGGTTTTCTACTATTGAGACTGGTTTTTTCTGCTATAAAGGCTGAAATAGTGACAAAAAGCCCGCTCAAAATGAAACCTATTATTGATTGATTTTTGATCATTTGTAAGCAATTCGTGACCATTTTTGTTTAAAATCATGCGTAAAAGAGGGGTTTTTGAGGTTATTTTTGTCCCAGAGAAGGTTTGGTGTCACAGGTTTAGTTGGTTTAGGAACGTCGTATCTTATTGATTTTCTGCATTTTAGATAAAACCGTACAGACCGGGCGTTTCAGTTTCAGTTATTTCAGTTAGTTTTCGAGGGGTAACATATTCTTCTATTTTATATTATTATATATGTTAACTTATTATATATTAAGTAGTTATATAATATAAAGAAGAAAGTTTGAAATACAAATAAGCCTCTGAAATAACTGAAATAACTGAAATAACTGAAACGCTGGTTTCTTTTTTTCCTAACTAGGGAAATAAAATCTCGCTGGTTAGAGAAATAATTTTCCCTAACTACTGATATTGCTCTGCAAAATAAATTAAATTACAAAAGTGCGGACGATAGAAAACAAACAAAATCTTTGGTGATTTGCCTGAAAAGTGGTACTTTTGCCGACGAAATGAGATTTAGATCAAACTATATTATTTAATCACATCCAAAAACAACCAGAAATGAAAAAGACAATTATTTGCATGGCAATGTCATTGTTCAGCTGCATGGCAATGGCTCAAGACGTTAATCCCTTCCCCTGGGACTTCCCGCAGGACTTCAAGATTGAGGCTGAACCCGGCCAGTGGGTGCTGAGCTGCTACAGTTTCTACCCCAGAGCCCTGAAAGACAACAAGAGAGTGGATGAAGCTACGCTCATCTTCTATAGCACCGAAATGACCAAGGTGGGTATGCCGAAGTCTATTGTGGATCGCGACGTAGAGATGCCCAATGCCCTGATTATCCCGCTCGACAAGTCTGCTCGCGCTAAGGAGGGTGACATCGTGCTGACTTGGTGGCAGGGAGGAAGCGGCTTGCAGCGTGCCATCATCACCGATGATGACAATCCCGCAGAGCCCGAGGCTGATTTCCTCGACCTGAACTATGACGATAAGAACGACAATTTCAATTTCGCCAAGAAGTTTGCCGACACGAAACTGAAGCCCGGCAGCTTCACGGTAATTAAAGACAACGAATGGCAGAGCGGTGCACAGGTTGCTATCCGTTCGGGTAACACCTGGATATGCGCCACGCTGATACATGAAGCCGAGGGCAAGGTCATCGTGCTTGGCTGGGGTGACAAAGTTGCAGCTTATAGGAAGGCCGACTGCCGACTCGTTCCCTTCAAGGAGGACATCAAGAAGGGCGACATGGTATGGGCTGAATGGGTTGGCACCTACCGCAGCGGTTATAAGGTGAAGAAGGTCGATAAGAAGATTGGCCGCGTCTGGGTGGAGAAAGACGGTGATGTGCAGGTCAAGAGCATTGCCGAAGTGACCAAGGTTCTGGAGTAAAAATCAGACATTCCAACATTTCCACAGATGAAGACCATCAACACCCGGCGTAGCATCAGGAAATACAGCGACCAGGAGGTTAGCGACGCGCTGCTCAACCGACTATTCACAGAGGCATCACGAACACAGACTATGGGCAACCTACAGCTCTATAGCGTGGTCGTGACGCGCTCTGCTGAGATGAAAGAGCGGCTGGCACCTGCCCACTTCAATCAGTCGATGGTGACACAAGCGCCCGTGGTGCTGACCGTCTGTGCAGACTTCAACCGTACCACACAGTGGTGCCTGCATCGCAACGCCTCGCCTGGCTACGACAACTTGCTGTCGTTCTTCAATGCCTCCATCGATGCCCTGCTGTTCACGCAGACATTCTGTAACCTTGCCGAAGAGGAAGGGCTTGGCCTCTGCTATCTGGGTACCACGGTCTATATGCCACAACTGATTATTGACACGCTGCAGTTGCCGCGTCTCACCTTCCCTGTCGCCACGCTCACCGCTGGCTGGCCAGCCGAGGAGCCTCCTCTGTCCGACCGTCTGCCGCTGGAATCCTTCGTACACAACGAAACCTACCGCGACTATTCTGCCGCAGACATTGACCGTTACTACACAGCGAAGGAGCAGTTAGAGGAGAACCGCCACTTCTGCGAGATTAATCACAAGGAGACGCTGGCACAGATTTTCACCGACATCCGCTACACCCGCAAGGATAACGAAGCCATGTCTGCCACCCTCCTCGACGCCCTCCAGCGACAAGGTTTCCTCACCAAGTAGCTACGGGCTGTATTTTTATTGATTTACTCCACCACAATAGGTTTGTACTTCGGCACGAGGGTCTTCATGATGACCCAGCCGATGAGATAAGCCACGGCGCAGATGCAGAACACGACCATGTAGGCAGCGGGCTTACCCTCGAAACTGAAAGCTGTCCAGGGCTCTGTGAGCATCTGACCACCATGATCGGTGACAAACTGCATCATATCCGATGCCAATGTTCCCGGTTCAATAGTGCCCTTCGTCAGGCTAAAAGCCTTCTCGATATTATCGCGGGTCATCACCAGCGTCTCGCCATTAAAACTGAATGAGCCGGCAGACCAGTCGAAGAAATTACCAGAACCCTTGTTGATAGCAAAGGAACCCAAACCTCCAGCCATGGCACCAATGCCGGTGATGGTGGCAATGGTTGACTTGGGGAACATGTCGCCGATGGTGGAGAAGAGGTTGGCTGACCAAGCCTGGTGTCCGGCACCGAGCAAACCGATGAGGATGGCGGGCCACCAGGCGCTGATGCCACCGAGAGGCTGTGCCAGCAGACCCAGCAGGGGCAAGCAGGCGAAGATGAGCATGGCACGCATACGGCCCAGGTAGGGGTTCATACCCATCTTCTCAACGAAATAGGTGGGCAAGTAACCACCACCGATGGAGACGACGGTGACGATGGCATAGAGCGTCAAAATAAGCAGAATACCCATTGTAGAGTCTGACGTGAAACCGTACTGGTCGCTGAAATAGGCTGGCGCCCAGAACAGGAAGAACCACCATACGCCGTCGGTCATGAACTTACCTACGATGAACGACCACGTCTGCTTATAGGTGAAGCACTTCCAGAACGGGATGGTCTTTTCCTCCTTCGCCTCTACCTTGTTCTGCACTTCGGCAACATCGTTGTCCTGCTCAATGTAGTTCAGCTCAGCCTGATTCACGAACTTGCTCTTATGGGGCTTCTCGTAGAGCCACATCCATAGTCCCATCCAGATAAAGCCTGATGCACCAATGATGATAAACGACATCTCCCAACCCCAGGCACGTGCCAACAGGGGGATAGTGGCAGGGGCTGCCAGTGCGCCTACTGATGCTCCGCTATTAAATATAGAGGTTGAGAATGCACGGTCTTTCTTGGGGAAGTACTCTGCTGTCACCTTAATAGCTGCGGGGAAGTTACCGGCCTCACCAACAGCAAGGACGAGTCGGAAAGCAAGGAATATCCACACGCTGACGGTAGAGACTGCCAGCATGGAATTGATGGCACCGTCGCTGACCAGCAGAGAAGTCAACCACTGCATCCATGAAGGCATGGCACGCAGGAACTCAACAAACGACGCAAACCAGGCCGGTGCCGTTCCTGAAACCATATAATCTGCAATAAAGCCTTTTGCAGGGTCGTAACCAACGAGCCAGTTTCCCGTAAGTATGCCACTGGTAATAATACCACTTACAGCATGAAGCACAGCTCCGAGCGACCAGACAAAGATGGCCCAGAGGTAACCCTTCTTAGTCCCCATCCAGTCGATGAACTTTCCTGCGAAGAGGTTGGCAATGGCATAAAAAATGGAGAACAGTCCGGTAATGGTGCCGTAATTGGCATCGGTCCAGTGGAACTCGGGCGCAATAAAGTCTTTCCACGTCAGCGACAGCACCTGACGGTCCATGTAGTTGACGGTTGTGGCGAAGAACAACATCGCGCAAATAATCCAACGATAGTTGGTCATCTTTGTTGTTTGAAGTGCACTCATTATATCTGTTATTATTGTTTTCTTTCGTCAATCAATCCTGATAATAAACCTTCTTCACACGCTGGCTCACGGCTGTAAGCACTTCGTAGGGGATGGTTTCTATCGCATCGCTGAGTACGGTAACGGGCAGGTTCTTACCGAAGATTTCCACAGTATCTCCCTCATGGACGTCAGGAATGTCTGTGACGTCTATCATTGCCACATCCATACAGATGTTACCGACATAGGGCGCCTTTTGGCCGTTCACTAAGCAATAGCAGGCACCACGTCCCAAGTGACGGTTCAGTCCATCAGCATAGCCAATGGGGATGGCGGCAATCAGTGAGTCGCGCTTCAGCACACCCTTGCGGCTGTAGCCTACTGTTTCCTCCTTCGGCACATGGCGCAGCTGTAGGATGGTGGTCTTCAAGGTGCTGACAGTGCTGAGAATACGGTTGTTACGCGGGTCAACGCCATAGAGTCCTAATCCCAACCGGCACATATCAAGCTGGCGCTCGGGGAAATGCTCTATGCCGGCGGAGTTGTCCATGTGACGCAGTATCTTATGGCTGAAGGCTTCCTGCAACCGACGGCTGGCAGCATCGAACTTCTCGAATTGCATCCGTGAGAAGTTATCGAAGTCATCGCTGTCACTACCTACGAAGTGTGAGAAGACAGAACGCGGGATGATGGCAGTCTGTCGTTTCAGTCGTGCTATCACCTCGTCCATATCCTTCTCGGGGTCGAAGCCAAGACGGTGCATGCCTGTGTCCAGTTTAATATGCACAGGCCAGCCGGTGATGCCTTCCTTCTCGGCAGCACGGATAAGCGCCTCCATCAGTCGGAAGGAATAAACCTCTGGCTCCAGGTCATAGTCAAACATGGTCTTGAAGGCTGTCATCTCGGGATTCATGATCATGATGTTCTGCGTGATACCGTTGCGGCGCAGCTCCACACCTTCATCGGCAACAGCCACAGCAAGATAATCGACGCGGTGCTCCTGCAGCGTCTTGGCCACCTCGACGGCACCGGCACCATAGGCATCGGCCTTCACCATGCACACCAGTTTCGTTTCGGGTTTCAGGAACGAGCGGTAATAGTTCAGGTTGTTGACTACCGCATTGAGGTCAACCTCAAGAATCGTCTCATGCACCTTCTGCTCCAGCAGTTCCGTGATGCGGTCAAAGCCAAACGGACGGGCTCCCTTAATCAGGATCACCTCATCATGCAGTGAGAGAAAAGCCTCACTGGAAAGGAAGTCATCTGTGGTGGCGAAGAAGATGGCGTTAGGAATATGGAAGGCTGCATGCTGGGCACTGATGCGGGGACCTATGCCAATGAGCTTCGTGACACCACGCTTCATACAGAGGCTGTTGACCTCAGCATAGAGCGCTGCATCGTCCATACCGCTCTGGAAAATGTCACTGAGTATCAGGGTACGCGTGGTCTCCTCACGGCGCTGCATGAAGTCCAATGCAATGTCCAGCGAGTTGATGTCTGAGTTGTAAGAGTCATTGATGAGCGTACAGCCATGCTGTCCCTCTTTTACCTCCAGGCGCATGGCGACAGGTTCGAGGTGTGACATTCGCTCGTCCAGCTGCTCAGGTGTCACGCCGAGATAAAGCGCTGTGGCAGCAACCGCCAGCGAACACTCTACCGATGCCTCGTCAATGAAAGGCAGCTGGTAGGTCGTAGAAGGTGGAAGGTGGAGAGTGGAAGGTGGAGTATAGAGGGTTATCTGCAGGCCGTTGGCCGTTGCCTGCTGTCCGGCAAGGCGCCAACCAATCTTCTCTCCCTTGAAACCACTGCGACGGACACAACGGCTGACAAGATCGTCGTCAGCATTATAGATAATCACCTTGGCATCGTGGAACAGCTGCAACTTCTCCATGCACTTCTCTTCCATCGAACGGAAATTCTCCTGATGGGGAGCGCCGAGTGATGTCAGTACGCCGATGGTTGGCTGGATGATGTCGGCCAAAGCCTGCATCTCTCCTGGCTGACTGATGCCTGCTTCGATGAGTGCCACGTCAGTCTGCTCGTCCATGAGCCACACACTGAGCGGAACGCCTATCTGTGAGTTATAGCTCTTGGGGGAACGGGTGACGCGACGGTCGGGAGAGAGCACCTGATAAAGCCACTCCTTCACCATCGTCTTACCATTGCTTCCCGTGATGCCCACTACGGGGATGTTGAACTCATCACGATGACGTTCTGCCAACCGCTGCAAGGCCTCAAGAGGTGAAGGGACAACAAGGAAGTTGGCGTCATTGACAGCCCCTGCCCCATAGGAGGCCTCCACCACAAAGTTTTTCACACCTCGGCGGTAGAGGTCTTCAATATATCGATGACCATCGTTGCGATTAGTCTTCAGCGCAAAGAACAGCGTCTCTTCGGGAAAGCAAAGCGAACGGCTGTCGGTCAGCAGCCAGCGAATCTGTGCATCGGCCTTGCCGATACGTCGTGCTCCCATGAGCGTGGTGATTTTCTCTATAGAGTATTTCATTGTCTGATTACTTTTGGTATGCAAAGGTAGGATATTTTTCCCGTAACGCTTCTACTTTTAACATAGTTTTATCCATAAACGCACGATATTCTTCACCATCCGGTTGGAACGGACGGTGTGCCAAAGCCTGCTTCACAGGTTGCCAGTCAGTAAGCCACTGGCGGGCAGCAGGTGAGAAATACGCTTCCACCAACCGCTCCCACAGGTAATCCACAGCCTGCTCACTCGGGTGCAGCATGTCAGGAGCATAGAAGCGGTAGTCACGCAATTCATCCATCATAATCTCATAGGCAGGGAAGTAATAAAGGGTGGAAGGTGGAAGGTGAAGGGTGGAGGGATGTATTATCTGATCCACCGCCAGCAGCAGCGTGGCCTTCGACAACTGGCTCTCATGATAGCCGTATTTGCGGTAACGGATGGGACTGACGGTCAGCACAATATTCACGTCAGGACAGCAACTGCGCAGCAGTTCCACCACACGCTGCAAATAGCCCACACACTCTTCGACGGTCAGTTCCTTTTCCTGAAACAGCGCCGCAGGACGCTTCTGGCAGTTATCCACAATCTCGCCCGTAGCCTTTTCTATATACACATGATTCGTGCCCAGCGTGAGGAAGGCCCACTTCTTTTCCGTCATCTGTACTTCTTCATCCCTCATCCTTTCCAGCGTATGCAGCACGCTGGCGGGGTTATACATTGTACCATAAGGGTTGATGACAGCAGGAAACTGCTCTTCCTGAAAGCGCTGTCCGATGCTGTCAGCAAAACAGGAGCCGACAAACAGCACTTCCTCATGCGGTTCTATCTGAACCTCTGGCTTTGGAACATCAACAATGGTTCTGAATTCCATCTCTTCTGTTGATTATTGAACGATTTATTCTTAGCTGCGGCTGACCTGCGTGCCTTTCTTACTCAGCGTCATCTCCACGAAGCGGGCATTGCGGTTGGGCTGGTGGTCATTGATGATCTGTTTGATACGTGCTGCCGCATCAGGGTCTTTAGCCACCATATACAGATAACCGCCACCGCCGGCACCAGGCAGCTTATAGCCTAAGCAAAGGTCATCGACAAGGTCGGTCAGTGAACGCACGGCATCGGGATTGGTGCCACTGTCAAGCTGTTGGTTCTGCTGCCATGTGCGGCGCATCAGCCGCCCCATCCCATCGAAGTCATGACGCTGGATGGCTTCGTACATGTCGAGCGTGTGCTGCTTCATGTCACGCAGCAGCAGGAGCTGCTCGTGCTGGTTGAGGAACATACGTCGCACTATCTCAGCCAGTATCTTCTTCGCTGTGCGGGTGATGCCTGTATAATACAAGAGGTGACACGCCGCATATTCGGGCTGTGTATAGAGGTCATCGGGCAACCAACGGACAACAGGCGACTGCACGAAGCCAGGCTCCGTCTGCAACAGTTTGACGCCACCGAGCAAACCACCAAACTGGTCCTGCCAGCCACCACCAGTGGTGAGCAGTTGCTCCAGCATCAGCGTGCGACGCCCTATCTCGTTCTTGTCCCATGCCAACGAACAGAAGTCGCTGAGCGCACTCAACACCGTAGCGGCCAGAATGGAGCTGGTGCCCAGTCCGCTGCCAGCAGGAACTGCCGAAAGCAGCGTCAGTTCAATGCCACAGCCGAAGTCCTCCAGCTGTGCACGCAGGGTAGAGAAATGCATGTCAGGAGTAAAACCGGCAAGCACCAAGGCAGCCTTGGGAATAGAGAACGGTGAGCCAACCTTGTTATAGGCAGACAATTGTTCATAGGTCTCCACACATTCCGTAGCACCGAGGTCGATGCTTCTCAGAATGATGTGCGGCTCACGACACGGCTTGACGTATGCCTGCAACGGAGGCTGACCATTCAGCTCAATGGCAAGGTTGACCACGTTGCCGCCCTCTATCAGACAGTAAGGCGGTGTGTCCGTCCAACCACCGGCAATGTCAATACGCACTGGTGAGCGTGCCCAAACAATCTGGTCGGACATGACGGAGAGTTTAGGACTACCATCCTCCGTCTTCCGTAATCCATACGCAGTAACTCCGTCCCTTAATAACGCAAAGGCCCGTTCACGCTCACCGCGGAACATGGCATCGCTGATACGCGTCAGCAGCGGAGCGGTGTCGGGCAACGGTGCCGGCAGGGGCAGACGATGTGCAGCAAACTGCTGTGCTGCATCGTCGAGGTCCAGCTGATAGAACACACTATGCTCCCAGTTGGCGGCAATAGCGGGCCAGTTCTCGCCCGTAAACGCTGCACGCTGGGCAAACAGCCGCCGCAGGTTAGCCTGCGTGCTAATGTCCTCAGCCGAGAGCAAAGCTGGATTGGCTGGGGGGGCTGGGGCCACTGGGGCCTCTGAGTATTCTGGGACCTCTGGGTTTTCTGGGATTTCCAGGACTGGGAAGCGCTTTTCCTGCTGCTCGGCTCCGGCAAAGCGGTCGTCGATATGATAGCGGCGCACGCAGTATTGCGTCTCGCCGATAGGTACGATGTCAATACACTCACCAGGCTGCAGCGTCACATGCCAGTCATTACGCGGCACACCAGTAACGATGTTGTCATGCGTCAGCGTCCAGTGCTCACCCACGTAGCTGTTCTCAATCCATATATTGGTATTGTCAGCAGTAAGCGGACAGCGCACAATAGCGTTCTGTACGAAGCAGCTGGGATGCGGTTTGCGGTCGTGGTGCATAATCTGCCGCTGGTCATTGACGCGGTTCTGTACGGACATCGTCGAGGAAATCATCTCACGCGAGGTACCGAAATGATAGAACTCACCGCCCGTCAGGGGAACGACGGCAACGGTCAACTCACGCAGTTCAGGGTCATCCAGAACGGGATGAGTGCCCAAGGCACCGCCAAATTCGCTGTAAAGATCGTACTCATGAAGCGGAATGTTGGAGGCTCCAATGTATTCACTCCCCTCGCCCTTTGGAGAGGGGTCGGGGGTGAGGCTCTTTTTCATCAACAACTCCACAGCACGGTCACTGAGCAGCCACACACCGATATCAGTCAAGTAGAAATGTTGTCGCTGTAAGTCGGCAAGCGTCTCTGGCGTAGGCTTCTGCAACATCTGCTTCAGCACATGGGGCGTGCGACGGTCACAGACAAACACACCGTGATTCTTCGCCACCGATGCATCAAGCCACAAGCCGTAACACACCACATCGGCATCGGGTACGGGCGACAGTTTAGCATCGGCCAAGATGAGTACGTCACCGCTGACTACCATCGTGTGCAGTCGTTCGGGGGCAGCCGCCATGATACGCTCATAGAGCGGCAGCTGTAGTGAGAGCAGGTTTTGTGACAGGCGTTGTCCGCGTTCCCATCGGAACACCGGCACAGGTGTCAGTATCTTTCCCGAGGGGGCATAGGCTGGCAATCGTCGGCTCTGTCCTCCGGCATGAAGCAGAATGCGCTTCTCCTTGGCAAGCCATTCAGCAAACTCCAGACTTTCGGTTCTACATGCTTCACGATAGTCAGCGTTTAACAGCCACGCCGTCCCTCCCCCACTGCCTAAGCGGTGCCCCACGGGGTCACACGTGCAGAAGTATTCATCACGGCTCAGCCCCGTCACGTCGTGGAAGCTGTCAACCAGATTGGGAGGAAGCGAAAGCAACTTCTTCATGCCAACAGTATTTATGCCTCCTTACGCTGTTTCCACCCGAAGTAAGCAGCCAGCAGGATGACGAGCAGCAGCACGCCATAGGAGATATAGGCAATGGTCTCGGTGGTCTTCACCGTACGGGGGAAGAACGACAGCACCACCTCGTGCTTACCTGGTCCGACACACAAGGCACGCAGCACGTAGTTCACACGTCCCAGCTCAGCCTCCTGGCCATCGATGGTGGCCGTCCATCCAGGATAATAGATTTCCGAGAACACAACCACGCCGCCCTTGCCCGAATTAACGGTATAGGTCAGCTGGTTAGGCTCGTACTTGTCGATGGTGACACGGCTGAGCGTGTCCTGCTCGACGCTGTTGCCTAACACATCGGCAAACTGCTTGTCGGCCACAGCCTCATGGCGCAGTGGCAGCTTTCCGAGTGCTTCGAGTTCCTGATTGGCATTATCGACATAGTTCACCTTATCGACCAGCCAGGCATTCCCGTAGGTCTGATAGTTCTGGATAGGCACGGGCTGGTTGCCCACGGCGGTAATGATATACTTCGTGTTGAGCATGTTGAGCACAGGCATCACGCTGTCTGCCGGCAACTGGTTCAGCTCATAGTTCACCTCAGGCAGCAAGGCAAACAGCCGCTGCATCTCGGGCATGATGTGAGCGTCAATCAGTTCCTGATAACGGCGCATCTTAGCAGCATGATAACCGCCGATGCTCTTATGGAAAAACGATGTCTCGTTCTCGTTGAACGTATTGGTCGTCATGTTCAGCACACGGTAGTCGAGCGACTTGTCCTGCAGAATCTGCTCGTCGGCATGTGTCGGACGGATGGGGTTCTCACGGGCAGCCTTGTCCACGAACATGCCATCGTTGAGGTAACGCTTGTTCACCTGCCACATGTCAACCAGACAGAGCACCGTCAGCGCAATGACCATCCAGCTGGCACGTAGCTTCTTGTAGCGGTAGAGCAGCATGAGGGCCGCACCAATCAATATGATGAAGAACGAACGCCAGCAGTCAGCCACAAAGACGGAACGGTGCATCTCCTCCAGACTGGGCAGCAGTCGGGCCACAACGGTCTGATACTGTGCCAGGATGTCGGGATGGTCGCCCAACAGTTTGACAATCTGCTGGTTCATCATCGTGGCGGTCTGTGCGTCGGCAGCGCTGTTGAAGTCGAAGAAGACGCCAGGCATCAACGCAAAGAGCAGACAGATGCCTGCGGTGAGGGCCAAGGAAATCCAAAGGTATTTGGTGGAGGGTTGAAGGTGGAGGGTGGAGGGAGATTTGTCTGCGTCAGAGGTATTCTCCTTTAACCTTCCACCCTCCACCTTTAACCCTACCCACTGCTTCAGCGCCAGCATAGCCAGCAGGGGAATGGTGAACTCTGCTATAACCAGGATGCTCGCCACCGTGCGGAACTTCGCATACATGGGGAAATAGTCAAGGAAGAAGTCCGTGAAGGGCATGAAGTTCTTTCCCCACGACAGCAGGATGCTCAGCACGGTAACAGCCAGCAGCGCCCACTTCATGGGACCCTTCACGATGAACAGGCCGAGGATAAACAGGAACAGCACAAAGGCACCCACATAGACGGGACCGCTCGTGCCGGGCTGCGTACCCCAGTACTGATAGAAATTGTCATAGGGACTCATGCCAAACACCTGCTGGAAGAATTCCTGCAGCTGCGGGTCGGCATGTTCCATCGCTGTCTCACTTTGGGAGATGGGCATCGAGGCACCGCCCTTCGTGTTGGGGACAAGCAGCGTCCACGTCTCACCAATGCCATACGACCACTGCGTGATGTAGTCACGGTCCAGTCCGCTGCTCGTCTGGTTGGCGGCATTGGACTTCACCAGCTCACTCTTGCTGCGCATCGATTCCTGACCGTACTCCCACGTATGATAGAGGTTCGACAGGTTCAGGCAGATACCGATCAGCGCACCAGCGACACAGACGCCAGTGGCCTTACCAACATGTTTCCAGTCTTTCTTGCGAGCCCCTTCTATGATGAACGCAATCACCATAGCGGCAATGATGAACAGGTAGTAATAGGTCATCTGCACGTGGTTGGCATTGACTTCAAAGGCGGTGAAGAGGGCCGTCACCACCAAGCCCCACAGGTATTTGCCACGATAGGCAAGCACAATACCGGCAATCATCGGCGGCAGATAGGCCAGCGCCATCACCTTCCAGATGTGGCCGGCGGCAATGATGATGAAGAAATAACTGGAGAACGCCCACACCACGGCACCGAGCATCGACATCCACTGCTTGAAGTTGAACGCACGCAACAGGATGTAGAAGCCTAACAGATAGACAAACACATACCACACATTCTCGGGCAGCCACAGGTGATAGGCCTTGATGGTTGTGTTGAGCACGTCGGCCGAGTCGTACGACGGCGCCGTCTGATAGGTTGGCATACCGCTGAAGATAGCGTTCGACCATCGCGTTACCTCACCCGTGCGGTGCAGATACTCCGACGCCTCCTGTCCGGCACCCAGTCCTGCCGACGAGTCGTGACGGAACAGAATGCGGTTCTCAACATCAGCCGGATAGAAATAAGCAAAGGCTATCACGGCAAACACAACAACTGCCACCACGTCGGGCAGCCAATTCTTCCAATTCTTCATAAACTAAAATATTTACGGTGCAAAGATAGCGCAAAATTTCGACTTAGCGAAGAGAAAGCGAAAAAAAATAAGGGTACTCATCCAGATGAGAAAAAAAGGAGCTCGAAAGCTCCTATGATGTCTTTTGAACTAAGAAGTTCAAGCTACTTCGTCGGCTTGTTGGGCTTTCTGGGAGTGATGCGGCGCTTTTTAACCTTCAGGGTGTCCATGTTGGCCACGGGCTCTTCCCTGCGGATCTGGGCATTGCGGTCAACCTTGATGGGAACGTCTCGTTCAATCTTGACTTCACGTTTCACTCTATCGAGTTTCACGGGTTTCTTCTTGGCAATCTTCGCCGTTCTCGGTTTCGTGGTGCGTGTAACTGTGTTGTCAACCGCCTGCGCCGATGCTCCGAGGCATACCAGCGCTAATGCAGATGCAATGATTATTCGTTTCATAAGTGTTAAGTTTTTAATGATTATTATGCGTCGGCAAAGACCTTGCCGTCGTCGAGGGTTATCTGTAGTTTGGTGTACTCGCTATGGAAATCGTTCTCCAGGCGGTCAAGATAGCGGGCACTCTCCCATTTACACATCGGGAGGTCATGCAGCAGGTAGTTGCCACAGGACTGCGGTTCGGTGGCAGGCACTTCCGTCTGCAGGAGAATCCACTGGAGGCACTCGATGGTCAAGCGTCGCATATCCTCTACGCTGTATGTCCCCGTCATGACGATATACATGCCCGTGAGACATCCCATAGGGCCTACATATACCACATCTTCCTTTGCCTCGGAGTTGCGGAACCAGGTAGCCATCAGGTGCTCCAAGCTATGCATGGCGGCAGGGGCAACGGCTGGCTCCTTGTTCGGCTCTGTGATGCGCAGGTCGAAGGTGGTGAAGCCCTTGTCCTCGCGTGAGACATAGATGCCCGGCTTCAGGCGGGTGTGGTCGATGGTGAAACTCTGTATGACCTCCATAAACTTTGAAGTTTGATGTTTGAAGTTTAGAGACTTTCCACGAAGGCCCTTGTGACTTGGAATGAGTGGTCGGCCACGGTGTCCCAGAAGTTATGATACTGGGAGGCATCGGTGTCGTAGAGCGGCATGTCACTGATGACACGGAACGAGATGAACGGCACCTTGTTGATATAGCAGGTCTGTGCAATGGCTGCCGACTCCATGTCAACGGCCTTTGCCTCGGGGAACTTCTCAATGATGGAACGCATCTTCTCCTTGGTGTCCACGAACCAGTCGCCGGTAACGATGAGGCCGGGGTGGATTTTTGGTGGTGAGTGGTGAGTGGTGAGTGGTGAGTGGTTTGCTACCGCTATTCGCAGCAAATTCTCGTCGGCATTGAAACGTACAGGCATTCCCTGCACCTGTCCGTACTGCGTCGTGTTGTCGATAGCCGTGCCACAATAGACGTCGTGATAGCACACCTCGGTACTGACCACCACGTCCTGCACATGGATGTCGTCGCCATTGCCGCCGGCACAGCCGCTACTGATGATAACATCAGGATGAAACTCGTTAATCATGCGCTGTGCGCCAAGGGCTGCATTCACCTTGCCAATGCCGCATTTCTCTACGCGAACGTCGGCACCTTCAAAGAGCTGCTGCAACTGCCGCAGTTCCTTGTCCATTGCTACGATGATACCTATTTTCATGTTGAGTGTTGAGTGTTGAGCGTTTAGCGAATGACATGACAGCGGATACCCTGATAGTTGACGATGCGGCGCTTCTCGAGGAAGTGCATGATCATGTCGGCAGTTCCGGTGTTCATCATGTGAACTTGCTCTGGACGAAGGGTATTCGTAGTAGCTGACACGTAGCTGTTGGTCACCACGCGGTAGGTCTTCTTCATGTCAAGCGGTTTACCGTCAAGCGTCAGCAGACGGAGACTCTTGACAATCTGATCGTTGTCGCTTTCAGGCGTTATCTCACAAAGGATGCCGCTGACGTATGGCACACGGTTGCGAATCTCCTGGCTATAGGCATTTAACAGCTCAAGCACCTCCTTACCAGTGAGGTCCATCTCCACGCCCATGTTACAGAACGGGTCCATCTTCAGCACGTCAAGCACGGTGATGTCACCCTCAGGCATAGACTCCACACGCACGCCGCCGGGGTTCTGTATGCCGATGTCAGCATGTCCTTCGCTGACGTAGGCATCGCAAATCATACAGCCAATCTCCTCGATGTTCTCAAACGGAGCGGCCAGACGTGCCACCACGCGACGGAAAGAAGCATTATCACTGAAGTGATGAACCATCGCCTCAATCAGTTGGTTCCTGCTCTTGAACGTGCGCACCGGAATATACTCGGCCTTCTTAGCAACCACATAACCGCTGTCAACAGTCAGCGTGATGTGCGTGGCAAAGCGCAGCTTGTTTCTGTTCTGTGTGATGAGAACGCCATTAGCCAAAGGCTCGTCGGCATCAAGCTGTGTATGAGAATGGCCTCCGATAATCAGGTCGAACCAAGGGAACTTCTTAGCCAGCTTCACGTCGTCATCATAACCCAGATGCGACAGCAGAATCGTAGCGTCGCACTGGCGACTAATCCAATCGTACTGACCTAACACCTCTTCTGCCGGACGGAAAGTGACACCACGAAGGTTATCGGGATGGGTGGCAGGAATGCCGTGATTTCCTATTTGTACGACTCCGATGACACCGACTCTCACGCCATCGACGTCAAAGGTCTGATAGGGAAGCGTGCGAATACCCGACGCTGCATCGGCAAAGACATTGCCACAGAGATAGCGGAAGTTGGAAAGCCCGATGAGCTTGGGCAACGACTGCATGTCAAAGTCATGGTTTCCCAGCGCGGAAGCGTTGAAACCTATCTGGTTCATCAGCGCAACCATCGGGAACGATGACGGCTCATACATATCGCTCAGCGGGTTACCCGTGCGGTTATCACCAGCCGAAAACACCAGCAGCGACGGATAGAGCGTGCGCAGGCTGTCGGCAATGGCAGCCAGCTGAGGCATCGCCTCAATGGTGGCATGCATATCGTTCACGGAAAGGATATGAACATCGCGACGCTGTGCGCCGACATTCAGACAAAAAGCCAGTGCCAGAGAAAGCACCAGCAACTTACGTCCCATAGAAAAACAACGAAGTGTGTTCATAGACTACTTGTATAATGTTTAAATGTTATGACTTATTGGCTTTCTTACGCTGGTCATGGTCCAGAATGATCTTACGCATACGCATGGACTGCGGTGTTACCTCAACCAGTTCGTCCTCCTTGATATACTCCAGACATTCCTCCAACGACATGACAGTCTTGGGGATGATACGGGCCTTCTCGTCTGAGCCGCTGGCACGCACATTGGTGAGCTGCTTGGCCTTGGCCACGTTGATAACGAGGTCGTTGTCATGGACATGCTCACCGACCACCTGACCCATATAGACTTCCTCACCTGGCTCGATGAAGAACTTGCCACGGTCCTGCAACTTGTCAATGGAATAGGCATAGGCCGTTCCCGTCTCCAGTGCAATCATGGAACCGTTGACGCGGCGCTCGATGTCGCCCTTGTAGGGCTGGTACTCCTTGAAGCGGTGTGCCATGATAGCCTCACCCTGCGATGCCGTGAGGACATTGGTGCGCAGTCCGATGATGCCACGCGACGGCATGTCGAACTCAATATTGACGCGGTCGCCCTGATTCTCCATGGATGTCATCTCACCCTTGCGGCGCGTCACCATGTCGATCATCTTCGAGGCAAACTCCTCGGGGACATTGATGGTCAGCTCCTCAATGGGTTCGCACTTCTTCCCGTCTATTTCTTTATAGATCACCTGCGGCTGTCCGACCTGCAGCTCATAACCTTCACGACGCATGGTCTCAATGAGCACGGACAAATGGAGCACGCCACGTCCCGAGACAATCCACTTATCGGTAGAATCCTCGAACGGCTCCACATGGAGGGCAAGGTTCTTCTCCAACTCCTTCTCCAGTCGGTCGTTGATGTGACGTGAGGTCACGTACTTACCTTCTTTTCCGAAGAACGGGGAGTCATTGATAGTGAAGAGCATCGACATAGTAGGCTCGTCGATGGCAATGGGCGGCAGTGGCTCGGGGTTCTCGATGTCACAGATGGTATCGCCAATCTCAAACTTCTCCAATCCGATGACAGCACAGATATCGCCGCATTCCACCTTGTCGGTGCGGACATGTCCCATGCCCTCAAACGTGTGCAGTTCCTTGATTTTCGTCTTCTCCATCGAGCCGTCGCGGTGGCTGATGGTGATTTGCATACCATCCTGTAACATGCCACGATGCACACGGCCTACGGCGATACGACCTGTATAGCTGCTATAGTCGAGGCTGGTAATGAGCATCTGGGGCGTTCCCTCCAACTGCTGCGGAGCGGGAATGACCTCGATGATCTTATCCAGCAAATAGTTGATGTCGTTCGTCGGGGTGTTGTAGTCCTCACCCATCCAGCCGTTCTTGGCCGAGCCATAGACGACAGGGAAGTCCAACTGGTCTTCCGTAGCGTTGAGGGAGAACATCAAGTCAAACACCATTTCATAGACTTCCTCGGGACGACAGTTGGGTTTGTCCACCTTGTTAACCACCACGATGGGCTTCAGTCCTATCTGCAGCGCCTTCTGCAGCACGAAACGGGTCTGCGGCATGGGACCCTCAAAGGCATCAACGAGCAGCAGACAACCGTCTGCCATATTGAGCACGCGCTCCACCTCGCCGCCGAAGTCCGAGTGTCCCGGAGTATCAATAATGTTTATCTTTGTTCCTTTCCAGTTGATGGAAACATTTTTTGAAAGAATGGTGATACCACGCTCGCGCTCGAGATCATTGGCATCAAGTACCTGGTTGCTCAGGTTCTGGCCCTCACGGAACAGATTACCTGCCAGCATCATCTTGTCCACGAGCGTTGTCTTGCCGTGGTCCACGTGTGCAATAATTGCTATGTTACGGATATCCTGCATGTGTTAATTATTTAATTCGGGTGCAAAGGTACGAATTTTCTTCGAAAAACTTTGCAGGAATGAGAAAAAAGTTGCACCTCTGAACGATGTTCGAAAGTACTTTCATTCGAAAAAACTCAAAAAAAGTTTTGGTTTTTTGCTCATTTATTCGTACCTTTGCAGCCGCGTTTCGGAAAATCCGATGCATCCGGGCGACGTCAGGCCGTTGTGATTAAGGCTGCCAAGGGCGTTTGAAAGATGTTAATGACGCAACAATTATTAATCATTTAAACAATTATGTATTTAGATCAAGCTAAAAAAGTAGAGATCTTTGAGAAGTACGGCCAGAACTCAGCAGACACCGGTTCTGCAGAAAGCCAGATTGCACTGTTCACCTATCGCATCCAGCACCTGACTGAGCACCTGAAGAAGAACCACAAGGACCACGCTACAGCACGCTCGCTGACCATGATGGTAGGTCGTCGCCGCAAACTCCTGAAGTATCTTTACAACAAAGACATCAATCGCTATCGTGCTATCGTCAAGGCTCTCGGCCTGCGTAAGTAATCTGCACGAAACGGCAAGAAACAATATCGCCCCGCAGCTCATCAGAGTTACGGGGCGGTTTCTTTTATATTGCCTGAATGACAGCTTTCGCGTGCGTATATATATTAAGGTACCCGCGTAAAGCGTGGCAAGTATTTTATTCGTCTCTAATTTCTCTTAGGGGAATCATAACAAAGTCACGCTCTTGCATCAGCGGGTGAGGAATCTTCAAGTCAGGTTCATCCACGGTCAGGTCATCGTAGAGCAGGATATCAATGTCAATGGGACGATCTTTGAATTGTGTTGAACGTTGATTGCGCACGGTGGCATGCTTTCTGCTCTTTCCCATGTCACGCTCTATCTGCTGCGTGGTGCGGAGCAGCTGACGCGGTGTAAGGTCGGTCTCGCAGAGAATGACGGCGTTGAGAAATCTGTTTTCCGACTCAAAACCCCACGGCTCCGTCTCTATGAAGGACGACTGGCGGAGTACCTCCCCCACCCGTTCGCCTATCAACACTATCGCCCTGCGCAGATGTTCCTCACGGTCGCCCAGATTACTCCCCAGGCCCAAATAAACCTTAGTCATCAACAATCAACATGGCATCGCCGTAGCAACCGAACTTATACCCATGCTCAACAGCCATGTCGTAGGCTTTCATCACGATGTCATAGCCGCCGAAGGCTGCCGTCGTCATCAGCATCGTCGATTCAGAGTGATAGAAATTGACAATCAGGGCATCGGCCATACCGAACTCGTAGGGCGGGAAGATGAACTTGTTGGTCCAGCCATCGAACTCCTTGAGCAGTCCGTCAGTACCCACAGCTGTCTCGGTGGCACGTGCCGTGCTGACACCCACAGCACAGACGCGATGTCCAGAAGCCTTTGTATCGTTGACAATGCGGCAGGCTTCTGTCGATATCTTCATCTGTTCCGAGCTCATCTTATGCTTGGTGAGGTCTTCCACCTCTATCGTCTCAAAATTGCCGAGTCCGCAGTGTACGGTGATAAAGGCGAAGTTAATACCCCGAATCTCCATGCGCTTCATCAACTCACGGCTGAAATGCAATCCTGACGCAGGAGCGGTGACAGCGCCTTCATGCTGAGCATAGATGGTCTGGAAATTCTCCATGTCATCCTTGCTGGCATCACGGTTCTCGACGATGTAACGCGGCAGCGGCGCGGCACCTAATGCGAAGAGCTCTCTCTTGAACTCCTCATGGTTACAGTCGTGCAGGAAGCGCAACGTACGGCCGCGACTGGTGGTGTTGTCTATCACCTCAGCGACCATCAGCCCCTCCTCGTCGAAGAAGAGCTTATTGCCGATACGGATTTTACGTGCAGGTTCCACCAGCACGTCCCACAGCCGCAGTTCGGGATTCAGCTCACGCAGCAGGAACACCTCAATCTTGGCATCGGTCTTCTCCTTCGTACCGTAGAGACGAGCAGGAAAGACCTTCGTGTCGTTGAAGACAAACGTATCGCCTTCGTCAAAGTAGTCCACAATGTCGCGGAACTCCATATACTGGTCGGTATCGTTGCCATCGGCATCTTTCTTGAACATGCTGATGGTTTGACTCTTGCGGTGTACGACCATCAGGCGGCACTCGTCGCGGTGATATACTTTCTCCTGGGTACCGTCTTCGTTGTCGAACAAACGATGCGTTGGTTCGAGGGCCACCAGTTCTTCGGGCAGTCTGAATCTGAATTGTGAAAGTTTCATCTATATAATTTACGGTTTGACGATTTACTATTAACTCATAACTTATCAACTATCTCTGTTGTCTTCTATTTCCTGGGCATCAAGCCACTGCGGGAAGTCGTCGAGTGTGACGCAATCTTCCATGCGGACATCTCCCAACCTTGTGCGGCATAGTGCCGTGAGATAGGCGCCACTACCCAATGCCTCACCGATATCGCGAGCCAGCGAACGGATATAGGTGCCTTTGCCGCAGCTGACGCGGATGCTCATCTGCATCGTCTCGGGGTCGAAATGCGTCAGCTCAATGGCATCGATATGTACTGGCTTGGCCTGTAGGTCAACCTCATGCCCCTTGCGTTTTATCTTATAGGCGCGATCGCCGTTTATCTTACAGGCACTATAGGCTGGCGGAACCTGCATGATGTCGCCCTCGAAGCGGTGCAGCGTCTGTTCTATCAGCTCCCGCGTGATGTGCTCCGTAGCATAGGTGGCATCCACCTCGTGCTCACGGTCGTAGCTCGGTGTCGTAGCTCCCAGCTGCAGCGTAGCCGTGTATTCCTTATTATGCAGTTGCAGACGCTCTATCTCCTTCGTCTTCTTCCCCGTACAGAGGATGAGCACCCCCGTAGCCAACGGGTCGAGAGTTCCGGCATGACCGGTCTTCACACGCTTCACTCCCACCTTCCGCGAGATGAGAAAGCGTACCCGTGCCAGCGCTCCGAACGACGTCATGCCGTAGGGCTTGTTCAAGTAGATGAATTCGCCTTGCGTGAAGTTCATTAGTCAACCATTGCGAGTGAATGACCTGTGAGCAGCAGAATGATGATGATTCCTCCCACCACAATGCGATAGATACCGAACGCCTTGAAGCCGTATTTGGTCAGGAAGCTGACAAACCATTTCATGGCCAGCAGCGCTACGACAAAAGCGACAACGCAGCCCAACACCAGCATGGCAATGTTATGTCCTGTTGCCCACGACGCATCTTCCTTCAACAAATCGAGCAAGTCAAGCAACGTGGCACCTGCCATAGTGGGCACGGCCAAGAAGAACGAGAACTCGGCAGCACGCTTACGGGTGAGGCCCTGTGTCATACCACCGACAATGGTTGCCATTGAGCGAGACACGCCTGGGATAACAGAGATACACTGGAACAGACCGATGTTGAAGGCTCGTTTCTCATTTACCTGATTGGCATCGCTGCCTTTATTGAACAACTTGTCACAGAAGAGCATGAAGATACCACCCACAACGAGCATCACAGCTACCACCTCCACACTGTCGAGCAGCCAGTCGAGCAGGCCCGACTTCTTCGCTGCCAAACCGATAATCACAGCAGGCAGCACGCCCACGATGAGCAGCCAGTAGAAATAATACTTATGCTTCAGGCGCTTGAGTAGCGAACTACCCTCTGGCGCCGGCGTATTGTCAAACTGGAAAAAACGTTTCCAATAGAGGCACACCACCGAAAGGATGGCACCAAACTGGATGATAAACGTAAAAGCATGCACAAAGGGGTCTCCCTGAGGTACACCCAACAGGTTCTGTGCTATAATCATGTGACCGGTAGATGACACTGGCAGGAACTCCGTCAGTCCTTCTACAATGGAGATAATGATAGTTTCAATCCAATCCATAGTCTTTTATTGCTTATCCTTCGGCCTACGTACAACAGCATAAATCATCGACACGAAACCGATGAAGCATACCACAGGAGCTACCTTGATACGCATGGCGCTGAAGATGTCAGGGTTATACTCTGTCTCCGTGCTGCCCGCACCGCTCATCAGTAGGAAGCCGAGAATCACGACGGCCATGCTCACAGCCAGCAGGATGAAGTTCACCTTGTCAAATGCTAAATTCTTTCTATCCATATAAGTCATTTTTAAATCTTATACAAATCCCCTGCCGACATCTTGAGGAACTTATTTACGGCAAGGTAAGCGCTAAGCGCCGTGATGAGAATGCCAAACAGCAACACGGCAACGCCGGTAATGGTCAGTTCCACCCACGTGATGACTTCCAAAATGCGTGGATCGTGGATGTAAAGAGCATAGAAGCCGGCACCGAGAATCACAATGGCAAACAGGGCTGCCACGATACCCACACCCACCGCACGCTTCAAGAACGGACGGCGGATGAAACCCCATGAGGCACCCACCAGCTTCATAGTGTGGATGATGAAACGGCGTGAATAAACGCTGAGTCTGACGCTGTTGCTGATGAGCGAGAACGACACTATGGTCAGTAACACCGCCAGTACTAAGAGCACAAGGCCGAGCTTGCTGAGGTTCGAGTTCAGTTCGTCCATCAAGTCTTCCTGATAGAACACCTCTGCCACCTTCGGCATTGCACGTAGCTGCTCAACAATCAGCATCACGCTGTCGCGGTTGACATAGGCTTCATTCAGACGAATCTCGAAAGAGGCCGGCAGCGGATTGCCTTCGAGGAATGTTTCGTCCTCTATTTCCGTCATACCCATCTCCTTGTCGTTCTCTTTCTTCGCCTGCTCCTTGTCAATATAGGTAATGTCATGCACATAAGGGCGGGTACGTAGCACAGCACACGTCGAATCACTCTCCTGTTTCGACATGTCATCCAACAACCAAACCGACACAACTAGGTTTTCCTTGAAGTTAATCGAAAGCTTATATGCTGTCAGGATGGTAAAAACTACCATACCCAAGAGAACAAGCACCATAGTGGTGCTGATACACAAAGTTACAACCTGTAAACCATGACGGTTACCGGTGGTCTTTTTCTTCTTTCCCATTACTTTCTAAGACGTAATTTACGAATTTAGCTGCAAAGGTACTATTTTAAATGAAGAATGAAGAATGAAGAATAAAGAATTTGTTACTGCATGTCCTTAGTTTAACGTTTTTTATCGTCTGTGAATCTTTAGGAGAGATTTTCCCAAGAAATCGTGCGTTATTTAAATAAAAAATGTACCTTTGCAGCGTGAAAACGTGCAACTTAATCATCTTATGAGTACAGTCATTTACCCTTCCCCGATATTCGGACCAATACACAGTAGGCGGCTGGGGCTGTCGCTGGGCATCAACCTGTTGCCGCCTGACGGCAAGGTATGTACGTTCAACTGTATCTACTGCGAGTGCGGACTCAACGAGGACCACCGTCCGCAGCAGCCGATGCCGACACGTGAGGCTGTGGCGTCAGCACTTGAGCAGAAGCTCAAAGAGATGACTGCCGAAGGACAGCTACCTGACGTGCTGACCTTTGCCGGCAATGGCGAGCCGACCTGCCATCCGCATTTTGCAGAGATTATCGACGACACCATCCGTCTGCGTAACCACTACTGCCCCGAGGCAAAGGTAAGTGTGCTGAGCAATGCCACCTTCACCCACCGCCAACAGGTACACGATGCGCTGATGCGTGTGGACAACAACATTCAGAAACTCGACACAGTCAACCCCGACTACATTCGCCGAGTGGACCAGCCCACCGGCAGCTATGACGTACATACCGTCATTGAACACCTCAAGGCATTCAACGGACATGTGATAATACAGACCATGTTTATGGGAGGACAGAATGGAGTTGCAAATACGGAAGAAGAATACGTAGGGCCTTGGCTGGAGGCGCTGCGTGAGATTAAGCCGCAGCAGGTGATGGTCTATACCATTGACAGAGAAACACCTGTGCAAGGACTGCAGAAAGCCACACAAGAACAACTGGACGCTATCCGTGACCGAGTCATCGCGTTAGGGATTCCGTGTTCAGCATCATATTGAAGAGCAAGGGGCAAGGATTACTCCCTGCCCCTTGTTCCTTTTTCTTAAATCTTTGAAATGATTCCCAGCTTGGTGCTCTCCAGGAACTCCAAGACATTGCGAATCTCAGGACTGTCGGGCACCTGTTCCCTAATCTGGTTGACGGCATCAAAGACGGACGTATTGCCGTGGAACACCAGACGGTAGGCGTTGGCAAGATGCTTGAGCACTTTCTCATCTGTGCCGTGCAGACGTCCTATATAGACATTGACACCACCATACTCCGAACGCTTGTTGCAGACGATATAAGGCGGCACATCCTTCGAGAACGTACAGCTGGCCTGTACCATAGCACCACGACCCACACGTGTCTTGGCATTCGCAATGACCGATGAGGAGAACACGACATTGTCGGCAATTTCGCAGTCGCCGGCAATCTTCGTACCGTAGCCGAAGACGCACCCGTTGCCCACTTTCGTGTCATGGGAGATATGGGCACCCTCCATCAGCACGTTGTCGTTGCCGATGACTGTCTGTCCGCCGGTATGCGTGGCACGGTTGATGACAACATTCTCACGGATGATGTTGTTATCGCCGATGATGCACTCCGACTTCTCACCACGGAACTCAAAGTCCTGCGGCAGAGCGCCGACGACAGCACCTTGATGTACCTTGTTACGCGCTCCCATGCGTGTACCATTCAAAATTGACACGAAGGGGAAGATGATGCAGCCATCACCAATCTCTACGTCATCTTCGATATAGACAAAGGGGAAAATCTTACAGTTATTGCCGATTTTGGCGTTAGGGCTGATTTCAGCCTTGGGGGATATTTCACTTGCCATAATTATCAACTTTCATATTACAATTACTTTCCTCCTCCGCCTAATGCGGTATAGAGGCTAACCACTGCTTGCATCTTGTAGAAGTCATCGGTGACCTTGTTGAGCTTGGCGTTCAGGAGATTGGTCTCAGCAGTAAGAACTTCCAGATAGCTGGAGTTGCTTGCGCTGTAAAGGGCTTTGGTGTCCTCAACACTCTTCTGAAGCACGGCGATACGTTCTTCCTCAATCTTGCTGTTGGCATCGTAGCTGTTGTAGTTGACCAGCGCGTTCGACACTTCATTGCCTGCAGAGAGGATGGCGTTCTGCCATTTGTTGAAAGCCTGCTGGTACTGTATCTCACTCACCTTGAGGTTGGCCGTCAGCGCACCACGCATAAAGATAGGCTGCGTGAGGTTGGCAAAGAGGTTCAGGAGCCACTTGCCCGGGTTCAGGTTACCGTTGCTGTTGGTAAACGCACCCGTTGCACCGATGCTGATGGTGGGATAGAATTGCGAGCGGGCCGTCTGGACATCATGGAAGCAGGCAGCGAGATTCATCTCGGCGTTGTGTACATCGGGACGATTCTGCAGCAGCTGGATGCCGACGCCGGTAGAGAACTCCGTAGGCAGATACTGCTCAGCGAGCGTGGAACGGGGAATCTGCTGTCCTGCCTGTCCGATGAGCAGACAGAGGGCATTCTCCGTGGCACGTATCTGACGTTTGAAGTCGTTGGCACGTGTCTGCATGGAGAGATAAGCAGCCTCAGCACTCTGGACACCCGTAGAACGTACGCGGCCCAGCTCATGCTGCAGTTTCATCATCTCCCATGTTTCCTTCGACATACGACTCATCTCCGTGACAATAGCCAGTTGCTCGTCAAGCATCAGCAGCGTATAATAGCAGTTGGCAATGCCACTGACAATCTGTGCACGGACAGCCATCTGGTAATCCTTCATGCCAAGCAGCTTCATCTGTGTGGAACGCTTCTGCGAGAGGATGTTACCAAAGAGGTCAACCGTCCAGCTCGCCGTGATGGGCAGGGTGTACGACTTGGTGGTCACCGAAGGATCGGTGAAGAGTGTCGAGATGCTTCCCATACCGCTGTTCGAACCGAAGGTAACGGCAGGAAGGAAGGCCAGCTTGGCAGCCTTCAGCATCGTTTCGTACATCTCAACGGTCAGCGCTGCGTTCTGCAGGTCGCTGTTCTTCTCCAGTCCTTGCTCAATGAGCACACGGAGCTGCGGGTCAGTAAACACCTGACGCCACGGCAGGTTACCGAACGAGGCGGTGTCCTGCACAGCTAACGTGTCCATATCGCTGACGGCATCACGTATCAGCCCTGCCGTATTCACGTCAGGACGCTCGTACTTGTTATAGACTCCGCAGCTTGACAGCAGCAGGACTGCGGACGATATTAATAGTATTTTCTTCATATTTATTCTTCTACTTGATAATCAACTGGTTTGTGTGCATACTGTGCCAGCTCCGTCGAGACATCCTCGTTGTGGTCCTCGTCCTCGAACTTCATCGGACGAATCTTCTCCTGCAATGACTGGAAGAGCACGAACAACGTAGGAACGACGAAAATCTGCAACAGCGTACCTATCAACATACCGCCCACAGCAGCAGCACCCAGCGTCTGGTTACCGTTCTTGCCGACGCCCGACGCGAACATCATCGGCAACAGACCGATGACCATAGCGAGCGACGTCATCAGGATAGGACGCAGACGGGCTGCAGCACCCAGGACGGCCGACCATGTGATAGCCATACCTGTCTCACGGCGCTCCAGGGCGAATTGCACAATCAGGATGGCGTTCTTGGCCAACAGTCCTATCAGCATGATAAGTGAGATCTGCATGTAGATATCGTTGGCATGGCCGAATGCCATCGTAAAGAGGAAGCAGCCTGCCAGTCCGAAGGGCACAGAGAGCAACACGGCCAGCGGCAGGATGTAGCTTTCGTACTGTGCCGACAGAATCAGGTAGATGAAGATAAAGCAGAGCACGAAGATGATTGCCGTTGAGTTCGTGGACTTGGCCTCTTCACGCGTCAAACCCTGATAGTCGTAGGTATAGCCCTGCGGCAGTATTTCTTCTGCAACCTCCTGAGCTGCCTTGATAGCCTCACCGGTAGAGTAGCCGCTGGCTACCGTTGCCGTCACGTTAATTGAGGTGAAAAGGTTGAAGCGGTTGATATTAGCCGGTCCATAGACACGCTCCAAGTTACAGAACTCACTGACAGGAGCCATGCCCTGCGGCGTGCGAACATACACGCTATTGAGCGACTCGGGCGTCATACGCGTCTCGGGTGTACCCTGTATCATGACACGATAGAGCTTACCATAGGCATTGAAGTTCGAAGCATAGAGTCCGCCATAGTATCCCTGCAAGGTGCTCAGGATAGCAGAGGGCGAGGTACCCGACTGCTTACACTTGGCCACATCGACATGCAGCATGTACTGCGGATAGTTCGGGTTGTATGACGTCTGTGCCGTCTGGAACTCCGGACGCTTGTTCAGCTCAGCGAGATAGTCCTTCACCACGCCATAGAAACGGTCAAGTGAACCACCCGTACGGTCCTGCATGACGATAGACACACCTGAGTTAGCTGAGAAGCCAGGAATCATAGGCGGCGAGAATGCCAGCACCTGAGCATCCTTGATGTGAGCTGTCTTGATGAATATCTGAGCGATGACACCCGTTGACTCATACGGATTCAGGAAGAAACGGTAGATGCCGTCACCCTCCCACAGGCCGCTGATCTTCCACCACAGGCCTTTTTGACGCTCGGCAAACGGCTTGAGTTTGATGATGAACGTAGCCTGGTCGGAACCAGAACCTGCAATAAAGTTATAACCCTGAATCTGCTCACGGCTTTGAATAGCAGGGTCGGCAGCCAGAATAGAATCAACCTGATTGATAATCTGACGTGTGCGGGCCACTGACGTTGCAGGGGGCATGGAGATAGTACAGAAGAGCGTACCGGTATCCTCGTCAGGAACCAGACCTGACTTCGTGGTCAGCATCGTTGCAGCCAGTGCCACAATACCGATCAACACCATTGCAAGGATGAGCATAGGTCTGCGCACTAACTTCTCCACACGTCCCTTGTACTTACCCAAGACCTTGTCGTAGGCAGTATTGAACGAAGCATGGAAACGGTCCACCACTGACATCTTGCGAGGATTGCCGTTCTCGTCGTGCGGTTTCAGGAAGATGGCACACAAGGCAGGCGACAGCGTCAGGGCGTTCAATGCCGAGATAAAGATGCTGACAGCCATCGTTACACCGAACTCACGATAGAACGTACCGCTCGTACCTCCGATGAACGACACGGGAATGAACACCGAAGCCATCACCAGCGTGATGGAGATAATGGCGCCCGAAATCTCGTTCATGGCATCGATACTGGCCGTAAGCGATGACTTGTAGCCCATATCGAGCTTAGCATGCACAGCCTCCACCACCACAATAGCGTCGTCCACCACAATGGCAATAGCCAGCAGCAGGGCCGAGAGCACCAGCAGGTTGATGGAGAAGCCGAACACCGACAGGAAGAAGAACGTACCAATGAGCGACACAGGCACGGCAATCAACGGGATAAGCGTTGAACGCCAGTCCTGCAGGAAGACGTAAATCACGATGAACACCAGTACGAGGGTGAACAACAGCGTGAAGACCACTTCCTCAATAGAAGCATAGAGGAACTCCGTCACGTCATAGTTGATCTTATACGTCATGCCCGGGGGGAAGAACTTAGCCTGCTCTTCCAGCTCGGCCTTCACCTGCTTGGCGATATCATTGGCGTTAGAACCAGCAATCTGCTGTACCATACCCAGCACAGACGGCAGGTTGTTGTTCTTCATCGACACCGAATACTGCTGTCCGCCCAACTCAATCTTAGCGACATCCTTCAGCTTCAGCGTCTGTCCGTTGGCATCACTGGAGATGACAATGTTACCGAACTCCTCAGCAGTCTTCAGACGACCCGTGTAGCGCATGGCATACTCGTAGGCCACACTACTCTCCTGTCCGAAGCTACCCGGGGCAGCCTCGATGTTCTGCTCAGCCAGCACAGCACTAATATCCGAAGGCATCAGGTTGTACTGCTTCATGACGTCGGGCTTCAGCCAGATACGCATGGAGTAGGTCTTCAGACCAGGGGACTGCACGTCACCCACACCCTGAATACGCTTGATGGCAGGAATGATATTGATGTTGTTATAGTTCGTCAGGAACTCGTCGTCGTAGCGACCGTCAGAGGTCAGCGTAAACATGAGCACCTGGGACGTCTGGCGCTTCGTCACCGTCACACCCACACGGGTCACCTCGGCGGGTAACAGAGCCAATGCCTGCTGAACGCGGTTCTGCACGTTCACAGCACACATATCGGCGTTCATGCCCTGACGGAACAGCACGCTGATCTGTGCAGAACCGGCACCAGCCGTTGACGATATATAGTCCATGCCCTCCACACCGTTAATACTCTCTTCCAGCGGCGTGATGACGGAGTTCTTCACGGTCTCAGCATCGGCACCGGGATAGCTGGTCCATACCGCAACGGTAGGGGGCGCTATGTTGGGGTACTGCTCAATAGGCAGCGACACCAATCCGATAATACCCAGCAGCACGATGAGGATGGAAATCACCGTCGACAATACAGGGCGTTTGATAAAGTTTGTAAAAGTCATGTTGATTTACTATTTGACAATTTACGATTTACGATTTATTTCTTCATTGCGTCAACAATCTCGCCGGCACTCATGGCCTTGGCTTGCTCGTCAATCTTCTGCTGATAGCGCTCAGGCGTGATGGGAACTATTTCCATACCGTCGTTCAGCTTCGTGATACCGTTGGTGACGTACTTGTCGCCCACCTTCAGACCGTCAACGACGATATAGTTGTTGCCGTCGTTCTGCGGGTCAACCTTGATTTCGGTATATTTCACCTTGTTGTCCTTGCCTAAGATGTAAACGAACTTCTTGTTCTGTACTTCCGACACACAGCTCTGAGGAATGATGATGGCACTGCTGTTCACATGCGGAATAACGATGTTACCAGAGCCGCCGCTCTTCAGCAGACGCTCGTTGTTGGGGAACACGGCAATCATCTGCACGGTACCCGTAGCAGCATCGATGACACCGCTCATCTTGGTAATCTTACCATCGTAGGTATAGATGCTACCGTCAGCCAGCTGCAGCTTCACGGCAGGCATGGCGTCAATGCCCGAACCGTTCTTTTGCATGGCGAGCACGTCTTTCTCAGTCATGGAGAAATAGACCTCCATTGAGCTGTTGTTAGAAACGGTGGTCAGCACGTTCGAACCGCTAACCAGTGCGCCCTTCTTGTAGGGCAGCGTACCCACGACACCTGAAGCAGGACTCTTCACGTAGCAGAAGCTCAGAGCCTCACGAGCGGAAGCCAAACCTGCATTTGCCTGTGCCAGCTGTGCCTGTGCACTCTCATAGTTGTTCTTCGTGGTCTGCAGTTCATAGTCACCGATGACGTTGCTCTCATGCAGACGAACCGAGTTCTCGTAAGTCAGTTTCGTGGTGTTCACCGACTGCTGTGCAGCATTGACGGCAGCCTGAGCCTGACGAACAGCAGCCTGAGCCGTCTCGTTGTCAATGACAAAAAGCAGCTGACCGGCACCGACCGACTGTCCCTCACGCACATTAATCTGCGTAATGAAACCCGTTGCCTTCGGACGAATCTCTACGTCCTGAACACCCTTGATTACGGCAGGATAAGTGGTCTGCATGTCAGTACTTGACGTACCTACCGCAGTCACGGGGAACTCATTGTCACCAAAGGTGGGACGTCCGCCATTACCACATGATACCATCATTGCAGCAGCAACAACAGCTGCAACCAATAACATCTTGTTCTTTTTCATAACTATTTCTTAATACTTTTTTGATGATTATTCGAATAATACCATTTTTATGAAAACCCAAAAACGCTTTTCGGTTTTCGAGTTGCAAAATTACTAAAAATCTTGCACACGTCTATATTATATATAATATATTTAACAATATTTAGGTGTGGCTTTCTCGGCAAAAAGCTTGGGCGTCTGCGAAAGAATGATTACTTTTGCAGCCAAAACTTACGCTTATGACCACCAACAAGAAGACACAGACAGCGAAAAAGAAGCTGATACCGGGGCGCGATGCCCTACAGAGATATTTGGACGAGATTGGCGACGCTCCCCTGCTGACCGATGCCGAGGAACGGGCTTTGTCGGAACGCATCCGGCAGGGTGATCAGCGAGCTGCCGACCAACTGGCAACGGCTAACCTGCGCTTTGTCGTCACCATCGCCCGACAATACCTCAACACGCACTCCCTCCTTGGGAGGGGGACGGGAGAAGGCTCACCCCTCAGCCCCGACGACCTCGTCAGCGAGGGAAACATCGGACTGCTCAAGGCTGCGTCGAAGTTCGACGCCTCAACGGGCAAGCGCTTCGTGACGTTTGCCGCTCCTTTCATCCGCCAGAGTATAGAACGGGCCATCGCCACTTACCAGTCATCAACCACCAATCACCAGCCACCACTCTCTACCGACGAGTCTTTGCCCATCGGCAGCAACAACAACTTCACGCTGCTCAACGTGCTGGAGGACAAGGATGCGCCACGGGCTGACGCCCATCTGGAACAAGCCTCGCTGTCTGCAGAAATGATGGAAGCCACCGACGCTCTCAATGACCGCGAGAAAGCAGTCATCACACGCATCTACGGTATCGGCGCCGACCGCATGACAATGGCAGAAATCGGCGCAGCCCTCGGCCTGAAGCGCGAACGTGTCCGCCAGATACGCGACAAGGCCCTGCGGAAAATGAAAAAACTGTATAAGTAGAACGGCAAGAAAATCAGCACCCGAGCCGCAAAATAGCCTTGCACATTTTCATGCCAGTATTACTTCTGGGAGTTATTTGATAAATTTCTTGGCTTTTAGCCACTGTATCAATTGAAGACTCCACGATTCAGTAGTAGTCTCACCCGTCTCAGGCATCAGTTCGTATGGGCCTTTACCGTCGCCGTACATGTGTATTTCGGCATTGGCTCCCGCTTTCTTCCATTCCATGAAAAGCGCCACCAGACCTGCAGCCACATTTGGATGGTCAACACGTGTCATAATCAACAACGGGGGTGCATCCTCTGGAACCGTTACAGGCATCAGCGATGGGCCGAAATTGGTACAGAGGAAGTCAGGACGTTCGATGTTTTCTGCTGACATCGTAGCAGCAATGGCCACACCGCCACCTGCCGAAAAGCCGAGATAGCCAATCTTATCTTTACTGATGTTCCACTCGTCTGCATGTTCCCTTACCATTCGGATAGCAGCTTTGGCATCCTCTGCTGCCAGGCGGATGATGGAATCGCCGTATGCAAAGTGCATCGGGTTGGCGTCGGCCTTAGGAAATTGCTCCGGATGCGTCACATCCACCATCGGAGGCATCTGCATACCCTGTGGCATCTGTCCATCACCCCGATTCAGATGATAGTGCAAACCGATAGCAGCAATGCCCCGCTCATTCAGAAATGCAGCCATTTTCACAACATCACTCTCCCACGACAGCCACCTCATGGCACCGCCAGGACACAACACGACAGCACATCCATTGGCCTGTTCCGACATCGGCAGATACACCTCAATGAGAGGCCTCTCTTTCTCGTCCATCGTACCATCACCAGTAGGAAGAAAATACTGCTTTTGCGCCGATAACGTCATTGGCACAGAAAGCAAACATAATAACACTAACTTTTTCATTTCAAATCACTTTCGTTGCAAATATATGAAAAAACTTCCAAACTCCAAAGAAAAAAGACAAAAACATCAAATAATTATGGTTTTCTAGGTCATTGCGATAGGATTTTGGCGATTTATGTACTATTGTCTATACTTTCAAGTAATGACCTGCGTAAAACGAGATAAAGTGTCTCTACGTAAATAATATCGTGTGAAATTTACGAACAGTTTTCTTGAAAAACCGAAAACAACGCTGTTCGACGTTGTTTACCCCCTTCCTCACGCCCGCTGACAAAGGATGTGACGTTGAAGGGGGAGTAATGTAAAAGGTCGTTACCCGCCTTGTAACGACCTTTTTGGTAGGCGAAAAATACTTTTTTCGTATAGGGAAAATACCTTTTTCGCGGACGGAAAATAGAAGCTCAAAATTTCCTGTCTTGCCCAAAGGGGCAAAGAACGCCTAAATCTCTGTGTATATGTATTGTTGCCCCATTTTGGTTCTCAGCAGACGAGGGTTGTCTCCAAGTGTCCAAGCATCCAGTTGCTTATGGGCTGCAGCGTAGCTCAGCTTACTTGTAGAGGAAAACCTGCGAATAGTGACATGACCATAACTCTTGAGACAGTCTTGCAGGGCCTGCTCCAACGCATTGGTGTCGCCTACCTGCTCAAGGCTTTTATGCTGGTTCTCTATGCGCTCAAAACCAACAAGCCACCTGTCTATCTCTTCCTTAAACTTCTTATTGTATCTGAAATCTATGCCATCAATCATGACGTCGTTAGGGCTCACGTCGTCGGGATCGGTAATTTCCCGCTTGAGCTTCAGCAGGGGGGCAAACGTGCCAAAAGGCAGTTCCAGCCGATAGCCACGAGCCATCAGTTCACCGGCAGCCTGCATGAAAACATCGAGAACGCGCGTCAGTTCGCCGCGCTGAAGGTGAAACACCTGCACGCAATAGTCGTCTATCATCCGCAAGTTAAAACGCATGTTACTGGCTGGCTTGACGTAATAGAGCGTCTTGCCATCTTTATTCTTGGAAGGTGTATAATGTACCTCGAAAGGTAAATCTTCTGCTAAGATTTGCATAATAGTTATGATTAGTGTGTTGATATAACTGCGAGGTTCTTGCTAAGCTGTTCCACGCTACTGGCACCGACGAGGACGGAGGTGACGCCCTGCTGGTCGAGAATCCAACGCAGGGCATGCTGAGCCATCGTGTGACCAGCGGCTTCGGCGTCAGCCTTAAGCTGCAGAAGGAAATCCATCATCTCTGGCGTGAGGCGTTCCTGCTTGAGGAATTGTCCCTTCGCCATACGTGAGTCGGCAGGTACGCCGTTGAGGTAACGGTCGGTGAGCAATCCCTGTGCCAAGGGCGAGAAGGCGATGAAGCCGACACCGTGCTGATGGCAGAAGTCAAGGATGCCCTCGTCCATCGGCTCACGGTCGAGCATGTTGAGTTTGCCTTGATAGATGAGCAGCGGCACGTCGCGCTCACGCAGATACAGCTCTGCCTTCACCAGCGGCTCCAGGGGCCAGTTGCTGATGCCCACATAGAGTGCCTTGCCCGCACGGACGATGTCAACGAGGGCCTGCAGAGTCTCTTCCACAGGTGTATCGGGGTCGAAGCGGTGGCTGTAGAACAGATCGACATAATCCAGACGCATGCGCTGCAGGCTCTGGTCAAGGCTGGCCATGAGGTACTTACGTGAGCCGTGGTCACCATAAGGTCCCGGCCACATGTCGTAGCCTGCCTTGGTAGAAATGAACAGCTCATCACGATAAGGGCGGAAGTCCTCATCCATCAGCCGTCCTAGCGTCTCCTCTGCCGAGCCATAGACGGGGCCATAGTTGTTGGCGAGGTCGAAATGGGTGATGCCGTGGTCAAAGGCGAAACGGGTAATGGCACGGCTGCGCTCGTAGGGGTCAACACTTCCGAAGTTATGCCAGAAGCCCAGGCTCACTTTTGGCAGCATGACGCCGCTGCGTCCGCAGCGTGCATAAAGCCGTTGACTGTCATCATATCGATGCTCATCAGCACGGTATAGTTCTTGTGTGGTAATCATTATTCTCAATTCTTAATTTTCATTTTTCGATAGCATCCAGCCAACCCAGGACACCGACGAGAGCAGCGTTCCAGTTAATGGCAATCTCATTGGAGGCATATGACGGCATGGTGTCGCAGTAGGACTCATCGGGCTCTGACGATGCATAGACAACACCCGTCTCATGACGGTCCTGCTGTCCAGGGTTCGGTCCGCCGACAAGCATGCCTGGGCACGGCACATCAATGCCGTCAGCCGTGGACAGACGATGATGCGGATGCATGGGACTCTTCTGTCCGAATCCCGTCACGTAGCAGTAGCCAGTAGCATTACGCCCCAGCACATAGTCCACATTATGCTGTGCAGCAGCGAGATAACGCTTGTCACCCGTCAGCTTGTACGCATAGAGCAGCGTCATGCCCTGCACACAGAATGTCTCTGCCAGACAGCCCCAGCCGAAGTTACGCGGGTCATTGCCCGAAGGGGTGTTGAAGCCGCTGGTGGGCAGCGTAGCAAGTGACTCATTACTAAAATTGATAATCAGCTCGCGGCACTTCTCTGTCAACGGGTCCGTGGCACATTGCATCCAGTCAAAGACACCCAGTGAGGCGATATTACCCCATGAAGGAACACTAAACTGCTGCGGCTGTGTCTGTTCGGCTGCCTGATGGAACACTGGGTCGTCAGTCAGCAGGAACAGCTCAGTGGCTGCCCAGTAGCGCTCGTCGGTGGCATTGCCGTCGCCATACTCTCCTGTAGAGACGTCGGGGTCGTACTGCTCGTTCAGCTTCCATTGCGAGTAGAACGCACGGGGGTGCTGCTCTGCCCAATGATAGGCAGCCAAGGCAGCACGGGCAGCAGCGGGAGCGAAGTCAGGATAGTCTTTGTTGCCCCTGAAGATACGAGCAGCCTGTGCCATGACAGCAGCAAAGTCATAGCTTGCAGTCACGCTTTTCTGTACCACATAGCGCTGCTGGTGGCAGTCAGAGGGCATCACCATCCCCTCAAAAGCGGGTGTGGTAAGCTTGTGATAGACACCACCGTCATAGGGGTCCTGCATCGTCAGCATCCATTTCAGGTTATACATCAGCTCATCCAGCAGGTCGGCGGTCTCGTTGTTCTGCTCGGGGATGTCGAGACTCAGCTGGTCGAAATAGGTCTTGTTCTGCTCATAGGAACAGAGCATAAGGCCTACGGAATAGGCGGAGTTGACGATATACTTATTATAATCGCCGGCGTCATACCATCCGAAGGGGGACGAGATGATTGTTCCGGCAGGACGCCCGGGCGATGCTGCCGAGGGATGCACCATCACTTCGGTGTCCAGATGACCTGCGGGACGCGCCCATTGTCCGGCATAGTCCTCCACGAGGGCAATGCCTGAACGGTTGAGATAGAACGAGTTAATGGCGCCGGCGGTGATGGATGTCAGCGCATGTTCCTTCACTTCGAAGGGCATCTTGTGACCCTTGCACTCCAGCACGTAACGACCAGGAGTGGTGATGCTGCTGAAGTCAACCACCATACGCTTCTTCTTCGACCAGGGAGACTCGCTGATGCGCACGAACTGTGCCGTGCCCACCTTCTTGCCTGTCTCGGCATTGGTAATGACCACCTTGGTTTTCTTGGATGTCTGTTCGATGACAGCCACCTTCTCCTGCTGCGGGTAGAAACCCACCTGATTCACTCGAATGATGTCGTCGCCTTGTGCATGCACACTGATGGTCGTTATGAGACCCAGCGACACGGTTAATAGAATCTTTTTCATATACTTATAGTTTAATAATCACTCAACGCTCAATCCCATCTGCCGTGCTTTCTCCTGAAGCAGCTGCATGAGCGGCTCCCGTTCGTTAGGCACGCGGTTGTCAAGCACGGCATCCTTCAGCGTCTGCTTCAGCACACCCACCTCGCGGCAGGGCGGCAGGTGGAACAGCTCCATAATCTCGTTACCGTCGATGACGGGCTGCAACAGGCGCACGTAGTCCTTCTCCTTCAGGTCGGCCAGTTTCTCGCGTACCATACGGAAGTTCTCCAGAAAGATTTTCTTACGGACCTCGTTCTTACTGGTGATGTCGGCCTCACAGAGCGCCATCAGGTCGTCAATATCGTTACCTGCATCATTCAGCAGACGGCGCACGGCGGAGTCGGTCACCTCATCGTCGGCAATGGCAATGGGACGCATGTGCAGGTCAACAAGTTTCTGCACGTATTTCATTTTGGCATCCATCGGCAGCGCCAGCCGACGGAACACCTGCGGCACCATCTTCGCCCCCACGAAGTTATGGTTATGGAACGTCCAGCCGACAGCAGGGTCCCAGCGTTTCGTCTTCGTCTTGCCGATGTCGTGAAGCAGGGCGGCCCACCTCAGCCATAATTCTTTTTCGTGGAGGGTGGAGGGTGGAGGGTTAAAGGAGATTTGTTCATGTCCTTCAAGTATTCTCCCTCCACCCTCCACCTTACACCCTCCACTAGAGATGACATTCTCCAGCACCTCTAACGTATGGTAAAAATTGTTCTTATGAGCACGACCGTCGCGTTTCTCCACGATGTCGAGGGCAGCGAGCTCGGGGAGAAGAATCTGCAACAAGCCAGAGCGTTGCAGGTAGTCGAAGCCGATGCTGGGATGCGGCGCCATCATTATTTTGTTCATCTCCACACCGATACGCTCGGCGCTGACTATCTCAATGCGTGATGCCATACGCTCCAAAGCCTCAAACGTCTCGTCCTCTATCTGGAAGTTCAGCTGTGTGGCAAAGCGGATGCAGCGCATCATACGCAGCGGGTCGTCGCTAAAAGTTATCTCGGGGTCGAGGGGCGTGGCGATGATGCCATCCTCCAAGTCTGCCAGTCCGTTGAACGGATCCACCAGCTGGCCGAAGCGGTCCTTGTTCAGACAGATAGCCATCGCGTTGATGGTGAAGTCACGACGGTTCTGGTCGTCCTCCAACGTTCCGTCCTCTACCACGGGCTTGCGTGAGTCATGGCTGTAGCTCTCCTTCCGGGCCCCAACGAATTCTATCTCGAGTTGAGAATTGAGAATTGGAAATTGAGAATTGTGATTACCTTGTTCTGCGGTATTTCCGCCTTTGGAGTAATCATAATTCTCCATTCTCCATTCTCTATTCTCCATTATTTTAACCTGTGCCGTACCAAAGTTCTTGAAAACACTCAGGTGAGCCTTGCGACCCAGTTCACGCTTCAGTTCCCGTGCCACCCTGATGCCACAGCGCTCCTCGCAGCTCGTACCCTGCACCTCATCCTTTGCACCTTCTCTCTCCACCACGACGACATCAATGTCATCGCTGGGACGCTCAAGAAAGATGTCACGCACATAGCCGCCCACCACGTAGCAGTCAACCTGCAAGCGGTCAGCAACTTCGCTAATCTGATGGAAAATCTGCTTGTCCAGAATCTTAGCCAGTTCTGTGTCTGAGTATAGCTTCATATCTTGTATGGGGTACAAAGGTACAAATAAACAGAGAAAAAACAACACTCATAAAGAAAAAAAGAAGTTTTTTTGTATTTCTTTTGTAATTTCGCGGGAATTGCCTACCTTTGCACGTATGAAGAGAATACTGACCATATTGACTCTGTTGACCGTCCTCATGGCTGCATGCACAACGGCGGGAAGCAACAAACAGGGGGCACAGGAGCTGTTGGACGAAGCACAGACGGCGCTAGACGAAGGACAGTATGACAAGTGCATCAGCACCATTGAGCGCCTGCGTCACGACTATCCGAAGGCTGTTGACCAGCGGCGTGCCGCTTTGGAGCTATACAAGGAGGCATCGCTGAAGAAGACTCAATCAGAACTGGCCCGAACGGACTCGCTGCTCGAAGCCGCCAAAGCCCGTTACAGCCGCTTGCAGCAGGAGCTGCTCAACGGACAATGGGTCAAGGGTCAAGGTGCGAGGAGCAAGGAGCACGAGATGACCGAAGCCCGCAGGCTCGTGGACTCGCTGCAGGTGCAGTTTGATACGCAATGCGCAAAAATCAAATACATTCACCGCAAACAGCGTTGAGAAATGGTTTTTTGCTCGCTTATTCGTACCTTTGAGATTAACCTCGAAGGTACTATCGCTCGAGAAAACAAAGAAAAATGAATTTTCCTTTGGTTTTTTGCTCGCTTATTCGTACCTTTGCACCCGTTATGGCAAAAGACTTGACAAAGACCAACGCCCAATTTGAGCAGACCATCAGCGAATGTCGTGCGCTGTTCAGCCAAAAACTGCACGACTACGGTGCGTCGTGGCGCATACTCAGACCCGCGTCGCTGACCGACCAGCTGTTCATCAAAGCCAAGCGCATACGCTCACTCGAAATCAAGAAAGAGTCGATGGTGGGCGAAGGCATCCGACCGGAGTTCATTGCGCTAATCAACTACGGCATCGTGGGTCTTATCCAACTGAGCCAAGGCTTCAGCGACACGGTAGATATCAACCCCGACGAGGCGATGAAACTCTACGACAGCTATGCCAAGGAAGCGTTGGAGCTGATGAAGCGCAAGAACCACGACTATGACGAGGCGTGGCGCGATATGCGTGTCAGCTCATATACGGACTTCATCCTGACGAAGATTGAACGCATCAAGGAGATAGAGAACCTGGAAGGCGACACGCTCGTTAGCGAAGGTATCGACTCCAACTATATGGACATCATCAACTATGCCGTCTTCGGAGCCATTAAGCTGAAGGGTGAAGGGTGATTGGTGAAAGGTGAAGATGAGAAAGGTTCTTGTCAATGTCTGCCGACTGGTCATGGCGCCGACGTTTATCCTCTCGGGATTCGTCAAGGCCGTTGACCCGTTAGGTACGCAATATAAGTTGCACGACTATCTGTCGGCGATGCACGTGGGCGCAGCGGTGCCCGACTTTGCGACGCTCATAGCCTCGGTGGCATTGGCGTCCGTAGAGTTTTGCATCGGTATCTTCCTGCTGTTTGCCATCAGGCGGCGGTTTACGTCGCGTGTCGCTCTCCTGCTGATGACAGTCATGACAGCATTGACGGTATGGATTTACATAGCTGACCCCGTGAGCGACTGCGGATGTTTCGGCGATGCCATCGTGCTGACCAACGGACAGACGCTGGTGAAGAACATCGTGCTGCTCTGCTGCGCCGTCATCATCTGGATATGGCCGCGCGACATGTGGCAGTTCATCAGTCACGCCAACCAGTGGATAGTAGTCAACTACTCGGCGCTGTTCATCTTCTTCACCGCCGGATATGCGCTCTACGACCTGCCACAGTTCGACTTCCGACCCTACCACATCGGGGCCGACCTGCGCGACGGATGGCAGCGGACCATGGAAGGAGAAGACCTGCCTTATGGCGAGTTCTTCATGGATTCCACCGAAGAGGGCGACATCACCGAACAGGTGCTCAACCACGAGGGCTACACGTTCCTGCTGGTATCGCCTCATCTGGAACAGGCCGACGACGGCGACATAGACCGCATCAACGAGGTGTACGAATATGCCGAAGAGAACAGCTATCTGTTCTACTGCCTGACAGCAAGCGGCGAGAAAACCATCAATCGCTGGCGCGATATCACGGGAGCAGAATACCCTTTCGCACAGACAGACGAGACGACGCTGAAGACCGTCATACGCAGCAACCCGGGACTCGTGTTGATGAAGGACGGCAAAGTCATACGCAAATGGAGTCACAACCGGCTGCCCGATGAATACCAGTTTGACAAGCCGCTGGAACAGCTGGAGATAGGACAGATGCCCGAAGACTCTATACCGGGGAAGATAGTCAAGATACTGCTGTGGTACGTGCTGCCGTTGCTGTTGCTGACACTCGCCGACCGGCTGTGGGCATGGAGCAAATGGTTCAAGAAACGAGAAGAATCAAATAAAGTATATCAACTTTTAAAACGAAAGAAAATGAGAAAAAAAATTGTTGCAGGTAACTGGAAAATGAACATGAACCTGCAGGACGGTATCGCTCTGGCTAAGGAGCTGAACGAAACACTGAAAGCCGACAAGCCCAACTGCGGCGTTGTCATCTGCACACCGTTTATCCATCTGGCAAGCATCGCACAGTTCCTGGATCAGGACATCATCGGTCTGGGTGCTGAGAACTGCGCCGACAAGGAGAAGGGTGCCTACACCGGTGAGGTAAGCGCCGAGATGGTGAAGTCAACCGGAGCACAGTATGTCATCCTCGGTCACTCAGAGCGTCGCGAGTACTATAAGGAGACTCCCGAGATTCTGAAGGAGAAGGTGCTGCTGGCACAGAAGAACGACCTGAAGGTTATCTTCTGCATCGGCGAGAGCCTCGAAGAGCGTGAGGCCGGCAAGCAGAACGAAGTGGTGAAGGCAGAGCTGGAAGGCAGTGTGTTCAACCTCAGCGAGGAGGACTTCCGCAAGATTGTCATTGCCTACGAGCCCATCTGGGCCATCGGTACAGGCAAGACCGCTACCGCTGAGCAGGCAGAAGAGATACATGCCTATATCCGCAGCATCATCGCTGAGAAATATGGTCAGGCCGTAGCCGACGACACCACCATCCTCTATGGCGGTTCTTGCAAGGCCAGCAATGCTCCCGAACTGTTCGCCAAGCCCGACATCGACGGCGGACTCATCGGCGGTGCTTCGCTGAAGGCTGCAGACTTCAAGGGCATCATTGACGCCTGGAAATAATAAGACAAGAAGTGAAGAGTGAAGAATTATGAAAAAGCTGTCCATATATGATAAGGTGAGGACAAGTCTGAAGATGAAGCGGATTCTGCTTTGCGCAGCATTCTTCATTCTTCACTCTTCACTCTTCACTTTATCCGCACAGACATTCCTCGACCGGTTGCAGACACCCGCCCAAGGACAGGGCGTCGTCAGCATCCATCAGGATTCTGTCATCAACCAACTGGTGCTCGACCCTAACAGCACGGTCAAGCCGCACAACAACGGCAATACGCACACAACAACTCCGAACAACGGACAGACCACCAACAACGGGCAGACGACCGTCAACAACGGACAAACGACAACGCCCATCAACCAGAATACACGTACCACGACATCACGCGGTGGCGTCTATAAGATACAGGCATACGCCGGCGGCAACAGCCGCGATGACCGCAAACGTGCACAGAATGTGGGCAACGCCATCCGCAGCCGCTACCCACACCTTAACGTGTCAGTACACTTCTACTCACCACGATGGATCTGCAACGTCGGCAACTTCCGCAGCTACCAAGAGGCAGAGGCTATGTTGCGTAACATCAAGGGGATGGGCTACAGGCAGGCTCTCATCATCAAGACAAGGAAATAACAACTCATGGCAGTAGAGACAGAATACCGCGAAGGCCTTGACCAACTGGCCGCACACTACAGAGACATCCTTCTGCTGCTGGGCGAAGACCCCACACGCGAAGGACTGCAGAAGACGCCTTTGCGCATAGCAAAAGCGATGCAGGTGCTTACACGCGGTTACGAAATGGATGCGCACAAGGTGCTCACCGACGCGCTATTCAGGGAAGACTACTCACAGATGGTCATCGTCAAGGATATTGACTTCTTCTCACTCTGCGAGCATCATCTGCTGCCCTTCTACGGCAAAGCACATGTAGCCTACATACCCAATGGCTACATCACCGGGCTCAGCAAGATAGCACGCGTCGTCGATATCTACTCGCACCGTCTGCAAGTGCAGGAACGCATGACCCTGCAAATCAAGGAGTGCATTGAGCAGACGCTTCACCCGCTCGGCGTCATGGTCGTCGTGGAAGCACGACACATGTGCATGCAGATGCGCGGCATAGAGAAACAAAATGCTATCACCACTACCAGTGACTTCAGCGGAGCCTTTAATCAGGCAAAAACCCGTCAGGAGTTTATGAATCTTATCCATACGCAATAATATAATAAAGAGATAAATAATAATAGTATAAAAAATAACTTAAAACAACAGTATTATGACACAGACAGACGATCAGTTCAGAACGAACAAAGGAATCGGCAAAGAGTTTACACACAGCACACTGGGAAAACTCATCATCGCCGGTGGAGTTCTCATCATCTTGCTCATCATCGCCCTGTTCACAAGACCCAGCCATGAGGAAATGTTTGCAGAGACGTATGACAACAACCTACAGTGTATTGCAGACAATGACAGTCTCAAGAACGACAAACTTGATGCTATTGTCAACAACTTCTGCAACACCTTCACGCACATCGACACCACTGAGGTACATCCCGACCTGCGTGAGGCACTGAGAAAGTATAACAAAATTGAAATCTACGACCACGCACTCTACCGCACCGTCTATGTGCGCAACAACATCCATCCAGAGGGCGTCCGCATCGGTTTCGGACTCTACACGTTCGTAGTTCCCACCGTCTATTATAGTGACCTCCTGCTTGACGTGGGTGTCCTGCAGAACAAATACAAGGACGGTGTCATCCGCAGCATCCAATACGACGACCACGACCTCGGTGTAAACCCGAACGTCAAGGAATACCACTACAAAGGAGACCCCGACCAGTAAAAATAATGGCTGAGAAATTTGGCCATTAAAAAAAAACATTGTACCTTTGCACCCGCTTTACGGTACAATGTGTCTGTTGGTGTCGTCTAACCGATAGGCGAAGAGCCTAAAGCAAACAAGGTAGATCCGCTAGCTCAGTTGGTAGAGCACAACACTTTTAATGTTGGGGTCTTGGGTTCGAGCCCCAAGCGGATCACGATTGAAATAATAAGCCCCGCCAATCGGCGGGGCATTTTTATTAGAATAATCCTTTAATCAAGAACCAAAGTATCGGCACTAACAATGAAGGCAGGAGGTTCAGCGTCTTGCAGTCCTTCAGACTCAACAAAGACAAACCACTGCCCACAATCATCAGTCCACCCACGATGAGCAGTTCTGCCATCAGTGCATCACTAACAGCCTGGCTTGACACCTGTGCCGTGACATAGAACAGCCCCTGCCAGATAAACAACACGGGAGCCGCCAATATCATGCCGAAACCATAGGTAGAGGCAAAAACGGTAGATGTCACAAGGTCGAGCGTTGCATTAGTAAACAGAAACGTATGGTCGCCCTTCAAGGCAGAGATGACAGGACCCAGCATTGATAACGGTCCGATGCAGTAAAGTAGAATGGCAGTAGCCAGCCCGTCGGCAAGGCTTTTACCGTTATTTGCCTTGGACCGTTTCTCTATAAGCCGGTGGAAACGCCCGTCAATATCAAGCCACGTGCCCGCCACGCTACCAATAGCCAGCGACACTATGAACAGCACCGGATATTCGCTCTTAGGCAGATGAGTGATGGTCGCATTCAAACCGATAGCCAACGACGCCAAGCCCAGGGCGTCATACAATCCTACCTTATATTTCTCCTTGACACCTCGACTCAGCAACGTGCCAACAAGGGTTCCCACGATGATAGCTGCAGTATTGACAATTGTTCCTGTCATCTTTTTTCTCTCTATTTACATAAAATATGTTGCAAATATACTTATTTTTATCGTAATCTGAGAAATAATTGCTAAATTTGTGCCATCTTTTGAGATTATTTATGATAACCATAGGGATATGAACAAGACCATATTGATTACAGGAGCCACAAGCGGCATCGGACTGGCTTGTGCAAGGAAGTTCGCTGCCAACGGCGACAGACTGATTCTGACAGGCAGAAACGAATCACGTCTGGCGGACATCAAGAACGAGTTAACCGGAAAAGGCACGGAAGTACTAACGCTGGTCTTCGACATTAGAGACCGCGACAAAGCAGAAAAACTCCTCGCAGCCCTTCCCTCCGAATGGCAGCAGGTTGACGTGCTGGTGAACAACGCAGGCCTGGGCTTGGGGCTGGAACCGGAGTACGAGGGCTGTCCCGACGATTGGGAAACGATGATCGACACAAACATCAAAGGACTACTCACCATGACCCGCCTCATCGTGCCTGACATGGTAAAGCGCAACAGCGGACATGTCATCAATATCGGCTCTGTGGCCGGCGATGCTGCCTATGCCGGCGGTAATGTCTATTGTGCTACGAAGGCGGCAGTAAAAGCGCTGAGCGACGGGCTACGCATTGACGTGGCACATACTGCCGTCCGCGTCACGAACCTCAAGCCAGGACTGGTGGAAACGAACTTCAGCATCACCCGCTTCCATGGTGATGACGAACGTGCCGCCAATGTCTATAAAGGCATCCGGCCATTGACGGGCGACGACATTGCCGATGTAGCTGTCTATGCCGCTAATGCTCCTGCACATGTTCAGATTGCCGAGGTGCTTATCCTCGCTACCCATCAGGCCAGTGGCAGCGTGATAGTCAGGAGCAAACCACTTCATTAAACTTTACTGACAAAGAACGCCTATGCAGATTATACGTATTGACGAGACCGACTCGACCAACCGCTGGCTGCGGGGATTCCTCTCCACAACACCCTCGAACGGAGCAGGTCCCTCTTCCTCGGAGAGTCAGGGCAAAGCCCTTTCCGATGCCGTTGTCGTCGTCGCCGACTACCAGACGGCAGGACGCGGCCAGGGCGCCAACACCTGGGAAAGCGAGCGGGGCAAGAACCTGACGTTCTCCATCGGTTTCTCACCTGCCGGCATCAGCGCTTCCCAACAGTTCGTGCTGTCTATGGCCATCTCCGTGGCGCTCATCCGGACGCTCAGGGAGCTGGGTGACGTCAGCATCAAATGGCCCAACGACATCTATGTCGGCAAGCGTAAAATCTGCGGCATCCTGATAGAGAACACGCTGTCAGGCAGCCATATCAAGGACTGCATCATCGGCATCGGGCTCAACGTCAACCAGACGGTATTTCTAAGCGACGCCCCAAACCCCACGTCAATGGCATTGGAGAGTGGACACGAATGGGAGCGCGAGGACGTGCTGCAGTCGGTGCTTACCCACTTCGGCACGCTGCTCAACAACTGGGATGCCGAGGCGATACGCACCTCCTACCGCCAGCAGCTCTACCGTCGTGAGGGTTCCCACCCCTACCGCGACACAAACGGTCCCTTCGAGGCCACGCTCCTGCAGGTAGAGGACGACGGCCACCTCCTGCTGCGCGACACGACAGGCCAAGTACGTCGTTATGCATTCAAGGAAATAATATTCATACTATAACTTAAAAATAACAATTATGGCAAGATTCAAAAGAATTCTATTGAAGCTCAGCGGCGAGAGCTTGATGGGTAAACAGGGTTACGGCATCGACCCCGAGCGGTTGGCCGACTATGCCCGCCAGATTAAAGAAGTACACGAGATGGGTGTGCAGATTAGTATCGTCATCGGCGGTGGAAACATCTTCCGCGGCTTGAGCGGCAGTCAAAAGGGCTTCGACCGAGTCAAGGGTGACCAGATGGGTATGTGCGCTACGGTCATCAACTCGCTGGCACTCAGTTCTGCTTTAGGAGCTGTGGGTGTCAAGAACAAGGTGCTGACAGCAATTCGCATGGAGCCTATCGGTGAGTTCTATACCAAGTGGAAGGCTATCGAGGGAATGGAGCAGGGATATGTGTGCATCTTCTCTGCAGGCACAGGCTCACCCTACTTCACTACCGACACAGGCTCATCGCTACGCGGCATTGAGATTGAGGCTGACGTGATGCTGAAGGGTACGCGTGTTGACGGTGTCTATACGGCAGACCCCGAGAAAGACCCGACGGCAACAAAGTTCAATGAAATAACCTACAAGGAAGTGTTAGCACGCGGACTGAAGGTGATGGACCTTACCGCTATCTGTATGTGTCAGGACAATAACCTGCCTATCTATGTATTCAACATGGACATTGTGGGGAACCTGAAGAAAGTGATGGACGGCGAGGAAATCGGTACGCTGGTTCACAATTAGTTCTCTTCGACGAAGTCAACGTATTCACCGTCGTCTTCGGTAAAGATTTTCCGTCCGCTTTTTTCCGGATGACGGTTGTCGATGATAACCTCACCGCTCGACGTCTGAGTACGGCGGGTCTGACTATCACCCTCCGCCCGTTGACGGGTTCCGTGAGAGCGTTTCTCCTCATAATGATACTGCTGCTGGCGACGACGCGTATAGTCTTCGTCAGCATTTTTATCACCAAAGACGGTTTTCTTGAACTTCTTGACTGTGCGGCGGATAAACGAGAAGATGGCCACCAGTACAATCAGTACGACTATAAGCAGGAAGATGGCTATTCCAATGAGGGTTTTCGTCATGACGTTCGATGTTTAGGTCGTTTTCTTTTGTATGAGGTTTGTTATCACGGATAGTAGTACATACCACGCAATGACCATCGCGATGCCATTAACGCGGAAGAGAAGGAGAAGAACGGCGGAGGTGAGCACAAAGACGTACTTCACTTCGTTACCTTTCCAGCCCCAGTGCTTGAATTTGAGGGCAAACATAGGTATCTCTGAAATCAGCAGATAGCAACTGATTAAGAGCAGCAGAATGATTCCGTAGGGGAAATAGGTATTGCTCTCAAGCCACTCCCCCCCCCCGACGATGAGTGCTCCCCAGAAGAGTGCATTGGCGGGAGTGGGCAGCCCGATGAAGCCCATTGCCTGTCGCTCATCAAGGTTGAACTTCGCCAAACGGAGTGCCGAGAAGCCCGCCATCACAAAAGCCACAAAGGGCATCGCCGTAGCAGCATAGACGGGAAACTCGTGAAACGGCTGGCTGACAAGATACTGAAAGACAATCGCTGAAGGAGCCACGCCGAAGGTGACGACATCGGCTAATGAGTCAAGCTCCTTGCCGATGGGTGATGAGACCTTCAGCAGACGGGCTGTCATACCATCAAAGAAGTCGAACACAGCACCAATGATGATAAAGAGCAACGCCATGCTATAGTCGCCTTGGAAAGCGAAATAGGTAGCGATGCAGCCTGAAATCAGGTTGCAGCAGGTAATCATATTGGGGATGTTCAGAAGCTTCATACCTTACTCTTTTTACGGCATCTTTGCAATCATCGTCAGGTCGCCCGTGGTGGCCTGCCCCATTTTGACGCAGACCTCAGAACCGAGCGGCAGATAGACATCGACACGTGAGCCGAGCTTGATGAAGCCCAGATGCTCATCGATATAGCAGTCCTCGTTGTCCTTGGCATAGGTAACAATGCGGCGGGCTATGGCACCGGCAATCTGCCTACAGAGCACCTTCTCGCCCTCAGGAGTTTCAATCATAATGTCCGCACGCTCATTCTCCTCGCTGGCCTTCGGCAGCCAAGCCTTGTGGTAGTTGCCGTCCTGATGCTTCACGAAGAGCACCTTGCCGTCAACGGGGAACCAGTTGGCATGCACATTGAACGGGCTCATGAAGATGCTTATCATCATCCGGCGGTCGTGGAAGTACTCGTTCTCCTCCACCTCTTCGATGACGACAACGCGTCCGTCAGCCGGAGCCACCACCACCTTCTCCGTGTCATCCGGATAGTAGCGTATGGGGCAGCGGTAGAAGTTGAGCACCACCAGCCATAACACGGCGGTGACGCCCGTGAAAATCCAGAAAGGTATCTTCGTATCAAAGCCAAACCAGAGCGCCACAGCAATAGCAGCCAACACGATGAAGCTATAGAACAACGTGTTTGTGCCCTCACGGTGGATCCTGATTTTCTTCAGTTTCTTTATCCTTTTTCCCATGGGTTAGTTTCCGACATATTTGAATTCAAGTGCAAAGGTACACATAATTTTTGAATTATTAATTAATAATGTGATTTTTTTTGCCAAAGGAGACAAAAGGAGCACCCGTCCTTCTACATTCGCGAGGAGTTTTATTAACTCTTTGTTTAACAAAAAAAATACAAAATTATTTGGGATTCTCAGATTTTCGGCGTATCTTTGAGGCTCAAAATGACAACACCCCTAATTATGCAAGACTATATACATCTTCACGTACACACATACTACTCTATATTGGACGGTCAGGCAAGCATTAAGCGCTTGGTCAACAAGGCTATTGACAACGGAATGCGAGGCATGGCTGTGACCGATCATGGCGACATGTTCGGCATCAAGGAGTTTCACGACATCTGCCACGACATCAACAAGAAGCGCAAGAAGGAAGGGCTGGAACCGTTCAAGCCCATCTTCGGCTGTGAGATGTATGTGGCCAGATACGGCGACAAGGAAAAGAAGGACGGCAAGGAGGACATGAGCGGCTACCATCTCATCGTGCTGGCCAAGAACTACCAGGGTTACAAGAACCTCATCAAGATTGTATCCAACTCATGGACCGACGGCTACTACATGCGTCCGCGTACCGACCGCAAGGACTTGGAGAAGCACCACGAGGGACTCATTGTCTGCTCGGCCTGCATCGCCGGTGAGGTACCCAAGAAGATACTGAACGGCGACATGGCGGGAGCGCGCGAGGCGGTGGAGTGGTACCAGCGCGTCTTCGGCGATGACTACTATCTGGAGCTGCAGCGCCACGAGGTGACCGACCCTGCCATCCGTGCCAACCGCGAGACGTTCCCCTTGCAGCAGCAAGCCAACAAGGTGCTAATGGAACTGGCCCGTGAGTACGGCATCAAGCTCATCTGTACCAACGACGTGCATTTCGTGGACAAGGAGAACGCCGAGGCACACGACCACCTGCTCTGTCTCTCTACGGGCAAGGACCTCGACGACCCGACGCGCATGCTCTACTCAAAGCAGGAGTGGTTCAAGACGCGTGAGGAGATGAACAGTATTTTCGCCGATGTGCCCGAGGCGCTGAGCAACACGCTCGAGATTCTCGACAAGGTGGAGATATTCAGCCTCGACCACGACCCCATCATGCCGTTCTTCCCCATCCCCGAGAGCTTCGGCACGGAAGAAGAGTGGCGCAAGAAATACACCCAGGAAGACCTCTACAAGGAGTTCACCAGCGACGAGAACGGCGAGAACCCGCTACCGGCTGAGGAGGGAGAGAAGAAAATCAAGAAGCTCGGCGGCTACGACAAGCTCTACCGCATCAAGTTCGAGGCCGACTATCTGGCGAAACTGGCGTATGCAGGAGCAGACAGGATATACGGGAAAGAAAGGGATAAGGAGGTGGATGACCGTATCAGTTTCGAGCTGCATATCATGAAGACGATGGGTTTCCCGGGCTACTTCCTCATTGTGCAGGACTTCATCAACTCGGCCCGCGACGAACTGGGCGTGATGGTGGGCCCGGGACGTGGCTCGGCTGCCGGCAGCGTGGTGGCCTACTGTCTGGGCATCACGAAGATTGACCCGTTGAAGTATGACCTGCTGTTTGAGCGTTTCCTCAACCCCGACCGTATCTCGCTGCCCGATATCGACACCGACTTCGACGACGACGGACGCGGCAAGGTGCTGAAATGGGTAGAGGACAAGTATGGCCACGAGAACTGCGCCCACATCATCACCTACTCCACGATGGCCACGAAGAACAGCATCAAGGACGTGGCCCGTGTGGAGAAAGTGCCCCTGCCTACCTCCAACGCCCTTTGCAAGGCCATTCCAGACCGACTGCCCGACGGTCCTGACGGCAAGGCGACGAAGATGAACCTCCCTAACGCTATCAGGTATGTGCCTGAGTTACGCGAGGCAGAGGCTTCAAACGACCCGCACTTGGCCAATACCATCAAATACGCCAAGATGCTGGAGGGAACGGTACGCGGTACGGGCATACACGCCTGCGGATTCATCATCTGCCGCGACCCTATCTCCAACTGGGTTCCCCTGTCCACCGCCGATGACCCCGACTTCAAGGACACGAAGACCAACTGCACGCAGTATGACGGACACGTCATCGAATCGACGGGCCTCATCAAGATGGACTTCCTCGGGCTGAAGACATTGTCGGAGCTGAAGGAAGCCTGTGCCATCATCAAGCGCACACGGGGCATTGACATCGACCTCGACAACATTCCCATCGACGACCCCAAGACCTTCGAGCTCTATCAGCAGGGACGTACCATCGGTACCTTCCAGTTCGAGTCGAACGGTATGCAGAAGTATCTGCGTGAGCTGAAACCTACTGTCTTTGAAGACCTCATCGCCATGAATGCCCTCTATCGTCCGGGCCCTATGGGATATATACCCCAGTTCATCAAGCGTAAGCACGGCGACGAACCCATCACTTACGACATCCCCGTCATGGAGAAATACCTCAAGGATACCTATGGCATTACCGTCTATCAGGAGCAGGTGATGTTGCTCTCGCGTTTGCTGGCCGACTTCACCCGAGGTGAAAGTGACGCGTTGCGTAAGGCAATGGGTAAGAAGAAGAAGGACATCGTCGATGCCATGAAGCCCAAGTTCATCGAGGGCGGAAAGAAGAACGGCCACGACCCTGCCGTGCTCGACAAGATATGGAGCGACTGGGAGGCGTTTGCCTCCTACGCCTTCAATAAGTCACATGCTGCCTGCTACTCGTGGGTAGCCTACCAGACGGCCTACCTCAAGGCCAACTATCCCGCCGAGTTCATGGCTGCCATCATGAGCCGACGCCGCGACCAAATCACGGAAATCACGAAGCTCATGGACGAGTGCAAGGCGATGGGCATTGCCACGCTGGGGCCCGACGTGAACGAGAGTTTCGAGAAGTTCGGCGTCAACCAGCACGGCGAAATCCGCTTCGGACTGGCTGCCATCAAGGGCATGGGCGACGGAGCGGCACAGGCCATCATCAGCGAGCGTGAGAAGAACGGTCCCTACAAGACCATCTTCGACTTTGCCCAGCGTGTCAACCTCAGCGCCGTCAACCGCAAGGCCTTCGAGTCGCTGGCACTCAGCGGCGGTTTCGACAGCTTCGGCATCCGCCGCGAAGACCTGTTGGCACAGAACACTCGCGGCGAAGTATTCCTGGACACGCTGGTACGCTTCGGACAGACCTACCAGCAGGAACAACTGGAGATGCGCAACTCGCTCTTCGGAGGTGACAATGCCGTAGAGATAGCCACACCGCCCATTCCCACGGGTGAGCATTGGAGCACCATAGAACGTCTGAATAAAGAACGTGACCTCGTGGGCATCTATCTCTCTGCCCATCCGCTGGACGAATACAAAGTCATCCTGGAGCATCTCTGCAACACACAATGCCCCGAGCTGGGCGACCTCAGCCAGCTGAAGGATCGCGACGGAGTCGTGCTGGGCGGCATCGTCACCGCCGTGCGCTCGAAGTTCACGAAGAACGGCAAGCCCTGCGGCTTTGTCACCATCGAAGACTTCGCGGGCTCCGGTGAGATACCCTTCTTCGGCGAAGAGTGGCCCAAGTGGACCGGATGGTTCACCGAGGGCGCCACACTCTACATCAAGGCCAAGATACAGCCCAGGAAGTACGACCCCAAGCAATTCGAGATTATCGTCACCCAGATTGACTATATGCAAACCATCAAGGAGAAAGTCATTCAAGGCATCACCATCACGCTCAACACCGACTCGCTCGACGACGAAAAGGTCAGCGAGCTCTGCGGACTCGTGGACAAGAACCCCGGGAACACCAAGCTCTACTTCACACTTTACGACACCCAGCACGACCACATGGTCCGGTTGGAAAGCAAGTGCAAAAACGTCACCCTCGACCCAGAGCTGCTTGACTTCATCGATACGACCGAAGGAATGGAATACGAGATCAATCAAACAAAATATTAAACATCAAACAATTAAAACCAAAAGATTATGGAAGTACAAATCACCAGTGAGAATTTCGAGAGTCTGAAGAACGGCGGACAGCCGTTAGTCGTTGATTTCTGGGCAACATGGTGCGGTCCCTGCCGCATGATAGCCCCCATCATCGCAGAACTGGCTGCCGAATACGACGGCCGCATCACCGTAGGCAAATGCGATGTCGAGGAGAACGATGAGCTCGCTGCCGAGTTCGGTATCCGCAACATCCCCACCATCGTTTTCATCAAGGGAGGCGAAGTGGTCGATAAAGTCGTCGGCGCCGTGTCAAAGACCACCCTCGTAGAGAAGTTCAACGCCCTGCTGTAAGCTATGGCAAGCATTGACGAAGAACTGCGTCTCGATGCCGAACAGGACGAGCGCGAGGTGGCGTACATCATGCAGAGCCTGCCGACCGAGCTGAAGGAAGCCTTCACACGCGAGGACCTCTATTACATGATGGATACCATCGTAGAGTATTACTATGAGAGCGGTGTGCTGGAGAGCGACAGCGACGAGGTGGACATCGACCTCCAGCAGGTAGCCGACTATGTGTGCCGCCGCGCCAAGGAAGACAAGGTCGGCAACTTCAGCCCCGAGGAAGTATTCTTCGTGGCTCAGGCCGACCTCGACTTTCAGGAACAGGAGATAGAATAGTTCAGGTGTTTATTGTTTCTTCTCTATGCGCTTGGTCATGCCGATGGCACCTGTTGGACAGACGAGGCGACAGAGATGGCAGCCGACGCACTTGGTGCCTACCAGACGGGGACGACGGGTCTCCGAATCGAAGACGATGGCCTGATGTCCACCGTCGCTGCACGACACCTCACAGCGGCCGCAACCGATACACGTCTCCTTGTCGAACTTCGGATAGATGATGGTGTCGCGGTCCAGAAGGTCGGGCTTCAGGAACTTCGGCAGACGTTCACCAACCAGTTCGCTCAACTCACTGACACCGCGCTTGGCCATATAACGCTGCATGCCAAGGATGAGGTCGTCGATGATGCGGTAACCATACTGCATCACAGCCGTACACACCTGCACATTGCTACAGCCCAACTGGATGAACTCCAGGGCGTTGCGCCACGTCTCAATACCACCGACACCGCTTAACTCAAAATGAGGATTGAGAATTGAGGATTGAGAATTAATTCTCATCTGAGCCAGTTCCAGGATATGCCGCAGGGCTATGGGGAGCACAGCGCGGCCCGAATAGCCTGAAATGGTGCGCTGTCCGGACACCTCAGATTCGAAAGTCATCGTCACCGACTTAATGGTATTGATGGCCGATATAGCATCAGCACCAGCTTCTACACAGGCGGCAGCGGGTTCGGTGATATGGGTGATGTTAGGCGTCATCTTCGAGATGACGGGAATCTTCACGCTGTTTTTGACACAGGCGGTATAGGTCTTCACCAGCTCCGGACTCTGTCCCACATCGCTGCCCATGCCCTCGTACTTCATCTGCGGACACGAGAAGTTCAGTTCCACGGCGTCGCAGCCAGCCTCTTCAGCCATCTTCGCCAGCCTCTTCCACTCCTCCTCGTTCTCTCCCATGATGGAAGCAATGACCACCTTCGAGGGATAGTCCTGCTTCAGTCGGCGCAGAATGTCGAAGTCCTGCTCCACAGGATTCTCACTCAGCTGTTCCATATTGCGGAAGCCATAGAAGTCGCCGTGGGTGGCAATGTTATGCATGGCATCGAAGCGCGGCGACACCTCCTTGATTTCCTGCAGGCAGATAGTCTTGTAGAACACACCGGCCCACCCAGCATCGAAGGCACGCGCCACCATCTCATAATTAGTACAGACGGCCGACGAAGCCAGGAAGAACGGATTCTCGCAGCGAATGCCGCAGAAGTCGATGGTCAGATTGGGATAATGGCTGTCATCCACGTCGTCCTTGTGGATGCTATGTACCACCTCCTTGATACGGATGGGCCAGTTGAAGTGGATGCAGGCCTGCTCAGCCCGCTCCAGGTCGCTGTCGCTGCAGTCCTTCACCCAGCGCAGAGCGAGTTTGTGGTTGTCGAAGCGGATGGCGCGGATGGCGCGTGCCGGATCGCCCGTCTTGCAGGCCTTGGTGCAGGGAGCATCCTGACACAGCAGGCAGCGGTTAGCCTCTTCATAGACATTCAACTTTCTGAGCTTCACGCCCTTCAGTTTGATCTGGTTGTTGTCTAATGACTCGATGATGGCCAGACTTTCTATGTGCTTCACGCCGGCATCGGTCAGCACCTTGCGGCCGCCTTGGAATTCCTTTTCGATAATGAAACCCATGCCCACAAGTTCTGCACCTGCCTGCTGACAGAGGTCGATGATGCCTATACCGGCGTTGCCGAACGCCAGGAAGTCATCGACAAAAAGCACGCGGTCGTCAGCCGTCAGATACTCCTTGCTGATAATCAATGTATAGTCTCTTTGCTTGGTAAACGAGCGTACCTTCGATACGTAGAAGTCACTCATGGTTGACGGTTGTTTCTTCTTGGCGAACACCACCGGCAACTCCATCAAAAAGCCCAGCATCACCGCCGGTGCGATGCCCGATGCCTCGACGGTAAGAATCTTCGTGGGCCGTGTCTCGGTAAAGCGGTTCATAAACTCCACCGCCACCTGCTTCATCAGGTAGGGGTCCATCTGGTGGTTGATAAAACGGTCCACCTTGAGAATGCCACCGTCCAGACAGCGGCCGTTCTGGATAATGCGATTAATCAAAGATTTCATGGGCTACAAATTTAATTATTTCATTCCCGACCTGCTTGCAATGAAACGTCCAACAACAGTGTGATGGCTGCGAGAATTTTTCTTTTCATTCAACTATTGTAAATTTTGCTGCAAATATAGCAATATTTCCGCAATAATCGCTATCTTTGCCGATATATTTAAGTGATTTTATTAATGACACAGACAATCGTATATATCCTTATTGCCCTTAACATCGTGACATTCCTGGTCTATGGCATAGATAAATGGAAGGCCAAACAAGGCCGTTGGCGCATATCAGAGGCCACTTTACTCATGCTTGCCGTCATCGGTGGAAGCATCGGTGCATTGCTGGGCATGCGAGTATGGCATCATAAAACCCAGCACAAGAAGTTCAAGTATGGACTTCCGCTGACTCTGTTGGCTCAGATAGCCTTGATTGCGCTGACCTCATGCCGGACAAAGCAAACTGTGGAGCTATCTGCCCCTATAAGCATAGAACACAAGTATGTCCCAGAACACTCGCCCAACGTATTCCTGATTATGTACGATGCAGAGATAGGCAAAGACCCATTGCTGAAAGCCATCAAGGAATACGGGTGCGAGATAGTCTATGACTACAGAATGATTAACGGCATGGCCCTAAAGAAGCCGGAGGGAAAGACGCTCGAAGAGACGATGGTGTATTTCAAGAAGGTGAAAGGCGTGACGAATGTGGAATACGACCACATCATCCGTCTGACAGACCCCGTAAAACCAAAATTAGAGATACAATAGCACATTTTTACACATCGCGGAGTACACGGAAAATCGAGTTCATCATAAATGAATTAAAGCCGTAGGTGCTCGACCAACGGCTTTATAGTTTGCTTTGGGCATTCGCCCCGTTTGAACCGAGCTTTCGACCTGTTTGCTCCGAGCTTTCGTATCGTTTGCTCCGAGCTTTCGACCTGTTTGCCCCGGGCTTTCGATGCGTTTGCTACGGGCTTTCGTCACTTTTTCTCGCAGATACCGCAGAAACATTCTCCTTTAACATATAATGTCCATATAATCGCCCATATATTTTTTCATTGTATATTATTCATGATAATTGACTTTCCCCTTCGGGCCGTCGAGCTATACCTTTGCGGGTCATTCGTGGCAATTCGTGTTTAATATAGCCCTTTGACCACAAAACACCTTCCAATTGAAGTCCGAATACTGAAATTTTGCGACGCCGTTTTTTGCGCAAAGTACAGGAAAAAGCCCCGAAACTGGGGGGTCTTGCATGTCTTTTGAGGCCTGTGAGAGGAGTAATTTGCAGAATTCTGTGCCCTTCGAGGTCTTGGGCTTCGCCAGAGCGATGCGGTCAAAAATATTGTAATTCATTGCCTTTTAGATAATTACATTGTTAATTGATACTCATAAAAATTCTCTTATCAGTCACAGTCACAGAGTCACAGTTGTTTTTAAAAGGTACCCCCACTTCTCTATTTTATATATTATATTATTTATAACTAATTAATTATTAATAAGTTATGAAGACTATTAAAGGAAAGGCCGAAGTAGATAATGGCCTTTTTTTCTAACTGTGACTGTGACTCTTTTTACTTTTTTACCTTTTTACCTTTTCTCTATCAGGCCCTTCAGTCTTTTCCCTCCCTTGCCTTTTCCCTCCCCTCTTTGGGGGAGTCGGAGGGGGCTCCTCAAAAAAATTTTGTACAAAACCTTTTAAGTTTAGAAAATATTTTGTATCTTTGCACCGTAAGGACACGGTTGCCAGTCCCTTGTCAAAGAAAAGAGGGAAGAATAAACTGACATAGATAGAACAAAGCATGACAGAACAGCAGAATCACATCGAAACCAAATCCATGCTGCCTGTAGGTACGCTTCTGCAGAATGGCAAGTATCGTATTGAGCGTTACCTCTCGTCAGGAGGCTTCGGCAATACCTATGTGGCTATCAATACAGAGTTTGACGAGCAAGTGGCGCTCAAGGAGTTCTTCATGCGTGGCATTAGTGAGCGCGAAGGCGACTCCGTCACAGTCAGCGTAAGCAACCAGAACAATGTGGAGCAGTTTGGTCAACAGAAGGATAAGTTCCGCAAGGAGGCTCGTCGCTTGCGTAAGCTACGCAACGACCATATCGTTGCCGTGCATGACCTTTTTGAAGAAAACGGTACAGCCTACTATGAGATGGATTTTGTTGACGGCGAGTCGCTGGGAGAACGACTGAAACGCTTGGGACACCCGCTGAGTGAGGCAGAGGTGACTGACATCCTTCGTCAGGTTCTCGATGCCCTTGGTATGGTACATGCGCAAGGCCTTTACCACCTCGACCTCAAGCCAGCGAACATCATGATAGACAAGTCTGGGCGCGCCTTGCTTATAGACTTCGGCGCGTCTAAGCAGATGCACAATGCCGATGGTCTCAGCGTCAGTACCTCATCAGCGCTGGCCTTTACACTTGGCTATGCTCCTTTGGAGCAAACAGAGCAGAACACCAAGAGCTTCGGTCCGTGGACCGACCTCTATGCCTTAGGCGCCACGCTCTATAAACTGCTTACCAATGAGACGCCGCCCTCTGCCAGCGAACTGCTCATGGCACGTGAACCGCTGTCATTCCCTGCTGGCGTCAGCCAGCAGATGCGCGACCTCATCGCGTGGATGATGAAACCCCGCATCGACGAGCGCCCGCAGAGCGTCGCCGAGGTCATGAATAGCCTCAATAGCCTCACCCCCGACCCCTCTCCAAAAGAGAGGGGAGTAGATACACCACGTGTGGATGAAGAGACGGAGGTTGTGGCGAAGAAGCCGCAGCCGAAGGACGAAGAGACGAAAATCTCCCAGAACCCTCCATCAGTTTCTCCTTCCCCTGTAATCCCGCAGGACAAGCCCGTCTCCGAAGAGAAGAAGAAACCCGTCGCCCTGTATGCCGGCATCGGCGTGGCGGCTGTAGCCATTATCGCCTTGGCTGTCTTCTTCCTACTGTCGTCGAAGCAGGCGGACATGGGCGAGCAGGTGACTTCAACGCCAGAGCGTAGCCGCGATGCGATACTTTCGGAGTTAGAGGACAATATGGTTCGTGTGGAGGGCGGCACATTTACGATGGGTGCCACGAGCGAGCAGGGTTCGGATGCTGAAAGTGACGAAAAACCTGTGCATCAGGTGACGCTTTCTTCCTTCAGAATCTGCAAGTACGAAGTTACGCAGGAGCTTTGGGAGGCTGTCATGGGCAGCAATCCCTCGGACTTCAAGGGCGCTAAGCGTCCTGTGGAGAACGTGAGTTGGGAGGATTGTCAGGCGTTTATCTCGAAGCTGAACCAGTTGACGAAAAAAAAGTACCGTCTGCCTACCGAGGCAGAGTGGGAGTATGCTGCCCGCGGCGGCAATCGCAGCAATGGTTATAAGTATGCCGGTGGTAACAACATCGCCGATGTTGCTTGGTACGAGGATAATAGCGGTGACCAGACACATGACGTAGGTACGAAGCGTGCGAATGAGTTAGGTCTTTATGATATGGCGGGTAACATATGGGAATGGTGTAGCGATTGGTATGTGAAGTATAGCTCCAGTAGCCAGACGAATCCTAAAGGTCCGTCTTCGGGCTCCATTGGCGTTTGCCGTGGGGGCTGCTGGACCAACTATGCCAAGTGTTGCCGCGTGTCATATCGGCGTGACACTATGCCGCCAATCCGCTACCTCGGCCTGCGGCTTGCAGAATAAGTTGTGTGCTCACTGGAACCGGGACAGCGAGCTAGTGAGGATAAAAGCTTGTTCATTCTTTATCGAGCGTGAGCGTTCAAGGTCGTGATTATGTGATATATTTGAGCCAATCATCTTCTCGGGTTGAGGAGATGGTTGGCTCGACTGCAGGAGATGATTGGCTGGGGTTGAGGAGATGATTCCCTCAAGTGCAGACAATGGTTGCCTCGGGTTGAGACTATCATTGCTTCGGAGGGATGTCACAAATTGTGCCATAAATCACAGTTATTTGTGGTCATTCGTGGTGAAAAAAGCAACTTTTTTTTTAAGAAAAGAAGTAAATGCTGATGACATAGAAGCCTGAATGGAATTCGTTGTCGTTCGCAGGCTTCGTGATTTCTGCCATGATATCGTAGCCGCTGAAGGAATCTACCGTCACGGTGCCGTCAGGGAGCTTCTCTTCTGCAATGTGATAGCTGTTTCCCATCACGACGAGTCCGTACTGTAGTGCCTTCTCAAAGAAACGGTCGGCATCAGCCTTGTCCTTGAAACACATGGCTGCCTGACGGGAGGTGTCCTCCTGATAATAGAAATAGCAGGCATGGGGTGACGTGCATGTCAGCTCGTAACCGTAGTCCAGCTTCTGCCCTTTCTCTATGCCCCAGCCATACACGGCGGAGCTGCCACCAACCTCATCCTCTTCGCTTTGCTCTATCTCATAGGTATAAACTAGGGACAGCCTGCAGTTCTCGGCCTCGGCTACACTGGGGTTCTTCAGAAGCTCTACAAACTTCTCGAAAGTACACTGGTCAAAGAACGGGGTTACCGTCTGTGCCTTCAGTTGGCCACATACTGAAAACAGTAGTGTAATGGCTAATAGTAAATGTCTTTTTTTCATATTGCTTGGTTTTTGTTGATGTATTTGGTTTAATTTATTCGCACTTGACGAGGCGTGAGCCGTCGGGCTGTTCCTCGATGGTGACTCGCACGGCATCGTCGGGCAGCAGGGGCTCAATCAGCTCGGGCCACTCGATGAAGCAGAGGGCACCGCTATAAAAGTACTCCTCGTAGCCCATGTCATAAACCTCTTCCAGCTTCTTGATGCGGTAGAAGTCGAAATGGTAGATCTGAAATGAAGAATGAAGAATGAAGAATGAAGAATTTGCTGACGCCATAGGTGGAGTAGCTGTGTATTCATTGACGATGGCGAAGGTGGGCGAGGTGATGACGTCCTCAACGCCTAGCTCCTCACAGACGGCCTTGACGAAGGTGGTCTTGCCGGCACCCATCTTTCCGTAGAAGGCAAAGACGCGGCGCTCGCCGATATGACTGATAAACTCTCGTGCGGCAGCACGGATATGGTCTAAATCCTTGATCTTAATACTTATCATAAACTTTAAACTCTATCTCTTTTTCCCCTTCATGGATACCAGCGGGACGAGCATTTCTTCCATTGAGATGCCGCCGTGCTGGAAGGTATCACGATAGTAGGACACATAATAATTGTAGTTGTTGGGATAGGCAAAGAACGCATCGCCAGTGGCGAAGACATAACTGGTCGAGAGATTCGGCGCCGGCAGCTGGGCCTTCTGTGGCCCGCGGATGACGAAGAGGTCTTTCGAGTCGTAACACAAGTTCTTGCCTAACTTATAGCGCAGGTTGGTGTTGGTATTGCGGTCGCCCACAATCTTCACGGGCTTCGTACAGCGTATGGAACCGTGGTCGGTGGTGATGAGCACGCTGTAGTCGCTCTGTGCCAGCAGCCGGAAGAGGTCGCTGATGACCGAGTGACGGAACCACGAGAGGGTAATGCTGCGGTAGGCGGACTCGTTGTTGGCGAGCTCGCGCACCATCTTCGACTCGGTGCGGGCATGGGAGAGCATATCGATGAAGTTGAACACAACGACATTGAGGTCGTAGCGGTCAAGCGTCTTGAACTGCTGCAGTAGCCGGTCAGCCTCTGCCGACGTATTGATTTTGTGGTACGAGAAGGTGTTGCGACGACGATAGCGCTCTAACTGCGTCTGAATGAGCGGCCCCTCGTTGAGGTTCTTGCCCTCCTCCTCGTCCTCGTCAACCCAGAGGTCGGGAAACATGCGGGCTATCTGGTCGGGCATAAGCCCTGAGAAGATGGCGTTGCGGGCATACTGCGTGGCGGTGGGCAGGATACTACAGTAGAGTTGCTCGTCAGCAACATCGAACTGGTCGGCAATCTCGCGTTCCAGCACCTTCCACTGGTCATAGCGGAAGTTATCGAACACGATGAGAAAGACTTTCTCGCCCTTATCCAGTCGCGGGAAGACGTTGGTCTTGAAGATGTCGGGGGACAACAGGGGTGCCCCCTGCTCCTTGCCCCTTGTTCCTACCCACTCCAGATAGTTCTTCTTGATGAACTTGGCAAAACCGAGATTGGCCTCTTCCTTCTGCATCTGCAGCATCTCGGTCATCGTCGAGTCGGTGGCGCTGAGCTCCAGCTCCCAATGGACGAGGCGGCGATAGACCTCGGTCCAGTCGCTGAACGTGCGACAGTCCATGATCTGCATGGCTATCTGCTGGAACTGCTGCTGGTAGCCGCTCTGCGTCTCTTCGGCCACTAACTCCTTGCGGTGGATGTTCTTCTTGAGCGAGAGCAGTATCTGGTTGGGGTTGACGGGCTTGATGAGGTAGTCGGCAATGTTGCGCCCGATGGCCTGGTTCATGATGTTCTCCTCCTCGCTCTTCGTCACCATCACGACAGGCACGGAGGGAGCTATCTCCTTGATGCGCTGCAGCGTCTCGAGTCCTGAGACACCAGGCATCATCTCGTCCAGCAGTACGAGGTCGAAGTTATGCTGCCGACACTCCTCAATGGCGTCGGTGCCGTTGGTGACGGTAATGACTTCATAGCCTTTCTTCTCTAAGAAGAGCAGGTGGGGCCGGAGCAGTTCCATCTCGTCGTCAGCCCAAAGTAATAGTCCGTTAGTCATATATATTTTTTTATTATCGGTAGAAGTCCTCATCGAAGTCGATGTAGCCGTTATTCACTGGCGCATCAGGCCCGAAGAGGTCATCGTCGGGATTCTCGTTATTATTGTCGCCGTTAGTTTCCTCGGGCTCCTCCACCACCGTCTCAGGATTACTGAGCAGCTGTTCGTTACTGATGTCGAGCGGGGCGAGTTCACGTTCATAGAACTCGTCGTAGTCATTATAGCTGAAGCTGGTGCCCAGCTTTCGCAGGTTCTCCTCGCTGATGAGCAGGTGTCGGCAGCCCGTGAGTGCTGCGTTCATCTGTTCGTCGGCATAGAGCAGACGAACATACTGACGCACCTCATCGTAGCTGAGGAAGCCGCTGACCACCATGCGGCTGATGCCCTCGTCGTTCTCGACATTAATCTCGAAGTTACGGACGAGGTAGTTGGTGAAGTTATAGCGTGCCAGCTCAAAGAGCAGCTGGTTGCCGTTGATGCTGTCGGGCTTATAGGCGATGACGAAGGCGAAGCGTGTGTCGCGCACCTTGCTGAGCGTGTCGGTAGCCAGCGAGTCGCGTCTGTTCATCACGGAGTCACGCCGTGACCACACATCACCCAGGTCGAACGTTCCACCATGCAGGCGACGGCCTTCCTGCACGCCCTTCACAATCATACCCGCCAGCTGGCTCACCTCGCTCTCGGGGTACTTCTCCACCACTTCCTTCATGTGTGTCAGACACTGGTCGGCATGGCCCTCGTTGAGCAGCGACAGTCCTTCGATGAAGATGAACTTCGGTCGGTGGGCGCCTTGCGGGAAGCGGTCTGCCGATAATGCGGTATTGGCTTTCACCACGTCAAAGCGGTTCTCACGGAAGGCGTCATAGGTGGCAGCATAGATAGAGTCCTCGATATGGGTGCCGAAGCGCGCGTTCTCCTCATAGTAGGGATCATTGAGTAAGATGGTCCACTGGCTTTCGGGGTAGGATGCCGTCATGTGGCTGAGGCAGAGCCGTGCTTCATTCATACGTCCCTGACGGGCATAGAGCAGATAGAGATGATACCAAGCCTCATCGTTATGCTCGTAGTCGGTGTGCTGACTGGTCAGACGAGTCAGCATACGCTCACTCAGTCGCAGGTTGTCGAGTTTGTCCTTCAGAATGATGCCTGCATGGAAGAGTCCGTCAGCCAGCAGCGCATTGCTGGCAGCCATCTGCTCCTCGGTGAACGGTATCTGAGCCAAGTAGTACTCACGTGTATGCGGGTCGCTGGAGACGGAGTCGGTGGCTGTGCTGTCGGCAGCCTCCGCCCTTTCCTGTTTCTCGGGATTGGCCGATAGCACAGGATTATCAGGATTGTCCGTGTTATCGAGGTTGTCCGGATTATCCGCGTTTTCGGGATTTTCGGGATTGAGGTTCACCACGGTCTTGTTGATGCGCTGCCAGTTATCTACATTCTCACGCTTCCCCCACAGGCGCTGGAACTGCTGCTTTCCCTGACTGACGGCCTGCGGGTTATAGAAATACCAAGTGCCCGACTGCTGTCCAGCATTTGATGCAAGGGGGTTCGTCGGCCGGTTGTTGTTGTCAACATTGCCCAGGTTCTGCTGCTGTGCCAGCTCGTTCTCGGCCTCCAGACGTGCCTCCTCTTCCTTGCGCTCTTTCTCCTTCAGCTGTTCGATGACTCGGTCGATAGCTGCCAGACGGTCGGCCTCAGACATGTGGGCCAACGCCTGCAGCGAGTCCTGCAAGTGAATGGTCTCTGTGTGGGGCACCAGCTCGTCGAGCACTTTCGAGCGTTGTGACAGCTGAGCATAGTCGGGACGCTCGCGGTCAAGCAGTCCGATGGCTTCACCATAGCAGCGACGGGCTTCGCTATACTTCTCCAGCTGCCAATAGAGATTGCCGAGCTTAAGCAACAGCACACCTTTCTCGATGCCGCTGCGGGTGGCTTTCTCGTTGCCCGTCTCGTAGGCCCAGATAGCGTTGGCGGTATCACGCTCGGTGAGGTAGATGTTACCGATGGCGTAATAGACCTGATCCAGATAATCCTTGTTATTGTCAGAGGCTGCCATACGCTTCAGACGGCTGATCATCTTACGTGACTGTCCGGCAGCCATCACTTCGGTCTGTGCAATGCGGGCATTGAAAGCAAGCTGATAGGGAGGACTGAGGCGGAGCACACGCCTGTAGGCATAGTATGCTTCATCACGATGACCGAGCTGCGCCTGTAGCTGTCCCATGATGAACCACTCGCGGGCCCGCTGCAAGCGCCGACGCTCGTGACTGATGACCTCACGCAGATAGGGGATGGCCTCTTCATACTGGCCGTTGTGGATATAGTAGTCGGCATAGGCATAGTCCCAGTCCTTCACGGCACGCCAGTCGAGCGAGTCACGACGCTGGTTGCGGATGACGTCTTCGGCTTCATAGAGCCAGCCTGACTCGGTATAGCTCTTCACCAACCACGCCCGGGCGATACCACGAATGTGGGGCTGCGTCTGGTAGAGGCGGCTCATATAGGAGAACGTAGCGGCAGCCTCCTCGAATTCACCCTTCTGAAACTGTGCCTTACCCATCAGCAGCCATGCTTTCCACAAGAATGGGTTGTACTCGCGGCGATTGAGCCATTCCCTGTCCTTTTCTGTCTTACGTCGGCCAGAGGTCCACTGTGGACGTTTCTTGATGGAATGCAGCTTGATGGCCTTCTCCATCTTCTCTATCGTGCGGTCAAACTGCCCCGCTCCTATCGAGCGTGTCGTCTTGTTGGACGACGGATAGAGCGGCAACAGCTCTGTGTAGTTGTCCTGATGACCTTTCTCCTGGGCCTCGCTGCCCTCGATGAAAGCCTGCGAGCCGTTGAAGTATGTGTTGTAGCGGGCATTGAAAGCATGCCAGAAACGAGAACCCGCCGTATTTTTCTGCGTAGAGCAGGAAGTTAATAAGGTACAAGGGGCAAATAGTAAGGGGCAAGAGATTAGTAACGTAAGAATACCCTTACGCCCTTGATCCTTGCTCCTTACTCCTTGCACCATATTTCTTGCCCCTTGCTCTTTGCCCCTACATTCCTTCACCACATCCGCCAACTTGCATTCGCTTCTGCTGCTGCATGAGGCACAGTCGCTCTCTGCCTTCACCACAGGCTCATCTTTGTCGCCCCAAGAGAGCAGGGCGGCAACAACTCCAAGCAGGAGAATGGAACCTATGATAATCAAAGCAAAAGTCATAATATCTTCGTCTCTTTATTCTTGACCTTCGGTCGAGCCTGCTTACGCTCGGCATAGCTGATGCAAGCATCGCTCTGCTCTCGCTCAATTGCAGCCTTCATTCTTCATTTATTTCAAATCCTGCGCTGCGCAAATCATCCCAATAGCGCGGATAGGACTTACTGACTACATGCGGATTATTGATGCGCAGACCGTCTATGCGCAGGGCAGCAGGTGCGAAGGCGAGCGCCATACGATGATCTTCGTAGGTATCAATACCCATCGAGAAGTCCGGTTCGCAGCGTTCTCCGCTCCAGATGAGCTCTGCGCCGTCGCCGTCGTGCAACACATATCCTAACTTTCGCATCTCTGTTATCAGCGCAGCGATGCGGTCAGTCTCTTTAATACGTAGCGTGGAAAGCCCGCGGAAGTGGAACGGCACACCCATTACGGCACAACAGACGACAAACGTCTGAGCCAAATCGGGGGCATTGACGAAATCGTACTCCAAGCGGGGCACCGGACTTCCACTACGGCGCAGCGTCACCATCGTCGGACGGCGCGGTTCCTTCGTGGCGAACGATGTCTTCACACCCAACAGGCTGAAGATATAACGTAACGACGAGTCCCCCTGACGAGAACCGTCAGCCAGTCCCTCCAGACAGATATGGTCGCCTTCACCCTGTGAAAGCGCCATGATCTCATACCAGTAGGAGGCGGCGCTCCAGTCGTTCTCAATATAGTAGTTGAGCTCTTGATAGGGCTGCGGCGTCACACTGATGGTGTCATAGTCGCTCCACTCCACCTTCGCGCCGTACTGGTGCATCACCGAGAGCGTCAGGTCGATATACGGCCGTGAAATAATGTCACCCGTCAGGCGTAAAGTCAGCCCTTTCTTCAGCACCGGACCGATAAGCAGCAGCGCCGAGATATACTGTGAACTGACATTTCCTGGAATCTCCAATAGTCCACCCTCCAACTGCTTTCCTGTAATGCGTAAGGGCGGGAAGCCTTCTTTGCCCACATATTCTATCTGGGCACCAAGCTGTCGCAGGACATCAACGAGTATCTGTATGGGACGGTGTTTCATACGTTCCGTACCCGTCAGCGTGTGACAATGACCTTCAAGCACACTCAGGTAGGCAGTCATGAAACGCATAGCAGTACCTGCAGCCTTGATGTCGATGACGTCAGGCATATTTTGCAATGCACGGATGATGACTTCTGTATCGTCACAGTCACTCAGGTTTTCTGGAAGCGTACGACCTCCCGACAGCGCATGAATAATCAGCGCACGGTTGGAAATGCTCTTCGAAGCAGGCAGATTGATGGTTTGGTTCAACAGGCGCGGGGCCTTGATGATATATTGCATAGTATGGTTATAGCTTGTCTTTACTTATTATTATATTATTAACTTACAAAGGTACGAAATATTTTTCATAGTAGGCAAGGAAAATCAAGAAATAACATTATTTATCAATCTTTTCCCCAAAAAGTAGTACAAAAATTTGCTGGTTTCGAAAAAACGTCGTACCTTTGCAGTCGATTTCGGGGAAACCCCTTACCAAGGATCGGGATTTAGCGCAGTTGGTAGCGCACACGTCTGGGGGGCGCGAGGTCGCTGGTTCGAGTCCAGTAATCCCGACCAAAATAAAGAAGGTTCGCATCTTGCGAACTTTCTTTTATTTTATAGCAGATTTTTATTTAGGAGATTCTTCTGCGGTTTTCTTAGGTAATGTCATCACGAAACGGGCACCATCGGTATAGGTGGTGTCGATGATAACATCACCGCCCATGTGACAGGCCAGCGAACGGGCAATAGGAAGGCCGATGCCTGTACCTTCGGAATATTCGTTCAGCTGCACGAACTCACTGAAGATGTATTCAGCCTGCTCAGGCGGAACGCCGATGCCGGTATCCTCAACGGCGAACACCACATGATGCTTCGTCACACTAACATCCAACGTAACATGCTGTTGACCTTTACTGTCCTTATGACCTGTGAGTGCAGTAGGATGGGTGAACTTGATAGCATTGTCGAGCAACAGCGTCAACGCCTTAACCGCCGATTTCTGATTGGTGACGAAGTTAAGCGACTTGGCCTCTGGCGACAACTGTAGCTGCATCTGCAGGTGAGTGGCCTGAAGGATATCACTCACATCGATGGCACGCAGAGCGACATCGACCGGATGAACCGTATCGTAGCACTCAATAACGGTATTGCTGTTGACCTGGCTGAGGTCGAGCATCTTATCCACCAAATGGGTGATACGCTCGCTATTCGTAACAATCTTTTTACTGATGTCCTGCAACTGTTCATTGGAAATCTCAATGTCGGGAGTGGCCAACACCTGCGTGAATCCCGAGAGCACATTGAGCGGTGTGCGTACCTCGTGGGAAATCTGCTGGATGAATTGAGTCTTCATGCGAGACGACTCCTCAGCACGTTCGTTGGCAATGACAAGCTGACAGTTGGTGGCATCGAGTTTCCGGTAGGCCCTGCGACGCAGGAGCGCATAGATGATGAAGAAGATGATAAGGATGACCAGCACGATGGCAATGGTGAACATGCGCTGTTGTGACAGCTCTGCACGCTGCTCGGCTATCTGGCGTTCCTTGCCTTCGGTATCATAGAATGTAGTCAGCAGGTCGGCATCGATGGTCTTCTGACGAATCATCGCTGTGTCGTAGTAATGAGCCACTATGTCAGCCACACGGATGGCTGAGTCGCGGCGCCCGGCCAGGAGGTTCGCACGGTATTTGGGAATCATGTAACGGCCAAAGTTCTCCAAGGTGGCCTTGTAACCGCTTCCCTTGAGGAAAGCGTCAAGCTGCTCGTAATTACGGGCGGCTTCGTCATAACGTTGTGTCAGCAGGAGATAGTAGCTACTGCTGATGATGTTACCCAACTGCTGTGCTGTCTGTGTTGACTGATAATCCTTGAAAGCGCGTTCTGATTCCTCGGTATGGCCCAGTGCAAAAGCCAACCTCGCCTTACTGTAGCAGATATCAGCCTTCATTTCATCGATGAACACCGAATCACGCTGAGGGTGCTCATTGGCAATTGCAAGGAGTGAGTCCTGCAGTTCTATCCACGGTTTGGCCTCGGGGTAAAGTTTGTTTTGTATATAAACCTTTACGATGGCATTCATGGTTTTCTGACACTCACGGTAATCCAGCGGGTCATGATTGGTGGTCAGGCGTGTATGCACACCCTGCAACGACTTCTGAAAACTCTCAGCTGCCAGCCGAAACTGTCCTAAATACAACTGGCATTCACCGATAATCTGAGCAATGTCATGATGGTCCGTGAAGGTGTCGTAGCCGATTGCCTTGAGCTTGCTGTCAATATTGTTCACTTCGCGCAGCGCAAGGTCGTAGCGTCGCATCTCACATAGCAGGCGTACATAATTATTATAGGAATAGATGTACGATTCAAGGTCGGCACGGGTGGTCAGCGTCTTCACGTCGATACCGGCCAATTGGGAGTAGATTCGCAGGGAAGTATGGTACTGACCCAGGAGATTATAATTGATGGTGCGATAGAAAATGGTCTTCACCAACGAGAGCTCACCAGCTTTATCGAGACTATCGATTACTTCCAGCGAGCGTTGGTTATCGCGTGTTTCGCCCACAGCAGAAACAATAGAGTCGGCACGATTGAAACCATCGGCATTGTTGAAGTCATCAGCGTCCATAGCCGATGGCTGCCTGTTGGTGCAACCAATCACAGTCAGCAGCACAAGCGTTATCATTGCCAGTAGTTTATTATGCTTCGTCATAATTGTACTTTGATTACTTTTTCCTTACTTATTGCTGATGACGATGATTTTCTTTGCTTTCGAGGCATAGGAAGAGCCATCGCTACTGATACGTATTCGATAGAGATAGACACCAGTAGAAATGCGGCTACCGCTGCCCTGCGTAAGATTCCAGTCGATGGTGTAGGTATTGTCAGTGGGTACTCCGCTCTCGGCATGCTGCCAGATGTGACGCCCACTCATATCAAAGACGTCGAGAATGAAGTCCATCTCGCTGCCCGTGCGGTCGTGCAGGATGCGGAACGAGGTGGTAGTGGTGGCGGGATTACGTGTACACTCCACATCGAAGAATACGGGTTCCAAACCTTCACACACTTCGAAGTCGAGCTGTGTGGTGGTGGAGTTATTCTGTGTGTCCCAAGCACGGAACTGCAGGCGGTGACAACCGTAGTCAAGCGCGGGGAGGCTATAGCCCACCGTGCCGCTGGTGAAGCTGCCGAAGTCATATTGGAAATAGTCATTGAGGACGTAGGTGCGGGCTGTCTCGCCGTCAATGATGAGTTCAAGGTCGTGACCAATGCTGTTACCCGTAGCATTGATACCGTCATCGTCGCTAATGGTGGCCACGAAATAGGGCGTGGTATTCACCTTGCCGCCGTTGACGAACGTCTCGGAGTTGAGGTAGCAATAAATCTTAGGCCCTACGGAGTCACGTTTCACAACATCGGCACCTCCGAGACGGAAGTGGTCGCATGTGCCGTGAGCACGGAGACTACCGTCGCTGCTGAGCGCATAGACATTAATGAGTCCGCTGCCGTCGCTGTAGCTGATATCCTGCGGTACGATGAACTGGAAGGCGAATCGTCCGTTCTGAACGCTATCACTTCCCTGATAGAGTGTCTTCGTGCGGTCGTGATAAACAAACGGCACATCAGCTCCCATGTCAGATGTGGAGTCATTCAAACGACAGGTAATTTCCTCCTCGGCATCACGCACAGAGGCTGTCACAACCCCATTGAGGCTGGACTGTTCTATATGTCCACGTACGGTGACTGTTGTGCCGGCTTTGAGTGTCAGCGGTTCGCCGCTGCTGACCGGAGCACCGTTGATGTCATCCACCACGGCAGAGAGTGTCGGAGTGGCAAGCTTTAGAGCAGGGTCGCCCAAAAGCACGTAGTGCAACTTATTGACAGACGTGTCCTGCTTCGAGATGATGAGGGCATTCTTCGCCAGACGGACAGCCTCACCAATAGGAATATCGTTCAGCACCTCACCCATAAAGGCAAGGTTGATGAAGCTGTTGTAACTGGCATAGACGGTACGGGTGGTACCAAAGAAGGCGACGGCTCCTCCGCGACGATTGAACATGGCCGTCTCGCCGATGTTCTCCTCCTGTCCGTCGAAGGGCATAATGTCGCATGAAGCGGTAATCCAGAGAGGCAGACGATTAGACATGGCGTCGGCAAAGTCGTTGAGCCTCAGCACATACTCATGGGAAATGGCTCCGGCAGCACCGTGACCGCTGTAGTTCATAATAAGCGCTCCCTGCTGCATCTGTTGCTTGATGAGACGTGTGACATCTGGATAGCGGTTACCCGTTGCCGTTGTCGTCCGCTCGTAAGCGTCCCACATGATACGCTTTACCTGATAGCCCGGGTGTTGTTTCTCCACCTGCTTCGCCACGAGATCGGCATCCTGCATGTGCTGGTTTTGGTTACCGTCGTCACCCATAACGCATATCTGGTTCTGCCAACTGCCGGCATAGCGGTTGCTGACATAGTCCTCGAGTTTGTCAACGAGAATCTTCGCCTCCTGCTCCGTACGGGCAGGGAAACGGCCTACGGCAACATCTGCACGGTCGTTACTCAGCAGATTACCACCCTCGCCGTCGTCAAGCATACAATAATAGTCGTCGGTGACATAGCTCAATGTGGCACTAAAGGAGTTCTCACTCTCGTAGCAGAGCAGAAAGTCGTCAGGAGAATAGTTCTTCCAATTGGAGGAGAGCATGCGGTTGTCCCATGCACCGTCACCGAAGAGCATGAGGAAGCGCGGCATGTCAGCCTCGTTTGCAGCCCGTTCATAGAGCATACGCAGGTAGCGGCGGTAGGCATTGGCATCGGGCGTGCCGCTGGAGAACTCGTTGAAGAGCTCGTCGGCAGGAATGATGCGTACCCGCAAGCTGTCTTTTGACATATGCAATTCTTTAAGTCGCTCTGCCTGTGCCAGCAACTTACGGCTGGCAGGAATGATGATAACCATATCGGCAGGCTCGTCGGCATGATGGTTTTGGTTTGCTACAACGCTCACAAACTCGGCTGTCACCATCGGCAGCGTTGTGAGGTCCCTCGTCGTGGGTTGCTGGTCGGCATGTAACGCGATGTAGTCGAGTCGCATCTCACCGCCACCCGTCTGTGTGATACGTACCTTGTTCGAGCCCTGCAGGTTGTTTACCTTAAAACTCTGTGTGGAGCCCACAGCGTGAATATAGGTACTACTGATACCCATAGACATGGTGCCACACTCCGTTCCGTTCAGGGAAATGGTGGCAGTACTCTTCTTCTGCGTGTCGTAGGCAGTCAGGACGACGGTCAATGTGCCGCTGGTAGCACCTGCAGGTAGCGTGAGGGTGTATTCCTTGGCTTGACCAACGGTATAAAGCTGAGCATCATAAAGGTTACGGCCCGAGTGGAACCAAGCGAAGTCATCGACCTCATAAAGCGTATTATCTGCCTCGCCGGAGTCGAGGTAACGCTGCCATAGTGACTGTTCGTCGGTGGTCAGCGGTTCACCCTCACTCTCGGTAAGAAAATAATAACCGTATTGGGAATAGGGGTTGCGTATGCGTTGGTTACCATCCCACGACACAGGACCCTGTGCCCAAAACACACGCTTACCGCCGACGGTACAGGTAGGAACCTCCTGCAAGTCATCGGTGGCATAGATGTAGTCTGCATAAAGGGCCTCAGGTTGCAGCGCACCGCCATAGCCATAGACCTTCACTTTGTTGGTATTCGAGAATCCTGCCTTGCGGATGAAATCGTCAGTCAACGCACAAAGTCCTGATGCCGGCACACGAATCTTTGCCCACGTGCCTGTGGAGAGAACGGAGGTTTCCCCCACTCCACTCACACGAAGTGGGCTTCGAGCTCCGTGATGGTTCCCTCTTTGGGAGAAATTGGGGGAGGCATCCACCTTCACCATAAAGCTCACAAGTTTCATGTAGCGTCCATCACGCTGCACCAACGGAACAAAAGTTATATCGAGTGAAGCCTGCTTGCGGTTCACGCTGACGTGCTGTTCTACAATGGGTAATGCTGGCAGCGGCTCGCCGCTGATGGTTTCGTAACGCTTGATGTCAGCCTGCGACATGGAAATAAACTCCGGATAGGCGATTGACGCTGTATAGATGGAGTCTTGATAGTTCTGGGGTAACGGCACGGAATAGGTAAAACGAGGCAGCAACGTATCAATCCGCACCTGATCAGCGGTGAGGTTGTAGAACCGCTGCACCTGTGCCTGTAAGGAACAAGGAGCGAGAAGCAAGAAGCCGGAGACGAGGAACGGCAATACCATCTTCACGCCTGTCCTGGGTCGGAAGGAGATATGACGGAGGATAAACGACAGCACCTTGTGGATGAAGGAACGATCCTTCATCCGCTTGTTTCCATCGTCCCGATGATTAGTCCTTTGTCTTGTCATACCTATAGTGTTTTTATATCACCGTGCATGGAAGTCCAGCACCTTACGGTCTTCGAGATAGCCCTGCAGATGGTCGCCGATGTGTACTGGTCCGACGCCGGCAGGAGTTCCCGTATAGAGCAGGTCGCCTGTCTTCAGCGTGTAGAACTGCGAGATGTAACTGATGAGTTCGTCAATCGGATAGAGCATCTCGTCCGAACAGCCCTGCTGTACCGTCCGACCATTAACGTCAAGGCGGAAGTGCATTACCTCTGAAACAGGTTGCCACTCTCCTATTACCGCCGCTCCGTCGAACCCCTTGCATATGTCCCAAGGCAGTCCTTGCTGTCGCGCTTCACGCTGCCAGTCACGAGCTGTGAAATCAATGCCCACGGTCACAGCGTCATAATAACGATGGGCGAAACGCACAGGAATGCCCTTACCCAAACGACAGATACGCACAACAAGTTCCACCTCGTAATCCACCTGACTCGACCAGTCGGGAATGAAGAACGGCTTGCCGTCCTTCAGAAGCGATGAGTCGGCCTTGGTGAAAATGACAGGCTTCTCTGGTTTATATAACGCACCATCCAGCTCTTTATTGTGCAGGATGTAGTTCATTCCTACTGCAAAAATCTTCATTACTTATTCTTTTTTCGCGTCAAAGGTACAAAAAAAATATTGTATTCTGTTCCTTTGCGCAATCGTTTTTGCACTTTTAGGCAGAAAAACATACATTTGCTGCTGCTAATTGCATAAAAATGTGTATCTTTGTGGTCAGAAATCTAAACTAAAAACAAAATGAAGAAAGTCTTATTGATGATGATGCTGGCAACAATGGCAACACAAGGGCACACCCAGACGGTGGATGACTTGCTCTTCGAGGAAGTGGACTATAGTCCTGAGTTTACGCAGTTCCGCGTGGTAGGTCAGGCGGACAGGTCTCGATGGATGAAATTACGCATCTATGACTCTGCCGATGCCACGGAACCTGTGGCATCTGTGAATATGATTCCAGACATCAACTGTTGGGTCATCGGCTACGGCGGAGAGTTCGGTGGCGACCTGAAAGGAAAGTACTACACGTTTGACTGCGGAAACGGTGAGACTCCTGGAGTGTTTGCCAAGGCCGTCAGCGTAAACGGCAAGCGCGCTGCCATCATCGACATGGCCTCAACGAACCCCGAAGGCTGGGAGAACGATGTACGCCCTGCGATAAAATCACCCACCGACCTCGTCATCTACGAGATGCATCACCGAGACTTCTCCGTGGCACGGCCTGAAGCCAAGTACAAGGGGAAGTTCCTCGCGCTGACGGAACCGTGGGCCATCCAACACTTGAAGGAGTTAGGCGTCAACGCCGTGCATATCCTTCCCAGCTATGACTACGGCTCAGTAGATGAGACACGACTGGACGTTCCACAGTATAACTGGGGCTACGATCCCGTGAACTACAACGTTCCCGAGGGGTCCTACTCCACCAACCCCAATGACCCTGCCTGCCGCATCCGTGAGTTCAAGCAGATGGTACAGGCCCTGCACAAGGCTGGCATCCGCGTCATCCTCGACGTGGTATATAATCATACGTATGACATCGACCACTCGAACTTCCAGAAGCTTTGGCCCGACTACTTCTATAGGAAAACGGCTGACGGGCACTACAGCAACGGCTCCGGCTGCGGCAACGAGACGGCCAGCGAAAAGCCTTTGATGCGGAATTTCATGAAGGAGTCTGTGAGATACTGGATTGAAGAGTACCACATCGACGGTTTCCGATTCGACCTCATGGGCTGTCATGATATCGAGACGATGAACGAGATACGCCAGATGGTCAACGAGATTGACCCAAGCATTTTCATCTATGGTGAGGGCTGGAGTGCTGGAACCTGCGCGCTGCCCGTAGAGCAGTTAGGCGTGAAGGCCAACATCAGCCGCATGCCAAGCATCGCCGCCTTCAGCGACGAGATACGTGATGCCCTGCGCGGTCCGTTCGACAACGACACGAAGCCAGGTCTGCTAGGTGGTACTCCTAATATGGAGGAAAGTCTAAAGTTCGGTATCGTTGGCGCCATCCAGCATCCGCAGGTGGACATGACGAAGGTGAACTATTCGAAAGAACCTTGGGCCACAGAGCCTACGCAGATGATTTCGTATGTCAGCTGCCACGATGATATGTGCTTGGTGGACAGGCTTTGCGCTTCTGTGCTGAACACCCCACGTTCCATTCTCAATGCACAACAGGTTTCCGAACTCATCCGTCTCGACCTGCTGGCACAAACCGCTGTCTTTACATCACAAGGTGTACCGTTCATGCTGGCCGGCGAAGAGGTGCTACGCACGAAGCTGGGCGTCCATAACTCCTTCGAGTCGCCCGACAGCATCAACCATATTGACTGGATGAACAAGGAACGCTATCCGCAGGTGTTCAACTACTACAAGAACCTGATACAGCTACGCAAGAACCATCCAGCCTTCCGTCTTGGTTCGGCAGAGCTGGTACGCAAGCATCTGGAGTTTCTGAAGTCACCGAAGGGTGTCGTTGCGTTTCGTCTAAAGAGCAATGCCGGTGGTGACACATGGCGAAACATCTACGTTGTGCTCAATGCTTCAAAGAAGACAAAAAGCATCACTGTTCCTAAAAACATATACACCGTTATATGTCGTGACGGCGTTATCGACGAACAAGGACTTGAAATCATCAAGACGAACAAGATGAAAGTCGGTCCTCAGTCAGCATTGATTATACATGACTAATATATAAATAGGTATAGCTATGAAACGAATCATTTTTCTGGTCAGTTTATTATTAAGTGTGATCACCATGAGTGCGAACAACGATCCGCAACCTGCAGAACAGCAGAAAAAAGTGAAAGGTCTGAAGATAGACCGCATTGAACCCACCGACTGGTTTGTGGGCATGAAGAATCCTACGTTGCAGCTAATGGTTTATGGCAAGGGCATTGCGAAGGTGACAGATGTAACAACCGACTATGCCGGCGTGCGTGTTGACAGCGTTGTCCGCCTTGACTCACCCAACTACCTACTCGTCTATCTGAACCTGAGCGGCGCACAGCCTGGAACCATGACGCTAAACTTCATACATCAATCATCAAACATCAAATTCTCCTATCAGCTGAAAGCACGTGAAATGAGCGGCGACAAGCGTCAGGGCTTCGACATCAGCGACGTACTCTACCTGCTGATGCCCGACCGTTTTGCGCAAGGCCCTAACCATAACCCGCAAATCAAGGGTATGCGCCAGTACAAGGAAGACCGTACGGCTCCCTCGCTGCGACATGGCGGTGATCTGGAGGGACTGCGTCAGCACCTCGACTACTTTAACGAGTTAGGCGTAACGGCATTGTGGTTTACTCCCATTCTGGAGAATGACTCGCCTGACATGATGGAAACCTACTCCACCTACCACGGCTATGCCTGCACCAACTATTACCGTGTTGACCCCCGTTTCGGCACGAATGAGCAGTATCGCCAGCTTATCGACGAGGCACATGCCAAGGGGCTGAAGGTAGTAATGGACATGATTTTCAACCATTGCGGTTTTGAGCATCCGTGGACGCTCGACATGCCCTCGAAGGACTGGCTGAACCTGCCTGAATGGTTGGAGCAGTCGGGCGGTTCCAGTGACCCGCGTGCCACCGACTTCAAGCAGACCAGCTACAAGCTTACACCGGTTCTTGATCCCTATGCCTCTGACTTTGACAAGAAAGAGACTGTCGAGGGATGGTTCGTCTCCACGATGCCTGACCTGAACCAGCGTAACCCACACCTCATGCGCTACCTCATACAAAACTCCAAGTGGTGGATAGAGACAGCTGGCATCGACGGCATCCGCATGGACACCTATCCCTATGCTTACCGCGAGCCTATGGCGGAGTGGATGAAGGAACTTGACGAGGAATACCCCAACTTCAATACCGTTGGTGAAACATGGGTTTCCCAGCCTGCCTACACAGCAACATGGCAGAAAGACTCGAAACTCTCTGACCAGAACAGCTACCTGAAAACAGTCATGGATTTCTCGTTCCAGGAGAAACTTGACTCTGCCAAACATGAGGAAACCGATGCCTGGTGGCGCGGCATGAACCGACTTTATAACTCGTTCTGCTACGACTACCTCTATCCGAATCCGTCGAGTGTGATGGCCTTTATCGATAACCATGACACCGACCGTTTCTTAGGCAACGAACGTGACACGCTGGCTTTGAAGCAGGCATTGGCGCTACTGCTCACGGTGAAGCGCATTCCGCAACTCTACTACGGCACAGAAATCCTCATGAACGGAACTAAGGAGGTTACAGACGGTTATGTACGCAAGGACTTCCCTGGTGGTTTCCCCGGTGATACGCACAACTGCTTCACCGAAGCAGGACGTTCCAAGGCAGAGAATGACATGTTCCGCTGGACAAGTCGCCTACTCCATTGGCGACAGGGTAACGAGACCATCATCCGTGGCATGCAGAAGCAGTTTATTCCCTATAACGGCATCTATGTCATTGCCCGTAGCTGGCACAACAATGTTGTACTGACTATTCTTAACGGTACTACAAGGGAGGCAGTCATGGACATTGTCCGTTATGCAGAGGTCATCAGAAAGACCAAGCGTGCAAAGGACGTGCTGACTGGACGTTACTATGACCTTACCCACGACATCAGACTTCGTCCTCGCCAGACACTTGTGCTGGATTACCAGCAGGATTTGACAGAATAACCTACCGAAAGCCAGCAAGGAAAGAAATACTCTACAAAAAGAAAAGGGCTCGACATATCGAGTCCTTTTCCTTTAAATATATATTTTATCCGCTACATCAATCCTATCCAGCGCAGCACGTCGTTAAGGTTAGCCACGAGCATGAGCAGAATCAGAATGCCGAAGCCAATATATTCAGCACGAATCATGAACTCTTCGCTGGGTTTGCGGCGCGTAATCAACTCGTAAAGCAAGAAGAGCACGTGACCACCGTCAAGGGCTGGAATGGGCAGAATGTTCATAAATGCGAGGATAATACTCAAGAAGGCGGTCATCTTCCAGAACATATACCAGTCCCAAACAGGCGGGAAGAGACTGCCGATGGCTCCGAAACCTCCGAGTGACTTGGCTCCCTCAGCCGTAAAGACATACTTCAGGTCGTTGACATAGGAGGCTAACACGTTCCAACCATACCCCACACCAGCAGGGATACTCTCAAAGAAGCCATACTCTCGGGTGAAAGGCTTGTAGATAGCATCAAGAGCTTTCGCGGTGAAGCCCATCTTAAGGTCTGGAGTAAGCGTCAAAGAGAGGGTATCAGTTTGGGCAGCACGCTCAATGACAACCGTTGCCTGTCGCACCTTCATACTGTCGGCAGGTGTCACAGCCTCAGTCAGAACATCACGGAGAACACCAATCTGGTCGGTAAACTCATTGTAGGAGTCAATGGGCTTGCCATTGAAAGCTACAATGCGATCGCCCTTGACAATGCCTTTCTCCGCGGCAGGAGTACCGGGAAGCACGCTGTCAATTACAGCAGGCAGCATCGGGCGGACAAACGAAGGCTCACTTCTCATCATGTCCAGCAGGTTGAGGTCACCAGGAAGTGTCAGCGACTGCTGCTTGCCCTCACGGATAATATCCACACGATGAGCCTCGCTGAGGTCACGATAGAGATCGGAAGAGAAATCCTTGAACAGCCCCTTCTCGGTGCCTAAAAGGATATCGCCGTCCTTGAAGCCAAGAGCCTTTGCCTCGCTGTTGAACTTCATTCCCAGCGTCATGTCCTTCACGGGGATGTAGGTGTCGCCCCAATAGAAAAGAATCATGGAGTAGATGAACAGGGCGAGGAGGAAATTGACAAGTACACCACCAATCATGATGAGCAGGCGCTGCCATACGGGTTTCGTACGGAACTCCCAGGGGTGGGTTTCTTCGGAGAGTTTCTGGTTGGTCTCGTCAATCATGCCGTCGATAGCACAGTAACCGCCCAACGGCAGCCAGCCAATACCATACTCGGTACCAACATATTCTTTCTTTATCTTCTTAGTCACCTTGCCCTTGTCATCGGTCTCCTCGACTTCCTTGGTAGGCACAACCTCGGGTGAGAGATGCAGCAACCGACGCAGCCACGTATCGTAGGTACTGAGGAGATGGAACTTGGGATTGAAGAACAGGTAGAACTTCGTCACGCGTACCTTGAACAGCTTGGCGAAGGTGAAATGCCCCAGTTCGTGGAGCAATACGAGAATGCTGAGTGCCAGCAACAGTTGTAATAGTCTAATTAAGAAAACTTCCATCTATGTTATTTACGATTTACTGATTTACGATTTGCTATTTATTAGTTCGGTAGCTACGCGGCGTGCTTCGACATCGGTAGCCACATAAGTATCATAGGTCGGATTCTTGTCGAAGGCGACGCGATTCATGGTCTCTTCAATAATTTCGCTCATCTGCAGGAATGTGCAACGGTCTTCAAGGAAGGCACGGTTGACTATCTCGTTGGCAGCATTGACGATGCAGGGCATATTTCCCCCCCGACTGATGGCTTCGAAGGCCAAAGCCAGACAGCGGAACTTTTTGAGGTCGGGTTCGAAGAACTCCAGCTTCTGGGCAGCAAATAGGTCAAGTCTGTCGCCACTGAGCGGCAAGCGCTTGGGAAACGAGAAAGCATACTGAATGGGCAGGCGCATATCGGGTACGCCAAGCTGTGCCTTCACCGCTCCATCACGGAACTGTACGGCGCTGTGTACAATGCTCTGCGGATGGACGAACACCTGTATCTGCTGGGCATCAACGCCGAAGAGCCACTTGGCCTCGATGACCTCGAAGCCCTTGTTCATCATCGTGGCAGAGTCAATGGTAATCTTTGCACCCATGTCCCATGTGGGATGACGCAGGGCGTCAGCCTTGGTGACGGTATTCAGTTGTTCCATCGTCATCTGACGGAAGGGGCCGCCCGAGGCGGTAAGCAGAATCTTCTCAATGGGATTCTCATCCTCACCCACCAAACTCTGGAAGATGGCAGAGTGCTCGCTATCAACGGGCAGAATGGGCACGCAGTACTGTCGTGCCAGCTGACAAATCAGCTCACCTGCGACGACAAGTGTCTCCTTGTTTGCCAATGCGATAGCCTTCCGTGCACGAATGGCATGTATCGTCGGTGACAATCCGGCGAAACCCACCATGGCCGTGAGCACCATGTCAATAGGATCAGCCTCAACGATTTCATCAAGGGCACGCGACCCGGCATAGACTTTCACATCGGGCATGTCGTCAAGCAGAGCCTTCAGCCGGTCATAGTGCTGCTCGTTGGCAATGACCACTGCCGCAGGACGAAACTTGCGAGCCTGCTCTGCCAACTGCTCCACACGGTTGTTGGCCGTCAGCGCATAGACCTCGTACAGGTCGCTGTGTTCCTCGATGACCTCTAAGGCCTGTGTGCCTATCGACCCCGTAGAACCGAGAATGCATATCTGTTTCTTTTTCATTTTTACTTTATCTTTGTATCATTTAGCTATAGCGCTAAGAGTCCCTCTGGGATATTCATTGTTATCTTCCTTCCCTCCATGTCGATGTCCTCGATGAGGTCGTCGTTGGCTGGGATGAGCGTGCCGTCTTCCAGCTCAAAGAGCAGGTTGGCGGTACTGTCGTCAATAGCGGCAATGCGGCCTATCGTCCCTTGCTTCTTGTCCCTCGCTCCCTGCTCCTTAGCTATCACCTCGAAGCCTACGAGACCGGCGAGTGTCGGCTCATCATCCTCGGGTGTTAAGGTACGGGGGAACCACACCTCGCAGTTGGTCAACTCGGCAGCACGCTGCTGCGTGTCAACGTCGCAGAACTTCACCAGCGCCACACAATCAGAACGGAAGCGGTACTCCTCCATGAAGAACGGCACAAGAATACCGTCAACATCCAATATGAGATAGTCGGCATCTGCACGGTCGAAGACATCATCCGTGAACTGGAGCGACACCTCGCCCTTCACGCCGTGCGCCTTGCCCAGACGACCGATCTTGTAGCAGTCTTCCTTTCTAATCATTATTCCTCTCTGATTATCTTTGCACCGAGGGCATTCAGTCGGTCTTCAATGTGCTCATAACCACGGTCTATCTGTTCGATGTTGTCGATGCGGCTGCTGCCTTTGGCGCTCATGGCTGCGATGAGCAGGGCGATACCTGCGCGGATGTCAGGGCTTGACATGCGCTGAGCACGGAGTGTCTTCTTGCGGTCATGGCCCACAACGACAGCACGGTGGGGATCACAGAGAATAATCTGTGCACCCATATCGATGAGCTTGTCAACGAAGAACAGTCGGCTCTCAAACATCTTCTGATGGAAGAGCACCGTACCACGGGCCTGTGTTGCCACGACAATGAGCACCGACAGCAGGTCGGGCGTCAATCCAGGCCACGGCGCATCGGCCAGCGTCATGATGGTGCCATCGATGAACGAGTCCACCACGTAGTGTTTCTGGCGCGGCACGATGAGGTCGTCGCCTTCGACTTTCAGTTTCACACCTATGCGGCGGAACGCGTCGGGAATGATGCCGAGGTGCGACAGGGCGACATTCTTGATGCAGATGCCGTCGCCTACCATTGCTGCCATACCGATGAACGAACCTACCTCAATCATGTCAGGCAAGATGCGGTGCGTGGTGCCGTGTAACTGCTTCACGCCATGAATGGTGAGAAGATTGCTTCCGATGCCGCTGATGTCGGCACCCATGCCGTTCAGCATGTGACAGAGCTGCTGCAGGTAAGGCTCGCAGGCAGCATTGTACATCGTGGTAGTGCCTTTGGCAAAGACAGCAGCCATGATGATATTCGCCGTACCCGTTACCGAAGCCTCATCGAGTAGCATATAGGTGCCTTTAAGTTTCTCCGCTCCTATCTCATAGACGTTGCGGTCAGGCACATGGCGGAACTTCGCGCCTAAGGCCTTGAAGCCAAGGAAGTGCGTATCCAGTCGGCGCCGCCCTATCTTGTCACCGCCGGGCTTGGTGACCACAGCCTTGCCCATGCGGGCAAGCAGCGGACCAATCATCAGTACCGAGCCGCGCAGCGCAGCACACTTGCGCACGAACTCGTCACTCTCTAAGTAAGAGAGATTCAGCTCGTCGGCCTGGAAGGTCATCCCACCCTGCGAGCTCTTCACCTTCACCCCAATGTCTTTCAACAGATGGATGAGGTTATTGACATCGCGGATGTCAGGAATATTCTCAATGTTCACAGGCTCATGCGTGAGCAATGTGGCACAGATAACTTGCAGGGCCTCGTTTTTGGCACCCTGCGGTGTGATGGTTCCTTTCAGCGGATGACCGCCCTCAATGATAAATGCTGACACCCCTTTTGTATTTACAATTTACGGATTTACAATTTACAATTCACGGATTCTCTGTTTCGGGTTATTTCTTCCGTTTGGCGCGTTTGCCGTCGATGACGGGCTGACGGAAGTCTGACCTGTCGAAGCGAAACGTGTTGAGGTCTATCTGTATGATGCCGTCGGTATAGCGGGCGAGGTCGTCGGCCACCTTCTCGTCGTCCATCGAGCCGTGTCCCCACGTCATGAGGTCACGCTTCATCTGGTTGGCAGTCAGCCGCACCAGGTCGTCGCGCTCCTCACCATCAGGCATCTGCTTCAGCTTCTCGAACGACTCCTGTATCAGCCGTCCGTAGTGACGCAGATAGGGCTTATCGTCCTGCTTCATCACCTTCATGGGCTGCGGCTTGGTGTGAATCTTCTCGGCCTCGCTCACGTCATAGGGCCAGTCAATGTCCAACTGCTTGTGACTCATCAGGTAGAGATGATCCCACAGCGTCTGCTGGTAGTCGGCATTCTCGCGCACCTGCGGATTCTTGTTCTCCATCAGACGAATGATGGTCTCAGCGCACAGCTGCCGCTCCTCCTTCGTGGGAAGCGACACGGCGTGGTCTATCATGCGCTGCACCTCACGCCCGTACTCAGACATCAGCAGCGTCTCGCGTTGCGTGTTGTAATCTAAGCCTTTAATATCCATATCTTTTCTTTACTAATTGTCTTATAACAGCTTCTTAGGCATCTTCGCGACAAAGTCTTTCAAGTAAAACGGCTCGAAGTAAGCCACATCCTCAAACTGCTCATTGAGGAAGCGACGCTCAGCCAGCGGCTGCATCCACTTGGCCAGCGGCTCCACACCTTCTATCAGCAGGGCGTTGGGGTGGTTGATGACTTCCATGCACTTCGCGGCGCCGTTGCCGAAGAAGCAGACGGACCCGCGGTCGAGCCATTCCTTGTAGGTGTCGGCAGTAACGACGTCAGCCTGCACGTCACGCACGGGTTTCAGCGCACGGTCATAGACGGCAGCATATACCTCCATGCGGCGGGCATCGAGCATCGGGCATAATAGTGCGCCCTCGGGAATTTTCTCGCCCAGCAGCGGCCCCACGCACAGCACTTCGAGCGTTGGCACGGCAATGAGTTTCAGGTCACGCCCGTAGCAGATGCCCTTAGCCATCGACACGCCGATGCGCAAACCCGTATAGGAGCCCGGGCCGCAACTCACGCTGACGGCATCAAACGGAATAGCGTGGCTGTCCGTAAACGACAAGGCTTCATCCACCATCGTCCCCAGCTTCTCCGCGCTGCTCATGCCGCCACGTTCCACCTGGTCGAAGATGCGTTGTCCGTCTTCGCTCACGGCTACCGAGCACACGTTCGTACTCGTCTCTATATGCAGTATGCAAGCCATTATTCTTACTTTTAATGTGCAAAGGTACGAAGAAGTAGGCAAAACACAAAATATTCTGTCGTTTTTCTTGGTTTTTCAATTCTTTTTTCGTACCTTTGCATCGTTGACGTAGCATTAACCGTTACGTCGTCTGAAAAACCAAAAAGAAATATAAATCGGTTTTTAGCGCCCGCTGTTTGAATAAACACCGTGCGATGTTGAAACAAACACCGCCCGCTGTTAGAACAAACAGCGGGCGCTATGTTCTTTCAACTGCCGTCCTCTCCACTCCTGAATGGCATCCTCTCACCCCGTTTCAACGGCACTCTCTCCCTGTAGGCTACGGGCAAACACATAGAAAGCTACGGGCAAACGTATAGAAAGCTCGAAGCAAAAAGAAAATAAAAGGGTTTTTCTTTGGTTTTTCTCTCGGATTGCACTATCTTTGCAAAATATTTAGATAAACAAGAATATATGATACAATCCATGACGGGCTACGGCAAGGCTGTCGTAACCTACAAAGACAAGAAAATCAATGCTGAGGTGAAGTCGCTCAACTCCAAACAACTTGACCTCCAGACACGTATCGCGCCGCTCTATCGTGAGAAAGAGATGGAGATACGCCAGATGATCAGCGAGGCGCTGCTGCGCGGAAAGGTGGAGTTCAACCTCTGGATCGAGAAAGACACGGTGGTGGATGCGACGCCCGTGAACAGCGCACTCATGGAGAACTACTACCAGCAGCTGAAGAGCATCGCCGCGAAAGCAGGCATCCCCGAGCCGAAGGACTGGATTTACACGCTGACGCGCATGCCCGACGTGCTGACGAAGACAGAGACAGAGGTGCTCAGCGACGAGGAGTGGGCCGTTGCACGCGGTGCCGTTGCCGAGGCGCTCGACGCGCTGGTCAGCTTCCGCCAGCAAGAGGGAGCCGCCCTGGAGCGTAAGTTCAGCGAGAAGATTGACAACATCGAACAGCTGTTAGCCGACATCGAACCGCTGGAGAAGCAGCGCGTGGAGAAGATTCGCAGCCGCATCATCGACGGTTTGAAGCAGATTCCCGAGGCCGACTACGACAAGAACCGACTGGAGCAGGAGTTGATATACTACATCGAGAAGCTCGACATCAGCGAGGAGAAACAACGCCTCAGCAACCATCTGCGCTACTTCCGCGAGACGATGGCAGAGCCCGCCGGCGGTCAGGGAAAGAAGCTCGGCTTCATCGCCCAGGAGATGGGCCGCGAAATCAACACCACTGGCTCGAAGTCGAACCAAGCTGAGATGCAGAACATCGTCGTCAAGATGAAAGACGAGCTGGAACAAATCAAAGAACAAGTGCTGAACGCGCTATAAAAGCCTCCAATGATGAAAAAGGGTAAAATGTTAATTGTCAGCGCTCCCAGCGGTAGTGGAAAAAGTACCATTGTCAACTGGCTGATGAAGGAGCACCCTGAGCTTCGATTATACTTCTCAATCAGCTGTACAAGTAGGGAGCCGAGGGGAACAGAGCAGAACGGGGTGGAATATTTCTTTCTGACACCCGAAGAGTTCAAGGCGAAGATTGCCAACGGAGAGTTTCTGGAATATGAAGAAGTGTATGCCGACCGCTTCTACGGCACGCTGAAAGCCCAGGTAGAGCGCCAGTTAGAAGCCGGACAGAACGTGGTGTTCGACGTCGATGTGAAAGGCGGCGTGAACATCAAGAAATACTATGGCGACCGCGCCATGAGCCTCTTCATCCAGCCCCCTTCGGTAGAAGAGCTGCGCCGCCGGCTGGAAGGCCGCGGCACCGATACGCCCGAAGCCATCGAGAACCGCCTGGCTAAAGCGGAATATGAGCTGACCTTCGCCCCGCAGTTCGACCACGTCGTGGTGAACGATGACCTGGCAACCGCCGAGCAGGAAACGCTGAAGCTGGTAAAAAATTTCTTTGCCCAATGAATCCCGAAAAAAAACGTATCGGCATCTTTGGCGGGTCCTTCAACCCGATTCATTGCGGACATATCACATTGGCAAAGATCGTACTCGAGCGTACGGACTTAGATGAGATATGGCTGATGGTGTCGCCCCAGAATCCCCTCAAGAAAGAAGCAGACCTGTTGGACGACCAGCTGCGCTTTGAACTGGCACAAAAAGCCCTCAAGAACGTGGAGGGCATCAAGGCAAGCGACTATGAGTTCCACCTGCCCAAGCCTTCCTACACATGGAACACGCTGAAGAGCCTCAGCAAGGACTATCCCGATTGTACCTTCACCTTGCTGATAGGAGGTGACAACTGGGCACGCTTCGAACGTTGGTATCATTGGAAAGATATCCTGTGGCATTATGACGTGCTGGTCTATCCTCGCGGTGGCTACGGAGGCAATTTCGAGGCTCCGCTGCTGCCTGTGTCCAGTACGGAAATCAGGGAACTGGTGAGATGGGGGAAGTCCATCGTCTATCTGGTGCCTGACGAAATCATCGATGACGTGACACGGCTTTATCTGAACACATGAAACGGCTATTGCAGTTTTTAGGGTTTTTCTGGCGACCTTTGCAAGAGAACCTCGTGTTCTTCGTCTGTATGTACGTGCTGGGCTATTTCTGCACGCAGACAGAGGTCACGTTGCACTTGCAAGGCGCCCATCCCTATGAGCTGTCGGTTCCCGAACTATTCCTCGATCTTTATGTGCTTTGTGCGCTGCTCCTGCTCGTGCCGCAGAAGGCACGCCCCTGGGTGCGGTGGGCCGTTGCCCTGCTACTCTATGCCATTGCCTTCATCGACATGTTCTGCTATGTCCGTTTCGAATCGACGCTGACACCGACTATGCTCATGCTCGCTGCCGAAACAGACGGACGCGAGAGCAGCGAGTTCTTCCACGCCTATCTCGGCTGGGACCTGCTCACGACAAAAGTCGGTTGGCTGATACTCATCCTCCTGTTGCACATTGTCTGGGCGCTGCTCCTTAGGTTCTTTAAGGCCCATTGGACTCATTTGCCCCATTGGTCCCGTTTGGCCAATTGGCCCTATAAGCCTTACGCCTACGCCGCATTAGGAGTATTGTGCATCGTGCTGCTCGTGTTATCCGTCAACAGCACCTACGACAACAAGTCGGCCATGCTACGGCTGTTTAGTCACGACACCATTGGTGACGTGGAACACGACCTGACGCGAAGCGACACCGCTAATCTCTACCTGCCCGTCTATCGCATGGCGTTCAGTCTCTTTGCCAACCATTTGGCAGGCAAGCAACTCACCCAGCTGACAGAGGCACGACAGCATATCACCGTTGACAGTTGCTCTTTCCGCACGCCAACAATCGTGCTCATCATCGGCGAGAGCTACAACAAATACCATAGTCAGCTCTACGGCTATGACAAGCCCACCTCGCCACGCCAGCAGGAACGTGCACAAGACAGCTCTTTGGTTGTATTCACCGATGTGGTGGCGCCGTGGAACCTCACCAGCTTCGTCTTCAAACATGCCCTCTCGCTACACGCCATCGGCGACGAAGGTGACTGGTGCGACGCTCCGCTATTCCCCGAGGTATTCCGTAAGGCGGGTTATCATGTATCCTTCTATACCAACCAGTTCCTGGCACAGGCAACGGAGAAAGTCTATGACTTCAGCAGCGGCTTCTTCCTGAACAACCCAGAACTGAGCAACGCCCTCTTCGACGACCGCAACGACAAACTATATCAGTATGACGAGGGTTTGCTGAACCTCAAACCTCAAACTTCAAACATCAAACATCAAACATCATCCCTCATCATCTACCACCTCATGGGCCAGCACATCTACTATGAGACGCGCTTCCCCAAAGACCGCCGACACTTTACCGCTGCCGATTACAATCGGCATGACCTCAGCGAGCAAAGGCAGAATGTGTTGGCTGACTACGACAACGCCACAGCCTACAACGACTCTGTGGTTGACCAGATTATTCACCGCTATGAGCAGCAGGACGCCGTAGTCATCTATATGCCTGACCATGCCGAGGAAGCGTTGAACCCGCCGCGCCCCATGTACGGACGGCTGCACTCGGTAGAGATAGACCGCCGGCTGGCGCGTGAAGAGTTTGAGATACCTTTCTGGATATGGTGCTCCCCGCAGAACCGCGAGCATCACCCAGAACTATATGCGGCTGTCAAGGCTGCGCGGCAACGGCCTTTCATGACCGACAACCTGCCGCACCTGCTCTTTTCAATAGCTGGTTTGCATTGCAAAGACTATCGGGCCGACTACGACCCGCTCTCACCACAATACAACAGCCGTCGCCCGCGACTGCTGAAGAATCAGGTGGACTACAATAAATTGAGAATTGACAATTGATAATGGATAATTGGTTGACACGAACAGAATGTACGGCGTTGCGCGGTATGGCCATCCTGGGCATTGTGCTGCATAACTTCTGCCACTGGCTGCGAGGCTCGGTGCAGGAGAACGAGTACACGTTTAATGTCCACAACAACCAACATCTGCTCTACGTGCTGACACACCCCGACTGGGATACACCGCTACAGCTGTTTTCATTCTTCGGCCACTACGGAGTTCCTGTGTTCCTCTTCCTCAGCGGCTATGGATTGGTAAAGAAGTATGAAGGGACGAGATTGGAACCCGTGAAGGCACTCCCCTCCTTGGGAGGGGTCGGGGGAGGCTTCTCCTTTATCAGACACCATTACCTCAAGCTCTTCCGCATGATGATTATCGGATGGGTGTTTTTCCTCATTATCGACAGGCTGACGCCTCGTGCTCACCTTTACGAACTGCCTGACATCGTGTCGCAGCTATTCATGTTCAACAACCTGATGCCCATGCCCGACAAGGCCATCTGGCCTGGGGCATACTGGTTCTTCGGGTTGATGATGCAGCTTTACATCATCTATCGTCTGCTCATCTACCGCCGCCACTGGGCAATCGCTGTGACGCTGGCCGTACTCTGCATTGCTATACAAGTGCCGTTCCTCCAGGATTATGACACGCTGAGCTATCTGCGTTACAACTGTCTGAGTGGCATGTTGCCCTTCGTGTTAGGCATCATGACGGCACGGCACGGCGGCAAACTGTTCCCCCGTCCGCTCTGTGGATGGCACTGGGCTGCCCTATTCATCTTAGGCACCATGCTCATGCTACTGTGGTGTCTTCATCCGTTCCTATGGCTCTTGGTACCTGTGGCCATGATTCCCGCAGGCGTAGCCCTTGTCAAGCTGTTGCCCCACCCCCTGCTGAACGCAATGACATGGACGGGTACCATCTCGGCAGCTTTGTTCGTGGCACACCCCGCCCTGCGTAAGCTATTTCTTCCCATAGCACTTCGGGGTGACATCTACGCAGGACTGGTGCTCTACCTCATCTCAACCTTTGTCGTAGCGTGGTTATTCATGCTGATTATCAACCAAAAAACAAACAGAAATGATGACACAGTCGCCTGACATACACGATCTAAGCCGCTACCGCAGCGAGCTGATGGGCATTGCCATGATAGCCGTTATGCTGTTCCATGTCGTCGGACCACAACATGACACGGTATGGTATTGCATAGCCCGCTGCGGCAACATCGGCGTGGATATATTCCTCTTCCTTAGCGGCATCGGATTGTGGTATGCATGGACAGCCTCCCCCAGCCTCAAACACTATTACAAGCGCCGACTCCTTCGCATCTATCCCGCATGGCTATTGTTTGCGTGCATCTTCTATATACCTATATATATGGACGGGAAAGAAACGCTGGCCGAAACCATCGGCAACGTGCTCATTGGTTGGCGGCTGTGGGTCGGACACGTTGACGAGTTCTGGTTCATTCCAACTATCCTCGTGTTTTACCTCGTAGCACCGTTCTACATGATGCTCATCCGTCGTTGGCAGGCATGGCGCTGGATGCCCGTTGCTGCCATCATGCTGTGCGTACTCATTGAATACTGGCCCCCATTGCACATGCTCTCCCTTCAGGAGATATTGTTCAGTCGCATACCCATCTTCCTGCTTGGCATCAACGCCGGAAAGTGGGTGAAGACAGCAGAGAACAAGGAGCAAGATTCACACCTTCCGGGGAAATCTGGTATGGGGATGCTTCTCTTGATTTTCATGCTCTCCGCTATGGTATGCATCAATTTCGAGGATGGGCTACGTGACCATTTCCCCATGTTCTTGGAGCGCATGGTCTATATCCCATTAGGCATCTCCATGATGTTGCTGTTGTGCTGGCTGTTCAATCACGTTCCCCAATGGGTACTGCGCCCGTTGGCTCTCATTGGCACGGTAAGTCTTGAACTCTACCTCGTGCATGTCAACTTCGTACTCTACCCCTTGCGGAAATACGAGATGGGCTTCTGGCTGACTGCCCTTAGTATGATAGCCATCTCGCTGATAATAGCATGGTTAGTTCATCAAATATTATCGCTGATTTTCAAGAAATGGAACAAAAAATAGTTACCTTCGATTTCGACGGCACGCTGACAACCCGTGACACGCTGTTGCTCTTCGTGCGCCATGCCTGTGGACAAGCGGCATTCGTGGGTGCCCTCGTGGTATTTACGCCCCTGCTTGTGCTGATGAAACTGCGACTCATCAACAACGGCAAGACCAAGGAGCGTTTCTTTGGCCACTTTTTCCGTGGCTGGACGCTGGAACGTTTCGATAGCGTGTGCCGTGATTTTGCCGACAAGAACCGTCATCTGTTGCGGCCCGAGATGATGAAGACGCTGCAACAGGCACAGACAGACAAAGCCCGTGTGTTCGTTGTAAGTGCCTCCATCGAGAATTGGGTACAGCCATTTTTCGCCACTTCATCCATCACCGTTATCGGCACGCAGGTGGAAGTCCGTGACGGAGTGCTGACAGGACGTTTCGCCACACCCAACTGCTATGGACTGGAGAAGGTTCGTCGGCTCAGCGCATTGCTATCCAGACGTGAAGACTACCACATCACAGCCTATGGTGACAGCCGTGGCGACCGAGAACTATTGGCTTGGGCTGACAAGGGGGTGATGGTGTAAAATTAAAAGTTCAAAGATATGAAAACAATATTCAAACTCATACGCTTATTTTTCATTCGCCCGGGCGAGTGGGTGGCAGGTACGCCGTTGTTCGCATACTTTGCGTGGCTTAACTACATGGTCGTCAGCAAGTATGCCGATTTATTCCTGCACACACAGGAGACATCCGAATTCTTCAGTCATTTCACTATGTCGGGCTTCGACTCACTCTACTACAGCGTGATAACGAAGTATCATCTCGCCTTCTTCGTCTATCGCCATCCACTACTTACCGACATGCTGTATCCATTCTCAGTAGTCAACGGATGGTGCCTCTCGCTCTTCGGGGTGAACTGTGCCACCATCATCGTTGCCCTGACGCTTATGCTCTGCATGATTTATTCGTTCGTATTCATCCGCCGCACCCTGCGTGAGGTAGTGGGACTGGGCATCATCGATGCAAATCTGCTGGCCTATCTGACGTTCGCCATTGCCTATATCACGCTAACCTACATCGTGCCAGACCACTTCGCATGGTCCATGACACTACTCACCATAACTACCTATCTCGCAGGCAAGAAAATACAAACGGGTGAGACATTCGGGAAATGGCAGACAGCAGTCATCTTTGTCTTGACTGCCGGTGTGACGATGAGTAATGGTGTGAAAACCTATATCATGACGCTGTTCACCAATGGGCGTCGTTTCTGGCGTCCGGGTTATCTCATCATCGGCGTGCTGCTGCCCGCTGCTGCTATCTGGGGCTATGCCTACTGGCAGGAACAGGAGTTCATTGTACCGCGCGAACAGAAAAAAGCCGCTGAGCGCAAGGCACAGAGCCGTGCCGACTATGATGCTTTTGCCCGTGCCTTTGCCGACACCACACACCTCACAGACTCAGTAGAGATAGCTAACGAGACACGTAAGAAATACAAGCAACACCTATGGGACATTCACGAGCAGAACCAGAAATATGCGTGGAATGCCAACAAGGGTAAGTCCCTTACTGACGAAGGTTTCGGAGCTTGGACGGATATTTCCACTTCCCGCTGGCGGAGCACCGTTGAGAATCTGCTGGGCGAGGGATTCCAACTGCATCAAGACTATCTGTTACAGGATGCGCTTCGCACACGCCCTGCCTTTGTTGAATATCGTTCGTGGTATAACTATGCTGTGGAGATTGTCCTCGTGCTGCTCTTTGCCGGCGGTGTATGGATGGGGCGCCACAACCGTTTCCTCTGGATGTGTATGTCGTGTCTGGCTTTCGACCTCCTTCTCCACCTTGGCTTAGGCTTCGGACTCAACGAGGTCTATATCATGACTGCTCACTGGGGATTTATCGTTTCCATCATCATTGGCTTCCTACTCCACTACACCCACGGCTTGCGTTATCTTTTCCTACGCACCGTCGTACTGCTACTCACCCTTTGGCTGTTCCTTTGGAACGGCTGGAACTTAGTCACCTATTTGGACTCCTTGTCTATTCTGTAGTATCCCTGTGTGTGGTCCTTAAAGCGTAGCACTAACGAGTCGCGGCGCAGGAGGACGATGTCTGTGGTGTCGTGCTGTGTCTGGCGGCCTTCTTCTTTCACGCTGATGGTCTCCATGTTCTGAGAGAGGATGAGATGGCCGTTGTAGATATGCCACTCATTATACCACATCAGCATAGGGAACTCTACAGGTCCCCGTTTTTCCTTTTCCTGTTCAAAGCCGATGGGGGCAGCAGCCCATTCGTGTTTTAGTTTGAAACCATATTCGCGTGGTTTCATGATACGCTCACGAATGGAGTCAGGCATATTGGCATGATTCATGCCTGGCACTTCGCGCAGCTTGGGGGTAACAGTATATCCCCAATGTCCTTTCAGTCGGCTGAGGTTGATAACCATATCAGCGACAGTACTATCCGAGCCGTTGATGATGAGAGCCAACTGGTCGCCTGTTCTGGCACGGCCAAATACGTGCTGGGCCTTGCGTGCCTCAATGATGTCAAACGTATCAGGGTCACCGCCCTTGTTAGGCAAAAAAACCACGACAGAGTCTGTACATCCTTCACACGCCAATCCGTAGAGTGTCGAGTCCCCCTGTAGGTTCGTTTGAGTACTGATGACCTGTTCTTCGGACATCGTCTTCGTCCGCCGCTCGCTGCACGCTACACAGAGAATGCCGGCGACTATGATGGCAAGTATTGTCTTTCGTTTCATGCTCATATTACTTAATTTTGCGACAAAGGTACAAATAAGTAAGAAGAAAACCAAATGAAATTTGAGTTTTCTCGAACGCAAGTTCTCTCAACCTATTTAAAGGTACTAATAAAAGGTAAAAGGATAAAAAGGTAAAAAAAGTTAAGCGGCATCAAATTCTTTCGACTTTCAACGCTCAACTCTCAACTTTTTATTACCTTTGCACGCGATTTAGAGAAATCACATGGTAAAGGACCCGTAGCTTAGCTGAATAGAGCGTCAGATTCCGGTTCTGAAGGTCTTGGGTTTGAATCCCAACGGGTTCACAAGAGTTTTCAACGGGATGAAGAGAGGAGGGATAAAGGTAAAAAGATCAATATATTCAGGGGCGTAGCTCAGCTGGTTTAGAGCGCTTCAGTCACATTGAAGAGGTCCCCGGTTCGAACCCGGGCGTCCCTACACCACCAAAAGAAATCACTCAGCGTCACCGACGATGCTGAGTGTTTTTGTAACATATCACGCGAACTAAAAATTCAAGTAACAATGGATATTACAGAAAGATTTTTAAATTACACGAAGTTTGACACGCAATCGTCGGAAGAAAGCGACACCGTGCCAAGTACCGCGAAACAACTTATTTTTGCCGAATACCTGAAGAAGGAACTGGAGCAAGAAGGGCTCGAGGATGTGGAGCTCGACGAGAAGGGTTACATCTATGCCACCCTGCCGTCGAACATGAAGCAGGACGTGCCTGTCATTGGTTTCATCTCTCACTACGACACCAGCCCCGATTGCTCGGGTGCCGATATTCATCCGCGGATTGTGCGTAACTACGACGGTGGTGACATCCTGCTCTCTGAGGGCATTGTCAGCTCACCGAACAAGTTTCCTGAACTGTTGCAGCATGTGGGTGAAGACCTAATTGTTACCGACGGTCACACTCTGTTAGGTGCCGATGACAAGGCAGGCATTGCCGAGATTGTGCAGGCAATGGTTTACATGCAGCAGCACAAGGAGATCAAGCACGGCAAGATACGTATTGCCTTCAATCCCGATGAGGAGATTGGCATGGGCGCTCATCACTTCGACGTGGAGAAGTTTGGCTGCCAGTGGGCTTACACGATGGATGGCGGCGATGTCGGCGAATTGGAGTTTGAGAACTTCAATGCTGCCTCGGCAAAGATACACATCAAGGGTATTAGCGTGCATCCTGGCTATGCAAAAGGAAAAATGGTGAATGCAAACATGCTGGCTGCTGAGTTTGCCAAGATGCTACCTGCCGATGAGACACCAGAGACCACCGAGGGCTATCAGGGTTTCTATCACCTGTTAGGCATACAGAGCAACATCGAGAACGCCAACCTGTCGTATATCATCCGTGACCATGACCGCGACCGTTTCGAGGACCGCAAGCGTATGATAGAGAACGTGGTGGAAAAGATGAACGAGAAGTATGGCGAGGGTACCGTTACTGCCGAGGTAAAGGACCAATATTATAATATGAAGGAGAAGATTGACCCGCAGATGCATGTTATCGACTTGGTGCTGCGTGCCATGCAGGAAACAGGTGTTGCGCCGAAGGTGAGCCCCATTCGCGGCGGCACGGACGGTGCCCAACTATCGTTTAAGGGTCTTCCTTGTCCCAATATCTTCGCCGGAGGCGTCAACTTCCACGGTCCCTACGAGTTCGTCAGCATCCAGTCAATGCAGAAGGCGATGGAGGTCGTCGTCAAGATTTGCGAACTGACTGCAGCGTATAATGATTGACTATAGACGGAGTATGGCATCGAGGGAATGTTGTTCACCCACTATCCAGATGACATCTCCTTCCTGAAACTTACGTGTCGGCTTGACGGGGGAAAGGTTTTCCTTTCCCTCTTCTATGCCGACGACCATACAACTGTAAGTCGAGCGGATGCCGCTCTGCTCCAGTGTCTTCCCCACAAACGGACTTTTTGAGGTTATCAATAGCTGCTTGAGCTTCATCTCACGCTTTTCAAGTTCAAGGTCTTCACCGATAACTTCTTCACGAACAGCCTTACCGAATGCCTGTAACTGGTCATCGGTACCGATGACCTGAATCTTGTCACCAGGGAATATCAGATAGTCACCATCGGGAATATTAAGCCGATGATTGGCACGAAGAATGCTACTGACATGCACGCCAAATTTGCTGCCAAGACTAAGCTCGCGGAGGGTGAGTCCCATCCATCGGGTATTCATCGGGATGTCGAAGTCCGCCATGTGAACATCACGGTCGAGCAGACGTCCCTCATAAAGCGGACGTTTACGTCCTTGCACCTGTGCGACAATGTCACGCGAATGGAGGTTAAGCACAAACAGCCGTTCCAGTTTGATGGAGTTTTTCTTCAACCGACGTGAGGAGATCATCAGCAGGACAGCAGCAATAGCTATGCTGATGAGCAGGGCATTGGAGAAACGTGACAGATAGTTGGCGATATAGAAGACAAACGAACAGGCAATGACAATGCGCACAAGGATGGTAAAGAGAAGCATCAGCTGATTGAAGCGCCCCTCCCGCCACAATGTTTTGAACTCTTCGGAGTGGTTCTTCTTCATCACCAGCGCACGCAGGAACGGCGAGATGAGCAGTACTGTCAACACCCCGCAGATGGCATTGGCATACCAGTGCATCTCGTATGAAGGAAAGAAGCTACGAACGAACGGCAGGAAGAAGGTGAACATCAACACGATAGTTGCCACAGAAAGGATGCTATAGACCACCGTGATACGTGTCATTTGTATGAGTAACTTGCGCCAGTTGCTTTCTGACATGCCCGACGAGTGACGGGAGAGCGTAATCTGGTTGAGCAGTGTCACCCATCGGTGCGGCAGTTTGCGCTCCAATAGGTTATAGCAAGGTGTCGAGAAGCGAATCATGTAGGGGGTCAGGAAAGTTGTGATGACCGACACAGCGACGACAACAGGATAGAGGAAGTCGCTGATGACACCCAATGACAAACCTAAAGAAGCAATGATAAAGGCAAATTCACCAATCTGTGCCATTGAGAAACCACATTTCATCGCTGTCTTCAGCGGCTGACCACTCAGCAGATAGCCGAACGAGCCGAACACCGCCTGTCCGATGAGGATGGTCAACGTGATGAGAACGATAGGCAAGGCATATTCAACCAGCACTCTCGGCTCCACCAGCATACCGACTGATACGAAGAAGATGGCTCCGAAGAGATTTTTCACAGGTTCCACCAGACGGATAATCTTGTCTGCCTCAACTGTCTCAGCCAGGATGCTACCCATGACAAACGCGCCAAAAGCCGAACTGAAACCGACACGTGTAGATAATACAGCCATCAAGCAGCAGAGTCCCAAAGTGACAATAAGCAGCGTCTCCTCGTTCATCAGTTTCCGCACAGAACGCAAGAACCAGGGCACAAGGAAGATGCCGACAATAAACCACAGAATCAGGAAGAAGGCGATGCTCAATATACTCTGTAGCATCTGTTCGCCACCAGAATTGTTACCTCCTGCAATGGCCGACAGCATCACCATCATGACAATGGCCAGAATATCCTCGAGGATGAGCACACTCATCACCAGACCGGCAAAGCGCTGCTGACGCAGCCCCATGTCATCGAATGCCTTATATATAATCGTCGTAGAGCTCATGGCGAGCATACCGCCAAGGAACAAACAGTTCATCTCACCCCACCCGAACACCTGACCCGCCGTGATACCTGCTATCATCATAGAGAAGATGATGGTACACGCAGCAATGACGGGAGCAATACCCATCTTCACAATCTTCTTGAAAGAGAAGTCAAGACCCAGCGTGAACAGGAGGAACATCACACCGATATCAGCCCACATGTGTACGCTCGCATTGTCGATGACAGACATGGTATAGGGCATCTGCGGCGATACCAAGAAGCCGGCAACGATATATCCCAGCACAAGCGGTTGCTTGAGCTTTTTGAATATCAGCGTCACGATACCTGCCACAACAAGTATCAGCGCAAGATCTTTGATTACAGGTGCTAACTCTGCCATAGTCTTAAACTCTTACCTCTCACCTAATACCACTGCACGGCATTCGAGTAAGAACTGCGCTTGTCATACTTCAGGGCGTCAGTCAGCGTGGCGGCATTGCAGCGGAAGGAGAAGTTATAACTCGTGTAGGGTGCCAATGTGACGGAACAGGCCATATTGAAGCAGTGAAGGTCACGTGAGAGTGATGCTGTGGTCATGGAAATCTTCTTGCGTTCGAAGTCATAGCCCGAAGAGAAGCTGATGTTCCATCCGTCGCTGATGCGCAGGCTTCCAGAGACATTTAATGTTTGCGTCAGCTTGTAAGGATAGCGCATGGTGTTGTAGTTGAAGGTGCCGCTGCGGTTCTCGTTTACAGCAAGCGTGTAACCGAAAGAGAGCGACCACGGCATGGAGAACGCCATATAACCGTCCTCGTCAGTCTCCGCCTTTCCTGCCTTTTCCTTGCGTGCGCCGCGCTTGCCACGTTCCAGGTCGCTGTCTATATTCGCCTCCAGACTTTCATCGTCATCATCGTCTTCACGAGCACGTTTGTTATCGTCATCGTCAACGCTTTCGCCACGCAGCCACTTGAAGAAATTAGCAACCTTCTTATTGTCAATCGTGTAGGATAATGTTTGCGAGAGACCTTGGAAACGGCCGAACTTTCCTTTCTGCCAGTAAGTCACATTACGGCTCTCATGCGGTACGGCTCCCACGCTGTCGGCTTCATAGACATAGCTGGCGAAAGTGGTCGAGAGGTTCAATGTGTAACTCTTTGACAACTTCAGTCGGAGCGACATGCTCAAGGGGCTTAACGGCTGATAGTCGGCGGCGAAGTTATAGGACATGCCTAACCTCAGTTCGTCAATCAGGCTGATTTTCTTATATCCTGTGGAGTCTTCATCACTCTTGATTTTCATTTCGAGATTGTTTGCAATGTCTATGCGCATGCTTCCCGTTCGCCCCTTGCCCGGGACGCCGTAAAGTGTACCCTGATAAGGCGAATACTCCACTGTCGTCACGTTTCCGTCGATGTCCGTCTTCTGGTAAGTCTCCCAGTAGCCGTAGCGAGAGGCACCGAAGTCAGGTGCATAGGAGAAGCTGACGCTAGGTGTGAAGACGTGGCGGATGGCCTGCACCTTGTCACCGAATATCTTGCGATTAGGAGTAAAGAAACCATACAACTTCGTTGTCATCGTCAGGTTAGCGCTCCAGTCATAGACATTGTAGAAGCCTTGAAGCGTATCTACGACCTCACTTTGCGTTGTCTCATTCCACGAACGCTTATACTTACTGAGATACATGCGATCGGTGAAGTTGAAGCTCGGCGTGACACTTAATACATTGAAAAGGTTGAAGGTAGCCTGAATGGGTATCGAGTGCTTCATACCATTTTGCCAGTCTTTCGACAGACTCGAATGCAGCACCTTGTCTTCCTTGGCGGAGATGGAGTTTGACAAGCTACCGGTATAGCGCAAGGATATTTTCTCATACCACCGTTCCTCGCCTGCTGCTTTCTTACGCTTGAAGGGATAGAAGTTCGACACGTTAATCATCAGGTCGGGCAGTCTCAGCGTGAGCATGGAGTCACGCATATTCTGCTCGATATTGAACGTCGAACTGATGGACATGTTCAGGCTCGAGAATGTCGTACCCCATGTAACGGCACTCGTTCGTGTCGTCTGTGTCAGCGCCTGCGGATTGTAGAGTGATGTCAGGTTGTTCGACTCATAGTTCGAGGTGGCGAAGTTGACGCGGGCCGAGAATGTCTGGAAGGGGTTGGCTTTCGGGTCTTGCGTGTGAGTCCACTGAACCTTGAAGCTCGTCGTCTTCGAGTAGTCAGGCATGTTTTTCTCGCCTGTTACGGTGTTCTGGTAACTGACAAAGAATGATCCGGAGTACTTATAGCGCTTACGATAGTTAGAGGCAACGTCTATTCCCCAAGAGCCTTTGGTGTAGATGTCGCCCAGAACCTTCAGGTCCATCTTGTCAGAAATAGCAAAGTAGTAGCCGCCCTGCCGCAGATAGAAGCCGCGCGAGGTCTCGTCACCATAAGTCGGCATGATGAAACCGCTGCTGTAGCTCTTGGTAAAAGGGAAAAAGCCGTATGGGATGGCAAAGGGCAGCGGCACGTCAGCCACCACCAGATAGGCAGGTCCGAAAACAACGTCCTTGCCAGGACGCACCTTGGCACGCGACAGAGCCAGATAGAAGTCAGGATGGTCCTCGTCACACGTTGTGTAACGGCCATGTTCCAGATAGAGTTCCCCCTCGCTGCCGCGTTTCGACTTCTCTGATGTCAGAAAACCGTCTTCCTGTTTTGTATAAACATCGCTGATGATACCCTTCTTGGTCTTGAAGTTAAACGCCATAGGACCGCTCTCATAAGTATCAGACCCCATCTTGAACACCGGTGAACCCGTCGTAACGCCTAACGAATCGGTTGTCCCCTGTGCATGCACCAACGACGAATCGAGATTCATGTAAATCTGGTCGGCAGCCAAGTCCATGTTCTCATACTTCACCTCGGCATTACCATACAGATAGGCGAAGCCAGTAGATGCCTCATAGACCATCGAGTCCTTGGCCGCGTACTCCACAGGAGCATCAATACCGTTCTTGCGCCGACGGTTCAGACTGTCTAAATGCAAGGAGTCGTCAATGGCTCTGTTACGCTTATAAATCAGCAACTGGAGCGAGTCCATCCCTGTAGTGTCAATCTCGATGATGTTTGAGGATTGAGGATTGAGGTTTGAGAGTTGATAGTTAATAGTTGCGGCAGAGTTGACCATGCCTACTGAGTCCGTAGGTATGCCTCCCCTTTTGGGGAGGTTTGGTGGGGCAATACTATCCGTGTCTGCAGGCACCACCGAGTCAGACGTGATGACGCGCTTCGGCATCACTCCGCCAAAGCGCATAAAAGGCACCTCCGCCATCACAAACACAACGGCTGAGAGCAGCAGAAATATGAGCGTTTTCCTTCTCACGGCTGCAAAGGTAATAATAATTTACGATTTACAATTTACGATTTACGTTTTTTTACTATTACCCTCTGACTTTTTAACCCTTCCCTATTAAACTTTCAAACTTCAAATGTCAAACTTCAAATGTCAAACTTCAAATGTCAAACGCCTGATGCCACGCCATGAACTTCACGACGCCCTCTTCACCGAACTTTCTGAGTGAACGGCAAGCCTCTTCCACCGTTTTCTCGTGGTCAGGTGACGACTTGCTGTAGAACTTATCGGCATAGCAGATAATCTGTTCCTCCAATGTCTCCGGCTCATAGCCCGGCAGTCCTGTGCCAGTATGTCGCTCACAGACACGGGCAATAGCCTCCATGCTCTTTGTCCCTTGCCCCTTGCCCCTATATGACCGTATCATCTCTCCCCCTATCACGCCGTGACGAATATAGGGCTCCGTTCCGTAACAATAGATACCAGGGGCATCACAACGGCAAATGCCGATGTCATGAAGCATGGCCGCAGCTTCCAAGAACTCACGGTCGATGTTCCATTCCGGGTGACGGTCTGCAATCTGCAAAGCCCGCCGTGTCACTTGTCGGCTGTGTTTCAGCAGTAGCCGACGCAACTCAGAAGGTCGGTGCTCACCGTCTTCTTTCTCGGGGTAATATCTGTCAATAATAGCAAGGTAATTCACTTTTTGATCATCATTATATCGCTACAAAGATAAAGAAAATCTTTGAAACAACCAAGAATTTTAGAAATAAACAAAAAATATACGGCAATTCTTCGGGAATGCCGTTTTTTTTATGTAATTTTGCAAGCGTATTGTGTATATACACGAAGAAATGACGACAATAGCAGACTATATCACCCAAGATACCGACGAACGGCGCTTCTCGTTCGAAGTGCTGCCGCCACTGAAAGGCAATGGTACGGAAACTCTTTTCCGCACCATAGACAAACTGGTGCCGTTCAATCCTGCGTTTATCAATATCACGACGCATCATTCGGAATATGTTTACCGAGAGCTGCCCGATGGACAGTTTGAGCGGCTGCGTGTGCGCCGGCGCCCTGGCACCGTTGCCATTGCCGCTGCCATCCAGCAGAAATACAACATCCCCGTGGAGCCGCACGTCATCTGCAGTGGCAAGACCATCGAAGAAATAGAGTACGAGCTACTTGACCTGCAGTTTCTCGGAATCCGTAACCTCATGCTGCTGCGCGGTGACAAGGCGAAGGAGGACAGTCGTTTCGTACCGACGCCGGGTGGACATACCCACACGACAGACCTCATCAAGCAGGTGGTGCGTTTCAACGAGGGTTTCTTCGCCGACGGTTCACCCATCAAGAACCCGGGGACCCCATTTGTCTTTGGTGTGGCATGCTATCCTGAGAAGCACGAGGAGGCACCGAACCTTGAACGTGACATGCAGTATCTGAAGGAGAAGCAGGACCTTGGTGCACAATATGCCGTGACGCAGCTGTTCTATGACAACGAGAAATACTTTACGTTTGTCCGTAAGGCACGCGAGATGGGCATCACCATCCCCATCGTGCCGGGCATCAAACCGATGGCAAAGCTCAGTCAGCTGACGGTGGTGCCTAAGACGTTCCACTGCGACATCCCCGAAGCACTAGCCAAGGAGATTGTCAAGTGCAAGACCGACGAGCAGGCTCGGCAGCTTGGCATCGAGTGGACAACAGCACAATGCCGCGAGCTCTATGCACACGGCGTGAAGAATATCCACTTTTACACCATCTCGGCCGTAGATAGCGTGGTGGAAATTGCCCGACAATTGTGAGTGATGAATGGTGAGTGGTGAATCGTAAATCTATAAGATGACGTTCGACGAGGTAATAGGACAGAAGGAAGTACAGCAACGGCTGATGCAGCTGGTGGACGAGGGACATCTGCCCCACGCACTGATGCTCTGCGGTCCGTCGGGCAGCGGGGAACTGGCGCTGGCTGTTGCCTTCGGATGCTATCTTCTTTCCAAGAAAGAGAATACACAACCAGGGTTCGACATATTCGGTGAGCCTACGACACCAACAGAGAATCCCATGCTACAGAAGCTGGAACACCCTGATCTGCACTTCACCTACCCCACCATCAAGCTGCCGTCGATGAACAGCGACTACAAACCCGTGAGTGATGACTTCGCCCGCGAGTGGCACGAGCTCATTATGCAGAGCCCATATTTCACTATGAATGACTGGATGCAGGCAATGGGCGGCGAGAACCAGCAGGCCATCATCACCGCCGGCGAGAGCGACGCGCTGATACACAAGCTGTCGCTGAAGTCGAGTCAGGGCGGTTATAAGGTTAGCATCATCTGGCTGCCCGAGCGCATGAACAACGAATGTGCCAACAAACTGCTCAAACTTATTGAGGAGCCCCCACAGCAGACGGTGTTCATCATGGTGAGCGAGGAGCCTGACAAGTTGTTGGAAACCATCCGCAGCCGTGTGCAGCGCATTGACATCAAGCGTATTGACGACGAAAGCATTCATACTGCACTCACGCAACGGCGCGGGCTGGACGATGAGATGGCACGCCGTGTAACACGACTAGCTAACGGCAGCTGGCTCAAGGCTATCGAAGAACTGGAAGCCGGTGGCGAGAACGAGCAGTTCCTCGACCTGTATAAAACGCTGATGCGACTGGCTTACCAGCGCAAGGTAAACGAACTGAAGCGCTGGAGCGACATCCTGGCAACACTGGGACGTGAGAAGCAGAAGCGCTTTCTCATCTATTTCGTGCGGATGACACGTGAGAACTTTATGTTCAATTTCCATCAGGAAGAGCTATGCTACATGACGGCAGGTGAAGAAAGCTTCGCACAGAACTTCGCCCGTTTCATTAACGAGGCAAACGTTATCCCCATTACCGAATTGGCTAACCGTGCCCTGCGCGACATCGGACAAAACGCGAACGCAAAGATTGTATTCTTTGACCTCGCCATACAAATGATTATGCTTTTAATACAAAAATAAGACAATGGAAAAGAAACTCGATATGATTACCGGTTGCGACCGCGGACTGTGCAAGGCTGCCGTGGGACGTCAGGACCGTCAGTTAAACACCTACGACTGGCTGGCCGACGTGCCGGGGAACGCAGAAGAGACAGACCTTGTAGAGGTGCAGTTCAAGCATACAAGAAAGGGCTATTACCACAACGTCAACAACCTACCCCTGAAGAAAGGCGACATCGTTGCCGTCGAAGCCAACCCAGGCCATGACATCGGCGTGGTGACGCTGACCGGACGACTGGTCAACCTGCAACTGAAGAAGGCTAACCTCAAGTCGGCAGATGACATCAAGCGCATTTATCGCATAGCCCGTCAGGTTGACATGGACAAGTTCCGCGAGGCCAAGGCACGCGAGCATGCCACGATGATTGAGAGCCGCGAGATTGCCAAGGGGCTGGGGCTGAAGATGAAGATTGGCGACGTGGAGTATCAGGGTGATTGCAACAAGGCTATCTTCTATTACATCGCCGACGAGCGTGTGGATTTTCGTCAGCTCATCAAAGACCTCGCCGCCACGTTCCATGTACGCATTGAGATGAAGCAGATTGGTGCGCGACAAGAGGCTGGACGTATCGGCGGCACAGGTCCTTGCGGACGCGAGCTGTGCTGTGCCACCTGGATGAAGAACTTTGTCAGCGTCTCTACAGGTGCTGCGCGCTTTCAAGACATATCACTCAACCCGCAGAAGCTGGCGGGCATGTGTGCCAAGTTGAAATGCTGCCTGAACTATGAGGTAGATGACTACATTGAAGCCAGCCGACAACTGCCCAGCAAGGAGGTGGTGCTGCAGACACTCGATGCCGACTACTATCTCTTCAAGAGCGACATCCTGGCTGGTATGCTCACCTACTCTACCGATAAGAACTTAGCATCCAACCTTGAGGTAATTAGCAGTGAGCGCGCCAAAGCCATCATTGAGATGAACCGCCGAGGCGAGAAGCCAGAATCACTACAGGAGGACGGCAACGTGAAAGCTGTCAGTGGTCCCATTGACCTCGCTACGCAGGAAAGCATCAACCGCTTTGACAAGGCAAAGAAAAAGAAAAAGAGGAAGCCTCAACCTTCCCGAAGAGGTGACATGCCCCATCGGAACGCCGCAGCAGAAGGACAACACAAAAAGCCACGTAACAACGATGCGAAGGAATAAGCTGACATCCCTCGCCATGCTTGCCGTTGCACTGACCGTCATGGCGTGCAACGGCAATACCGTTTACCACCAGTATGAGCACACGCCCGTAGAAGGATGGGAGCGCACCGATACTCTCTACTATACCATAGAGAACATCAAGGCGACTGCCGACTACCAAGAGGAGATAGGACTGCGCATCAACGGCTCCTATCCCTTCACTAGTCTCTTCCTCGTCGTCGAACAGCATATCCGTTCCAAAAACCAGAGCCTTACGTCGTTAAACGGAACACAGCGCAAGGACACCATCAGCTGCCGCTTCGTAGATCAGGAAGGAAACATCAAAGGACGCGGTGTCAACTACTACCAATATAACTTCATGCTGACAACGCTCCACCTCAACGTAGGAGACACACTCGACATCCGCATTCACCACAACATGCGCCGCGAGACACTCCCCGGTATCTCCGACATCGGCATCCGACTGGAGCGACAGTAGTCCAAGAACCATATGTCTTATATAATAATGTACGCGCGTACATTATTATAATATGATACAATCAAATTATATCAGGAAATATTATCCCGCATCATCAGTTGCGGGAGAGATTACGACCTGCGTCAATGCGAAGGAAGATAAAGAGCAGGAACGTGAAACCCCACAGCGATGAACCGCCATAGCTGAAGAACGGCAACGGGATGCCGATAACAGGAGTAAGGCCAAGCACCATACCCACGTTGATGAACAAGTGGAAAAGGAAGATGCTCAAGACAGAATAGCCATAAACACGCCCGAAACGGTAAGGTTGTCGTTCAGACAGATAGATAAGACGCAGAATGAGTGCCAGGAAAAGCAGCAGCACACCGGCAGCACCGACGAAGCCCTCCTCTTCACCGACAGTACAGAAGATGAAGTCGGTGTCCTGCTCAGGCACATATTTCAGTTTGGTCTGTGTGCCGTTGAGAAAGCCCTTACCCTCCAATCCTCCCGAACCAATAGCAATCTTACTCTGGTTGACATTATAGCCGGCCCCCTTCAAGTCTTCGTCAAGACCGAGCAGCACGTTGATACGTGTGCGCTGGTGCACTTCCAGAAGATTATTAAGCATATAATTGGCCGAGTAGAAGAACGTCATCGAACCTACGGCAAAGAGCACGATGAAGTAATAGTTACGGATGCGCGTCGATATGCCCTGCCACAGGAGATAGCCAATCATTGCTGCCGCCAAGACGAGTTGCACCCAGACAATGTCGAACGCAACAATGAAACGTGAGACGAGGTATGCTAGCAATGTGATGGTCAGGCTATAGAACACAATGCGAACGGTGAGGCGTTTATCCTTGCAGTATATCCATACCATACCCGCCGTAAATAGCTGGATGAGCATCAGCACACAGAACTTACCCACCGACGTGGGCGTGGACAATAGCTGAACATCCTCAAAACGCACGCCGACGACGAAATAGATGACGGCAGCAATGCCTGTGAACAGCACCGAGCCAGGCATTCCCTCACGATAGAACATCAGTAGAAACGAGAAATAAACCAATGCCGAACCCGTCTCTCGCTGCAGGATGATGAACACCATCGGCACGAACACGATTGCCAGCGTGGGCAGAAAATGCTTCCACTTATGGATGCTATAGCCGTACATGCTCATGAACTTCGCCAATGCAAGCGCGGTGGCAAACTTCGCGAACTCTGCCGGTTGTAAGCGCAACGGTCCTAAGACGAGCCAGGAACGGGAGCCCTTGATGCTATGTGGATTGAAGATGGTGGCAAAGAGCAACAGCAGGAGCAACGCATAGATGACAAACGAGAAAGTATCGTAAAATCGGTCGTCAAGCATGAGGATGATAAAGCCCAGAACGATAGACGTGCCTATCCACACAATCTGCATACCTGAACGGCTGCTCAAGCTAAAGATATCAGTATCACCATAGGTATAGCTGGCTCCGCAGACGCTGATCCATCCGAAAATCAGCAGAGCCAAGTAGATGCCGATGGTCCACCAGTCGAGTGAACGCAACACGCTGGTACTTTTATCTTTCGACGTTGCCATAGTTAATGCGTCTGTGCTGTATCTCCGATGCCCTACCCATCGAGGAATCGGAGAGTTTTCCGTTAATATACTGCTCCATAATCAGCCCGCCGATGGGTACACCATAGGTGGCGCCCCATCCGCCGTTCTCCACATAGACGGCAACGGCAATCTTCGGATTATCCATAGGAGCGAAACCCATGAAGACGGAGTGGTCATGACCGCGGTTCTGTGCCGTACCTGTCTTACCGCAGGGCTGGAAGTCATAATGTGCCAAGGCCTTACACGTACCACCCATCGCCGAGGCACGCATGCCCTTTACCACGTAGTCATAAGCCTCATGCGAGGCCATGGTATAGCGTCGCTTGATATAAAGGGAGTCGAGCTTATCACCCTGCACGTCCTTTACCACATGTGGGGTGATGAAGTAACCGCGGTTGGCAATGGTAGCACCGAGATTGGCAATCTGCAACGGCGTGGCATTTACCTCACCCTGTCCGATGGCGATGGAGATGATGGTCAGTCCGCTCCAGGAGCCTTTGTAAGCCTTGTCGTAGAACTGTGCGTTAGGTATCAGTCCGCGCTTCTCGCCAGGGAGGTCGATGCCTGTGGGATAGCCAAAGCCCATGCTAACCAGATAGTCGCGCCAACGGTTCATGGCCTCCTGTACCGTCTTATACTTCTGGCGGTTTCCCAGCATGTAGTAGAGACCCCAACAGAAATAGCCGTTGCATGACGTGCTGAGTGCAGGCACCAGAGAGAGAGGAGCTGCATGGCCGTGACAGCCTACGTGCAGTCCCTTGAAGTTAAAGCCACGGGAACAGGGATAGGCGGTCTGCGTAGGATGCAGGATACCCTCGGTCATGAACGTCAGTCCCTGAGTGGTCTTGAAGGTAGAGCCTGGAGGATATTGTCCCATGATGCTGCGGTTGAGCAGAGGCTTCCAGGCATCTTGACTCAACAGGTGATGGTTCTTGGAACGCTCGCGGCCCACCATCATACGCGGGTCGTAGCTGGGTGAGCTGACCATGCAGAGTACTTCACCCGTGGACGGCTCAATGGCGACGATGCTGCCAATCTTTCCCTCCATCAGCCGCTCACCCAGGGCTTGCAGTTGGAGGTCAATGGCGAGGGTGAGGTTCTTGCCTGCTACAGGGCGACGATCAAGTGCACCATTCTGGTAGCGCCCTTTGATGCGTCCGTGAGCATCACGCAAGAGTATCTGGATGCCTTTCTCGCCGCGCAGCTGTTTCTCATAGCTACGTTCCACGCCGAGTTTACCGATGTAGTCACCAGGGATATAATAGTCGTCTGCCTCAATGTCGGCGGGCGACACCTCAGCCACATCACCCAGTACGTGGGCGGCATAGGGGTAAGCATACTGGCGGATGGTGCGCCGCTGCACGTAGAAGCCGGAGAAGCGGAACAGCTTTTCCTGAAACACGCTATAGTCCTTATCAGACAACTGAGGCAGGAACATCTGCTGCGTGAAACGCGAATAGCCAGGGTTCTTGTTCCTGTCCTTGATAGTAGCCATTCGACGGTCGAAGTCCTCCTTCGTGATATTCAGCGTCTCACAGAGTTCCAGCGTGTCGAGTCCCTGTACTTCGTTCATCACGACCATGATGTCATAGGCGGGCTGATTGTAAACCATCAACTCACCGTTACGGTCGGTGATGACACCACGTGCAGGGTAGTCAATCTTTTTCAGGAAGGCATTGGAGTCGGCACTCTTCTTGTAGTCGTCGCTGGTAATCTGCAACGTGAAGAGACGGATGGTGTAGATGACGACGATGAGAATAGCCACACCCGCAATGACGAGCCGCCGGTTTCCTAATTCGTAGTCCTTCATAGCTTACTTGGTTCTCAGACTCTCTAGGGTCAGTATCAGCACAAACGTAAGCACCGCACTGCCTCCAGTGCAGACTAACCACTGCAGCCAGTTAAAGAAGTTGAATGACTCCAGTGCAAAGAATACGAGGCAATAGAATACGACGAGTGGCAGGGCATAGTAGATGTATTTGCTAATGCCGAGCGAGAACAATGCCGGACGGAAATCCTCTACAGCATCACGCGGCACGAACAGTTCAAGATAATAAGGCTGTATGGCACCAAGCAGCGTCAGCGTGGCACATGACACACCTGGGGTATTCGAGAAAGTGTCGTTGACAAGACCGAGTCCGAAACACCAGAAGAGTAATGCCCACTTGGGATAGTTGCGGGGGAAGAGCAATACAAAATAGACATAGAGCAGCGGCATGGCAATGTTGAACAGGTGGATGCGGTTGAACACCAGCACCTGTGCCAAGCACAATGCAACGAAAATAAGCAGCCTTTTCAGCGAGTCTATTGCCATCTTCTATTTGAACTTTGAACTTTCAACCCTCAACCCTTAACACTAAAAACCTCCCTTGGAACGTAACGAATCCTGTGCGGCATGCAGTAATCGTGTCTGTTCAGCAATGCTGCTGTCGTTGATGACGCAGACATCACGGATATTACCAAAGTCGGTGGACAACCGCACTAACAGGCGATAGGACAGTCCGTCGGGGGAGTTGAGAATCTTCTCTATCTGTCCGACCATGACACCAGGAGGGAAGATGGACGAGTAACCGCTCGTCACCACCCAGTCGTGCGTATGGAACTGCGCATGGCGGGGGATGTCCTCTACGTAAGCATGACTGGCGTCACCACCTTCCCAGTGCAGATAACCGAAGTAGTTACGTCCGCGGATAGCACAGCTGATGCGTGACGACGTGCGGTTCAGCACAGGAATGACAACGGCATAGTTGTCAGAAACGAGATAAACGACACCGACGACACCATTGCCGCACACTACGCCCATATCGACCTGCACACCATCCTTCGAGCCCTTATCGATGGTCATGAGGTTATCGTCCTTGTCAACACTGTTGCTCACCACTTTAGCGGGAATGAGTTTGTACTGACTGATGAACTTCATGCCGTTTCGCTCGAGGGAGGTGGAGTCGTGCGTCACACGCTGATAGGCTTCGGTCAGCTCGTGCACCTGCCGTTCCAAGTAGAAGTTGCGGAGTGTCAGTCCTTCGTTGATTTTTTTCAGCGAGAAATACTGCTCTACGGCGGCACGCGACTCATAGACTTTGCCCACGGTGCTATTGGCTGAAGAGAACCACACGCTGCCCTGGTAGCTGTTATACTGAAACAGCAACACCACACTGATTACTTCAAGCACAACGAAGAGAAACCAGTGATGATACTTAGCCAGGAACGCGAGCAGATTCTTCATTCACCCCTTATCTCATCAGGAACGAGAAGCGGTCCACATTTTTCAGTGCGACACCAGCACCCTTTGCCACACAATGCAACGGGTCCTCAGCCACAATGAACTGGATATTAATCTTGTCCGTCAGACGCTTGTCGAGTCCGCGCAACAGGGCACCGCCACCAGTGAGGTAGATACCGTTCTTCACGATGTCTGCATACAGCTCGGGCGGAGTGTTCTCCAGAGCCGAGAGCACAGCGGTCTCGATACGTGCCACAGTCTTGTCGAGGCAGTGGGCAATCTCCTGATAGCATACCGGCACCTCCATAGGCAGGGCTGTGATGCGGTTCGGGCCGTGGACAATGTAGTCCTCGGGAGCCTCTTCGCCAAGGTCGGTCAATGCCGAACCAACGGCAATCTTGATGCGCTCGGCCATACGCTCCGACACCTTCACGTTATGCTGACGGCTCATATATTCCTGAATATCTGCGGTAAGGTCGTCACCTGCCACCTTGATGGAGTTGTTGCTGACGATACCACCCAGCGAGATGACGGCAATCTCTGTCGTACCACCACCGATGTCCACAATCATGTTACCTTCGGGAGCCTCTACGTCAATGCCGATACCGATAGCGGCTGCCATCGGCTCGAAAATCAGATAGACGTCGCGGCCGTCGGCATGCTCTGCAGAGTCACGAACGGCACGCAGCTCTACCTCGGTAGAACCGCTGGGTACGCCAATCACCATGCGCAGTGACGGCGAGAAGAGACGATGGCCTGTGTGAACCATCTTGATCAGGCCGCGCATCATCTGCTCACAGGCAGAGAAGTCGGCAATCACACCATCACGCAGCGGACGGATGGTCCGGATGTTGTCGTGTGTCTTTTCATACATCATCTTAGCCTTCTCACCTACGGCAATCATCTTGTCGGTACGACGGTCGAGGGCTACTACTGACGGCTCGTCAACCACAATCTTATCATCACTGATAATAATGGTGTTGGCCGTTCCCAGGTCCATTGCAATCTCCTGGACGAAACTAAAAAATCCCATTTCTGTTCAATATTTAATCTTTAATTCTTAATCTTTGCAAAACCAGCTGTGGATGGCTGTATCGTAGTGCGAGCTAACGCCGAAAGCGCGGGTGGCAAACATGCGGCGCTGTGCCTTCGTCGTCTCGGCACCCTGCTTGTTCAAAATGTCAAGCAGCACGCTGTACTCGGCCTTTGACGGCACGATGACGACGTCGTTGAAGTTCTTGGCTCCTGCACGGATAAGCGAGATGCCGCCAATGTCAATCTTCTCGATGATGTCCTCTTCGACAGCACCGCTGGCAACAGTCTGCTCAAAGGGATAGAGATCCACGATGACAAGGTCTATCTCGGGAATCTCATACTGCGCCATCTGCTCACGGTCCCCCTCATTGTCACGACGGGCCAGTATGCCGCCGAACACCTTGGGATGCAGCGTCTTTACACGACCGCCGAGAATGCTCGGGTAAGTCGTCACATCCTCTACCTTCTGACACTCATAGCCCAGTGATTCGATAAAGCTCTGCGTACCACCGGTGGAGAGGAACTTCACGCCCTCCGCGTTCAATTTCTTCAGCAGCTCGTCCAGCCCGTCCTTGTGGAATACGGACACGAGTGCCGTCTTGATTCTTTTTGTATCTGCCATAAAAATATAACGTTATAATTTTCTCACGAATTGGGGTTGCAAAGTTACTAAAAAAACGCGGATTATTCATCAACTTTTAACAAAAAAAAATACGCTACACCTATTTAATAATATATATCAATGAAAAAAAATGCAATATTCAAAATTTCTTTGTACTTTTGTAGTTGAAATCATGTCTGTCTATACAAAACGAGAACGTCTGTTAATCAATGACTTAACAGACGTTCTTCGTAGCGGGAGGGGGACCCGAACCCTCGACCTCCGGATTATGAATCCGACGCTCTAACCAGCTGAGCTACCCCGCCTTTTTCGTTGAGTGTTGAGAGTTGAGACACCCTACGCTCCACGTTTTGCGGGTGCAAAGGTAATACTTTTTTTCATTCTTGCAAAATTTTTTCCAAAAAATTACTCGTTTTCCGAATATTTGTTGTATTTTTGTAGCGTGAATAAAGAAAAAAGGCGAAAACAATGGACTAATCTATATTAATAAGTATGAAGAAACTGACCATAGAATACCCGCTGACAACAAAGTCCCCCAATATTGTTTGGGGCATGATCAGCACTGCTGAGGGAATGCAGAAATGGCTTGCCGACAAGGTAACCAGCGATGGAGAAAACCTGACGTTCACATGGGGACACCCCTGGACAGACCGCGACACGAAGACGTCGCAAGTACTAGAACGCAGCAAGCATAGTCACATCCGTATGAAATGGGACTATCAGGAAGAGGACCCAATGGCATTCTGGGAACTTCGTATCGAACGGAGCGAACTGACAGGCAACTTGAACCTGCTGATAACTGACTATGCCGATGCTGATGACATCGAGGACCTGCGCGGCATCTGGGACGACAACCTCGACCGGTTGCACCGTGTCAGCGGACTATAGACACATGTTTCGAATCAAAAAATTAGACATATTCATTGCCAAACAGTTTCTCCTGCTGTTTGCCGGCACTTTCTTCATCTGCCAGTTTGTGCTGATGATGCAGTTCTTGTGGCGTTACGTGGACGACCTCATCGGCAAGGGACTGTCAATGACCATCTTAGCACAGTTTTTCTGGTACATGGGTCTGATGCTCGTACCGCAGGCATTGCCTTTGGCCATCCTGCTGTCGGCACTCATCACCTTCGGTAACCTGGGTGAGAGTTCGGAGCTGACGGCCATCAAAGCGGCAGGCATCTCACTGATGCAGGCGTTCCGCTCACTCATCATTACCACCATTCTCATTGCCGCCACGTCGTTTCTCTTTGAGAATGTCATCGCCCCTGAAGCCAACAAATCCTTCGGACAGCTGTTACTGTCCATGAAGCAGAAAAGTCCCGAGCTGGAGATACCCGAGGGCATCTTCTACGACGGTATCCCTAACTGTAACCTCTACGTGCAGAAGAAAGACATCAACACGGGCAAGCTCTACGGCGTCATGATCTACCGTATGACGGGCAGTTTTGAAGACGCCGCCATTATCCTCGCTGACTCGGGCATGCTGCAATCGACCGAAGAGAAGAAGCACCTGCTACTGACACTCTATGACGGCGAGTGGTTCGAGAACATGCGTTCGCAGGAGGTTGCAGGACAAGCCAACGTACCTTATCGCCGCGAGACCTTCGGCACCAAGCGCATCGTGCTTGACTTCGACGGCGACTTCAACCTCGCTGACGCCAGCGGCATATCAGCCAACGCCAAGGCGAAGAGCCTGGCACGCATCTATCATGACCTCGACTCCATCCGCGAACACAACGACTCCGTGGGCCGCTCGTTCCTGGAAGAGGCACGTTTAGGCACGATGCGCGAGCCACATCTGGAGAAGAACGACTCGCTGAAAGCAGTCAACCGCGCCATGGCCGACGACATGAACCTTGACAGCGCCTTCGCCAAGCTGAGCAGCGAGCAGAAGCAGCAGGTGATACGCCAGGCCTTTGAGAACGCCCGCATGATGAACACAGACCTGAGCATGAAGAGTGAATACTCGCGTGTGCTCAACCGCAACGAGCGAATGCATCAGATAGAAGGCTTTGACAAGATTACCCTGCCGCTGTCGTGCATTATTTTCTTCTTCATCGGTGCCCCCCTGGGCGCCATCATCCGCAAGGGAGGACTGGGTGTGCCTGTCATTATCTCTGTCATCGTCTTCATCATCTTCTACATCTTCGACAATACCGGCATGAAGATGGCACGCGACGACCAGTGGACGGTATGGTTCGGCAAGTGGCTCGCCACCGCTGTGCTGACACCCATCGCCGTATTCTTCACCTACAAGGCCAACAACGACTCGGTGGTATTCAATATCGACCTGTACAAGAACATCATCTCACGCATGCTCGGTCTGCGCATGAAGCGTAACATTGTGCGCAAGGAAGTCATCATCGAAGACCCCGCATATGAGCAGGACCGCGCCATTCTTGCGGGCGTCAACCGCGCCATAGAGACCTATTCGCAGGAGCATAAGCTACTACATTGGCCCAACCCCATCAAGGTATTCTTCCGTCCGGGCGACGACCACGAGATAGCAGAGATCAACCGTGTGCTCGAGGTGGCGGTAGAAGACCTCAGCTACACCAAGGACAAAATTATCCTGTCGGAACTCAACAAGATTCCCATCATGGCGACACACGCCCACACACGTCCGTTCGTTCGCAAGGAACTGAACATCGCTACGGGTGTCATCCTGCCATTGGGCATCTTCTTCTACTGCCGAATGCTACGCTTCCGACTGAGGCTCCGTCGCGACCTGCACACACTGAGACAGGCTGACAACGCCATTATAGCACGCATCGAGGAGGCTTACCTCGCGCGTACATTATAATATATAAGAAAAGAAAACATCATCAATATGGAAACATTTAAGCTGAATACGATAGAGGAGGCACTTGAGGACTTTAAGCAGGGCGAATTTGTCATCGTGGTAGATGACGAAGACCGCGAGAATGAAGGCGACCTCATCATTGCCGCAGAAATGATTACGCCCGAGAAGGTGAACTTCATGCTGAAGCATGCCCGCGGCGTGCTCTGCGCTCCCATCACCATCAGTCGCAGCGAAGAGCTCGACCTGCCCCATCAGGTACAGGACAACACGTCCATGCTCGGCACGCCGTTCACCGTCACCATCGACAAACTGGAAGGCTGCACCACTGGCGTCAGTGCCCACGACCGCGCAGCTACTATCCGTGCGCTCGCCGACCCTGCATCAACGCCGCAGACCTTCGGACGTCCGGGACATATCAATCCGTTGTATGCCCAGGATCACGGCGTGCTGCGTCGCAGCGGACACACCGAGGCAGCCGTTGACCTCTGCAAGCTCTGCGGACTCTACCCTGCCGGTGCCCTAATGGAAATTATGAACGACGACGGCTCTATGGCGCGCCTGCCGGAACTTGTGGAGTTCTCCAAGCGGTTCAACCTGAAAATCATCACCATCAAGGACCTCATCGCCTACCGTCTGAAAAAGGAGTCGCTCATCGAGGTGGGCGACATGGTTGACATGCCCACCGACTACGGACACTTCAAGCTCATCCCCTTCCGCCAATCGAGCAACGGCCTGGAGCACATGGCACTCATCAAGGGCGAGTGGCGCGAGGACGAGCCCGTGCTGGTACGTGTCCATTCATCATGCGCTACCGGCGACATCCTCGGCTCGAAGCGCTGCGACTGCGGTGAACAGCTGCACAAAGCCATGCAAGCCATCGAGCAAGAGGGCAAGGGCGTGGTCATCTACATGCAACAGGAAGGCCGCGGCATCGGACTAATGAACAAGATTGCAGCATACAAACTGCAGGAACAGGGATATGACACGGTGGATGCCAACGTGCATCTCGGTTTCAAGCCCGACGAGCGCGACTACGGTTGCGGCGCGCAGATGCTGCGTCACCTCGGCGTACACAAGATGAGGCTTCTCACCAACAATCCCGTCAAGCGCGTCGGACTGGAAGCCTACGGACTGGAAATCGTGGAAAACGTACCCATCGAGATAACACCCAACGAGTACAACCTGCGCTACCTGAAGACCAAACAGGACCGCATGGGACACACGCTACACCTGAAATAAAGACAAAATGTCAAAAAAGTCTAAGTAAAATAATAAAAGTGACAGAAATATTCGTTTAAGAAGAATAAATTGATTACTTTTGCAGCCGCTATTACACAAAACATCAATATGGCACAATTATCCAACCGTCTGCAAAGACTTGCTCCGTCAGCAACGCTGGCAATGTCGCAAAAGAGCTCTGAGATGAAAGCTCAGGGCATTGACGTCATCAATATGAGCGTCGGAGAACCCGATTTCAATACCCCTGACCACATCAAACAGGCCGCTAAACTGGCTATTGACGAGAACTATTCGAAGTACTCGCCCGTACCGGGCTACCCTGACCTGCGTCAGGCCATCGCCCGCAAGCTTGAGCGCGAGAACCACCTACATTATACGCCGGCTGAGATTCTGGTCTCTAACGGTGCCAAGCAGAGCGTTTGTAACACCGTCATGGCTCTGGTGAACCCGGGCGACGAGGTTATCATCCCTGCCCCCTACTGGGTCAGCTATCCGCAGATGGCTTTGCTGGCTGGCGGCACGCCTGTTTTCATTGAGGCCGGCTTCGACCAGAACTTCAAAATTACGCCCGAGCAGTTGGAGGCAGCCATCACCCCCAAGACACGCATGCTTATCCTATGCTCCCCCAGTAACCCGACGGGAAGTGTCTATTCGAAGGCCGAGCTGCAGGCACTGGCTGACGTCATCCTGCGTCACAACGACCTCTTCGTATTGGCCGACGAGATATATGAGCACATCAACTACATTGGTCAGCATGAGAGCATTGCCCAGTTCGAGGGCATGAAGGAGCGCAGCATCATCGTCAACGGCGTGAGCAAGGCCTATGCCATGACAGGCTGGCGCATCGGCTACATCGCCGCCCCCGAGTGGATTGTCAAGGGCTGCAACAAACTGCAGGGACAGTACACCAGCGGTCCGTGCTCCGTCAGCCAGAAGGCCGCCGAGTTCGCCTACACCGCCAGCCAGGATTGTGTGGAGGAGATGCGTCAGGCATTCCAGCGCCGCCGCGACCTCATTGTGAAACTCGCCAAGGACATCACCGGACTCGAGGTGAACATGCCCGAAGGTGCTTTCTATCTCTTCCCCAAGTGCAGCAGTTTCTTCGGCAAGAAGAGCATAGTGGACGGTTTTGCCGTCAACAACAGCACCGACTTCGCCATGTATCTGCTGGAAAAAGCCCATGTAGCTACCGTCGGCGGCGACGCTTTCGGCGACCCAGACTGCTTCCGCATGAGCTATGCAACCAGCGACGAAAACATCGTCGAAGCAATGAAACGCATCAAAGAAGCACTCGGAAATCTTAAATAATTGTATTTTTTCGAGTTAAAAAATATTAAGAGTGCGGAAAGTCCGCACGAAATGCGTATCTTTGCCGAGAGATAGCACCGCGTATAAGCCTCAAGGCTGGCAACGGCCAAGGTAAGTCGCGTAATATCAAGAACATTACAAACTTAATTTTTTATAAATAACTAAAATCAAAACATTTTAAAATTATGGCAACTACACAAAAAGCAGCAAGCCCTGCTAAGAAGAGCACGGGCTTCCAGGGAATCAAAGCAGCGTTCTGGATCATCGTTGTATGTTTCATCCTCGCAGTTTGTTTCTTCAAGTTCTTCCTCGGCAGTCCTGATCACATCAATCCGGAGAACGGCGAAGTTATTGACGGAAACATCTGGGGTACAATCTACAAAGGTGGTGTCGTCGTGCCTGTCATCCTGACTCTGTTGTTCACCGTGATTGCTCTGTCCATCGAGCGCTGGCTCGCTCTGAACACTGCATTCGGTAAGGGCAAACTCCCCAAGTTCGTGGCAAACATCAAGGCCGCTCTGAATGCAAACGACTTTGCTAAGGCTCAGGACCTCTGCGACAAACAGCGTGGTACAGTAGCTAACGTTGTCGGTGCTTCTCTGCGCACTTACAAGGAGATGGAAGCAACCAGCGGAATCAAGAAGGAGCAGAAGATTGCCCGCATCCAGCAGGCTCACGAAGAGGCTACGCAGCTTGAGATGCCGACGCTGACCATGAACATGCCGATCATCGCTACCATCGTAACGCTCGGTACGCTGACCGCTCTGTTCGGAACCGTTGTGGGTATGATACGTTCATTCGCAGCTCTGGCAGCTGGTGGTGGCGCTGACTCACAGGCTCTGTCACTCGGTATTTCTGAGGCTCTGGTTAACACGGCATCAGGTATCTTGACGTCTTGGGTAGCCGTTGTAGCTTACAACTACTACACAAACAAGATCGACAAGCTGACATTTGCCCTCGACGAAGTTGGTTATTCAATTGCTCAGACTTACGAAGCTAACCACGCAGAAGAGGCTTAATTTTTGCTAACCCTTTAAAACAATTATCGCTATGGGTAAAGTAAAAATTAAGAAGAGTGACATCTGGATTGACATGACGCCTATGTCAGACGTGATGGTGCTTTTGCTGACTTTCTTCATGATGACGTCAACGTTCGTCACGCCGGAGCCAGTACAAGTCAACACGCCGCAGTCGCAGTCAAAGGTCAAAGTGCCAGATGTGGACGTGCTCAACATCCTCGTCAATCCTGACGGAAAGGTGTTCATGAGCATGGATAAGGTTCCTGACTTGGAACAGACCGTGAAGGCGTTGCTTGAAAACAACGGTCTCCCCGCTCTGAATCCAACGCAGTTGAAGAATTTTAAGGAGGATCCGATGTTCGGTATTGGTCTGAGAGAACTGCACAGCTACCTGGATCAGAAACAGGGTGAGCGCGTGAAGATTCTGCCGCAGAAAGGCATTCCGACCGACAGTATCGCAGGCGGCATGAGCGAGTTCCAGCAGTGGGTGAAAGAAGCTAAGAAATCTGCACGCAACTCTGAGACACTCGAATCGCATGAGCTGAAAATCTGTATCAAGGCCGACTCGAAGACTTCTTACAAAACTGTGAAGAAACTGATGTCTGAACTCCAGGACATGGAGGAAAACCGTTATCAGTTGATTACATCGTACAAGGTACAAGAAACTAAGGAGGTACAGTAACATGGCAAAACAAAAAGCAAGCAAACAGAAAAAGATGAATGTCCGCGTTGACTTCACGCCGATGGTGGACATGATGATGCTTCTGATCACGTTCTTCATGTTGTGTACAACGCTCCAGAAGCCCCAGGCGATGCAGTTGACCATGCCAAGTAACGACAAGAACATTCAGGATCTGGACAAAAACGAAGCGAAGGCTTCACAGACCATGACGTTCTACCTTGCCGGCAACGACAAGCTCTACTATGTCGAAGGTATCGTGAAGTATGACGACCCCGAGTGTATGAGGGAAACAACATACGGCGAGGAAGGCATTCGCGACGTTCTTCTCAACCACAAGACTGAAGACGGAACCTACCCGGTTGCCAAGATCAGGAAAGCAATGAACGAGTTGGAGAAAGAAAGAAAGGCTAAGCCCGATGTGCCCGACAGCATCTGGGAGAAGAAACTCTCTGAGATTAAGAAGGGTAACATTGAGGGTGAGCCTAAGAAAGTTCCCACGATGACCATCATCATCAAGCCCTTGGACGTTGCTACCTATGACAACATGGTGACGGTTCTTGATGAGATGCAGATTAGCGGTATTAGCACGTACGTCATTGATCAGGTTTCCGACGACGACAAGAAACTTCTTACGTCAAAGGGAATCAAGTATGAATGATTGTATAACCTTTAAAAGATTTTTGAATTATGGCAAAGATTGATTTGATAGACAATGGCTGGGTTGACCTTGTATTTGAAGGCAAGAACCAAGCTTACGGTGCCTACCAGCTTCGCAAGAACACTGGCAAGCGCAACCTGTGGTCGATCGTTATTATGCTCATTATCGCTGCTCTCATCGCCGCTGTAGTCGGTGCAAATGCAATTATCAGCGCTGCTAGCGAGGATGATGCCGAGATTGCAGCAGATGTCAACCTCTCTGCTTTGGCTGAAAAGAAGCCTGAGGTAGAGGAGAAGGCACCTGTGAAAGTCGAGGAAGCAAAACCCGTTGAGCAGGTTAAGAGCTCTGTGAAGTTTGTTCCCCCTGTAATCAAGGAAGATGACAAGGTGAACGAGGACAAGCAGCTGAAGTCCCAGGAAGAGCTGAACGAATCGAAGACCGCCATCGGTGGTTTCGACGTCAAGGGTAATACCGACGATGCCGATGCCCACACGTTGAAGGCCGTCGAGGAAGTTGAGCAGCCCAAGGAAAAGCCCAAAGAGGACAACAAGATTTTCGACGTGGTTGAGCAGCAGCCGACGTTTAGCGAGGGTAACCCCGCTGCCTGGCTCGCCAAGCACATGCAGTATCCTCCGATGGCTGCCGAAAACGGTATTCAGGGCCGTGTCACCGTTGGCTTCGTCGTTGAGAAGAACGGTACCATCTCTAACGTTCGCGTTCTGAGAGGTGTTGACCCCTCACTTGACAAAGAGGCTGTGCGCGTGGTGAAGTCCATGCCGAAGTGGAACCCGGGTATGCAGAACGGTGAGCCGGTTCGTGTGAACTACACCGTACCTGTGAACTTTAAACTTCAGTAGTAATGAAACATACATTCAACGTACTTGTTGGATTAACTCTTATCTTAGGTTTGCTGTCGGCTTGTAACGACGACAGCAAACCTAAACATAGTAAGTACACCCGTTCTGATACTTACTCCGCCGGCGAGATACAATTCGCTGCGGATGAGAGTTTCAGTCCTATCGTCAACGAAGAGGTCAAGGTATTCGAGGCTACCTACCGCGATGCCGTGCTCCATCCCATCTATACCGATGAGTATGCAGCCATGGACCTGCTTCTGAAAGATTCCGTATGTCTCGTCTTCGCTTCCCGCCAGTTCACGGAGAAGGAGATGAAAGCCCTGAAGGTCAACGTCAGTAACCCCATGGCTATCCCCATCGCCTACGACGGACTATCACTCATTGTGAACAAGGGGAACAACGACACCTGCATCACTGTCAAGGATGTCAAGCGCATTCTCGGAGGTGAAGTGTCGAAGTGGAACGAGGTCTATCCTAACTCAAAACTTGGTGATATCGAAGTCATCTTCGATAACAAGAACTCCAGTACCGTTCGCTGGTGCGTCGATTCACTGCTTGGCGGCAAGCCCATCAACAGTCCTAACATCTACGCAGCCAAGACAAGCGCCGAAGTCATTAACTATGTTGAGCAACATGCCAACTCGATTGGAATCATCGGTTCCAACTGGCTCAACGACAAACGCGACACAACGAACGTTACCTTTAAGAAGAATATACATGTAATGTCGGTAAGCCGCATGGATACGGCCAACGAAATGAACAGTTGGAAGCCTTACCAATATTATTTATATAACGGAAACTATCCATTGATCCGTACGATTTACGCACTGCTCGTCGATCCCATCCACGGACTGCCGTGGGGATTCTCGCAGTTCGTCTCCTCGCCTAAGGGACAGCTCATCATCTTCCGCTCGAGCCTCCTCCCCTATCGCGGCGACCTGACGGTGCGCGAAGTGAACGTCAAGAGCGAATAATCCGCCTGCGGCAGGTGCCGCCAGTCGGAGCACGTTTAGTTAATATTACTAAACAGCGTAAAACCATTGCAGACGTGAAACGTCATACGTTATGAAGAGACAACCCGGCAGAGGCGCTTGCTGCGCCGAAGCCCAAGAGAGAATAAACACGAAGTACAACAATTAAAACAAAGAATTATGAAAACAATTAAATATCTGTTCGTCGGAGCCCTGCTCGTTCTTTTCAGCGCTCCGGCCATGGCCCAGGACGAAGAACAGGCCATCATTGACAACATCACACGTGTCATCAAGAACAACAAGGGCGGAAACTTCGAGACCATCGAGGACGAAGTGGACCGCGTGCGTAAGAAGAATAAGAAGAAGCCCCGCGTGCTTGTCGCCATGGGTACCGCTTTTAAAGAAATCAACGACACGACTCATGCCCGTGAGTTTGCAGAGTTTGCCCTTGACCGCGACAGTCACTATGCACCCGCACACATGCTGTTAGGCGACCTGGCAGCCATCGGTGATGACGGCGGCAGAGCAGCAGAATACTATCAGAAGGCCATCAACGACGACCCGCAGAACCCCGAGGCTTACTACAAGTATGCCAAGGTTTATCGCAAGGTAAGTCCGAAGCTCGCCGTAGCCAAGCTCGAAGAGCTGCGTGCCGTGCGTCCCGACGTCCCCGTCGATGCTATGCAGGCTCGTTTCTGGCACGATGACAAAGAGTTTGAGAAAGCCCTCGAAACCTACAAGAAGGTGCCCCTGCACAAGCTTGAGCTCGATGACCTCACCAGCTTTGCCACCGAGCACTACTTCACCAACCGTCACGAGGAAGGCATGAATCTCATCGATCAGGTCATCGACCGCTATCCCCGTCACGCTCCATTCAACCGTCTCGGCATGTTCTTCAACTACGAGATGGGCAACCACGACAAAGCCCTCGACTTCGCTGACCGTCTCTTCAACAAGTCTGACAGTGCTAAGATTTCGTGGATGGACAACTTCTATTATGGTCTGACGTTGCAGAAAAAGGGCGACATCGACGCTGCTCTGGCACAGTACCACGAAGCCAACGCCAAGGAAGTTCCTGCCAACAACCGCACGTCACTCATCCAAAGCATTTATCAGGCATACTCATCCAAGGGTGACTTCGACAACGCCATCAAATACTACAACCAGTATCTGGAGGCTAAGGGCAGCCGCACCGCCAGCGACTACAACTCACTTGCTTCAATGTATAAGAAGCATGCCGACGAGGTTCCTGAGACCGAGAAGCTGCAGTGGCTGCAGAAAGCTGACGAGGTGTATGCTGAGGCAGCTGTTAAGTTCGCCAGCGCTGAGGAGTTCTTCCTCGTACAGCGTGGACGTCTGAACGCTACCATTGATGCCGACATGTCCAAGGGACTTGCTAAGCCGCACTACGAGCGTGCTTCACAGATCCTCGAGGCAAAGGCTGACCGCGACGATGCAGAAACCAAGCGTCTCATTGAGTGCTACCGCTACTTGGGTTGGTACTACAACGAGCAGGCCAACAAGGAGCAGTGCCAGAACTACTGGCGCAAGGTAAAGGCTCTCGATCCCTCCAATACCGAGGCCGACCAGTTCTTACAGTAAAAAAGATTTTTTAGTTATATAGTACCTCATAGTGTAATATAAGAGATTGTTTTAGTTATTTTCTGAGGTAAGAAAAGCACCCCTCCGTGAGGAGAGGTGCTTTTCTTATAATCATTCCGTCGAGTTGTCCCAACAGCACGGACAAGTTGTCCGCATATCTCGGACAAGTTGTTCCAATGCTCCGGACAAGTTGTCCGGACGGCTCGGACAAACTGTCCGGATTATTCGCAAAATTTTGGGATAAGGTTGTTAGTGCATAAGAGAAAGGGGGCAGAATACCCAAAATAGTCATTTCACACTTATTCCTCAAAGGCTCCAAGAAGCTGTTAATATATCTTAAAAGACAAATAACATTTATTATTGTTTAAAAAATAAACATTATCTTTGTGATAAAATTTCAAGACCGCATTCCTCTTACGCGGATCCAGCGGGTGAAACCAAAGAAGTTTCACTTGACTTGGCTGGTTTGACAGTTGGAGAGACTTATATATTATATGGTCTTTGGACTGAAGGCAGTAGTTGGAATTATGACTACGTCTATTTTACAGTTAAACCTGCTATCACGACCTATGCCACCGATGGTACAGAAACCTTCACCAAACCTTCAGGCACGAGCTATACTGCACCGGCTAATGCCCTGGTGGTTGACGTCAGCGGGACTGGTATTACCAGCATTACACCAAACACACAGCCTAACGCCATCTATATCTACAGCGGCACAAAGCCCACCGGACTTGATGGTAAGAACGTGGTACAACAACTCGGTGAAAGCTACGAAGCCGAGAGCATTTCGCTGACCGACGGCTATGACTTCTTCACACCAGTGAACATCGAATCCGGCTCCATCGAGTTTTCCTATAACTTCACGGTAGGTGCTGACGGCACTAACGGATGGAACACCCTCATGCTGCCCTTTGAAGCTGAATGTGTGACCGCCGACGGAACAGATATCGCCTGGTTCCACAGCAGCACCGATACGGGCAAGAACTTCTGGCTGAAGAAATTTGTCAACGACGATGCCACCCATGTTTACTTCGACTATGAGGAGGACTTTGCCGTAAAGCCCAACACTCCGTACATCGTTGCATTCCCTAGCGATCATTGGGGCGCAGCATGGGACCTGAGCGCCAAAGAAATCATATTCACTGGTACAGGAACCATCCACAAGAGCGATGCATTTTCTTCGGTTACGGGTGCTAACTACCGCTTCATCGGCAGCACGATGCAGAACAACACAACCAACATCTACTGCCTCAACGCTTCAGGCAACAAGTTTGAGCTGAAAGAGACAGGAGGTAGCGGTCCGTTCCGTGCGTTCTTCAAGCCAGGCGCCTTCGACAGCAGCATCACAAGCCTCGGCATTGGCAGCGGCGACGCTACGTCTATCAGCCTGCCGACGATCAACGACCAGCGCTCAACAATCAACAGTGGCTGGTACACGCTCAACGGTATGCGCCTCGACGGCAAACCCACCACTCAAGGTGTCTATATCCACAACGGCAAAAAGATAGTAATTAAGTAAAAGGCTACAATATTATGAAAAAGAATTATATGACTCCTTTGATGGAGATAGTGAAGATACAGCAGCATCAACTATTAGCTGGCAGTGGTCCTGGTGCTGGTGACCAGCTGGATCCAGACAAGTCTCCTATGTTGGACGACACCGGTCTCGATGATAGCGACTGGCTTCCGACCATCTTACCCACACCCACGGAGCTTGGGATATAAAAAGAGAAGCGCCTCTCCTAACGGAGAGGCGCTTTTACTTTTCACTCTTCTTAGTCGTTGACTATGCTTCGCCGTGTGGCAGTTCGAAGGGTGCGATGGTTCCCCCACCCTGTGCATCAGGGATGCGAATAGGACCGAAGGCGCGCTCATAGCGCACGATGTTCTCCTGCAAGGCTCCAAGCAGACGCTTGGCATGCTCGGGGGCCATGATGACACGGCTCTTCACAGGAGCCTTGGGGACGCCTGGCAGCACGCGGGCAAAGTCAAGGACGAAATCGGAACTGGAATGGGTGATGATGGCGAGATTGGCATATTCGCCCTGAGCCACCTCCTGCGGCAGTTCCAGCTGCAACTGATTGTTGGGTTTCTTGTTGTTATCCATGATTGTAATGTTTATAGATGTTGTAACAAATCACCAAGCTGAACCATCTCATCAGGTGTCAGCTTGCCGACGATGCGCATAAGCATTCCTGTGGCGTTTGAAGCCTGAAACAGCACGGCATCGGTGATAATCATATTCTCGTCCATGATGATGGCGACAGTGTTTACCTCTCCGTTGCCCGGATTGTTATTGATGAGGCGATAACCATCGTCCTGCAATACCAGCATTTCCTTGGGGATATTGGTACGCTGCTCCTTTGTGGGGTTGGTGAACATAATAATTTTGATGTAATCTACTTTCTTCACCAGTGCAGCACGCGAGTCATTAACACCACTGACAGGAAACTTGAGAAGTTCCTGAGTGAACATTTCATACTTGGCATTGCTGTCATTACGATATTTGCTGATCAGCTCCTGCACGTGATCCTGTGCCATCAGCATCTGACACGCCAATAGCATTACGAGTAATGTGAATGTCTTTTTCATTGTTCGTCGGTTTTTGATTGGTAAAGGGTGTGCCGGTAATGGCACACCCTTATTAATGATTAACGATCTTTTTGCTTAATCGTCGAGTACGTCTTCGTCAGCGAAGTCAAGCACATTCTTGCGGTTGGCCTGCATGCGCTCATACTCTTCCTTGGAGCCGACGATGATCTTGTCGAACTCGCGCTGACCGGTACCGGCGGGAATGAGGTGACCGCAAATCACGTTCTCCTTCATACCCTCGAGCGTATCGACCTTACCGCGGATAGCTGCCTCGTTGAGCACCTTCGTGGTCTCCTGGAATGATGCAGCAGACATGAACGACTTGGTCTGCAATGCTGCACGGGTGATACCCTGCAGAATCTGCGTCGATGTGGCGGGCACAGCATCACGTACTTGTACCAGATGGAGGTCACGACGCTTGAGACTGGAGTTCTCGTCGCGAAGCTTACGCGGCGTGACAATCTGTCCCTTCTGCAGATTCTCGGAGTCGCCGGCATCGACAACGACTTTCTTGCCGTAGATGCGGTCATTCTCCTCAGCGAAGTCAAGCTTGTCAACGATTTCCTGCTCGAGGAACGAGGTATCGCCCGGGTCGTTGATCTGCACCTTACGCATCATCTGACGAACGATAATCTCAAAGTGTTTGTCGTTGATCTTCACACCCTGCAGACGATAGACGTCCTGCACCTCGTTAACGATGTACTCCTGCACAGCCGTGGGACCCTTGATAGCAAGGATGTCGGCAGGCGTGATAACACCGTCTGAGAGCGGCGTACCAGCACGCACGGCGTCGTGCTCCTGTACCAGGATCTGCTTAGACAACGAGACGAGGTACTTGCGCTGCTCACCTGTCTTGGAGGTAACGATAATCTCACGGTTACCACGCTTCACCTTACCCATTGAAACCTCACCGTCGATTTCAGAAACGACAGCAGGGTTCGACGGGTTACGAGCCTCAAAGAGCTCAGTGACACGCGGCAGACCACCGGTGATATCACCACCTTTGGCTACGGTGCGCGGAATCTTCACGAGCGTTTCACCCGTCTTCATGGTCTGGCCGTCTTCAACGACTACGTGACCTCCCACAGGGAAGATATAGGTGCCTATCACATCACCGTTATCATCGATGATGTCGCACGTCGGCACGAGGGCACGGTCGCGCGTCTCGGTAATAATCTTCTCGGTCAGTCCAGTCGTTTCGTCGGTCTCAGCCTTATAGGTTACGCCCTCTGCAACATCCTTGAACTTCAGCGTACCGGCATACTCGGTGACGATGACTGCGTTGAACGGATCCCAACGTGCGATGAGTGCTCCCTTCTTCACGTCTTCACCCTGCTTGTAGTAAAGCGAGGAACCGTAAGGCACGCTCATCGTTGACAGTACGATATTGGTGTTCTTATCGACAAAGCGTACTTCGGAGAGTCGGCTGACCACCATCTGGCACTCGACGCCATTGTCGTCGACGAAAGGTACGGTGCGCAGCTCATCGAATTCAAGACGTGAGTCGTTCTTAGCCACGATAGAGGCGTTGGCGGCAGCGTTACCTGCCACACCACCGGCGTGGAACGTACGAAGCGTCAGCTGTGTACCCGGCTCACCAATAGCCTGTGCAGCGATTACACCGACGGCTTCACCCTTCTGCACCATACGCTGGGTGGCGAGGTTACGTCCGTAGCACTTCATACAAACACCATGCTTAGACTCACAGGTGAGCACCGAACGAATCTCGACGGTCTCAATAGGCGAATCCTCGATGGCCTGTGCAATAGGCTCGGTGATCTCCTCACCGGCAGCAACGATAAGCTGACCTGTAGTAGGATGGATGATATCGTGTACCGACACACGGCCGAGGATGCGCTCATAGAGTGTAGAGATTACCTCGTCGCCGTTCTTCAGGGCGCTGCACTCCAATCCACGCAATGTGCCACAGTCCTCCTCGTTGATGATGACATCGTGGGAGACGTCCACGAGACGACGTGTCAGATATCCGGCGTCTGCCGTCTTCATGGCGGTGTCGGCCAGACCTTTACGGGCACCGTGAGTAGAGATGAAATACTCCAGCACGGACATACCTTCCTTGAAGTTCGAGAGGATGGGGTTCTCAATCGTACCACGTGCCTCAGCACCTGCCTTTTGGGGCTTGGCCATCAGACCACGCATACCCGACAACTGGCGAATCTGGTCCTTAGAACCACGGGCGCCAGAGTCAAGCATCATGAATACAGCGTTGAAGCCCTGGTCGGCCTCGGTCATCTCCTTCATCAGCACAGAGCCGAGGTCGTTATTGATATGGGTCCATGTATCGATAACCTGGTTGTAACGTTCGGTATCGGTGATGAAACCCATGTTATAGTTCTCTGTAATCTGACGAACCTCCTCGTTACCTTTCTCCACCAGTGCCTTCTTGGACTCAGGGATGATAATATCGTCAAGGTTGAACGACAGACCAGCAAGGTAAGCCATACGATAACCCAGGTTCTTGATGCCATCGAGGAACTCACAGGCCTCAGCAAAGCCTACATTCTTAATGACATCGGCGATGATGTCACGCAGCGACTTCTTCGAGATTACCTTATTAACATAGCCTACCTTATCGGGGATGATACCGTTGACAATGACACGACCGACAGAAGTCTCTACCATGTGGCGGACAGGCTCGCCGTTGACGATGTCGTCAACAACCACCTTTACCTGAGCGTGCAGGTCGCACTTGCCCTCGTTATGAGCTATAATAGCCTCCTCGGGACCATAGAACGTCAGTCCTTCACCCTTGGCACCCGGACGAATCTTGGTGATATAGTACAGACCAAGCACCATATCCTGTGACGGAACGGTGATAGGAGCACCATTGGCGGGGTTGAGGATATTGTGGCTCTGCAGCATCAGAATCTGTGCCTCCAGAATGGCCTCGTTAGAAAGGGGGAGGTGCACAGCCATCTGGTCACCGTCGAAGTCAGCGTTGAACGCGGTACATGCCAACGGATGCAGCTGGATAGCCTTACCCTCGATGAGCTTCGGCTGGAAGGCCTGAATACCCAGACGGTGCAGCGTTGGTGCACGGTTGAGCAACACGGGATGTCCCTTCATGACATTCTCCAGGATATCCCAGATAACGGGCTCGCGACGGTCAACGATTTTCTTTGCCGACTTTACAGTCTTTACGATGCCACGCTCAATGAGCTTGCGGATAATGAACGGCTTGTAGAGCTCGGCAGCCATCAATTTAGGCAGGCCGCACTCACCCATCTTCAGCTCTGGACCGACAACAATCACCGAACGGGCGGAGTAGTCAACACGCTTACCGAGCAGATTCTGACGGAAGCGGCCCTGCTTACCTTTCAGTGAGTCACTGAGAGACTTCAGCGGACGGTTGGAGTCACTCTTCACAGCGCTGGACTTACGGCTATTGTCAAACAGAGAGTCAACAGCCTCCTGCAGCATACGCTTCTCGTTGCGGAGAATGACCTCAGGAGCGTGAATCTCAACCAGTCTCTTCAGACGATTGTTACGAATGATGACACGACGATAGAGGTCGTTCAGGTCAGACGTGGCAAAACGGCCACCATCCAGCGGCACAAGAGGACGAAGTTCCGGCGGCGTGACGGGGATAATCTTCATAATCATCCACTCGGGACGGTTGATACCTTTTTCCACGCTAGAGCGGAATGCCTCAACCACCTGCAGACGCTTCAAGGCATCGTTCTTGCGCTGAACAGAAGAGTCGCTATTGGCACGGTCGCGCAACTCATATGACAAGGAGTCGAGGTCGAGACGCACGAGTAGGTCATAGATAGCCTCTGCACCCATCTTGGCAATGAACTTATTGGGGTCGCTGTCATCGAGATAATCGTTATCAGCAGGGACGAAGTTGTCGAGGATGTCGTTGTACTCCTCCTCAGACAACAGGTCGTAGGCGGTGGAACCTATCATCGGGTTACCCTCGCCATCCTTCTTGCCTGCCATGACACCCGGCTGAATGACCACATAGCGCTCGTAGTAGATAATGGAGTCGAGCTTCTTGGTGGGCATACCCAGCAGATAGCCAATCTTGTTGGGCAGACTGCGGAAATACCAGATGTGTGCCACAGGCACAACGAGTTCGATATGACCGGAACGTTCGCGACGTACCTTCTTCTCTGTAACCTCGACACCGCAACGGTCGCAGACGATACCCTTGTAGCGAATACGCTTGTACTTTCCGCAACCGCACTCATAGTCCTTCGTCGGGCCGAAAATGCGCTCACAAAACAGACCGTCGCGCTCGGGCTTGTAAGTACGATAGTTGATGGTCTCAGGCTTGGTTACCTCACCGAAAGAACTTTCCAGAATCTCCTCAGGCGAAGCCAGTCCAATGGTAATCTTGGTGAAATTACTCTTTATCTTTGAATCTTTCTTGAAAGCCATAATTCAATTTACGATTTACAAATTTACGATTTTCGATTTCACTTAGTCAAGGGTCACACTTAAACCGAGGCCCTTCAATTCATGCAACAGGACGTTGAGGGACTCAGGGATACCCGGTGTCGGCATAGGTTCGCCCTTGACAATGGCTTCGTAAGCCTTGGAACGGCCAACGACATCGTCAGACTTAATGGTCAGGATTTCCTGAAGCACATGGCTGGCGCCGAATGCCTCAAGAGCCCAGACTTCCATTTCACCGAAACGCTGTCCACCGAACTGTGCCTTACCGCCGAGCGGCTGCTGGGTGATGAGGCTGTACGGACCGATGGAACGGGCGTGCATCTTATCCTCGACCATATGGCCGAGCTTGAGGAAGTAGGTGATACCCACCGTAGCGGGCTGGTCAAACTTCTCACCTGTCTCACCATCATAGAGGTGCGTCGAGCAGAGGCGCGGCAGTCCAGCCTTGTCGGTCCACTCGGCGAGGTCATCGAGCTTAGCACCATCGAAGATAGGTGTAGCGAACTTCACACCAAGACGCTTACCAGCAGCACCGAGGATAGCCTCGAAGATCTGGCCGAGGTTCATTCGAGAAGGCACACCCAGCGGGTTGAGTACGAGATCGACGGGACGGCCATCCTCAAGGAACGGCATGTCTTCCTGACGGACAACCTTCGACACGATACCCTTGTTACCATGACGTCCGGCAAGTTTATCACCCACACCAATCTTACGTTTCTTGGCCACATAGACCTTAGCCATCTGCAGGATACCTGAGGGCAGCTCATCACCAATGGTGATAGAGAACTTCTTACGCTTCAGCTCGGCATCAAGCAGCTTATACTTCTTCATGAAGTTGATAATCAACTTAGCAATCAGTTCGTTCTTATGGTCATCGTTGGTCCACTTGCTGATCTGAACATCACCATACTCCAGGTTCTTCAGGTTTGTCATCGTGAACTTGGCGCCCTTCGAGATAATCTCAGCTCCTGTGTAGTCCTTCACACCCTGTGAGGTCTTGCCCTTGGTAAGCGTGAGCAACTTGTCAACAAGAATATCCTTCAAGTCGTCAACCTTTGCCTCATACTCCTCGTCAATCTTGGCAAGCACAATCTTATCCTGCTGCTTGGACTTGCGGTCCTTGATGGCACGCGCAAACAGTTTCTTGTCGATGATGACACCCGACAGCGAAGGATTAGCCTTGAGTGAAGAGTCCTTCACGTCGCCGGCTTTCTCACCGAAGATAGCGCGAAGCAGTTTCTCCTCTGGTGAAGGATCACTCTCACCCTTCGGAGAAATCTTACCAATCAATATGTCACCGGGCTCCACACGGGCACCGACGCGGATAACACCGTTTTCATCGAGATCCTTGGTAGCCTCCTCACTGACGTTGGGGATATCAGAAGTGAATTCTTCCACACCACGCTTTGTCTCACGTACATCAAGAGAATACTCATCAACATGGACAGAAGTCAGCACGTCTTCACGTACGATACGCTCGTTGAGCACAATGGCGTCCTCATAGTTATAACCCTTCCAAGGCATATAAGCCACCAGCAGGTTACGACCCAGAGCCAGTTCACCGTTTTCTGTTGCATAACCCTCCGTCAGGATATCACCTTTCTTCACACGCTGACCCTTGTCGCAAATAGGACGCAGGTCAATGGTCATGTTCTGGTTGGTACGACGGAACTTCGGGATGCGATATTCCTTTAGAGCTGGTTCGAAGCTGACAAACTCCTCATCTTCGGTACGGTCGTAAAGGATGCGAATGGTAGTAGCATCAACGTACTCAACTACGCCATCACCCTCTGCAACAATCATCGTGCGAGAATCCTCACACACCTGCTTCTCAATACCGGTACCTACGATAGGAGCCTCATTGTGGAGCAGGGGAACAGCCTGACGCATCATGTTCGATCCCATCAGGGCACGGTGAGCATCATCGTGCTCAAGGAACGGGATGAGCGAGGCAGCAATAGATGCAATCTGCTGCGGAGAGACATCCATCAAGTCAACCTCCGAGGGAGGAACTACGGGGAAGTCAGCATCCTGACGGCACTTGACCACGTCACGGATAAACGAACCATCCTCGCGAAGGGGTGCATTACCCTGACCAATGACATGTTCCGCCTCTTCTTCGGCAGTTAGATATACTACATCATCATTATTCAGATTAGCTTTACCGTTCTCAATCTTACGATAAGGAGTTTCGATGAAGCCAAGTTCATTAATCTTTGCATATACGCAGAGTGACGAAATCAGACCGATGTTCGGACCTTCAGGGCTCTCAATCGGGCAAAGACGTCCGTAGTGCGTATAGTGTACGTCACGAACCTCGAATCCGGCACGCTCACGCGACAGACCGCCAGGACCAAGAGCAGACAGACGACGCTTGTGTGTCACCTCTGCCAGCGGATTGGTCTGGTCCATGAACTGTGACAATGGATTAGTGCCAAAGAACGTGTTGATAACACTCGAAATAGTCTTTGCGTTAATCAGGTCGGTCGGGGTAAACACCTCATTGTCACGGACGTTCATTCGCTCGCGAATGGTACGGCTCATACGTGCCAAACCGATGGAGAACTGATTGCTCAACTGTTCGCCAACAGTACGGACACGACGGTTTGACAGGTGGTCGATATCGTCAACGGTAGCCTTTGAGTTGATTAGCTGGATAAGATACTTGATAATCTCAATGATGTCTTCCTTAGTCAGCACGCGGACATCCATATCAGTGTCAAGACCCAGTTTTTTATTAATACGGTAGCGGCCTACGTCACCCAAATCGTAACGTTTGTCGGAGAAAAACAGGTTCTGGATGACCTCACGTGCACTGGCATCATCAGCAGGGTCTGCATTACGCAGCTGACGATAGATGTAGAGCACAGCCTCCTTCTCAGAGTTACTGGGGTCTTTGGCCAGTGTATTGAAAATGATGGAATAGTCCTGAGCAATAGTCTCGTCCTTGTGGATGAGGATGGTCTGGGCACCGCTCTCCAGGATATCAATCATGTTTTCTTCGGTAATCTCTGTCTCGCGTTCCATGATGACCTCGTTACGCTCGATAGAAACGACTTCACCCGTATCCTCATCGACAAAGTCCTCGTTCCAGCTCTTCAGCACATTACCAGCCAACTTGGAACCGACAACAGCCTTCAAGGCCTTTTTGTTGACCTTCACCTCCTCTGCAAGGTTGAAGATTTCCAAAATGTCTTTATCGGCCTCAAAACCTATGGCACGGAGCAGCGTGGTAACAGGCAACTTCTTCTTACGGTCGATGTATGCATACATGACATTGTTGATGTCCGTTGCGAACTCAATCCATGAGCCCTTGAACGGTATAATACGTGCTGAATAGAGCAGTGTGCCGTTTGCATGTACATTCTGACCAAAGAATACACCGGGTGAACGGTGCAACTGAGACACGACGACGCGCTCAGCACCGTTGATAACAAATGTACCATTCTCGGTCATATAAGGAATAGGACCAAGGAACACATCTTGAATCACAGTACCGAAATCTTCGTGGTCGGGGTCAGTACAATAAAGTTTCAACTTAGCCTTGAGAGGAACACTATATGTCAAACCACGCTCCAGACACTCGTCAATGGTATAGCGCGGCGGGTCGATATAGTAGTCAAGGAACTCAAGAACGAAATTATTACGCGTATCGGTGATAGGGAAGTTCTCTGAGAACACCTTATACAGACCGTCGTTCTTGCGTTCTTCGGGGGGAGTATCCAACTGGAGGAAATCCTTGAAAGACTTTAATTGCACATCGAGAAAATCCGGAAACGGCATCGGATTCTTGACGCTGCCAAAGTTTACTCTGTTTTCTGCTTGCTTTGTTGCCATAAATGATAATTATTTCTAGATGTTCTAGTTCTTCTAGATATCTAGGAGTTCTAGATAATCTAGTATAAAAAGACAAAAAATGGTCGGGAACTCTCGACTGGAGAGTCCCCAACCACTGGGTATTGTTGCGTTTCGCTTATTTCAGCTCAACTACGGCACCAGCCTCTTCGATAGCCTTCTTCAGGTTCTCAGCCTCTTCCTTAGACAGGCCTTCCTTCACGGTAGCAGGAGCACCGTCAACGAGATCCTTAGCTTCCTTCAGACCAAGACCGCAAGCTTCCTTAACGGCCTTCACAACCTGCAGTTTAGCAGCACCGACCTCCTTCAGAACTACGTCGAAAGAAGACTTCTCCTCAGCAGCCTCAGCGGCACCGCCAGCAGCGGGACCAGCAGCAACAGCAACAGCGGCTGCAGCGGGCTCAATTCCATACTCGTCCTTCAGGACTGTTGCCAACTCATTTACTTCTTTTACAGTAAGGTTTACCAACTCTTCTGCAATAGCTTTAATATCTGCCATTTTATTCTAAATTTTAATTGTTTTTAAATGTTGATTGTTACTTTTCGCTTGTTATTTGTTACGCTCAGCGATAGCGTCAAGCAGTCCATGTATCTTGCCACCGGCATTCAGACCAGAGACGACGTTCTTGATCGGCGACTGAAGCAGAGCCACAACATCGGCGATAAGTTCGTTCTTACTCTTGATAGCAACCAGTTCTTCCAGCTTATCAGCACCAACAAAGAAGCTCTCCTCTGCATATGCACCCTTCAGGGCGGGGATACCTTCTTTCTTGTATTCCTTGATGAGCTTAGCAGGTACATTAGCTGTCTGCGTAAACATAACAGCCGTATTTCCCTTCAAGCACTCATAGAGTGGTGAGAAATCAATCTCAGAAGCCTCGAAAGCCTTGTGGAGAAGCGTATTCTTCACAACAGTGAGTTTGATTTCGTTCTTGAAGCACTTACGACGGAGATCACTTGTCTTCTCAGCATTCAGTCCGGTAAGGTCTACCAAATAGAAGTGAGGAAAAGCCTTCAGCTGTTCTCCGAGTTCTATGACGATAGTATCTTTTAATTCCTTTTTCATTTTACTAAACTTTTAACGAGTTATTCAATTGATTTAGGATCCACCTTCACACCCAGACTCATGGTGCTCGAGAGGAAGATACTCTTAATATAAGTACCCTTAGCAGCAGCGGGCTTCAGTTTGATAAT
>CAJOFA010000002.1 GCA_905233985.1 uncultured Prevotella sp.
AAATGATTGTGTTTATTGGAGTTTTTGGTTTTTTCCACCGCAAATATAGTTCAAAGTATTTAGAAAACAAACAAAAAATGGAAAAAAGTGCATTTTTTTTTAAAAAAAAGTGCTTATGCCCCTGTTTTTCATCCAAAAAAGAGATATTTTTCGTAATTTTGCGCCCAAAATGAGTAAAAAGTGAAATGTTAAAATCGAAAACAGAAATATGAACAATATGCCGACGGTAACGAAGAACCTGCTCATCATCAATGCGCTGGTTTTCGTCGTAACGCTTATACCCTCATTTAATATTACGCAAAGTTTTGGACTGCTTTTTTTTAAGAGCAGTGACTTTCATTTTTATCAGTTGCTAACTTATATGTTCGTTCACTCGTCCAAGCATTTTACACATATATTTTTTAATATGTTTGCGCTGTGGATGTTCGGAAGAGTGATGGAAAACGTGTGGGGACCACGTAAGTTTTTGTTTTATTTTTTGTTTTGTGGGATAGGAGCAGGTTTATGTCAGGAAGTTGTTCAATATATACACTATATGATGGATCCAATATCATCATTACCGCTTGACACAATCATTTCTGTAAGAACAGAGAATGGTGTAGAGCAGATGACTATTAGTGAATATTTGAATCATTGGAGTACAGTTGGTGCTTCGGGTGCTGTCTATGGTATATTGTTAGCCTTCGGAATGTCGTTCCCCAATGAGCGGATGTTCATCTTCCCCATTCCAGTGCCCATCAAGGCCAAGTGGTTTGTCATTGGCTATGCTGCCATTGAGGTGTTCTCCGTCTGGGCATCGAGCAACGACGGCGTGGCACATGTGGCTCACCTGGGCGGTATGCTCTTTGGTCTGCTGGCCATTCTCTATTGGCGCCGGCATCCTGGTAGCGACATGCGTTTCAACGCCAATCGCGGACATGAGTTCTTCAACAACATGAAGCGGAAGTTTGAGCAGCGGCAGAAACCCAGTCAGCCCGAGATGCGTGCAGAACGTGGTGGTTCAAAAGAGAGTGATATGGAGTATAATGCACGCAAGCAGCAGCGTCAGGCTGAGGTGGACGCCATTCTTGACAAGATTCGTAAGAGCGGCTACGATAGTCTGACAAAGGAGGAAAAGAAACGACTATTTGATGCCAGTCAGGAGCGTTGAATGAAGAAAATTAAGTCTTGGTTGATTGGTGTGATAGCCGGTGCTAATGTGACAACGGTTATCTTGATGTTATTAGTGGGCTTCGCCGGCCACATTGATGCAGCGGCACATCCTATGTTGAGCTGTTTTGGCATCGCCTTCCCATTTATCGCCGTCATCAATCTGCTGTTCCTCTTCTTCTGGCTCGTCGTCAAATGGCGCTGGGCATTGATCCCCTTTGTCGGCTTTTTGCTTGCCTATGTACCTATGCGTACCTATTGCCCCTTCAACCTGCCCTCTGCTCCACCTAACGATGCTGTCAAGATTCTCTCGTGGAACGTACAGCTCTATACCGGAGCGCCGCGTTATACGGACGCCTTCGACATGATTTATGACTATATCCGCAACGAGAAAGCCGACATCGTCTGTCTGCAGGAGGACCATGACGAGTGGCGCTCCAAGAAAAAGCATATTGATGAGCTCTTTGCCTATAATGACACGGTACGCTTCAAGTCGGGAGGCTCCATCAATGCCATAGGCGTTCATACCCGCTTCCCTGTCATCCGTCGTGAGCATATTGACTATCCGTCACGGGCCAACGGTTCTGTGGCATGGTTTCTGCAGGTGGGCGCCGACACGCTCATCGTCATCAATAATCATCTGGAAAGCAATCACCTGACCAGGGACGACCGTTCACACTATACGCAGATAGTGAAAGGCGACATGCCCCGTGACACGGCTCGTGTAGAGTCACGCCGGTTGTTGTCCAAACTGTTTGACGCTACGGCACAGCGTGCACCGCAGGCACTCGCCGTGCACCAGTACATCGAAGAACATCGTAAACAGGGTTATAGCATCATTGTCTGCGGTGATTTCAACGACAACCCGCTGTCTTATGCCCGCCACACCATCGGCGAAGGACTGACCGACTGTTATGTCTCGACTGCCAACGGTCCGGGGTGGTCATACAACAACAATGGTTTTAACTTCCGTATTGACAACATGATGTGTACATCTGACATAGAACCCTATCAATGCAAAATTGACTCAAAAATCGACGCCAGTGACCATTATCCGGTCGTTTGTTGGATGAAAATACCCCTAAATCATTAAAAAATGCAGGAAAAAAGGCAATAAATTTCGTTAAATGACGAAAAATGCTTATCTTTGCACGCTAAAAATGCATCGAAGCGAATAAATAACAAAAACAAAATAAAAAATAAAAATGCAAAACAAAGGAATTGTAAAGTTTGTTGCACTGATGCTGATGCTCGTGTGCATCTTCTATCTCTCCTTCTCGTTTGTCACCCGCCACTACGAGAGTAAGGCGGCAGACATCGCAGAACAGAAGGGCGAAGAGGCAGGTAAGGCTTACCTGGATTCGCTCATGAACGAGAAAGTTTATTTCGGCGCTTACACGCTTCGTGAGTGCCGTGAAATGGAGATTGGTCTCGGTCTTGACCTGAAAGGCGGTATGAACGTCATTCTCGAGGTTTCCGTGCCCGACGTTATTGACCTGCTGTCAGACCACAGCACCAACCCCGTTTACAAGAAAGCCATGGCCGAAGCCCGCAAAGCTGAGCAGGGGGGTACTACGGATGACTTCCTCTCACTCTTCATTGACGCTTGGAACAACAATGCAGAGGGCAAGCCTCTGGCCTCTGTCTTCGCCAACCAGCAGATGAAGGACAAGGTGAGCACCAAGAGCACCGACTCTGAAGTGCGCAGCGCTCTGGAAACAGAAATTTCGGCAGCTGTCGATAACGCCCTGCTCGTTGTGCAGCAGCGTATCGATAAGTTCGGTGTCGTACAGCCGAATATCAGCAAGCTCGAGGGCATGTCAGGCCGCATCATGGTGGAAATGCCTGGTGTGAAGGAGCCTGAGCGTGTTCGTAAGCTGTTGCAGGGTAGTGCTAACCTTGAGTTCTGGGAGACTTTTAACGCACAGGAGATTGTGCCGCTGCTCACCCAGCTCAATGCCCAGTATAATCCTGAGGCTGAGAACGCACCTGCTGACACCACGAAGGTTGCTGCCGCCGATACCAAGGTAGTTGGTGACAGCGCCAAGGCCAAGAAAGATGACCTTGCTGCTGCCCTGACAGCCAAGAAGGACAACAAGGCCGACAGCACCAAGACTGACGATGCCTCCAAGAAAGTCGCAGCGCAGAATCAGCTCTTCTCCATGCTCAACACGCAGGTTGCATCACTCAGTATGGTCGGTGTGGCAAAGACACGTGACACCGCTGCTGTCAACAAGATTATCTATTCGGCACAGGCCAAGCGTATCCTGCCGGCAGAGCTTCGTCTGCTGTGGAGCGCCAAGCCCAGCGATGCAGAATATGTTGACCATCAGGAACGCTTCGAGCTTTATGCCATCAATACCCGTAACTCCATCAATGGTCGTGCTCCGTTAGAGGGTGATGTCATCGTCAACTCAAAAGACGGCTTCGACCAGAACGGACGTCCCGAGGTTACTATGCAGATGAACAGCGACGGTGCTCACCGCTGGTCGCAGCTCACTCATAACAACATCAACAAGGCTGTAGCCATCGTTCTTGATAATGCTGTCTATAGCGCTCCGCGTGTCAACCAGCAGATTGACGGTGGTAACTCGTCCATCACGGGTAACTTCACCATTCAGGACACGAAGGACCTAGCCAACACGCTGAACTCCGGTAAGATGCCGGCTCCGACCCGTATTGTACAGTCCGACGTTGTCGGTCCTACGCTTGGTGCACAGTCCATCAAGCAGGGAGCTATCTCATTCGTAGTGGCCTTCATCCTGCTGATGATCTACATGATCCTGCTCTACAACTGGATTCCTGGTATGCTGGCCAACTGCGCCCTGCTGTTCAACCTGTTCTTCACACTGGGTATCCTGACCTCGTTCCAGGCAGCGCTGACCATGCCAGGTATTGCCGGTATCGTGCTGACTCTGGGTACGGCTGTGGATGCTAACGTGCTGATTTATGAACGTACGAAGGAAGAGCTCCGCAAGGGCTTGAACGTCAAGGAGGCACTCGGCAAGGGTTACTCCAACGCTTTCTCTGCTATCTTCGACTCGAACTTAACGTCATTGATTACCGGTGTTATCCTCTATGTTGTCGGTACAGGTCCTATCCGCGGTTTCGCCACCACATTGATGATTGGTATCTGCGTATCGTTCTTCACCGCTGTGTTCATGACTCGTCTGGTCTATGAGTATCAGCTGAAGCGCGACCGCTGGCGCAACCTCACCTTCTCTACGCCCTACTCGAAGAACATGATGCAGAATACGCACTTCAACTTTATGGGCATGTATAAGAAGACCTTTAGCATCTGGGGCGTTGCCGCCATCCTGTTCATCGTCAGCTTCTTCGTCTTCGGACTCAGCAAGAGCATTGACTTCACCGGTGGACGTAACTACGTCATGCAGTTTGAGAAGACCGTAGAGCCTGAGCAGGTTCGTGACGTGCTGAACAAGGCATTCGTTGAGAAGGATGACAATGGTGCAGAGAAGGTGGCTAACACTACTGCCATCGCACTCGGTGCCGAAGGTAACCGCATCCGTGTTTCTACGAACTATAAGATAGACTCCACCGACCCGACGGTTGATGATGAGGCTGAGGAAATCCTTTATAAGGCTTTGCATGAGGCTGGCATCGTGACGCAGAAGAGCGTTGACGACTTCAAGAATCCTGACGTTCGTGAGGGTGGTTCCATCATCAGTTCTACGAAGGTAGGTCCGTCCATAGCTAAGGATATCACGCACCGTGCTTTCATCAGTGTGGCCATCGCCCTGATAGCCATCTTCCTCTACATCCTGTTCCGTTTCCGCAACGTGGCCTTCTCGGTGGGTTCTACCATTGCCCTGTGCTTTGACGCACTCATTGTTATCGGCTTCTACTCTCTGCTGTGGAAGTTCGTACCCATGTCGCTCGAAATTGACCAGACGTTCATCGGTGCTATCCTTACCGTGATTGGTTACTCCATCAACGATAAGGTGGTGGTCTTCGACCGTGTACGTGAGAACATCCAGCTCTATGGAAAGCGTGACCGTCAGACGCTGTTCAACGATTCGCTGAACCAGACACTGGCCCGTACTATCAACACCTCAGTGACAACCTTGATTGTGCTGCTCTGTATCTTCATCCTTGGTGGTGACAGCATCCGCTCATTCTCGTTCGCCATGATACTGGGTGTCATCTTCGGTACCTGCTCGTCTATCTTCATCGCAGCTCCTGTTGCCTACCTCACTATGGGTCGCTCCATTCGCGAGGAGAACGTAGCCGTCGAAGAGAAGAAGTAAGTAAAATCTATCCCCAAGAAAAGGGGAGAAGATGATAAAGCCGCATCCTTCAACAAGGGTGCGGTTTTTTTATATGGCAAAAAAATAATGTTTTGTTTTGTTATTTGCTTGGTTTGCATTATCTTTGCACCAATAATAACCCCAAAACAATGATGAAACAACTCTTTAACATAACACTTGTGGTGCTGGTCTTTGTATTGACAAGCATCACGGCAGGGGCACAGAGCCTCTCACCGTTAGAACAACTGAAGGCCAACCCGCGTAAGGCATACGGCACAGACTATCCCTATCATGCAGAACAGACGACGCTGACACCGGCACCTGCCGGCTACCAGCCTTTCTACATTAGCCACTATGCCCGCCACGGTTCACGCTACTACTGGAACGATGAACTTTATCTTCGCTTAGACACGCTGCTCAGTACTGCCCACGAGCGGCAGCTGTTTACCGCTGAAGGTGAGGCGTTCTACAACCGCTTCATGGCGGCGAAAGACGAGCTTATGACAGGTGTCAGTGAACTGACACAGTTAGGGTGGGAGCAGCATCAGGACATCGCACGTACCATGTATAACCGTTTCCCTGAAGTGTTCGAGCACGGCGGCAACGTGCTCGCCATTTCCTCCATTTCGGGCCGTTGCATGCTCAGCATGTCAGCCTTCTGTCAGGAACTGGTGCAGTGTAACCCGATGATAGAGATACGTGAACAGGCTTCGCGCTTCACGCTCGACGGCGTGGTGCCCACCGACCACCGCAACCCCGTCAAGCACCACTATCCGAAGGCTACACCACGCTATGAGGCCAACCGTGCCCAGTTTCAGGAAGATAACAGCATCTATCAGAATGTCCTGGCCCGTGTTTTCACCCGTATAGACGACCTGCCCTACAAGGCAGACAAAGCCGCCCGTACACTCGTGGAGTTCTATATGACGCTGCCTAGCATTTACCATGAGGGCATGATGGGCACCCTCGTCAACGACGAGGAAGTTGCCGCCCATTGGGAAACCGACAACCTCGGTTCCTATTCCTGGGTGTTCTCCGGACAGTATGAGCTGATACCCGTTCTCAAGGATATTCTCCGTAAGGCGGAAGCCGCCCTCAGCCCCTCGCAGTCTGTTGTTGCCGATCTCCGCTTCGGTCACGACAGCTGCATCGGTCCGCTCACCGTGCTGATGGGCATCAACGGTGCCGACCTCGACCCTGAAGACCCATATGAGGTGAAGAACTGCTACCAGAACTGGGAGACTTGTAAGGCATGTAATATCCAACTGGTGTTCTACCGCAATCCTGCCGAACCCGACAACGTGCTCGTCAAGTGCCTCCTCAATGGTAACGAGGCCACCCTGCCCGTGCCCACCGACAGCTATCCATATTATAAATGGTCGGATTTCCGCGACTTCTACACCACAAGAATCGCATCAGTCCAGTAACTTCAAACCATTTAGAACAATGAACAAGAAACTCATCATCCTGTTGGCAGTGGTAGCCCTGGCCATTGTCTCCTGTGAGAACAAAGAGAGCCAACAGCAGCTAAAAGACCTGTCAAAGCCCGACTATAGTCATGTGGACTCCTTAGTGCTTAAAACCATCGCATCCGTCAACAGGGACGATTTCTACGGGGAAAACTGGAGAAGCGAGCGGGCAAGATTCCTGACAGACAGCTTGAAGTCCTTTATTGACAGCTTGGAGAACTGTGGCACTCTGAGCGCTTTCGGAGCCGATGCCTTCCGTGGAAATCTCTATCGTTATGTCGGTGAGGACGACGAGGCTGCAGTATATTTCCGACGCGCCTTGAAGCACGACGGTTCCGCCGACCGCCGACAGTGGTATTACAACTTTTCTGGCAACGAACTTGCCAACCTGTTGTATGGTCAGCAGAACTACGAGGGCTTCCTGCGGGTCGCCGTACCCCTGCTCGCCTCGATGGACTCGTTGGACAATGGCATCTACGACCAGAAAATCAACCTCTACTCACAGCTGGCATGCTGCTATGTGAAACTGGGACAATCCGCCAAGGCTAAAGAAGTTGCCCAGAAAGCTCGCGAATACTGCTGGCAGGTGCTCGCCGTCGATTCCTCAGTAAGAATCCACCAGGTGTTCATCAACTCCTTCGCCTGCATCAAGGACGCCTATGTCAGGGTGAAGGACTGGGACGAGGTACGGAGCTGGATGGCCATCAACGACTCGGTGGGGAAGGTTTTTTTTATCGGCGCCATCCTGATGCACGGGTATGGCCTATCTATCTGGCCTATACCCATCTTGACCTTGCTATCAAGCTGTGGAGCCTGGGAGATAAGGACTCTGCCGCCGTCGAGTTCGACAAGTTCAAGAATACCGAATACTTTTTCACTCCTACTGGAATTCTTCAGTCCAACGACTACCTGATGAATGCCGAGCGATGGGACGACGCAGCCAATAACTACATGTACCTCGACTTCATCATCAACAAGCCTGACCTAGAAGAAATCTACAGCTATTATTTCCCCAAGTTCCGCGCCAACTACAACGCCGGACGCCGAGACTCCGCCCTTTATACGGCCAACCAGATTGCCTCGCTGTTCGACTCTGCCTATGTAGCGCAGAAGAAGAACCAGATGGCAGAGATGGCCACCATCTACGACACGCAGGGCAAGGAGATGCAGATAGCCCGTCAACAGACTGAGCTCTCGCAGCAGCGGCTCTGGGGCACAGGCATCGCTATGGTGTTGCTCACAGCTTTCTTCATCGTCTATACCCTGTACCGTCGTCGCGCTCAGAAACGCCTCGCCGCAGCCCATAAGCAGTTAGAGACGGCACATGCCGAGCTGCAGACGGCCTACGACCAGTTAGAGGAGACTACCGTCGCCAAAGAACGCATCGAGTCGGAGCTGCGCATCGCCCGTGACATACAGATGTCTATGGTACCTGGCGTCTTCCCTGAGCGCGACGGCCTCGACATGTACGCCGAGATGACACCTGCCAAAGAGGTAGGTGGCGATCTCTACGGCTATGTGATGCAGGGAAACCGACTCTACTTCTGTGTGGGTGACGTGTCGGGCAAGGGTGTGCCTGCTTCCCTCTTTATGGCACAGTCGGCACGACTCTTCCGCACCCTCGTCACCGAGGGCATGATGCCTGCCGACATCGCCATGCGCATGAACACCGAGTTGGCCGAGGGTAACGACCGTAACATGTTCGTGACCATGTTCATCGGCTTGTTCCACCTTGACACAGGACGCCTTGATTTCTGCAACTGCGGCCACAATGCCCCAGTAATAGACGACCAATTCCTGGAGATGAAATATGTTAACCAGATGATAGGTGTTTTGGAGGGTGTTCCCTTCCTCGGAGAGACCATCGGTGACATCCGGGGCTCGCGTTTGCTTGTCTATACCGACGGCCTGAACGAAGCAGAGAACCAGCAGAAAGAGCAGTTCGGAAACGACCGCATCCTCCGGCTGATGGCCGACAGCCAGACGCTCACCTGCCACGAGGTGGTAAGCAAGTTGCAGGATGCCGTCGAGCAGCACCGCATCAGCACCGACCCCACAGCTGCCGTACAGCCCGAGCCCAGCGACGACCTGACGCTGATGTGCCTGAAACTGACAGCAACGAAAAACGAAAAACAGTAAATCCCCCATGAGATACCTATTGGCCCCCATCGCCTTCGCGCTGTCCTTCACGACAGCAATGGCACAGGAGAACTTGCAAGCACAGGCAAGCAAGACAAAGTCAGAAAAGACTTTTCGAATCGTGAAGGAGTTGTCCATCACGAGCGTGAAGAACCAGTACCGCAGCGGCACGTGCTGGGATTATGCCACGCTGGGCTATTTCGAGAGTGAGATACTTCGCAAAACAGGCAAGACTTACGACCTGTGCGAGATGTTTGTGGTGAACAAGGACTATATGGACTGCGCCACGCATTATGTGCGCATGCACGGCTACAGCCAGATTTCCGAGGGCGGCTCGTGTGACGACGTGCTGGAGGTGATTCGTCAGCACGGTATCTGTCCCGAAGAGGCCATGCCCGCCCCAGGTTCCCTGACGGGTGACACGCTGGCTAACTTCAGCGTCTTCTTCCCCGAGCTGGAACGCACTGTACGTGCCATCATCGGCAAAGAAGCCTCGGCACCCCAACCCCACTGGCAGGAAGAGGTACAGGCTGTCATCGAGAAATATGTTGGGCGTTGTCCTGAGACGTTCGAGTATGAGGGAACGACCTACACGCCGAAGACCTTTGCCGAGAGCCTGGGGTTAGACTTGGACGACTATGTGAGTCTGACGAGTTTCACCCATCATCCCTTCAATCAATGGTTCATCATCGAGGCTCCCTATAAGTGGCGTCTGAAGCCCAGCTATAACATCCCCATTGAGCAGCTGATGGATGTGCTCGACGCAGCATTGGATGTCGGCTATACCGTGGCATGGGGTGGTGATGTGACGGGCGACTTCACACGCACAGGGCTCGCCTCGCTGCCCGTCGGGGTCATTCCCACCCAGACGTTGCGCCAAGAGCAATGGGATGATTGGCGTTTCACCTACGACCACGTGATGCTCATCTACGGCAAGGCCGTTGACGAAGAGGGCAAGCCTTACTATATGGTGAAGAACTCATGGGGCCCGTACGGACAGTATCAGGGCATCTGGTACATGTCACGCGACTACATGGCGCTGAACACTACCTATCTGTTCCTCAACCGCCATGCTCTCCCGAAAAAACTGCGCAAAGCCATCACCACGTAGCCGCTTCATCATCATTAGTATTTTCATAGCTGTCTGCATTCTCCTGTGCCTTGTCTTTGATGGCAGCCTCATAGCCTGTCAATGCGGCAAAGGGTGCAAACTGTGCTGCACGGCTCCACATCGACATCCTCGGATGATGCTTCGGCTCGTAGTGTGGCAAATTGATAATATCGTCGTAATTGTTGGTCATGCTTTATGTCCTCCTATCTGTTTGTTACGCTCCTTGGCTGTGGCACCTTCCTCGAAGTTCAGGCCTCTGAGGATGGCATTCTTGCCGAAACGCTTCTTGATTTTCAACTGTGCCTCCTGCAGCCGACGCTCCTTGTCAAGTGCGGCCTGCTCTTTCTGGCGCTGCTTTTTCAGGGCCTCGTAGTCGGTGAAGAGGTCAAGCTGCTGGGGAGCATGGTCCCGTGCTGCTACAGATGTCTCTGACACCACATGGTTAGTGGTCAGGTTCAGCCTGCGAATCAGCAAGTCAGGATTCACACAGCGTTCAAACACCGCTGTTGCCCCCTCCATCATCAGCCGTGATGATGAGGTGGGCTTCTCAAAGTTAAAAGTGCCGTGGGCATACTTTGGCACAGCCTTTCCATAGTGATTGATGGTAATCTCACCATGATACTTCTCACGGATTTCAGGACGTGTCAGACTCTCCGCATCATAGCCGACGGTCAGCACCAGCTGGTCAGTCACCAGCTGCTTCGATACGAGGTTGAGGGCCATGCCCTCGGCCATTTCACGTATCACCACATAGGCTTTCTTGAAAGTGTAAGGCTCCTGCAACACCTGTCCGCTGCTGAACGAGTTGGTCTCAGGCCTGTAGGCTTTTACCGTTTCCATCGTGCACGGCTCCCAACCCCAGGCATGGTCTATCAGCAGTTCCGCATTCACGCCAAACATCCTGTAAAGCAGTCCTTCGTTCTGTACAGACATACGGGCAACCTTTCCCATGGTGTCAATGCCATAGACGGCCAGCTTCTCGGCGATGCCATGCCCCACGCGCCAGAACTTGGTCAAAGGCCGGTAGTCCCACAGCTCACGCCGGTATGACATCTCATCTAACTCCGCTATGCGCACACCGTCTTTGTCGGCAGGCATCTTCTTGGCCATAATATCCATCGCAATCTTCGCTAAGTACATATTGGTGCCTATTCCTGCCGTTGCCGTGATGCCTGTAGTGGCCAGCACGTCACGAATCATCTTCATCGCCAACTCGTGGGCCGTCATTTTATAAGTACGCAGATACGCCGTCACGTCCATGAACACCTCATCAATGCTATAGACGTGTATATCCTCAGGAGAAATGTATTTCAGATAAGTCTGATAGACCTTTGTACTCACCTCCATGTAATGAGCCATGCGTGGCGGTGCAGCAATGTAGTCGAATTTAAACTCGCGCGCTTTCTGAACCACCTCAAACAGTCGTGCACGTCCACCAATGCCGTATGCTTTCAGCGATGGCGACACAGCCAGACAGATGGTTTTCTCCGTCCTCGACATGTCAGCCACCACGAGGTTGGTGGTCAGCGGGTCAAGCCCCCTGTCCACACACTCTACTGAAGCGTAGAACGACTTCAGGTCGATGGCAATATACGTGCGCTGCTGCTCTGGCATCCTCAAAAGAATTTCGTTGGGTAAGTTGATAAACATTATTAATTCTTGGTGCAAATATAGTAATAATTCTGCAATAATCGCTATCTTTGCAAAGAATATTATAGTTTCAAATCAGTTGAACCAAAAGGTATGTTAGAACATATTGCAGATTTCACAGCTTGGCCGATACTTACTGGAATATTCATCGGCTACGTTGCCAACCGCATCATGAGCGGTGAGGGCAAAGGATGCTGTATGAACCTCATCGTGGGTGTCATCGGAAGTTATGTAGGTACATTTATCAGCCACCTGCTGAACATCGAACTGCTCGGCAAGGGCTATCTCACCAACTTCATCTTCTGTGTTCTTGGTGCCGTAACGGTATTATGGATTTGGAAGAAACTGTTTGGTTGAATGGCTTGGAAACGGAAATATCGTTGTAAGGCCTGTGGCTACGAGGCCGAGGTGTATGAGGGGAGAGGCTTGTTCCGTCAGCAGATTACCCCCATGCTCTGCCCTGACTGCCATATCGTTCAGAACATCGTGGTGGGCGGCATCATCGCTGACGTGGCTCCGTCCTACAGAAGCGAGGCCAGCCGTCTGTGTCTGCAGTGCGGCAGCGATCACATCCGTATCTGGGACATGAAGACCTGCCCCCGGTGTCAGGGCGAAATGGAAGATACCGGCGAAAAGGAGTTTTGGACATGAACAGATGTCCCCGACGAAAATAATCCGCCCCATGCGGTGATTATGTCAGATTTTTTGCTTACCTTTGCCGCTGTGGAATAGAAACTATTTACATTTATCAATATGAAACGTTCAACGATTACCATCTTACTTATCCTTTTTACGGCTTTGCACATTTCTGCCTACCAGCAGGAGTCAATCGACATCACAGTGAATGGTCAGCAGAGGAACATGATTGTCTTTACTCCAGACATACTGCCGGCTAAGTCGCCATTGTTCATCGTCACCCACGGCATGAACCAAAGTCCGGAATATCAGTATGACAGTGATAAGATGTACGAAATGATAGACACTGCCAAGTTTGTCATTGCGTATCTGCGTAGCGATGGTAATACGTGGGACACGGGAGGCACGAAAGACCAGAACTTTGTCATCAAGGCCATTGACGAGATGTATGCCCGTTATGACATCGACAAAGACCGTGTCTATTGGTCAGGCTTCTCGATGGGTTCCATGCTCATACACCATTGCATCGCCAATATGCAGAACAGGATAGCCGCCTTTGCACCCACCAGTGGTATTCAGTTCTCCGAGGAGCCTTGGAACAACTGTTCGAAGCCCGTCAACCTGCTGGAGGTGATAGCCTATGACGACGATGTGTTCGGCTATGAGCAATACGGCATACATGATTACATCCAGAACTACGCCTTGCACGACAACCATACCCGCTACTCGAAGACCGTAGGCTATAAGCCCGTCAGTAGCAGCTGGTATGATGGCGATTTGGAGCAGTGGACCGGTGGTCCTCAGGGAGGTGAGGTATGGCTGTATTCTTACCACAGTGGCGGACACTGGCCCATGAACCTCAACCGTCATCTCATCTGGAACTTCTGCAAGCGCTTCTCCCTCAACCAGCCCCGCGCGCTCATCACCCAGCCCGCCGGAGAGTCCACCTTCCTGTGTATGACACCCGACGAGAATGTCGTGTTCCCCGATGTCACTATCGAAGCCACTGCCACCGCTACCGCTGCCGGCGCCCAGATAGAGAAGGTAGAGTTCTATGACGGCGGCACGCTGCTCGCCACATGCACCGCCCAGCCCTATACCGCCACGCTCACCGCTCCCCAGGCAGGCCGCCACGAGTTGTGTGTCGTAGTGACCGACAGCAATGGCAAGACGGGAGAGTCTTCCTGCGCGGTGAACTGCATCCAGACATCCACAAGCTATGACTTAGCCCAGACCTTCCCGTGCGAAAACGCTGTGCCGCAAAACTGGTATGTATGTAACGGAAAGATCAAACGCACCGGCGGAGGCCTGCCCTACGAGAGCGGCTGCCGTGTCCTGCGTTTCACCAATACGCAGCATGGCTTCGAATATGGCTTGTTTGTAGAAAACCCCGGCGGCAAGGAGAAGACAGCCTGGGCACGCTTCGGTGATGCCCAAGCCCGTTCCCACATGACCTTACATGCAGGCCATTATGTCCTCAAGAGCAGAGTCTGCAACTGGAACCGCCCGCAGTTCTCGCCCGTCGTCTATACCGTTGAGGACGTCAATGGCACGGAGATAGCCACCAAGACCTTCACCCCCACCGTCAATATCGGAGGAAACACCGGCAACGCGTTCTCCAACGGCAAGGGACAGACCTTCGAGTTTGACATCCCTGTCACGGGCGATTATGTTTTAAGCTTCTATACCGCTGCCGAGAAGAATGCCGATTTCGTGTTAGGCATGGCCACCCTCCAGGCAAAGACCTTCTCCGAGACAGCCATTCCTGCCGTCCGTGATGCCGCCCCTGGTTCCCAGTCCTCCGGCGACCGTGTCATCTTCGACCTCAGCGGCCGCAGAGTCACATCCACCCCGCAGACCCCCGGCCTTTACATCATCAACGGCCGCAAGGTTACTGTTAAGTGATACCTCTTTCAGCCCAGTCGCCGCGGTCGAGATTACGATAACCGATGGCTTCGGCGATGTGGTGTGACTGGACCGTCTCTGCTCCTTCAAGGTCAGCGATGGTTCTTGCCACTTTCAAAATTCGACTGTATGCACGGGCGGAAAGTTTCAGGCGTTCCATCGCCATGCGGAGCATGTCCAAGGAAGTGACATCGGGCTCTGCAAACTGGTGGAGCATCTTTTCCGTCATCATCGCGTTGCAATGAATACCTTTGAAGGGCTTAAATCGCTCTTCCTGAATCTTACGGGCAGCAATGACACGTTCGCGGATAACGGCAGAGGATTCCCCCGGTTGCATTTTCGAGAGTTCAGCAAAGGGTACGGCCTGTATCTCGCAATGAATATCGATGCGGTCGAGCAGTGGACCGGAAATCCTGTTGAGGTAACGCTCTATCTGCCCTGGGGTGCAGACGCAGTGGTGTGTGGGATCTCCATAGTAACCGCAAGGACAGGGGTTCATGGAGGCTACCATCATAAACGAACAAGGGTATTCGACGGTGTTACGGGCGCGGCTGATTGTGATACAACGGTCTTCAAGGGGCTGGCGTAGCACCTCAAGCACGGAACGGTTGAACTCGGGTAGCTCATCGCAGAAGAGCACGCCGTTATGCGCCAGCGAGATTTCGCCAGGCTGAGGATTATTACCTCCACCGACGAGGGCGACCTGCGAGATGGTATGATGTGGTGCACGGAAAGGACGTTGACTAATGAGACTGGTGTCACGGCTGAGCTTACCTGCGACGCTGTGAATCTGGGTCGTCTCTAAGCTCTCTGCCAACGACAACGGCGGCAGAATGCCAGGCAGCCGTTTTGCCATCATTGACTTACCTGATCCAGGGGGGCCTATCATGATGAGGTTATGGCCACCGGCGGCGGCCACTTCAAGGGCACGCTTGACACTCTCCTGACCTTTCACGTCAGCAAAGTCGAGGTCGAAGTGACTCTGCTGCTCATAGAACTCACGGCGCGTATCAATGACGGTAGGCTCGAAATGACGACATTGATTGAAGAAGTCTATGACGTCCATGAGTGATGACATGCCATAGACCTCGAGGTTGTTGACGACGGCTGCCTCACGGATATTCTGTTCGGGTACGATGAGTCCCTTGAACTTTTCGGCACGGGCACGGATGGCAATGGGCAGCGTGCCCCGTATGGGTTGCAGTTGTCCGTCAAGGCCTAGTTCGCCCACGAGCAGGTAACGGTTGAGTTCCGTGGAAGTGACTTTGTTGTTGGCTGCGAGTATGCCAATAGCTAAAGGCAAGTCATAGCCCGAACCTTCTTTCTTGATATCGGCAGGCGATAGGTTGACGGTGATGTCCATCGTGGGCATCTTGAAACCATTATTGACGAGGGCAGCTTTGATGCGGTCATAACTTTCCTTGACAGCGGTGTCTGCCAATCCGGTCAGGTGAAACTGTAAGCCACGTACCATACTTACTTCGACACAAACGGTCGTCACATCGAGTCCATTGACTGCGGCACAATAAGTCTTAATGAGCATAAGTGTATTTTTTTGCAAAAGTAATAAATATCGAACACACTACAAAGAAAAACGGTCTGTTTTCCAAGAAACAGACCGTTTTTTGTATCATGATTATGAATAACTCTTATTCTGCGGGCATCATGATGACTTCGGCGCGGTTGCCGGCCTTGAGGACTTCCTTGATGAAGGCGCTGATGCTCTCGGGGGTCTGAGCCTGAAGGATGGTCTTGTAGTCAGAGTGCATGTCAACACCCCAGAAACGCCAGTCGTTGATGACGCTGCTCCAGTAGCCGTTGGTCTTCGTCTGGTCGTCGAAGTTCTTGAGCATATACTCCTTGACCTTGGTGAGCATGTCGGCATCGCAGCTCTTGGCGAGCTGCTCCACCTCGTCGCGCATAATCTGCACGGCCATGTCGCCCTTCTCGGGCTTCATGGGACAGTAGGCGAGCAGCTGGACCTCGTTCTCGAAGTCGTTGCGGCCGGCGGTGCTCTGGGCCACGACGGTATAGGCGGCTCCGGCATCTTCACGAATCTTCTTCAGGTAAATCATCTGCAGCACCTGTCCGGCAATGTTGGCCTTGATGGCATTCTCGAGGGTGTAAGGCATCTGCTTGCTGTACCACACGATGACTCCGATGGCCTTGGGGGTCTCGGCCTTCTGCTTGAAGCTGTTGACGACAACGCCCTGGAAGTCGGTGCTCACATCGGGACCTTTCACTACCTGGCCGGTGGAGGGCAGGGCACCGATGTACTGCTCTACGAGCGGACGGATGGTGGCCTCGTCATAGTTACCGATGATGTTGAAGGTGTAGGCTGCGGCATTGGCGGTGCGCTCCTTCGCCATCTGGAGGATGCGGTCGTAGTTGACGTTGGCAAGGTCTTCGACTTTCAGCGAGGCGAAGCGGGGATTATGGCAGCTGAACGTGGACTGCAGGGAGTCGCTGAAGGCGACCTCGGGCTGCAGCGAGCGGTTCTTCAGCTCTATCTCTGTGGTTTGCATGAGGTTGTCGAAGGACTTCTGGTCTTTGTTGACATTGGTGAAGTTGAGGTAGAGCAGCTGCAGCATGGTCTCGACATCCTTCGGCGTGGAGGAGCCGGAGACGTGCTGGCGGTTCTGGCTCAGCGACAGCGACATGCTGGCAATCTTGCCGGCCATGGCTTTCTCAAGCTCGGTGTGGGAGAAGTTGCCGAGGCCGCTGGCTTCGATGACGTCGTCGAACATCTTGATGTTGGCATAGTCGGCAGCGCCATATAGCGACGCGCCTCCGAAGCCTTCACCGGAGAGGATGACCTGGTCTTTCTTGAGGTCGGTCTGCTTGAGAACGACGGTGGCACCGTTGGAGAGTGTCAGCACGGTATAGCCGAACTGCTCGTTCTTCTCTTCCTTGACGATTTTTCCTGCTGCGGGCAGCTCGGCCATCAGCGGCTCGTCCTTCACGTTATCTACATAAGCCTCTACCTCAGCGGCACGGGCAGCGGCAATGGCGCCCTTGAAGCTGTCGGCAGTAGGATAGACGGCTCCTTCCTTCTCGATGTTGAAGTTGAGCACTACCATGTTGGTGTCGCTCTTGGCAACGAGCTCTCCCATGAGGTTGTTAATCTGGTCGAGGGGTATCATGGGCACCACCTGCTTCATCATCTGGTATTCGTAGTCGATGCTGGGGATGGGCTCGTCAGCAAGGAAGTGCTGCACGTACTGGTTGACAAACTGTGAGTTGTAGCGCTTGTCCTTGTTGGAGTATGCCTTCTCGAGCGAGCTGATGTAGTTGGCCTTGAAGCGGCTGTACTCGGTGGGGGTGAAACCGAACTCGGCAGCGCGGCGTGCCTCGATGAGGGCTGCGGTGACAGCGGCTTCGGTCTGTCCGTCCTTGGGCAGTACGTCGAGGGTGAAGGCATCCTTGGTCTTCGAGAAGATATAGGTGCCGTCGCTCACATTGCTCTGTACGAAGGGACTCTCGGGCTTCTCGGCATACTCCTTCAGACGGTCGTTCATCATGGAGATGGCTGCGTCCTTCATGAAGTCGAAGACGAGATAAGCCAGGGTGCCTTTCATCTCCTTGGGGAACACGTCGTGCTTGAACATCATCTCGACGATGTTATACTGCATCTCCTTGTCCTTGTCGATGGCGAAGATGGCCTCGTCATTGTCGGGAACAGGTACGTCCTCGACGAGGACACGGTTCTCGGGCAGCACGATGCCGCTGAACATCTCCTTGATCTTGGCTTCAACCTTGTCCACATCGACGTCGCCGACGATGATGAGTCCCTGGTTGTCGGGACGGTACCACTTCTCATAGTAGGCCTGCAGGAAGGGACGCTCGAAGTTGTCGATAATCTCCATGAGTCCGATAGGCATGCGGTGGCCGTACTTACAATTGGGATAGAGTGCGGGCAGACAGCGCTGGAACATGCGCTGCGAAGCGCTGGAACGCAGGCGCCACTCCTCATGGATGACTCCACGCTCCTTGTCTATCTCTTCCTGCTCGAGGGTGAGTCCGTCGGCCCAGTCGTAGAGCACGAGCAGGCAGGAGTCGATGACGCTCTCACGGGTGGTGGGAACGTTCGAGATGTTGTAAACGGTCTGGTCAATGGATGTGTAGGCATTCAGGTCACGACCGAACTTCACGCCAATGCTCTCGCACCAACGCATGAGCTGGTTGCCGGGGAAGTGCTTGGAACCGTTGAAGGCCATGTGCTCCAGGAAGTGAGCCAGTCCGCGCTGGTTGTCGTCTTCCTGCAGGGAGCCGACTTTCTGGGCGATGTAGAACTCTGCACGGTTCTCGGGCCAGTTGTTGTAGCGGATGTAGTAAGTCAAACCATTGTCCAACTTACCGATGCGCACGGCATCGTCAACAGGAATTGCCGGCATTTCCTGCGCCATCATGGTTGCTGCGCTAATCATCATCAGCACGGCAACAATCAATAATCTCTTTAGTTTCATTGTTTTTTTGTTGATAATTTATAATAAAATAGTGTGCAAAGTTATGCTTTTTTTTATGATTAGTCGCACATTGGACGTAAAAAACTACATAAAAGTTGTATTTTTTACATTTTTTCGCATGTTTCGCGGATGATGGTTGATAATTTCGTCGCGTAAGGTACTGACGTCGATGTGGGTGTATATCTCGGTGGTACCGATGTCCTCGTGACCGAGCAGTGCCTGTATGACACGCAGGTCGGCACCGCCCTCGAGCAATGCCGTGGCAAAGGAGTGGCGCAGCGTGTGGGGCGAGATGGTTTTACGGATGCCCGCTGCCGCTGCCTGCTGCTTGATCATGATGAGTATCATGGTGCGGGTGAGGTGGGCGCCGCGACGGTTCAGGAACACATAATCCTCCTCACCGGCTTTGATGCGCATGGTATTGCGTACCTGAAACCAGTTGTCCAGCTCCTGCAGGGCCTTCGGGGAGATAGGCACCAGACGCTCCTTCGAGCCTTTGCCCAGCACACGGACATACTGTTCCTCGATGTAGAGGTTGGAGAGCTTGAGGTTAACCAGTTCGCTGACGCGCAAGCCACAGGAGAAGAGCACCTCGATGATGGCACGGTTGCGGTGGCCCTCAAACTTCGACACGTCGATGCTGTTCTCCAGGGCATCGACCTCCTCGGTGGACAGCACCTCGGGCAGGTGTTCACCCAAGACGGGCGACTCCAGCAGCTCCGACGGGTCGTCGGGGCGCCAGCCGTCTAACTGCAAAAAGTGGAAGAAGGAGCGTACGCCGCTGAGAATACGGCATTGTGAACGCGGGCCGATGCCAATGTCGTGCAGTCCTGCGGCAAACATCTGCAAGTCGCTTAACGTCACGTCAGCAACCTCTTTGTCCTCACGCTTCAGGAAGGCGAGGAGCTTTTCCAAATCACGCTGATAGGCGTCGAGGGTGTTGGCCGACATGTTGCGCTGCAGCTTCAGGTAGCGCAGGTAGGCCCGTGTTACGTCTTTCATCGGCGAGACTGTTAAGTTTTATGCCTTCTTGTCGGCCTCGATGAGTTCCAACAGGCGTTCTACGGCTTCCTCTTCGGGGATGTTCTTCAGCACACACTCTTTCCGGCGGTAGAGCGAGATACGCCCCCGTCCTGCTCCGACATAGCCGTAGTCGGCATCGGCCATCTCTCCCGGGCCGTTGACGATACAACCCATGATGCCTATCTTTAAGCCGACTAAATGACCTGTAGCTTTCTTGATGCGGGCAATGGTCTCCTGCAGGTTGTAGAGGGTGCGACCGCATCCCGGACAGGAGATATACTCCGTCTTGGTGAACTTGATGCGGGCAGCCTGGAGGATGGAGTCGGATAAAAGGTGGAGGGTTGAGGGTGGAAGGTGGAGGGTGGAGTAGAGAACAAGCTTTGTAGCCTTGCGGTCGATGAGCAGGGCGCCGACAGCCATGGATGCCTTCAGCTGGAGGGCTTCCCAGTCGGGGGCATCGAGGATCAGCGTGATGGTGTCGTCCTTGATGCCAGCCTCAGCCTCGGCACGAAGAGCTGTACATTCCTCTATCAAATCTACGAGCTTGCGAGCTACAGGAATCTCTGCCTCCGGTTCTTCACTAAGTGACACACGGATGGTGTCACCAATGCCTTCGGTAAGTAGCGCACCGATGCCTACGGCACTCTTGATGCGTCCATCCTCGCCTTCGCCGGCTTCGGTCACGCCAAGATGCAGGGGGTAGTGCATGTCCTCGCGGTCCATTGTTTTGACGAGCAGGCGCACGGTGGTGACCATGACGACGGTATTGGATGCCTTGATGCTGATGACCACATCGTTGAACTGCTCACGCTTAAAGATACGCAGGAACTCCATACAACTCTCCACGATGCCCTCGGGCGTGTCGCCATAGCGGGACATGATGCGGTCGGAGAGCGAGCCGTGGTTCACACCGATACGTACTGCGGTGTGGTGCTCCTTACAGATGCGGATGAAAGGCAAGAGCTTCGCCTCTATCTTCTGCAGCTCGGCCTGATACTCGTCATCGGTATATTCCAAGTGCTTGAAGGTACGTCCGGGATCTACGTAGTTGCCCGGATTGATGCGCACCTTCTCACAGTACTGTGCTGCGACGTCGGCGGTGTGGGCCGTGAAATGGACGTCAGCCACCAGGGGCTGTGGATAGCCGTCGGCCTTCAGACGGGCGGAGATGTTCTTCATGTTCTCTGCCTCACGGGTTCCCTGTGTGGTAAAACGTACCAGCTCGCCACCGGCATCGATGATGCGTTTGGCTTGTGCCACACATCCCTCGGTGTCGTTGGTATCGACGGTAGCCATCGACTGGATGCGGATGGGGTTGTCGCCACCAATCCCGATGTTTCCTACATGAGCTACGGTTGTCTTTCTTCTCATCATGGCTCCTTGTTAATTGGTCTTGTACTCGTATTTCACCTCTGCCAAGTCACGGTTGGCCTTCTCTATCTTCTGTTTCAGGTTCTCCTTATAGGTGGCGAGGCGCTGAGCCAGCGTGTCATCGCTCAGGGCCAGCATCTCCACGGCGAGGATGGCAGCGTTCTGTGCACCATTGACGCCAACGGTAGCCACAGGGATGCCCGGCGGCATCTGGATGATGCTGAGCATGGCATCGAGGCCGTCCAACATGCCCTTGATAGGCACGCCGATGACGGGCAGTGTCGTGGAGGCAGCGATGACGCCCGGCAGGGCGGCAGCCATACCAGCACCGGCAATGATGACACGGATGCCACGTCCCTTGGCGGCCTTGGCAAATTGTTCCACGGCATCGGGGGTACGGTGTGCCGACAATGCGTTGACTTCAAAGGGCACCTGCATCTCGTCCAGCAACTTACAGGCTTTTTCCATGACGGGCAGGTCGCTGGTGCTGCCCATGATAATACTTACTAATGGAGACATATATGCTATGAATTAATTATTACGACGATATACCATATTATATATAGATGATGGCGAGGACGGCGACGATGAAGCCGATGAAGAAGCCCGCGACAACCTGTGACAGGGTGTGCTGACGTAATATCATACGGCTACTGCCGAGTAAGCCGGCCATCATAAATAGCAGGCAGAACCACCAGACGGGGTTGAAGCCGAAGGCATCGGCAAAGACAAACAGCGCTCCCATGAAACCGCCGATGGCTGCCGTGTGGGTTGAAATCTTCCAGATGACATTGATCAGCGCACAGGTTATCTGTACGGCCAAAGCCGCAATGACGATGCTAATCATGAAGTGGGGGATGTGCTGTAAGTCCATCAGATAGATGCAGCCGAAGTAGCAGAGAATACTGATGACGTAAGGCACCATGCGGCGCTCCTTCTGTCCCAGCTCGATGAGTGTCCAGCCCTGATAACGGCGGTAGAGGTGTATCAGCAGCGTGGGAATGAAAATGGTAAAGAGATAGACGACAAGCAGCACGCGGAGCTTGAAGGCCCAGGGATAGAGGCTCATATAGCTGAACAGAAACAGCGTCAGCAGTCCCAGCATGGGCAGGTAGAACGGGGTGAACAACATGCTCACTATCCGCGCTGCCAGTATGATTTGCTTCTCTCTTGTCATGGTCGGTCTAATTCTTTCTCATTCGTGCAATGGGGATGCCGAGTTGCTCGCGATACTTGGCTACGGTGCGCCGTGCGATGGGATAGCCGCGTTGGTGCAGCTGTTCACGCAAGGCATCGTCGCTCAGCGGCTTGTGCTTGTCTTCGGCGGCAATGATGTCACGTAGCGCTGCCTTGATTTCACGTGTTGACAATTCCTCACCGCTCTCCGTCACATAACCGTCGCTGAAAAAGTAGCGAAGGGGGAAGGTGCCCCAGCGCGTCTGGGCATATTTTGAGTTGCATACACGTGAGACGGTACTCACATCAAGTCCTGTGCGCTCTGCCACGTCTTTCAATATCATGGGGCGCAACGATGCTTCGTCACCGTCCTCAAAGAAACGGTGTTGCAACTGGATGATGGTCTTCATGGTCAGCGAAAGGGTACGCTGCCGGACACGGATGGCCTCAATGAAATTTTGTGCGGCATCTACTTTCTTCTTGGTATAAAGCAGTGCCTCCTTCATCTGGCGGCTCATGTTCTCGCGGTTGTTCTGGTACTCCTTCAGCGTGTCGGCAAAGGACTGCGAGACATGCAGCTCAGGAATCTCGCCATGATTGAGCTGGAACGTCACGGTGCCGTCGTCCTGTGTGTCGATGATGAAGTCGGGGGTAATCTGCTGCAGGGAGCGTCCCACATGCTCATTCATGGAGGCGCCGGGCTTGGGGTTAAGCTTGCGCAGCTCTCCTATGAGCGCCTCGGTCTGCAGGTCATCGAGGGCAAGGGCCCGTTGTATTCTGTTCCAATGCTTATGGGTGAATGCCTCAAAATGGTTGGTGACAACCTGTCCCATCAGGTCTCGCTGGTGTGAAGGCTCACGGCGTTTAATCTGCAGCAGCAGGCACTCCTGCAAGGAACGGGCACCGATGCCGGCAGGGTCGAAGTCCTGCAACTGGCGGAGCACACGCTCCACCTCCTCAACGGTCACGTCGATATTATGCCAGATGGCCAAGTCCTCACATACCGTGTCAAGGTCTTTGCGCAGCAGTCCGTCGTCATCGAGCGAACCGATGAGATATTCCATGATATAGCGATCGCGCTCGGTTAACTCCAGTTCTCCCACCTGCTGATAGAGCTGGTCATAGAAGGACACGCCACCCGCATAGACGGTTTCTTCACGTTCCTCCATGCCGTTGCTGCCGCTACGATAGACGGGCAGGTCTTCATCGTCACGACCAATGCCCTCCAAAGCTGCATCCAATGCCGACTGGCGTTCCTCTTGTTCCCGTTCGTGGTCGAAGGAATCTGAGTGCTCAGAGTCTTCGGTAAATTCTGGGAACTCGGGGCTGTCCGATAGATCCAGGTCATCCGTCGATACCTCCAGTGCAGGGTTGTCGTCCATCTCGGCATTGATGCGTTCCACCAGTTGTGTCACGGGTAGCTGCACCAGCTGAGCCTGCACCAGCTGCTGTTGTGTGATAGACTGCGTCTGCTTCAGCAGTTGCTCCTGTTTCTGTATCTGTACCTGTTCCTGCGACATGATTATTGATAATACTCTTTGAGTTCAGCAGCTAACTGTGCCAGCTGCTCGGTGTCGGTGTTGCCGTAGCGGCGCCAGATGTCGGCACATGGTCCCAACAATGGAGAGAATAGCACGTCACGACAGTTGAGGTAAGGGTCAATACGCTGCATCACTTCCATTGCCTCGACCACATCGGTTGCCTTGATGCTGAGGAGGCGTGCCAGCTCACGAATCTCGGGGGTTTCACAGACCATCGTACCTGGCGTGAGCCGGAAATAAAGGTCAAGCACAAGGATAAGTGCCACAGGAGTGAATCGTTCGTCTTCTGGCAATGGACGGAAGTCTTTTTCGAATGTCTCGTTCGTCTCTACGCCGTCGTAGAACTCGTTGGCATTGCCGTAGCCCTTCATCTCGCGTAACAGCTGTACGGCACGTTTCAATCTACGGGGATTCTCGCCATACTGTTCCCAGATATGCTCAATACGTGGCGTCTCCAGATTGGCAATTTGACACATCTTACTAAACAGCACCCTCGGGTGCACGTGCACCTCCAGTGCCAGGTTGACCATAGCACGGCTATACATCGGCTTAATACCTACGGGCTTACGCAGGTAGAGCTGCAGCATGAACAGCCAGTAGTCGTCCTTCCAGTTCGTATTCTTTGCCATAATCCCCTTTATTTTTCAATTTTCAACTTTCTGATTACCTGATGCCACCGCCGCAGCCGCCTCCTGAGAAGCCGCCACCGCCACCCCATGAGGAGTGACCTCCGCTGCCACTGCTGCGGGCTGCCTCGGCAGCTTTCGTAGTGTTGTATTGACGGAATCCGCTAAGTGTGTAAGCCGTAAGCAGCATGGTATTGTTCTCGTTACTGAGCTGCTGCAGCGCCTGATCCATGTTTAAGTATTCGGGATTGATGTGCATCATGTCCTTACGTACCTGCTTGGCAATGCCAAACAGCTCGGCAAAGACGAGATACTCCTTCCACAACCCCAGTTCTGTAACGTGGCGTTCGTTGGCCAGTGTGAAGTCTTCCAAAAATTTCTTCATGCCGAACACAGACCTTGTGTTGTCCCAGTCTTTGTTGCAGTTGCTGATGCTGCGATTCTGTTTGAGGCTGTTCATGAACGGGTCCACCTCCGACGTGTGACCCTTCATCCACTGTGTCAGCTCGTTGGGCTGCAGAATGGCATCATTGCCTGATGCCTTCAAGAAGATGGCATGCAGCTTCTTCAGCAATGCCATGTCTTTCGTCTTACCATTGTCTATGAGCGGATAGATGGCAATGAGTCGCATCCGCTGTGGCTTGGCACCCATCATTTTCTTGAACGCTGACGGTTCCACGTCATGCTCCTCAATGCGCAGGGCACCGATACTGAGCAGTCGCAGAACCAAGGCGCTGATGAGATTCTTGTAGTCATTGCCTATATACTGGTAGGCATTGATGACCTGATTGCTTCTGAACAGGCTTCCTTCAAAGGGCAGGTCACGATACCACAAGAGGTCCTTCGTGACTTTGCGCTTGTTCCACCACACATAAACGACATAAATTGTGACGGTGATAGGCAGGAAGACCAAGAATAGCAACAGATAGAATATCGTTTCCAAATCAAGGTCAAAGTCACTGTTTCCATAATCGCTGCCATCAAAAGCCTTTTCTTTCAGTGTTTCGAACTTGTCGTCCTCTTTGATGGAAGGATGCAGGATGCCCTTGTCAAGTTGGAGCATGATGATCATGCCGTCTTCAGAACTGAGCCCGTCCTCTGCACGTGCCACCACTTTGCCGTCAACCCAGTGAATATCACCATGAAAACGGAAAGCCCACATCTTTGTGGCCTCCTGGGGCAGCGGCTGTCCGTCCTTGCGACTGATGGTGATGGTGGCGCTTTGAGGGCTGGGGTTAAGACCCGTTGCTACGAACATAAAGTTGAAACCGTCGTAGTCCTGATAGGCACGTGCTACGTTCGTGATGACATAGCTGGTGGTGTAGATTCGCTCACCGGAAGAACCCAGTCCCCAGCAGAGCTCGTAGCCATTTCTCTTCTCTATGATGCCGCATTTGTAGGTCTTCCACTTACGGTCGAATTTCTCCTCCCATTTTCCGATATCCCTGAAGTTTACCCCCATCTCGTCTCTCACATTGAGTCTATCGACGCGACTGTCGCTGTCGAGATTGCCAATGACGATGTACAACTCCGTGCCCCTGCTGTCAATGGTCATGCGACGCACCTCGGTAATGTAGGCGTCGCCGTTGTCGTCAAGAAGTACCGTGATATCAAGGTTGTGTAGCGTTGATGTGGCATCAGCACAGAAGGGTAAAAAGGCAAAAAGGTAAAAAAGTAAAAACCATCTTACCTTTCCCTTAAACTTTTGAAAATACTTCATGTCCATACTCCTTTCTCACCTTAGATACCTTCCCTAAGGAAGGGTCGGGGTTAGGACTCTCCCTGTTATTTCTTGAATGCGTCGTCAATATCGGGATAGCCCTTCTTTTTGTCCTCGTCAACGGTGAGATATTCCTTCTCGTCGAAGTGCAGGAAACCTGCCACGATGGATGTCGGCCACTGGCGAACCATACGGTTCATCTTTGTTGCTGTGTCGTTATAGACCATACGGCTCATGCGAACGTTCTCCTCGTACTGCTTCATGCCTTCCATCGTCTCGAGGAACATCTGGTTGGCTTTGAGCTCGGGGTACGACTCGCTGACGGCCATCAGTCGGCCCAGTACCTCACCCAGCGCATTCTGCTGCTCGTTGACCTGCGCAGCTGTTGACACGTTGGTGATGCGACGCTGTGCAATGACGTTCTGCAGCGTCTCTGACTCATGTTTGGCATACTGCGCTGTCATCTTTACCAGACCCTGTACGGCATCCCAACGGGAATTGAGCTGTACGGCTATCTGGCTCATGGCGTTCTTACAAAGCTCATCGAGACTGACCAACTTGCGCTGTGTCATCACAAACCACGCTGCCACGGCGATGACAATCAGAATCAGTCCGCCTACCAGCAATAACACTAAAAACACTAATAAATCCATAGTCTTTAATACTTAATGATGTTTCACACCGCAAAGATAATCTAAATAATGCGAAACACAAAATATTTCTCTATTTATTTTTACTGTTCCGCGTGTTCTCGCATGTAGTCACGTGGAGAGAGACCATAGAATTTCTTGAAGATAGTGGAGAATGAGGCGGCATTATTGAAGCCGCAGGCATACATGACCTCCGTGATATTCATGCTCTGGTTGGCAAGCAGGTGAGCTGCTTGCTTCAAGCGGATGTTGCGGATGAAGTCATGGGGCGTCTGACCGGTTAGCTCCTTCATCTTACGGTGCAGGTGCACACGGCTGATGCCTACCTCGTCGGCAATGCCATCGACGCTGAGATCGGCATTGGAGAGGTTCTTGTTGATGACGACCATGACACGCTCCAGCAGCTTCTCGTCGGGGGATTTGATGTGAACCTTGTTCACCTTCTCTTCTAACTGGTCGTTGCGTGCAAACTTCAGCATGAGCATACGGTTCCTGTTGAGCAGGTTCATGATGGTACGGCGCAGGATGTCCATGTTGAACGGCTTGACAATATAGGCATCGGCACCTGTTTCCAGTCCTTCGAGCTGGTCTTCGTCACGGCTCTTGGCGGTGAGTAGGATAACGGGGATGTGACTGGTGGTGGGGCTGGTCTTGATGCGTGAGCAGAGCGTGTTACCGTCCATTTCAGGCATCATGACATCGCTGATAACCATGTCGGGGACGCTGCGCAGCGCCTCTGCCAGTCCTTCACGTCCGTTGACACAACTCACGATGTCGTAGTTGGTCTGTAACTGGTTGATGAGATAGTCGCGGATTTCCTGGTCGTCCTCAACAATCAGCAGACGCTGACGGCGTGAGGGTGGAATGACCGTCTGAGGAGCCTCGCTGACGGGCTCTTCTTTCTCCAGCAGGTTGGGAGTGGTTGGCTGTGGAACCTCTTCCTGTGGGAGGATTTCCTCGGGACGCAGGTGTCCTTTGCCTAACGGTATGGTGACCACGAATTCACAGCCTTTGTCTTCATTGTTACGTGCCGTGATAGTGCCGTGGTGCAGCTCGACGAGCGAACGTGTCAGGTCGAGGCCGATGCCGGTTCCCGTATGACGGTCGTTGACCATAGACGGGGACTGGTAGAAACGCTCGAAGATACGGCCCAGCTTGTCTTCGGGGATGCCCTCTCCGTTGTCGTGGACGATGATACGGGCATGTGTGTCGTCGTGTGTCACGTTGAGTCGTATTTCACCACCAGCAGGGGTGAACTTGAAGGCGTTGGAAAGGATGTTGACAACGACCTTGTCGAAGTTGCCGCGGTCAATCCATACGGGCAACTGCTCGGTGTCATGTTCGTAGCTAAAGGTGATGCTCTTCGACTTAGCCTGCTGGCTGAAGAGTGTGTGAATGTCATCCACGAAACTCACCAGGTCTGTTTCGCACATGTGCATCTGCATCTGTCCCTTGTCAATCTTTCGCAGGTCCATCATCTGGTTGATGAGTCCGAGGATGCGCTCTGCATTGCGGCGGATGGTCTCATAGACACCACGGCGCTGTGGGTCGTCGTCCTGTTTGATGAGCGAGAGCAGTGGGGCGACAATGAGCGTCATCGGCGTGCGAATCTCATGGCTGATGTTCATAAAGAAACGCAGTTTGGCATCGGCCATCTCCTCGGCATGGATATGCTCCTGCAGTCGCAGACGGTCCTGCTCCTTGCGTCGGCGCATCTTAATGTAGCTGAAAATGGCAAGTACCAGAATCAGCAAATAGATGATGTACGCGAGCGTGGTACGGTACCAGGGAGCATGGATGACGATGGTAAAGTTGCGCTCAGGCGTCTGAATGCCGTTGCGCTCTGCCACGACGCTGAAATTATAGGTTCCCGGGGGCAGATGGGTGAAGGTCACCTCGTTGATACCCGGCTGAAGACGTGAGTAAGTCTCGCCGTCAATACTGTAAAGGTAAACGATGTGCTCGGGGTTGTCGTAGGTAAGTGTCGAGAACTGAATGGCGAACGTGTTGTCATGGGAATCCAGTTCGAAACGGTCGGCAGCAATGACTGTCGTATCACAAATCTGGTAGCTGCCTGATGTGGTATTGCTGCTGATGGGCTGTTGGTTGACGATAAAGCTGACGATGTTGACTTTGGCATCCCACTTGGCATCACGGATTCGGTCGGGGTGGAACCAGGAGATGCCGCCCGTGCCGGCAAAAATCATAGCGATATGTTCGCCGCGGTTAAAGGTCCAGGAGGCTCCGTCGCTAAACTCGTTAGACTGTAAGCCGTTGTCAACGAAGAAGTTGTTGGTTTTGCCAGTCTTGGGGTCATAGCTGCACAGGCCGTGATCCGTACCCATCCAGAGACGTCCTTCCTTGTCGCGCTCAATAGAAGCGATGCCGTTGTCAGATAGTCCTTTCTCGGTGGTGTAATGCTGCATCTGCTTCGAACTCAGGTTATAGCCGTAGAGTCCGTCGTTGGTGCCAATCCAAAGTGTTCCGTCAAACTCACGTACCACACGGCAAGGTGTACCATAATTCAGACAGTTACGGCCAAAGGTGGTTGTCCAACTGTCTTTCTCGACGTCCAGACAGCAGACCCCCATCGTCGTAGCAATGTAGATGCGCTTCTCGTCGGGGGAAGTGGATACATACGACATATAGTCGTTGGTAATGCTGTTGATGTTCGGGTCAAGAGGTGCGTTCTCTTGCTGGGTATAGGCCTTGATGCTGGAAGCAGAAGGGCTGGAAATGGCACTTTGCGGAATATGCAGTAATCCTTGGCCCATCGTGGCAACCCACACGTCGCCGTTACGGGTGCACAGCATGGAGAAGGCATTGGTGTTCTGATAGAGCGGGAACTTGTGGTAGGCGATGCCGCTGGCATCGATATAGCCGAATCCTTCGCCAAAGGAGCCTACCCAGATACGCCCGTCAACGTCTTCGCTGATGCTCATAATTGTTGCCGGGCAGTCTTGTTTGTAGTGTTTGATAAGGCGCTGGTTCTCGCCCAGGCAATACAAGCCGTCTCTGTCGGTACCTACCCAGCAGCGTCCCTTGCTGTCGATGATGGTACTGATGACACAAGCCTGTCCGATGACGTTCTGGGCACCGAGCTTGAAGCCCATATAGTCAAAAACTCCAGAGTGACCGGCCTGCATATAGATACCCTTCTGCAGCAGTCCGAGCCAGACATTGCCGTTGCCATCTTCTACGATGGAATAGACCTTACTCATGTTCAAATCTACCTCCCGACTGTAGAAGGGGTTGTCCTCGATGCTGTCTTTCTTCGCATCATAGATGGCCACTCCTTGTCCGTCGTAGCCGAACATGAGCCGCCCGTCACGGCGGCAGTAGATGGAAGCAATGGGTTTTTTGCCTGTGACGTCAAGGTGGCGGAAGTCCTGATCGTGGTTTTTGACATAAACACCGGAATTGTAGGTTCCGACATAGATGTTTCCCTCTTTGTCTGTACAAAGTGTGCGGATGGAGTGCGACAGTTCTTCCGAAGTGAAGAATTTGCGTGTGGTCTTGCCGTCATACTCAATCAGTCCTATGCCGTTTGCAGCAATCCAGAGGTGTCCTTGTTTGTCCTCCAGTAATGCATTCACCGTGTGTATGTTTTTCAGCGGACCATCCAGCTGACGCGCGTGCCTGCGGTCTTCTATTCTCAGTACGCCATGTCCAGACGTGCCGACCAACAGCTCGCCGTTGCTACGATGCAGGAAACAAGTAATGTAACACCCAGCCACTGCACCTTGTATGTCTTTCACTTCCACATCCTGGAAACGATTGCCGTCATAGGTCTGTAAGGCACCATACATGCCCAGATAGAACAGGCCGTTGGCGTCCTGTATCATACAGTTGATATAGTTGCTGGCCATTCCCAATCCTGCATTGAACTCTCTCTTGATGGCATGGAAGTGATATCCGTCGTATTTGTTGAGACCGTTGCGTGTAACTACCCAAATGAATCCATCACGGTCAAGATAGACTTGATTGGTGAAGCTACTGGTCAGTTGTTTGTCAGCATTAAAGAGCTGGCCCGTTTGGGCTTGAGCGTACAAACACACAAGAAAAATGATAAAAACAGTTAGAACTTTACGTATGGTCATTTTGTTGTAGGTTACAATTTTTTTGCAAAGTTAGCACATTTCTCCCAAACTTCCAAATTTTCGTTACAAAAACTAAATTTTATGATACATAAAAATTTGTATATATTGTTATAATGGCCTAATTTTGCACTCAGAAATGATTAAAAGCGTGCAAACAGTTAGTTATTTAGGTTAGATATTGTTAGTAGTTTTGGAATGAAAAATGGGGGCCGACGTGAGTCATCCCCCATTTTCTTGACTCTAATAGAACCGATAGTTAATTGTTCTATATTATATATAATAATGTACGCGCGTATGATAAAAATGGCTTCAAGTGCGGATGGGGCGATCAGATAGGTTAACGCCTGTTTGTCGCGTCGTAACAGTGCGCAAAACTCATCAATAATTAAAGAATGTTACAAAATATAAAAACCGTGTTACAAAGAGAAAAGGGGAAGTAATATATTTACAGTACCTTTGCACCCAGAAGAATTTAAAAATATAATATTATGAATCAAAATCTGTCAAAATGAAAAATCTAAAGCAGTTGATTAGACGGACCATTCCTGCGATTCTGATGTTTTTTGCATTCAGCACAATGCTGTATGCACAGGACGGTATCACAGTCAAGGGAACGGTCGTTGACTCTAGCGGGGAACCGTTAATCGGTGCCACGGTCGCTGTGAAGGGAAAACCTTCAGTGGTTACAATTACTGACATTGATGGTAACTTCACTTTGGCGAAGGTCCCCTCGGAGTCTTCCACGCTTGTGTTTACCTACGTTGGTATGCAGGGCAAGGAAGTACGTGTCGGAAGACAACGTAACATTAAAGTTACGCTCCAAGAAGATGCTCAGATCGAGGAAGTCGTTGTTGTCGGTTACGGCCAGCAAAAGAAAGCCTCTGTCGTGGGTGCTATCACCCAGACCACGGGTGAGGTACTTGAACGTGCTGCAGGTATTGGTAGTGTCGGTGCGGCCCTCACGGGTAACTTGCCGGGTGTTGCTACTATCGCTTCTACCGGTCGTCCCGGTGAGGAAGATCCTCGAATCTATATTCGTGGTGCAGCAGCATGGGGCGATGTGGATTGCCAGCCGCTGATCCTCGTTGATGGAGTCGAGCGTGACATCCAGTCTGTTGATGTCACGTCAGTAGCAACTATCTCAGTGTTGAAGGACGCTTCTGCTACTGCCGTTTACGGTGTGAAGGGTGCTAACGGTGTCGTGCTGATTACCACCAAGCGCGGTCAGGAAGGTAAGGCAAGAATCGATATCGGTTTCAATGCCACCTTGAAGGCTGTGTCCAAGCTTCCGCGCAAATATGACTCTTACGATGGCTATATGCTGCGTAACGAGGCCATTGAGCATGAGCTTGCCTTAGGCGGTGCCGCTTCGTGGGAGTTCTATCGTCCACAGACCTTCATTAACCTTTTCCGCAATCAGGATACGACTGTCAAGCCGAACTTCTCTGCTGACGGCACCTATCTTGGTGACTATAGTCAGGCAGAACGCTATGCAAACGTTGACTGGCAGGATGAGATGTTCAAGAGTACTGCTTTATCTTACAATGCAAACCTCAACATCTCTGGTGGTTCGCAGTTTGTAAAGTATTTCGTGGCATTCGACTTCCAGAACGAAGGTGATATGACCAAGATATGGGATAACCGCCAAGGATATACGGGTGGTTATTCATATAATCGTCTGAATGTGCGTTCTAACTTGGACTTCCAGATTACAAAGACCACGCAGTTCAATGTCAGCCTTGCTGGTTCTAATGCCCAGAAGAAGTCTCCTCGTTTCTATTATGGTAATGATGGAATGTTCTTCCAGCAGCAGAAATGGGCTGGTGCGTACGGTATGGCGCCCAACCTCTTCCCTGTTCAGTTCTCGGACGGCGCTTGGGGTTACTATCCTTTGACTTCAAACATCGAGAACTCTCCACAGAGTGTGGCAACGTCTGGTTATGAGTTGCAGACAATCACACGTGTCTTCACAGACTTTGTGCTTGAACAAAAACTCGATTTCATTACACAGGGTCTTGTCGCACGCGGAACCATCTCTTGGGACAATAATTTCACCGAAGGTTCGCGTGGTATTTCCGACCTTCACACCGTGAAGAAAGCATACATACTTCCTGAAGATGGTCAGCTCATTCGTGAAAACGATATTGACAACACAACTGGTTTCGACTTCTATGAGAGTCGTGACTGGAGCACTCAGGCTGGTAGCATCAGTTCTACAAGCCGTGCTACGGAAATGTCACTTCAGCTCTTCTGGGGTCGTCAGTTCGGTGACCATAACATCACGGCAATGGGTAACTGGAAGCGTCGTACCTATCAATATGGTTCAAACCTTGAGGATCGCCGTGAGGACTGGGTGTTCCGTACCACATACGACTATAAGAGCAAGTATTTTGCCGAGTTCAACGGTGCATACAACGGTTCACAGAAGTTCTCTCCGGACAACCGCTTCGTATTCTTCTGTTCAGGAGCTTTAGGTTGGATGGTGTCAGAGGAACCCTTCATGAAGAAACTGAAAGACAAGGGAATCGTTGACATGTTCAAGATTCGTGGTTCTCTTGGTGAAATCGGTGATGATAACGCCGGTCAGCGTTGGGCTTACCTGACAGAATGGTCAGTCGTTGGTCCTTATAGAATGTCTTTGGATGGTTCTGACAGCCCATTTACAGGCTATAAGGAATCTGCTATTGCCATGCCAGACCTCCGTTGGGCAACCGTATTGAAGAAGAACATCGGTTTCGACTTTGCTTTCTTGCGTGGCATGTTCGCAGGTAGCTTCGACTACTTCCGTGACGATCGTTATGATATCTTTATTTCTGGTGCCGAGCGTTCTGTGCCTTCATTCTTTGGTGCAGCCAAGACCCCTGATATCAACAAGGGTAAGATGAAGAACTACGGTTTTGAGTTTGAGCTTCGCTTCAATAAGGTCTTAAATAATGGTATGCGTTTCTGGGTGAATGCCAACTATACATACGCCCACAACGAGATTGTCTTAAAGGATGACCCCGCACTGATCCCAAGTTACCGCAAGAAGGAAGGTTATTCACAGGGTCAATATACCTCGTTCATTGACAATGGCTTTATCGGCACATACGATGAACTCTATAGCTCGCCTGAGCGCCAGAGCAACGACGCACAGGTGCTCATCGGTGACCATTACATTGTTGACTTCAATGGTGATGGTATCGTTGACGAGACCAATGATATCGCTCCCTATGGTTACACAGGTAACCCCGAGCATACTTACAATGCCACTATCGGTTGGGAGTGGAAAGGCTGGAGCATATTTGCTCAGTTGTATGGTGTAACAGGTGTCACACGTGATGTTGGTCTTACCTCTTTTAATAATAAGCTGCTCACAGTGTATGACAATGGTCAGTGGTGGAATCCAATTGATAACGGTGGTGAGGTGGTTATACCACGTTTTACCACTCAGGTTGCCTATAACGACGGTACACAGTTCCTCTTCGACGGTTCCTATTTCCGTCTGAAGAACGTGGAGCTTGCCTACACTTGGACACAGGGCTGGATCAAGAAACTTGGTTTCACAAGCTTGAAGATTTATGTGAACGGTAACAACCTCTTACTGATTACCAAGATGCCTGATGACCGTGAGAGTAACTTTGGATATAGCGGTGGAGGCGGTGCTTACCCGACTGTTAGACGCTTTAACTTCGGAATCAAGCTTAACATTTAATTATTCGTAATAAATAGAATACTATTATGAAATATTATAATAATATCAAATCCCTGTTGTGTGGTTCGCTGCTCTTGATAGCTGGCGGTGCTTCCTTTACGTCATGCACCGACTGGCTTGACAAGGACCCTGAGTCAATTGTGGCTGAGGATGAGGCATTCAAGAACTTCCGCAATTTCCAGGGATATATTGAGGAGATTTATGACTTGGTTCCTGATAAGCAGAAGGCCAACTACTGTACTTCTTGGAACTTTGGTGATGATGCCCTTCACAACCCGGAGGGCTATGCACACATGGATCACCAAGTCGATTTGGGTAACTATCGTAACTGGTGGACCAATAGCCAGTGTTGGTTGAACGGAGCTTGGGATTCACTTTGGGGAAGCTCATGGTATTGCATCCGTAAGTGTAACATGGGTATTGCGAACATCAAGTCGCTCGTTGGAACTGATGAGGAGCGTAACCTCTTGCTGGGACAGATGTATTTCTTCCGTGCATGGTGGCATTTCGAAATGATGTGCTACTTCGGTGGTCTGCCTTATATTGACGAAGCGTTCCCTGCTGATGCTATTCCCGAGTTGCCTCGCCTTTCTTTCCAGGAATGTGCAGACCGCTGTGCAGAGGATTTCGAAAGAGCATACGACCTCCTTCCTTGGGATTGGGATGAGACACTGGCTGGTATGCAGACTGCAGGTAAGAACGATTTGCGTGTCGATAAGTTCATGGCTCTCTGCTACCTTGGCAAGGTCTATCTCTGGGCTGGTTCTCCCCTGATGAAGGAATTTGAGAAGACCAAGAATGGTGGTGTTGCCCAGTTGTTAGGTGCAAGCTCCAACGGTAAGACTTATGATTATGATGTAGCTTATTGTAAGAAGGCAGCTGAGGCTTTCGGCAAGGCACTTGATATGGTTGTCAAAGGTCAGGTTAAGTATAAACTTGTTGGCTTCAAGTATTCTGACATCTACAATCACACCATGGATGAGAATTCTGAGAATTGTTACTCAGACATCTTCTATACCATCAAGCAGAATTGGAAAATGCCAGGTTCTACCGAGGCCATCTTCCGCGGTGCATGTCCTGGAGTAAACAGCGCTCCTTGGAACTGTGCAAAGCTCTTTGGTCCTAAGGTTGACGGTCTTGTGGAACATGATAACATCATTCATCATCCCACAGCCAATCTTGTTGACCAGTACGGTATGGCCAACGGACAGCCCATCTATCTGGTTAGAAATGGTCAATATGTACTGAATGAAGCTTCAGGTTGGGATCCTGAGCATCCGTTCCAGAATCGTGACCCACGTTTCTATCACGATATCGTATTCGACGGTTTCCATTATGTTATCAATAGAGAAGGTATGACAGATGCTCAGAAATCTCATGTTCTTGATTACTGTTCTCTTTACACGGGTGGTGCCATGCGTGAAATTGACCATGGAAGTGCCTCTGGTTATTTCATTCAGAAGCTGGTTCCTCACCAGTGTAACAAGGGTGACAAATGGTACGAATGGGATTACGCTATTCAAACCTATGTTCCTTACATGCGCCTTGCTGATGTCTATCTGATGTATGCAGAGGCTAGGACTGCTATTGCAACAAGCGTAGCCGATATCAAGGAAAGACCTTCGTATTGTCCTTCGCTGTCAGCAGTTGAGGCTATCAATGCGCTTCGCGACCGCGTGAATACTGACGATTATCCCATGGAGCATGTACAGGCTAACCTCATGGATACCAAGGAGCACTTCATGGATGAAGTACGTCGTGAGCGTACCGTGGAGCTTTCCTTCGAAGGCTTCCGCTGGTGTGACCTGCAGCGTTGGCTCCTCCTGACCGAGCCTCCTTATACGGTGAAATACTCTCATGAATTCGAACGTTTGGAAAGCGATGACTGGTTCTATAATCCTAATACTTTTGAACCGCAGCACGATCCAAAGGATGCTAAGGTTGGTAATTTCCATAAGGCAGAGATTATTACTCGCCGTTTGGAGTCCAAGCACTACTGGTTCCCGCTTCCTGATGATGATACCTATCTTTATGAGGGATTCCCCCAGAATCCGGGATGGTAAAGAGCGAAAAGTGAATAGTGAAAAGTAAAAAATTTGCTACCGCTAAAAAAATAAAGATTATGAAGAATTTAAAAACAAATATATTTCTCTTTGCCATGCTTGCAGCATCGCCACTGACGATCAATGCGCAGACCGCTGACGACGCTGATACCACCGTGGTAAAAAAGAAAGTCCATGTTGCTTTCCGCGACAAGGATGTTGATCATCTTCTCGGAGGTGTTTCCTATGTTGACATGGAAGAGCTGCAGAAGAAGGATTATACGATGAGTAGCCTTGAGGACATGTATGCCCTTATCGGCGGCTGGACTGGTAACAACCTTTGGGGAATGGACAATGACCGTCTTGATAATAATGACAACAGCAATCTTCCGTTGGTTATCATCGACGGTGTGAAGCGTCCGTCCAACAATGTACTGCCCTCGGAGATAGAGCAGGTTACCTTCTTGAAGGGTGCACAGGCTGTTGTACTCTATGGCGCCAAAGGTGCTAAAGGTGCTATCTTGATTACTACCAAGCGCGGCAAGGTAGATGGTCTTCAGATTACAGCCAACGCCAACACGGGCTGGCACTTTGCCAAGGAGTTTCCTGAGTATCTGGGTTCGGCAGAGTACATAACACTCTACAGAGAGGCATTAACTAATGATAGACTCGAAATTCCCGAAAAGTATTCTCTGCAGAACATTTATAACTATGCATCTGGTGAGAATCCTTATCGTTATCCCAATGTTAACTATTATTCAGATGAGTATATCCGTAAGGCATATAACCGTTCTGAAGGAACGTTGGAGATACAGGGTGGTGGTACACGTGCTCACTTCTACACGAACATTAACTACTACCGTAGCGAGGACCTCCTGAACTTCGGTCCTGCAAAGGATAACTACACCGATCGTTTCAGCGTACGTGGTAACGTCGATCTCGTTGTTAACAACGTCATCAAGGGTTTTGCCAATGCAAGCGCTACTTTCTACAATGAAAACAAGAACAAGGGAGACTTCTGGGGTGAAGCAGCTACCATGCGTCCCAACTTCCCGGAGAACGCTGCACCGCTGATTCCTATCGATATGGTGGATCCGAATGCTTCCAAGGCGCTGGCTATCCTTGGCAAGTCGCTGAACCTGCTCGATGGAAAATATTTCCCTGGTGGTACTAAAAACACGCAGACCAATGCCATTGCAGACTGCTACTTCGGTGGTAAGACAACATCTGTTAGCCGTCAGTTCCAGTTCGATGCCGGTATCATCTACGATATGAACAAGTTCGTCAAGGGCTTGTCGTTCAAGACCTTGTTCTCTATTGACTATGCTGCCAGCTATAGTCTTTCATACGATAACAAGTATGCGGTGTTCATTCCGACGTGGAGTAACTACAACTCAGGAGATGCTATTGTAGCTCTTACCCAGCAGAACGATGAGCTAGTTACTGGCCACATGGCCCAGTCAAACAGTAAGTATCGTCAGACCATCAGTTGGAATGGTCATTTTGACTACGACCATACTTTTGGCGGTAAGCATCACGTAACAGGTATGTTACTGGCCAATATGTTTACGACCACTTCCAGTGGTACCTACCATCGTTATGCCAATGCCAACTTAGGTCTGCAGGCTGGTTATGACTATATGGGTCGTTACTTTGCAGAAATGTCGTTGGCAGGTGTTCATTCTGCCCGTCTTGCCGAAGGTCATCGCACAGCCATCTCACCTTCTTTCACGGTGGGTTGGAACATCGCCAAGGAGTCTTTCATGAAAGGTAGTTTCGTTGACGACCTGTTGATTAGTGCATCCTACAGCAATTTGAACGAGGATATTGACGTATATATGACAAAGGGTGGTAATGACGTTTACTATTATCTGTATGACGCATTATGGTCAACGGCAGGTAGCGGCTTCTCTTGGAACGAAGGTTCTTCTACAAACCTTACTTTTTCTACAACGGGTAGCAACCCTGCGCTTGATTACATCCATCGCAAGGAATTCTCGCTGAGTCTTCGTGGTTCGTTCTTCAATAAGCAGATTTCTGCAGAACTTACCTATTTCAATACGGATATGGATGGCTTTATTATCCAGAACCCGACCCAGTTCCCGTCACACTTGTCTGGCGGTCTTTCTGGCAGTTCTTTCAAGCCTGCTATCAACAACAATATCCAGAACCGTAAAGGACTCGACTTCAGCATTACTGCTCAGAAGCAGTTTGGTCAGGTTCACGCACAGCTTGGAGTTGTGGGTACCTATCTCAAGACAGAATGGAAGAAGTATGATGAGATCATAGACGACGATGCTCCTTACCAAAACACAGAGGGACGTGCTCTCGATGTTATTTGGGGTTATCAGTGCGCAGGCTTCTACACGGCTGATGACTTTGACTACAATGAGGAAACTGGTAAATATACCTTGAAGGAAGGTCTGCCCAAATCCACGCTGAGTGGTAACTCCTACCTCCAGCCTGGTGACTTGAAATATGAGGACGTGAATGGCGATGGTAAGATTACCAATAAGGACCGTGTAGATCTCGGTACGTGGGGAACCTATGGTGCTCCTCTTACACTGGGTATCAACCTCACGCTCAAGTATAAGAACTGGACGCTCTTCATGCTGGGTAATGGTAACTTTGGTGCCAAGGGTATGATGAACGGTAGTTACTACTTCATGAGCGGTGAAGACAAGTATTCTGTCAATGCCCGTGATCGTTGGACACCAGCAACTGCAGAGACTGCTACGCATCCGCGTCTGACTACAATGACAACGGCTAACGGCGAGGCTTCTACATTCTGGCTCTACAGCACAGACCGTTTCAACCTTCGCAAGGTACAGCTGACCTATGACTTCCCGAAAGAAATGTTCAAGGGAAAGATTGTCAAGGCCCTCTCAATTTATCTAAACGGAAACGACCTCCTCACCTTCTCTAAGTATCGCAAGATGATGGAGACAAGCGTTGGTTATGCACCACAGACTCGTTTCTATAATCTCGGTGTTAAGGTAACCCTCTAAAACAATAAGACAATGAAGACAAGAAACATTATATTGTATTTTATCGGTCTCCTCGCTTTCTGCTCATGCCAAGATATGTTTGAGCCGGCAGATGAAAACAACCGACAGGAGGATGCCATGTACGAGGAGTCAAAGTACGCAGAAGGATTGCTGATGTACGGCTATGGTCGTCTTCCCTATCTGACGACCACGCAGACGGACATTGCTACGGATGATGCTGTTACCAATAACAAGAGCAGTAATTACCTGAATATGGCAACGGGTACATGGGCATCAGACAACAACCCCGTGTCTGTATGGGATAATTGTAAGGATGGTATCCAGTATGTCAATCTCTTCCTCTCCAAGGTAGAGAAGGTGAAGTGGGCTCCCAGTGCAGTATCCAAGCAGCAGATGTTTATTGACCGTCTGAAAGGTGAAGCTTTCGGCCTTCGTGCCATCTTCTATTATTATTTGCTTCAGGCTCATGGAGGCTATGCTGATGACGGCATACTCTATGGTGTGCCCTTGCTGACGACTCCTGAAGACGGTAGTTCCGACTTCAACCAGCCACGCGCCACTTTTGCTGAATGCGTTCAGCAGTGTTTCGCAGACTGTGACAGCGCCATGGCACTGCTTCCTTATGATTATGAAAACATTTCCACTGATGCGGAGATTCCTGCCAAGTATAAAGAAATTGGTGCTTATTTGACCAGTTACAACCTTGTGTTCGGCACTAAGGCTTATGGCCTCCTGTCTGCTAAGGTGGCCGAAGCTACAAAAGCTCAGGTTGCCCTGCTTGCAGCAAGTCCTGCTTTCCGCGACCAGAGTGGTGTGACTTCTGAGGAAGCTGCTAAACTTTGTGCTAATGTTCTCAAGCGCATAGGTGGAATGGAAGGCTTTGACCCGACAGGAAACAAAGACTGGTATAATTCTGCTTATAAAACCATGATTGAAACGGTAGCAAACCCGGAGATTCTTTGGCGTGAAGACCGTCATAAGAATGCTGATCAGGAAAGAGAAAACTACCCGCCAACGTTGTATGGTAACGGTCGTGTCAATCCATCGCAGAATCTTGTTGACGCCTTCCCGATGCGCAGTGGTCTTCCTATCACGGATCCTGCTTCTGGTTATAACCCCAAAGATCCTTATGCAAATCGTGACCCGCGTCTTGCTGATAACGTGATTTATAATGGTACAACCTATAGAAAAGCCCAGATTATCACAGGACTCTATCCTAACGATAAGAATGAAACGGATGATAACCTCAGGAACATTGCCACCTCTACACGTACAGGCTACTACCTGAAGAAACTTCTCCGTGACGATGTCAGTCCGTTGTCAAGCTCTCTCATCGAGCAGCAGCACATTTATCCGCGCATTCGTTACACGGAAATCTTCTTAGCTTATGCTGAAGCAGCCAACGATGCTTGGGGACCGAAGGTGGATGGCGCTGGCGTAGGTTTCACGGCTTATGATGTCATCAAGGCTATCCGCGAGCGTGCCGGACTCGGAACTGACGAGATTGGACAGCCGCTTCCTGAGGGAGATGCCTATCTTGAAGACTGTGCTAACGATAAGACTAAGATGGCCGAGCTGATTCGTAACGAGCGTCGTATTGAACTCTGCTTTGAGAACAAGCGTTTCTGGGATCTCCGTCGTTGGATGTTGCCGCTCAATGAAACAGTGAAGGGTATGAAGATTACCCGCGACGAAACAACTCTTGAGCTTACCTATACCATCGAAGATGTTGAGGAGCGTAAATACGACAACTCTTATCAGTGCTACGGTCCCATTCCAAAGGGTGAAGTACTCAAATGGAGTAACCTCAAGCAAAATAAGGGTTGGTAATCAATTGATAATAGATAATTGAATATTGATAATTATGAAAGTGAAGAATTATATATACGGAATAGCCTTGGGAGCACTTTCTCTCACCTTTGCATCATGCTATAATGCAGACAGAGAGTTCCCAGACTATGAAGGAGGTACCACAGCCTACTTCGCATATCAGTTCCCGGTACGTACACTCATACTTGGTAACGACATCTACGACAACACCCTCGATAACGACCACAAGTGTCGTATCTGGGCTACCATGGGCGGAGCCTATGGCGGACGTGACGCATACGTAGATATTGTTGTTGACAACTCGCTCTGCGACAATCTCTATTTTATGGATGCAAACGGAAATGCAGCTGAGCCTGTGCGTCCAATGCCGTCATCGTTTTATAATCTGTTGTCCAGCAAGATTCCTTACAACGGTGATCAACGCGGCTATGTGGAAGTGCAGTTTACTGATGAGTTCTTTGCCAATGAACATGCCATTGAGAACTACTATGTCATTCCTTTGGTCATGACTCAGGCAACAGGTATTGACCATATTCTCACGGGCACCCCGCGTGAAGGTCTTTCTCCCTCTCGTACGAATACAGAGGACTGGGATGTGCTGGCAAAGGACTATGTGCTTTACTGCGTGAAGTATATGAACCCCTGGCAGGCAAAGTATATCCGTCGCGGTGTTGACAAGGTGACTGAAAACGGTACTACCACGGAAGTGGTACGTCAGGATTTCTCGCTGATCAATACTGACCTCGAGCATTATACGGAGAATCCTGTGAATGCGAATGATGAAGTATGTGCCATTACTACCAAGAATATGACACAGGCCATTTTCCCTGTTTCATTCAAGACTTCTGGTGCATCCATCTCTTGTAACCTGATTCTTACCTTCAATGGTAATCAGTGTACGATATCTACTGATGATGAGAACGTCACGGCTACCGGCTCTGGCGAATTCATCACCAAGGGAACTGAGAGGGCAGAATACAAGGACTTCCAGTGGGGAAGCATGAATGGACAACTTGTCCAGCGTGACATTCTCCGTCTGGCTTACGAAGTGAACTTCAGCGACAAGAACATTCAAGTGTCAACTGCTGATACATTGGTTGTTCAGACTCGTGAGTCAAATCAGAAAGTCTTCTTCTCAACCAAATACAAAAAATAATAATAGGAGGCTAAGAATATGAATAAGATTTTCAGAAACTTATCTCTGGTGTTGGTTACAGGGGCACTTGCTGTTTCCTGTGCCGACTATAATGAGACAGACAACTTCTACGCTGAACCTGATCCAAGTGTTGTTGCGCCTTATAAGGACTTGGCTCCTGTCAAGTCTTATATTGACAGAGAACAGTATCCTAACCTGTCTCTGGGTGCTCAGCTCAAGGTGTCAGAATTCAACAAGCAGGAGTTGGCTCATGCTGCGGCTGTGACCAACTTCGACGATGTTTCTTTCGGTACCACTCTGATGTCGGGAGCCATCGTTAATGCCAAAGGTGTGATGAACTTCCTCGACATGAAGGATCTTCTTGACCATGTGCAGGAAATTGGAGGCTCGGTATTCGGTAGTCCTCTCTTTGCCAATGCTAATCAGGCTGACGATTGGTTGACTACGTTGACCGCTCCTATTGAGATTATTGTTGAGTATGTAGAAGGCAAAACCGTTAACTTCAACGAGATGCCTGTCGGTGCATACGATGGTACTATTGAAAAGGGTAAAGCTTCTATCGTCAATTATGATGACCAGAACGTACTTCAAATTGGTACTGCATCTAATGTCCGTATCATTGAAGGTTTCGAAGTTGACCCGCTTGCCAAATATACTACCACCTTCTGGGCACGATCTGACAAGGACGTTTCTTTCACCATCACCTTCTCCGGTCAAGCAGTTGAAGGAAACGGTAGTGAAGGAAAGTGGATTTTGAAGTCTGGTAAATGGACGAAGTTCGTGATTGAGAGCCAGAGTGCACCCGATGCTACTGAGGGTTACTTAAGAATAGAGAATGGTAAAAATGGTACCATCAATATTCAGAAGGTTCAGGTTGGTTACTATCCTGACAACCACCGCCCGCAGACTGCTCAAGAACTTAGCGACACCATCAACTATGCTGTTACGGCATGGTGCGAGGGTCTGATGAAGATTAACGAAGGACGCATCACGTCATTCGACCTCATCGACGAGCCCATCGATGCCAATGCTGTACTGGATAATGGGATGTTCGATATCAAGCACTCCACCCAGAAGATTTTCTGGCAAGATATCCTTGGCAGTGAGAACTATGCTCCTGTAGTTGCAAGAGAAGCTCGCAAAGCATTCGAAGAGAATGGTGGTGAAGCAGGTAAGTTGAAGTTCTTCATCAGCGAAGTTGGTCTTGAAGACGCCAAGAAACTGGAAAGTCTGAATTACTGGATTGGCATCTGGGACAACAAAGGTGCAAAGATTGATGGTATTAATGCTAAGTTGAATCTCAGCTATAGTGAGGATGCCGCAACGCAGGAAGCTAACAAGGCAACGCTTAACAAGCTGCTTGACAACCTTGCTGCTACTGGCAAACTGATACGTCTCTCTAACTTCGATATCAAGTATCTGGATGCTAAAGGCGCCAGTGTCAGTGCAGATAAAATCACTGAAGCTCAGCGTCAGCAACTGGCCGACTACTACGCCTACGTCATCAAGTGTTATATGACCAAGATTCCAAACGAGAAGCAGGCAGGTATCTGTAAGGGTAACATGGTTGACACGAGTGACCCCGTAGGTCTTTGGGCTATAGACAAATATAGCAAGGACTGGGTGCGTACTGCTACCTACAAGGCATTCTGTGATGCGCTCAGCGGAAAGTAAAGAACTCACATAATTGCCAGGTAAGAAAAGGAAGTCTTCTGATCTTCCTGGCAATTATTACTCTGGACTATTTTCGAATTTAATTTTATTTTTATTCAATTTTATTATTAATCTAAATTATTTCTATTATGAAGAAATTGTTTACACTGATTGCTTTCCTGGCAGTGTTCATGGGAGCAAAAGCTGATTGGGTAGAAGATTACAATCTCGACTACTCAACGAAAACAAATTTCCCCTTCTACGTGATGGGTTATGTACCCGAGTGGGTTGACGGTGTCATGACAGACTACGGCGCAAACTACAGGTATGCAACTCAGGCAGACCTCGACGGTGATGGTGACGCCAAATGGAAAGACGGGGAGGAATCTGTTGGTACAGCTATGGCTGGTAATACAGAGTATCAGAAGGTAACAGGTGCCGGCCCATATTGGCACCAGTATTTCATTGCCGACGGCATTCCCACCGAGATTGATGGCTCCTACAAGGTGACAGCAATGGTAAAGGCTTCAGAGCAGGTTACCATTAACGTCAACATGGGTTGGAGTTGGAGTGAGGCCGCAGCCCAAGCTTCAGTTACTATCGGCACAGAATGGGCTGAGGTTGAATGGGAGTACAGTGGTATCAATGGTACCTCTTGTAACCTCGTTGCACAGCCTGGTACTGCTACTGCTACGATTGAATGGAAGTGGGTAAAGGTTCAGCACAATGCTAAGGCACAGCGTCCGACCACATGGCAGGAGTGGCTTACCAAAGATGGCCAGCCTGTTATCGTTGAGACCACAACTGCAGCTATTCCTTCTTGGATGGGTAATGCATCGACTCCTTGGACTGATCCTGACGTGAAATTCAATGATCAGGAGAAGAACTACCTGATTTGCGCATGGACGAAGGAGAGAGCTGTGCTTATGAATGATGATGGTGCTTGGGATCCCTTCCCCGCTAGAATTGAAGCAGACCCAGCTGATGCAAATAACAAGGTATTCGTCGTTCATGGTAAGGAAGCTATCACAGAGGGTGATGCTGCTGCATGGGACAACCAGTTCTGGATCCAGTCTCCGAAGGAATGGAAGTCTGGCGACCAGCTTAAGATCCACTTCAAGTATAAGGCTTCTAAGGCTGTTACTGTTGCAACTCAGTGCCACAAGCAGAATCCGTCTGATTACCTCATCTGGCACGCTATTGGTGACATTGCTTTCACTGAAGAATGGCAGGAATTTGACGGTACTATGAGCATTGCTGATGACATGGCTGGTACTTGGTCAATCGCATTCCAGCTGAACCAGAATGACCATGATGCCATTGATTTCTATTTCGATGACCTCTCTTGGCAGAGCATGAAGCTTGACGAGGGCTACTTCATTGCTGGTGCTAATCCCGATGCAGGTCTTGAGTATGACTATGACAACGCAATCGAGTTCACTCCGGAAGGCGAAAACTTGGTTGCTACTATCGGTACCAAGGATGCTTATGTTAGCCAGGTGATGATCTCTACCGTTCGCGGTAACGATGCAGCCTTCAAGAGCAATACGTTGAAGCCAACCGGCGCTATCACAAACGATCCTGACAACTGGATGGATTACACTGCGTCAAGTCTTGCTAAGCTGAACCTGCCTGGTGCTGGTATTTGGAAGGTTTACATTGATCCCGCGTACTCGGCTATGGCATTCGAGATGCTTGAGGGCGAAGAAAAGAATCCTGTTGACGTTGTTACTAACCATACTGCAATTGTTGTACATGGTCTGGAGCGTGATTGGCTCACAGCTGATAATGATGGTAACCCAAGAGAAGCAGAAGTTGGCACTGGTCAGGCATGGGATAACCAGTTCTGGTTTGTTGCTAACCGCGAACTCTCTACGGGTGAAGTAACTCATCTCAAGTTCAAATATAAGGCTTCTAAGGAGGCTAAGACTTCTACACAGTGCCACGCCGCTCCTGGCGCTTACCTGCACTGGGGTGCTATCGGTGATGTAAACTTCACTACCGAGTGGCAGGAGTTTGACGGAGACTTCACTGTTGCTTCAGAAGCTAATGGTATGAAGTCTATCGCCTTCAACATGGCTGAGATTAAGGAGGCTTGCGACTATGAGATTACTGACGTTCAGTGGTATCTGAAGGCTGACCTTGAGGAAGGTAAGACTTGGGAGAACCTGATTAATGAAACTGGTACTGCTAACTTCTATGTAAAGGAAGGTGCAGGTACAGAGCCTTACCAGTATGGAGGTGAAGGCATCTTCACTATCACTGACAACATCACAACAGATTCTAATGCTATCTATAACCTCTCTGGTCAGAGAGTAGGTGCCGACTATAAGGGCATCGTCATCAAGAATGGCAAGAAGGTTGTGATTAAGTAAGCGACAAACCGAGCTTGCTTACTAAAGTAAAAAGTTACTGCAAAAGTAATATATTAGAACTTTACATGTGAAGGCTCTGGGCTTGTGAAAGTCCAGAGCTTTTTATATGAGGTTACATATGGAAAAGTTTTTGAGAGTTCCAAACAATGAGAATCCAATAATCTTTCATACCTTTGCACCCGAAAAAGTATATACTAATCAAAATAATTAAGAATAGCTATGAAATTTATGAAAAGCGTAAGTGTTTTAACGTGTACGCTATTGATGTGGGGTCATGTTGCTCATGCACAGTTGTCAAGCAATCCCTACAAGTTTTTGGGTAACATCACAACCAGCTACAATGTGGATGCAGGAGGCGGTATTCCTGCCTACTATACGCTCTGGAACCAGATTACTTGTGAGAATGAGTCTAAGTGGTCTTCTGTTGAGGGCTCCAGAGGAAACTTCAACTGGGGTAGTGACAAGGCTTTTAACTATGCTATTCAGCACGGCTTTACCTACAAGTTCCACGCACTGGTATGGGGTGCCCAGTATCCTGGTTGGTTAGAGAGTTTGACACCCAAAGAGCGTTTTGCCGCTCTCACCAATTGGTTTGACCATGCCAAGGCCAAGTACAACACCTTGCCTATGATTGACGTGGTAAACGAGGCCATAGGAATGCACCAGCAGGGTAACCCTATGATGAAGGAGACGCTGGGTGGTGGCGGTAAAACGGGCTACGATTGGCTGATTAAAGCCTTTGATATGGCTGCTCAGCGTTGGCCGGATGCCATTTTGATTTACAATGACTATAACTCCATTCGTTGGGATTTGGATAATTACATCACCTTGGTGCAGACGTTGCGTGATGCCGGTGCGCCTATTGATGCCTATGGCAACCAGGCGCACGAGTTGAGCGATGTCAGTGAGTCCGAATTAACCAATGCGTTGAAAAAACAGCAAGATGCCTTGCTGATGCCCATGTTTGTCACGGAATTGGATATCAATATTGAAAACGATGCACAGCAAAAGGCACAATATCAGAAGGTTTTACCAAAGATGTGGGAGGCCCCTTATTGTGCTGGTGTTACTTTGTGGGGCTACGTCTATGGAAAAACATGGGTTGATCACTCGGGCCTTTATAAGAACGGTGTAGAGCGTCCTGCTATGATATGGATTAAGGAGTATATGGCCAGTGATGAAGCCAAGAATGCTGTAGGCCCCCTGCCCGGTGCAAAAAAAGAGGCTTCTATCTATATCCGTCCTGCTTCTATGAAGGTGGCCCGAAATGGCGATGTGCTCCCTATTAAGGTTCATGCACGTCTGGCTACCAAGACCATCCAGAAAGTAGATTTCTATGTAGATGATGAGTTGGTGAAGACCATGACAGAAGCCCCATACATTGTAGAATACACGACGAGTGCTCCTGGCTGGAAAATCACGAAGGCTGTGGTGACTGCTACTGATGGCTCTACCTATGAGCGTTATGGCCGTTTCCAGGTGCTTAATTCTACCAAGAAGCGTGCTCCCTATAACGAGACGGTTCCTCAGATTCCCGGCACGATTAACATCGATGAATACGACGAAGGTGCTTCCGGTGTTGCCTTCAACAATGCCACACGTAGCGTTACTACGTCTCTGAAGGAGGGCCAGTGGATGGATTATACCGTTGACGTTGCTGAGGACGGTATGTATTCTTTTGATGCAGAGATTGCTTCAACCAATGCGAATGGCCGTTTCCACTTGGCAGAGTATGGTCTCGACAGCCTGTCATACCTCACCGAGTTCGTTGAGGTACCCAAGACGGGCGGTTCCAGTTCCTTTAAGACTTTGCATGGTAACCTGCTCGTACCTTTGACGGCGGGCCGTCATGTCATCACGCTGATGGTGGAGAAGGGTGGATTCTACTTCAAGAGCCTGACGCTTAACCGCTATACAGCATGTCAGGGTACGTGCATGGTGGCAAACTATACTGAAAACTACGGTGTAGGCGATGAGATAGAGCTTAAGGGCAAATTCTCGGCTAAGAACAGTTCCGTCAGCGAGGTGAGGTTCTATGCCAACAACCTGTATGTAGGCACTGCGACGCAGGCACCCTATACTGTCACCTTCGTACCTTCTGAGATGACCACGTATTCTATCACGGCTATTATGGTGAATGCAGAGGGTCAGGAGAAGGTTTCGAACCCACGTGAACTGCATGTTACCAGTCCTACGCCGACAGCCATTCGCACGTTAACCAACGGCGCTCCCAATGCTACTGACGGTCGTGCCTATAACCTCATGGGTGTTTCCGTCGGTGACGACTATCGTGGCATCGTGATTATAAATGGTAAGAAAGTTGTAAGAAAGTAAAGAAAAAGGAAATAACAAGATGAAGAAGACGATTTTTATCATGTTCCTGGGCCTGATGGCCTGCCTCACGAAGGCGAATGCACAGGTAGATCCCAATTTCTATATCTACATTTGTTTCGGACAGTCGAATATGGAAGGTAACGCTCAATGGGAAGCCCAGGATGTGGGCAACGTTGACGAGCGTTTCCAGATGCTGGCAACCTGTAACTTTAGTAACCCCAACCGTGTTATGGGTAACTGGTATAAGGCAGAGTGTCCTATCGTCAGTCCTCAGGGAAAGTTGGGTCCCACGGACTATTTCGGTCGTACGATGGTGGAGAAGCTCCCCGACGTCAAGATTGGCGTTATTGCCGTTGCTATGGGTGGCAGTCCTATCGAGATGTTCGACAAGGACTTGTACCAGCAGAAGATGGCAGACAATCCCAATGAGTGGTGGGCTACGCTGGCCAACCTTTATTATGGCGGCAATCCTTATGGACGCATCATCGAAATGGCTAAGAAAGCCCAGCAGGTGGGTGTCATCAAGGGTATCCTGCTGCACCAGGGTGAATCGAACAATGGAGACGAGAAGTGGCCCGGCATGGTGAAGAAAATCTATAAGGACATGCTGCATGACTTAGGCCTCAGAGCTTCCGATACCCCCATCTTTGTCGGTGAGACAGAGTACGAGAACATGGGTGGTGGCTGCTCATGGCATAATCATGTTGTTGCTAAAATACCTGATGTAATTCCTAATGGTCATGTGGTCTCAGCTGAGGGTATCCCTGGCAACGGTGTCGACCCCTGGCATTTCTCTGCTGCAGGTTATCGTACCTTTGGTAAGCGCTATGCCGAGAAAGCTCTTGATGTGATGAACCATCCTGAAATTTATGCCAAATACTATACGATTGACGAGCGCTTGACAGGCAAGGTAACAGATTTAGCCGGTAAGACCTTTGCTATCGTCAACGAGGCAGACCAAACGGCTTTATACTGCTCGTCAGGTCAGCAAATGGCCAATAGCGATTATAGGACTGCCTTCGATTTATCCAATGAGGCTTACCAGTTCAAACTGGGAAAAATCTCAGGTGGCAATTCCTTAAAACTGGTTACTCCTGATGATGAAGTATACGAGGTGGATGGTAATACTGCCTATTTGAACTCACAGGCTGTTGATGGCGAATGCTGCTTTGCCAATGGACTGAATAACCAGAAAGGTTATGCGATTGCCAATGGTGCTGTGTGGAAGATAGAGTATGTCGATGGCAAGGGTTGGTCGATGTTGAATGTCGGCACCGGAAAGTATTTGAAGGATGCTGCTCATCCCGCCATGTTCGACGAACCCACCTACTTCACCTTCTGCACGCTGAAGGTTGATACATACACTGGCATGGAAGAGGTAAGAATCACCGGTCAAGGGGCTGTCCCTGTGAATGGTGATGGCTATACCTATAACCTTTCTGGCCAGAGGGTGGGTCCTGACTATAAGGGCATCGTTATCAAGAACGGCAAAAAGTTCGTGATTAAGTAAGAATAAAGCATGAGCTCGTTCAAAAAGTTCATTGCACCTGTGGTGTGGCTGACGGCACTGGCAGTGACGGCAGGGTTGCTTCTGAGCTATGAGTACCATGTACTTTGGAAGATTCAGGAGCAAAACCTCTTTCTCGACACACCCTTGTTCTTCCGACAGCTGATGCTGGTGCCTGGAGGACTACTCTCCTATATGGGTTGCTTCCTGACACAGCTGTTGTACTACCCTGTATTAGGCGTAACCGTGTTGTGCTTATTGTGGTTGCTGCTGATGTGGATGATGCAACGCACGTTTATGGTCAGCCGGCAATGGGCCCTGTTACTGGTAGTGCCGGTGGCGATGCTTTTGGCTGCCAACGTGGAGATGGGCTACTGGATATACCCCATCAAGCTGAAAGGCTGGTACTTTGATGCCACCATAGGCGTGATGGTGATTGTTGCCCTGCTGTGGGTGTTCCGCTTACTGTCAGCACACAGGATTTGGCGCCGTGTGCTGTTTGTTGTGACCACCATCGTCGGTTATCCGTTGTTTGGCTCGTACGCCTTGGCTGCGACAGTGCTGATGGCGCTTTGGTGCTGGCGGTTAGACAAAAACCGTTGGCAAGCCTTGGCTGACTGCATATTGGGCCTGTTGACTGTGGCAGCTATACCCCTGTTGTACTATCAGTATGTGTATTACCAGACGAACATGGTGAATCTGTGGTGGACGGCACTGCCCATCTTCAAGATTCTTGAGAGTTATCCTCAGTACTATGTGCCCTATGCATTACTGGGAGCTTGTCTGCTCATCCTAACCATTGGCAAATGGCAGACGAATGCTACTGAGCAGAGCGATAACTCATCTGAGTCAGATGAGACAAAAACGCTATGGGTTCTTCCCTTACAGTCGGACAAAGGCAAAGTCGGCGTGTCAACGAAACAACCGAAACTTAAGAAGGTCAAGGTTAAGAAAAAAGCCGTCAAGCGCAGAAACTACAAGGGTTGGTGGCAGAATGCCATTGTCATTGGTGTGCTGGCAGCAACGATGTATGGCGTACGGGAAATGTGGATGAAGGACGAAAACTTCCACCATGAGGCAGCCATGCTGCACTACATAGAACAGACAAGTTGGGAGGAAGTGCTGGAGGAAGCTGCCAAGCAGCAGGACGTCCCTACGAGATCCATCGTGATGATGAGAAACTTGGCATTGTCTCGACTGGGTCGGCAGGGTTCAGAGATGTACAAGTATGTCAACGGTTCGAAGAAGCCTGATTCGCCCTTTGCCCCTCCTGCATCGATGATTGTTGGCGATATGTTATACTATCACTACGGTATGATGAACGACTGCCATCACATGTGCATCGAGGCTGGTGTGGAGTTTGGCTGGCGAGTGCAGCACCTGAAATATTTGGCACGCTGCGGACTGATGGCTGGTGAGACGAACGCCATGTACAAATATACCGAACTGCTGAAACACACGCTGTTCCACAGCGAGTGGGCAGAGCATTTGGAGGCATTACAGCAACAGCCTGAACTGAGAAAAAATGACAAAGAGACGGGCCCTGTGACGCACATGCTGCAATATCCAGATGCTATCGGTGCTGATAATGGCTATGCCGAGAGATACCTGATGAATCATCTGGCCGTCATGGATAGCGATGATCCTTACTTCCAGGAGCAGTGCCTGCTGGCTACGCTGTGGACAAAAGATATCAAACAATTCTGGCCTCGTTTCGCGAAATACCTGAGTCAGCATCAGGGGGAACCCATACCGCGCTACTACAAGGAAGCAGCCTACCTCTTTTCCGTCTTAGATGAGAATTCTCCGCTCCAAATACAAGCGGATGAGGGTATGAAGAGAACCTACCAGCAGTTTGACCAGATGTTGCAGCAATACGATGATAGGGAATTCCCGGAGGTACGTAAGGCGCTCTATCCGATGTTTGGCGACACCTATTTCTATGAGTATTTCCTTATGGAAGACATAGCATACCTTTAAGAAATAAAGAATTATGAAACATCGTATATTGATCTTACCTTTTTACCTTTTTGCTTTTTTACTTTTATCCTGTGGACCGCAACTGCCGAAGGACTATACGTCATCAGACAAACAGCCCGACATTTATCCCGACTACAAGGGGGTAACGGTGCCCGTGAACATGGCACCGCTGACGTTTGAAATGAACCAGCGGGCAGAACAGATGGTGACACGGTTTACGGTTGGCGGTGAGGAACTGCTCTGCGGGGGCGATAAAATCCAGCCCGGACAGGATGACTGGCAGCAGCTCGTGGCTCGTGCTGCAGGTAAGAGCATCGGCGTAGAGGTCTATGCCTGCTACGAGGGGCAGTGGACTAAGTATAAGCCTTTTGATATCTATGTGTCGAAGGACAGTATCGATCCCTATATGAGCTACCGTCTCATCTCTCCCTCATACGTCAGCTACGAGGAACTCACCATCAGTCAGCGTTGTTTGGAGAACTACGACGAGAGCGTCATTTATGACAATATCCTGTGCAGCGAAGAGGGCAAGGGGCAATGTATCAACTGCCACAACTACCAGCAGTACGACCCTGACCGGTTGCAGTTCCATGCCCGTCAGAATATGGGTGGCACCCTCATTGCCTACGATGGAGATATGAGGAAAATCAACATGAAGAACGACTCCATCCTTTCGGCCGGTGTATATCCTGCATGGCATCCCTGGCTGAAGCTGATAGTCTATTCTACGAACAACACGGCTCAGATTTTCCAACTCACGAGCCCGAACAAGATTGAGGTGTTTGACGCAGAAAGTGACCTGATTGCCTACGATGTGGAACGCAACGAGGTGACAAATATCGAGAACGACACGACGGAGTTGGAAGTGTTTCCCTGCTGGGCACCCGATGGCAAGTCACTCTATTACTGTAGTGCACACTTTGAATATCCCGATACGACAAGTCATGCGTCACAGATTATAAAATGGAGAAAAGACGTGAAATACAATATCTACCGGAAGTCTTTCGACCCGGAGACTATGACGTTCGGAGAGCGCGAACTGGTGTTCGATGCTGCGGGGCAGGGCATGAGTGCTACGCTGCCGAGAGTGTCGCCCGACGGACGCTGGCTGATATTCACCATGGGACAGTACGGCGTGTTCCACATCTGGCACCGTGATGCCGACCTGTGGGTGATGGACCTGAAGACACAATCGTCCCGTCCCTTGGACGAAATCAACTCAAAGGATACGGAGAGTTATCACTCCTGGTCAAGCAATGGCAAGTGGCTGGTATTCAGTAGCCGTCGTAACGACGGAGAATACACACGCCCCTTCTTTGCACATATAGACAGCGACGGACAGTGGTCGAAGCCTTTTGAACTGCCTTGTGAAGACCCTGATTATCACCGGCAGTTTATGAAGTGCTACAACATTCCTGAATTTATGCGTGGACCGGTCACCATCCGTCCGCAGAAGTTTGCCGATGTGCTGAAAGGTGATGCAGACCCCGTGAAATATGTACGAAATCTTACAAAATAACAACACAATATGAAAAAGTATCTATTTGTCACAGCGGTCATGATGGCTGTCTGTTTACAAGCTGAGGCACAGACGCTGGCCCCTGACTATAAAGGAACGGGTTACAATAACCCCATCAGTGCCAATATTTTCTGCGCTGACCCTACCGCCCTGGAGTACAACGGACGACTGTATGTCTATGGCTCGAATGACCACCAGCAGTTCATTGCGAATGGCAAGAAGGGTGAAAACAGTTATGGTGAAATCAAGTCTATCGTGGTCTTCTCAACCGATGACATGGTAAACTGGACTTTCCACGGCACCATCGACACGAAGAAACTCTGTGCCTCGTGGGTGACAAGTCCCTGGTATCAAGGCTACGGCGTCTCGTGGGCACCGTCAGTCACCTGGCGCACAAATGAAGAGGGAGTCGATGAGTTCTTCCTCTACTTCTGCAACAGCAGTCATGGCGTTGGTGTACTGAAGGCCAATTCGCCTACAGGCCCATGGAAGTCACCAAACAACAAGCTGATGATTCATTATGATACCCCGGGCGCAAATCCGTCGGGTACCAATGCCAATTTCGACCCAGGTGTAACCATTGATGACAACGGAGTGGGTTGGATTTCTTTTGGTGGTCTTGGCCCGAGTACAATCATGCCCGAAGCAGCACGTATTGTGAAGCTGAAGCCCTCGATGACTGAAGTTGACGGCACGGCTGTCAAGATACATGCACCCTACCACTTTGAGGCCAACGAGCTGAATGTCATTGGTGGTAAGTTCGTCTATACCTATTGTTCGAACTGGGCACAGCGTAATGATGCTGACTGGAATGCCTACCAGGAAGAGCATGGCATCAGCGCTCCGAAGCCCAATACCTGCACGATGTGCTATATGGTCAGCGACGACCCGTTAAACCCGGACTCTTGGGTTTACAAGGGAGTCTATGGTCCTCACCCCGGCATGGGTACGAACAACAACCACTCTCATTTGCAGAAGTTCCAGGGTAATTATTATCATATCTATCATGGAGCTCCTCTGATGGAAAGCTGGAGAAGTGCCGGTGTCATAGATAATGATTGCGGCATCTTCCGTTCCATCTGTGTCAATAAGGCGACGGTGAACGAGGGAACGCAGACAATCAATCAGGTTACGACAAACCTTGAAGGTGTCACACAAATCAAGCACCTGAACCCCTACGAATGGCAGCAGGCTGAGACGATGGCCAGCTGTGGCGGTGTGGATTATGAAGATTTTACCAATATCAATAAGAACACCAAGATTAATAAGTTGGGCAACGAAGTCTCGGAGAATATGCAGGTGAACATGAAGAGTTGCTCGTGGATTAGCGTACGCGGCGTGGACTTCGGAGCTGGTGCTAATAAATTTACCCTGCGTGCTAAAGGAACTGCTACTTTGGAACTGCGTTTCAGTCGCGCCGGCGCACCGATAGCCACCTTCGAATTCTCTTCAGCTTCAGAAGAGATGGTAGATCAGACGTTTGATATTGACGCTACTAAATTCAAGGGAGTAAAAAACAATTTATTTATTGCCGTAAAATCTGCTACCGATTTCTATGTAGATGCCTGGCAGTTCTCAAATGGTGAGAGTGGCATCCTAGAGGTAGAAAACAGCACTCCTGGCAACATCGTGCGCTACGACCTGTCGGGCCGTCGGATTCCGGAAGGTCAACACTACAATGGCATCGTCATTGAGCGCATGACTGACGGTACTTGCCGCAAGATTCTGCGTCGCCAATAACCCAAACAGCTTATCGTTACAGTAAGTTCCCCCTGGGGGGACCGTTTTGGTCCCTTGGGGGGACCGTTTCGGTCCCCCCAGGGGACTCCACTGTAACCAATAACTATTTGAGCAAGCTCATGCTTTATACTCACTTAATCACGACCTTTTTGCCGTTATGGATATAGACACCTCTATGTGTCGGCTTTCCGCTTAGCCTACGGCCATCCAAAGTACACCAACCGGTTGTTATCTCTTCCTTCACGGCTCTTACCTCCTCAATGGCAGAACCGTCGTCAACTATAAAGATAAAGGTGTTCAAACTCTGGGCAGGCATCTCGTAGAGGTATGAACTGATAGGTTCAGTAATGTCGAGGTCCGACTTCTGACAGAGGTTCTCACTCTCGTTGCCCGTTGAGAGCCATAATTGCCCGCTTGTCACATTGGAAGGCAGGGTTATTTTTACGTCGCGTGTTTCATCTGTCGTGTTAATGCACATCACGATGATGGAGTCGCCTTTGGCGTATGCCGAGAATTGATAGTTCTGTGGCTCTTCCTCTTTCGTACGTCCGGCGTTTACATCTTGTGAAGTCTCTAAACGTGTGGAACCAGTAACGTTTTTCGAGAAGTGGGACATGACGAAGGCGCGGGGCAGCAGCTGGTCCTTAACGTTGCCTGCACCATACTGTGTCTCGCCTGTGCCACAGAAAGACCAATGTGCACGCAGATACCAGTAAATGTAACCCGTGCAGCCGGCCAGCATACATTCATTGAGCTCCTCGGCAAAAATCAGGTTCTCTTTCCATGTAGGCAGTGCGCCGGTATTGTCGGTCACCGAGTGTTCTGTCATCCAGAGCTCCTTGCCATACTGAAGGGCGAGTCTGCCTGCCGCTTTCATGTATTGGAGGGGTAAATGGCCGTAGAGGTGCCCGGCCACAATGTCTATCTGTCCTCGGCACGTCTCGTCCTGCAGGAGCGGGTCGGTATAGTTCTGTGTGAAGCCCAGCGGTTCACCGGTAATCAGCTTAACGCCGGCATAAGTCTCGCGGTCGAGCATATAAGCATAGTTCTTGACCAGATTGACCAAATCCTCGGGGTCATACAGGCAGCCAGAGTAACTTACCCACCAGTCTGGCTCGTTCTGAATAGACACGGCATCAACTTCAACACCATGGTCCTTCATCCATTGTAGGTATGAGTTCAGCCACGGGAAGAATTTGTCGTAGCAGTCCTCACGCAACTTGCCCCTCTGGTATCCCTGGTCTTCTGCATTGCCGCCCTGCGCCGTGCCATTGGTCTTGTATTCACCGGGAGGAGACCATGGCGTACCGAAGACGATACCCCCGCGGTTCTTCACGGTCTTGGCCGATGGCAGCGAACCGTTCCAGTCGTAGTCGCCCCAGTTGTCACCTGTGAAGCTCGGTGAAATTTCCATGCGCAGGATGTTCAGTCCAATCTTTGACTTGACGCCGTAAAGCCTGCTCACGCAAGCGTTGTCTGTGCCGAAAGGCTTCATGGCACCATCACAGCAAGCACCGCCGAAGCCCGTGACGGTCTGCTTCTTGGTGGAGTACACGATTAACGATGTACGGGGTTTGGCTGCCTCTATGGCAGTGACAGCCACAATTAGAATCATCGAAATAACAAACCTTTTCATATCTGTTCTTATTATATTATATATATGTATATATACCTTATTATATATGACGGGGCAAAGGTACGCATAAATTCTGAGATAAGCATCTCCCTGGACGGAGTATTATTCGTTTTTAACAAATTTGGGTTAGTTCAAATCTCTGAAGTAGGTCTTCCGCGCTCACTTTTGGGGGTGTTTTAGGGGCTTTTTTGCCCCGATTTGGGCCTTTTAAGCTCCAAAATGGGTTAAAGTTCTGTTTAAAAAAGTCAAAAAATGATGAAAAAACCGCTCTTTTGAGGTGTCGGACAATCCTTAAAATTCTCCGCAAACCCTTTATTTTAACGCATTATTCGGCAATTGTTACATGAAATAAAGTTTTTGAAACAATTTATAAAGTCCATAAACAAATTTTATCATAATTTTGCACCGTGAAAAAAAGAATCTAAATTTTTTTATTAGTAACTAGTTTAATTATTAACTTATGTGGAATCTTAAGAATCTGCAAAAGCCATTGATGTTACTATGCCTGCTTTGTTTGCTCCCACTCGGAGCAATGGCTCAAAGCACAATCAAGGGTGTAGTAAATGATGAAGCTGGTGAACCTGTTATTGGTGCAAGCGTACAAGTGCAAGGAACCAAGACAGCTACTGTCACTGACTTCAATGGTAATTTCAGCGTGTCAGCTGCAAGCAATGCCACGCTGATTATCTCTTATGTAGGCTATGTCACTGAGACAGTCAGTGTACAGGGCCGTAGTAACATCACCGTTACACTGCGCGAAGACGCACAGAGTCTTGAAGACGTTGTGGTTATCGGTTACGGTGTCCAGAAGAAAAAGCTGGTGACAGGTGCTACTGTTCAGGTGAAGGGTGATGAAATCGCCAAGCTGAACACAACCAACGCACTCGAAGCCATGCAGAGTAAGACACCTGGTGTACAGATCACTCAGTCATCTACACAGCCTGGTAAGGGTTACAAGGTTTACATCCGTGGTATCGGTACCACCGGTAACTCTACTCCTCTCTATGTAATCGACGGTGTTGCTGGCGGTAGCCTTGACGGAATCAACCCGAACGATATCGAGAGCATTGACGTGCTGAAGGATGCTGCATCGGCAGCCATCTACGGTGCCCGTGCTGCAAACGGTGTCATTCTCGTTACGACCAAGCAGGGTAAAGCTGGTAAGATTGAGCTCAGCTACAATGGTGCCATCGGTTGGTCTAACGCCTACAAGCGCCCGCAGCTGCTCAATGCTCAGCAGTACATGAACATTATTGATGAGTACACCTTCAATACTTCTGGTCAGAAGATGATTTGGGAAAACTACGTTCCCGCTGACATCCTCAAGCAGGTAAATGAAGGTTGGCAAGGTACTGACTGGTGGGATGCATTCAACAACAAGAATGCCGTTCAGCAGAACCATTCTGTAACCCTGACTGGTGGTACTGACCGTTCAAAGTTCGCTATGTCTTACACCTATACTGGTAACGAAGGTATCATGGGTGCTGACAAAGCTTCTTACTACAAGCGCCACACTGTTCGTATCAACAGCGACCACGTGCTTCTGCAGGCTAAGGATTTTGATGCTATCACCATTGGTGAGAACATCTCTATCGGCTATACCAAGAGCCACGACTTGGCTGAGGATGGTATGTATTGGAGCTACATTCACAGCTTGCTCCAGACTTGCCCGCTCATGCCGCAGTATGCTGCTAATGGCGACATCTACACTTATCAGGATTTCACGGGTAATGTAACCTATGGCCAGGGCTGGAACTCTTCTTTGTTCAGCAATCCTTGGGAGAACCTCGATAAGGGTGGTTTCAACTCTCAGGCAGAGAGCCGCAACTTCAATGCCAGCGCCACAGCTTTCGCAGTTATTCAGCCCATCAAGGGTTTGAGACTCCGTTCTCAGTTCAACTACAACTGGGGTTCTGGTGCATATCGTAACTACGGTGAGCCTCGCTCTTCTGGTTATGGTAACGCCACAAGTACTACCTATAGTGTTAGCCAGAGCGCTTGGTTGAACACTTCATGGTCTGTTGAGAATACTCTTACTTATGATCTTCCTATTCTGAATGGTCACAAGATCAGCGCCATGATTGGTCAGTCCTTCCAGAGCAGCGCTTGGAGTGTGAACCTTAATGGATCTAACACTGTTCAGTGGGGTGACCAGCTCGCAACGTTGAAGGGTTGGGATTCTGCATACCTGTCGAACTTCAAGGTCGCCAATGTTACTGACATCGGTCTCGGTGGTAGCCCCAATGATGAGGAATATCTCGCATCTTGGTTCGGTCGTGTAACTTGGGACTGGAACGAGACCTATATGGCAACCTTCACCATCCGTCATGATGGTTCAAGTATCTTTACAGACGGTAAGCGTTGGGGTACCTTCCCCTCATTCTCTGCTGGTTGGGTAATTACCAATGAGAGCTTCATGGAGCCCACCAAGAGCTGGATGGACTTCTTCAAACTTCGTGCATCTTGGGGTCAGAACGGTAACTGCTCGATCTCTAAGTATCAGTATCTGGCAACCATCGCTCTGTCAGGTGACGCAAACGACAGCGGTTACAAGTTCGGTTCAGATATGGTTACTTCTACCAGTGGCGTTCCCCACACCGGTGCCTACGCTAACATCGTTCCCAACCCCGACCTTACTTGGGAGACTTCTGAGCAGCTCGACTTCGGTTTCGACGCTCGTTTCCTCAACAGCCGTCTGGGTGTAAACTTCGACTGGTATAAGAAGACCACGAAGGACTGGCTGATCGGTGGTAACCTGCTTGCTATCTATGGTACCAATCCTGCTGCCATCAATGGTGGTGACGTGGAGAATACCGGTATTGAGCTTGCTCTTACTTGGAATGACAGAATCGGCGACGACTTCAGTTACAACATTGGCGTGAACTTCGCTACCAACAAGAATGAGGTAACCCGTATCGCTAACGACAACAAACGCATCGACGGTCCTGCAGGTGTGCTCTCACAGGGTACTGAGTATTGCTACCGTGCAGAGGAAGGTTACCCCATCGGTTACTTCTACGGTATGTCTTACAGCGGCATCTGGCAGAATCAGGCTCAGATTGATCAGGCACGTGCAGACGGCAAGGCCGTTCTTGACAACGCACAGCCTGGTGACTGCATCTGGGATGACTGGAATGGTGATGGTGTGATTACCTATGCAGAGGGTGAAACTTGCGACCGTCATGAGATTGGTAATCCTAACCCCGATGTGATGCTGGGTATTAACCTTGGCTTCACTTGGAAGGGTCTTGACTTCGCTGTAAACGGTGCCGGTGCATTTGGTCAGCAGATCATGCGTTCTTACCGTTCATTCAGTGATGCTCCTTATCAGAACTACGATACTACCATCCTGAATCGTTGGCATGGTGAGGGTACCTCAAACGACATGCCGCGTATTTCAAGTACCGGTAGTGAGAATACCAACTGGGTATCTACTCGTTACATGGAGAATGCTGACTACTTCAAGATCAAGACCATCACGCTTGGTTACGACTTCAAGCATCTTTGGAAGGCTTGTCCGTTCCAGCAGCTCCGCTTCTATGTACAGGCTCAGAACCTCCTTACTTTCACTGGTTACACTGGTCTCGATCCTGAGGTTGGTAACTCAGCTGGTGGTAGTGGCTGGGCATCTGGTATTGACCTGGGTCTTTACCCGCCCTCTCGTACTTTCTTAGTTGGTGCAAGTATTAAATTCTAAATCGACAAATAAGTTATGAAGAAATATCTTTTATCATCGTTAGCTGTTTTGTCAGCAGCAACTTTGTTTACATCTTGTAACGACATGCTGGACACCGATCCGCGTGTGACTGAGATGACCTCTGCCACTTTCCCTGGTAAGCCTGCGGATGTGGAGGCTTTGAATGCAGCTACCTACAGTATCATGAATACACTGGGTGGCGGTGACCAAAGTGGTATTTGTAATAATCCTTTCTATTGGTGGTGTATAATGTCTGACGAATGCTACGGAAGTGGTGGTCTGCAGGACAATGTGAACAAATCACTGCATCATTTCACAACGGCAAGTGCCAACCAGTATGAGCAGGATTTCATCCTTCTCTATGGTGGTATTTCACGTACTAACAACATGATTGAAACCATCGATAACGTACCCTGGACTGAAGATCAGAAGGCTCAGCGTAACCAGCTGCTCGGTGAGGCATTCTTCATGCGTGGCTTCTACACGATGTTGCTCACCCAGATGTATGGCGATGTACCTCTGATTACCTCTACCACTATTACGGACGAGATGCAGCAGCAGGTAAGTGCTGAAGAGAAGATCTATCCGCAGATTCTGTCTGACTTTGTTTCTGCCAAGAACCTGATGAAGGCTGAGAGAGCCAATGGTTCTGGTCATGCTGACAAGTTCGCTGCCGAGGCATTTATGGCTCGTGCATGGATGTTCTGGGCTGGCTTCTACAAGAAGCAGCTGGATCTCTCTTCTGGTGATGCTACTATGGAACTTGTAGAACAGGAAGGTTGCGCCGCAGGCACCAAGCTTGCAAAAGCTGACATCGTTACTGCTCTGAAAGACATCGTTAATACTGGTGGTTACAAGCTCTGTAAGGACTTCCGTTCACTCTGGCAGTACTCTAACAGCTTCCTTTGGGATGAGGCACATGATGATGCTTTAGCAGCTGAAGGTAAGAGACAATACGCGTTTATCAAGGATATGGATCGTGCTGACTGCTTCGACCAGCCTGGTATGGGTAACGGTAACACCGAGGAAATCTTCCAGATTCAGTTCATGAATGCTTCTAACTGGAATATCGGTGGTACATATTGCAACCCGCGTATGTATTCTAACTACCTCTCTTGCTTCTGGGGCCTTCGTAACGGTGCTACCAACGACAATGGTAAGCGCACCAAGACTTATCCGTTCAACCAGGGTTGGGGTCAGGGTACTCCTTCATGCAACCTTTGGGACGACTGGGATAATGGAGATAAGCGTAAGCTCGCTACTATGATTGACCTCGAAAACGAGCTTGAGTCTTACACCTACGAGAAGGACGACAACGAGGAGTCTGGCTATGCATGTAAGAAGTACGCTGAGGTTAACCTTTGGGCTAACGCAAGTGACAACGATGCATGGTGGGAGCAGTGTGAGGGCTATTCTACCAGCGCACTTGGCAACCCCCAGCAGGGTGACCACTTCGAGGACTTCTATCTGATGCGTTATGCTGATGTGCTGCTGATGTTGTCTGAGCTCACTGGTGATGCTTCTTACATGAACGAGGTTCGTGCTCGCGTCGGCTTGCCTGCTATCTCCTATTCTTTGAAGGCTCTTCAGGACGAGCGTCGTTGGGAGTTTGCATTGGAAGGCCTCCGCTTCAACGACCTGCGCCGTTGGTCTGGCATTAACGCTGGTACCGGCTGTATGGCTGCTAAGGCTCTGCAGGCTCAGGAAGGTAAGACAATCACATGTCTTGGTAAGAAGAATTCTCAGACATTGAAGCACATGACGTGCTCTTGGGCTAAGCGTTATGCTGATACCAACGGTTTCTTGCCGAAGCCTCAGAAACAGATTACTCTGATGAATAATGCCATGAAGCAGAACCCAGGATGGGACGAGAATACTCCTGCTGCAGAGTGGACATACAAAGTTATTTATTAAAATTATACAAGTAACAGATTATGAAAAAGAATTTAATTTTGCTTTTTGTCGCAATATGTGCTTTTGCTGCTTGTGATCCTATTCATGAGGATATCAGCAATGACGGTCACATTTCTGCAGACGAGCTCAAGGCGAAGTCAAGTATCACTGTTGACAAGGCACAAAGTGGCAAGAATGGTAACGTGATTACCTGTCAGACCTCTGCTGCAGTCAATGCAATGTGGGATATTGGTGGCAAGGAGTTCATCGGAAACTATGCACAGAAGAAGATGAAGCTCGGTGAGCACAAGGTTATTCTGTATGCTCTTTGTGCCGATGGTACCGTGCTGAAGGATAGTGCTATGATTAACTGTGAGGAAGTCACCAATGCACTCGAGAAGTTCTATATTTATGGTGATGTGGCTAACTACCCCGATCAGGTTCCGTTCGTACCCGGTGCGTGGGATGCTGCAGCTATGCGTTTCAGCTCAACTGAAGGTGCACACCTGCCCACTATTCCCGATGAGGTTTACGATGGCCTGAAGACCCTGATCTTTAAAGTATCAGATGTTACTGCTGACTTTGACCTGAAGGTCATGAACGGTTGGTGGAGTAACACCTATTACGATCACGTGAAGTGGGTGGATGGTCTGAATGAGCTTCAGATTACCGACGTAATGGCAAGAGAGTGTGCTAAGAAGTATGCTAACGATGATCCTGCCGGTGGTAAGGACCTCGACCTCATGCTGTACAGCGGTAGCATGACTCTCCATGAAGTTTACTATGAGGAATAATCATTCCTTAATGGTATAATTAATAATAGGCTGGCTCAATCCAATGAGCCAGCCTTTTATAGCAAAACAAAATGATCAATAAAAGCAAAGTATCTGCTGCTATTCTCTATGGAAGTCTGTTGGCTTTCATTGCATTTGTTGTATATATATTATACATCAACTTAGAGGTTCTCTATGCAGCACACGACCGTTCCGAATTCATCTTCGGAGCACCTTTTTTCAATACCCTCCTGTCAAAGCCCTTTGGCTTGATGCGGTATGCGGGATCTTGGCTCACGCAGTTATTCTGTTGGCCGTCATTAGGCGCCAGTGTGATATTTGTTATTTGGGCCCTCATATTCTTTGTGGGTGCCAAGGCTTTCCGGCTACAGGGAAGTGCCTCTGCGCTGATGCTCTTGCCTGTTGCCTGTCTGCTTACATCCATTGTCGATCAGGGCTATTGGATCTATATCTCCACTATCAGGGGCTATTGGTTCTCGCAGTCGGTAACTTATCTCGTCATGCTGTTGCTTTTGTGGGCTGCTCGTTGCACTCCTCGCAAATGGCATCTTGCCTGGTACCTCCTAGGTGTTTGCATCTATCCGGTGCTGGGATGGTATGCTTTGCTTTTCGTACTATGTTTGGCGCTTGCCGAGAAACCCACCTGGCGTGAGTTTGTCGGTTTATTCCTACTTATTTTTACCGCCAGCATCTGGCATACTCAGGTGTATTCGAATCTGAGAGCCGACGCTGTCGTGCTGGCCGGCTTTCCCCGTTTCGTAACGCCCGTGGACTCCAGTGCGCGTCTCTCTATCCCGTTCTGGGTGCTTGGTGCTGTTTCGGTGCTTATTCCACTGATGAAGTGGACGCTCTCGCGTGACTCCATTTCCTCAAACAAATGGGTTGTCAAAACCGTTCCCCTGATGCCGGTGTTGTGTGCAGTGGCGGGCATGATCTTTACTTTGTCGCTGATGTTCCATGATAAGAATTACATAGATGAAATGCGTATGGTACGCCATGCTTCCCATGACAACTGGAAGGAGGTCCTTCGGCTGGCAGAAGACAATAAGCAGCTAACTGGCACGATGGTGTTTCTCAAGAATATTGCCCTGATGAACGAAGGCGGCTTACTCGACCTTTCGTTCAAATATGGCAACGATGCAGTCAATATCAACAACCCCGATTCGCTCCACGTTACCCTTTTGGACATTGCATCGCCGCTGGTTTATTACAATTATGGCATGATGAATGAGGCCATTCGCCTGAGTTTCGAAAATGCTATACAGGCAGGTTTCTCGCCCTTCTATCTGAAGATGCTTGCCCGCTGTGCCTTGGCTACTGGAGATCAAAAACTGGTAGAACGCTATACCACTATCTTGCATCATCGTCCGTTTTACGATAACTGGCAACCGGCTCCGGTCACAGAAAAGGTTAGGGAACTGAAAAATAGCTATCCTGATGAGCTTACTGGTGTTGAGAACAGTGAGAGCTATCTTGTCAACGGTATCAGCCTTTGGTACGATACCGACAGTAAAGTGACTTCCGAACAGGCTTTGTTCTATGCCATGTTACGTTGTGACTCCCGTCGTTTTTGGGCTGCGTTACACAAATATGTGGAGTTGCACCTCGATGAGCAATTTCCTTTGCATGCGCAGGAGGCTTATATATTATTTATGGATAAGGCACCAGAAGAAAAACGTATGATGGCCCCTGTCATGCAGACCGTTTACGAACGCTATAAGCGGTTCTGGGAGACTATGGAAAGTTTGGCAAAGCCTGGTATGACACTGGAAGAGCTTGGTGAGAAAATGCGTGAAGAATATGGAGATACCTATTGGTGGTACAACATCTTTGGAAGAAAAAGCTTTATTGTAAATGGAATGATTGAAAACGAAGTTGCATCATAAGAAAATCATGAAAAGATATATCCACTCCTACATTATGCTGCTGGCGGCAATGGTATTGCTGCTGTCCTCGTGTGTGAGTCACCCCTCTGCGCCCTCTACCTCCTCAGAGTCCTCCGTGCTCCCACCCATCTTCCCCGATTATTGTAATGTCACTGTGCCTTGCAACATAGCGCCACTCAATTTCATGCTCCCTGCCGATGAGTTCGAAGTGTGTGTGTCACGCCTCACAACCCCCGATGGCCAGCAGCAGACATACGGCAATGGTGTGAAAGTGCAGATTCCTGAGTCGGAATGGCACGCTATGCTCGATGCCTCGAAAGGCAAGAGCATCAAGGTAGAGGTTTGGGGGAAGAAAGAGGGTGAATGGCTCTCGTTCAACCCGTTTGAAATACGTGTGGTCGAAGACCCTATCGACGAATATGTCTCGTATCGCCTGATTGAGCCATCGTATGTCGCATGGACTTACATGGAGATTGCCCAGCGCAATCTCACTACGTTTGAAGAGACGCAGATCTTCAACAACGAGATTACCATGAATAATAATAGGATAGGCCAGTGCATCAACTGTCACAGCTATCAGAACTATAAGACCGACAACATGCTCTTCCACGTGCGTCTGGCAAATCCCGGTACTGTTATTGTGAATGATGGTAAGGTTTCGAGAGTCAATCTGAAGCGCGACTATACCATCTCTGGAGGTGTTTATCCAGCATGGCATCCTACAGCTAAGCTGATAGCCTTCTCAACCAACAAGACACGACAGGGATTCCATACGGCAAATCCCAACAAAATTGAGGTATATGACTTGGCCAGCGACATGATTCTCTATGACGTAGAGACCGACTCGGTGAGTGTTGTCAGTGCCGATACTACACTATTAGAGGTGTATCCTACCTGGTCGCCTGATGGCAAATACCTCTATTACTGCAAGTCTGTTCCGCTTCCAGAAGAGATGCGTGACAAGGATATCAGAATTACCTACCCGAAAATACAGTATAATCTCGTTCGTCGTTCGTTTGATTTGGCATCGCACAACTTCGGCGAAGAGGAACTGGTGTATGATGCTGCTTCGGCTGACAAGAGCGTCACGTTGCCACGCATCAGTCCCGATGGCCGCTATCTGCTATTTGCCTTGGGACAATATGGCTGTTTCCATAGCCGACACCATGATGCCGACATCGTTTGTATCCCGATGGACAAATATACAGGTACGAGCCTCACCTGGGAGACCGCTTCGCCACTCGATCTCACCCTCCTCAACAGTGAGGACTTTTCTGACAGCTACCCCTCATGGTCGAGCAACGGACATTGGATTATGTGTGCAAGCCGTCGTGCTGATGACAACTACAGCCGTGTCTATTTTGCCTATTTCAACAACGGAAAAGTTGAAAAGGCTTTCCTGATGCCCCAGGAAGACCCCGAACTGCACATCAGCCTTCTGAAGAGCTATAACCGTCCAGAGTTCATGGTTGAACCTGTCAAAATCAGCGTTGATGAGTTTAGTAAGGTGTTTGACAAATAGTTAAATGAAGCATTTACATATATCTGTCACCCTTCATCAGTTACTCTACACCATTCTCTTCGGTGTGGCGGTTCTCCTCTTTTTCGGATTGGCCTATCCGCATCATTTGCATTATCAGGAGCAGTACCAGCTCTTCCTCTTCGACACCACCTATGTGTGGGAAATTGTGAAGCAGCCAGGTGGCGTAGCCGACCTGTTAGGCCGCTTCTGTACACAGTTCTTCCTTTATGCTTGGGTGGGGGCGCTGATCATTGCGTTTCTGCTTTCTGCGGTTCAACTTCTGACGCTGCGCCTGTTTAATTCTCAATTCTCAATTCTTAATTCTCAATTATTATATGGTTTGAGTTTTGTACCTTCGTTTCTGCTCTGGCTCTTCCTGCTCGACGAGCATGCACTGTTGGGTGGCGTCTGGGCCGTCCTGATTACGCAGCTTGCCGTCTGGGGGCTTCTCCGGTTGACCAAAGGGTGGGGAAGACTCATAGCGATGATTGTCGCCTTTCTGATACTCTATTGGGTGGCCTTTGGTGGTAGTCATTACTATCGTTATCCGACCATATTCCCCACGTTGCTCTATGCTTCATGGTTCTCTGCCATCATCATTCCCTTTGTGATGTGGTTTGTTGTTAGAAGTAAGAAATCAGAGAATGCTCAGCAACAGAACAATGCTCTCACCTCTTACCTCTTTCCTCTCACCTCTTTTGTCTTGGTTGCAGCCGTTTTTGGATATTTCGTCTGGAAAAACAGCAACATGAAAGCTGAGAAGGTGATGCAATACGACTTCATGGCCTCGCACCAGCAATGGAACCGTATCCTTGAAACCATCAATAAAGAAAAGCCTAACAATCAGATTGGGGTTACGGTACAGAATCTGGCCTTGGCCATGCATGGCCAGCTCGTCAACCACCTGTTCGATTATAACCAGAATGGTATTGCAGGTCTCTTGCCTGATGTCCAGAGTGATGCGACCAGTCCGATGCCTACAGCAGAGGCATTCTATCAGTTGGGTATGGTTTATGTTGCCCAGCGAACAGTATTTGAAGCTCAAGAAGCTATACTTGACTTCCAAAAAAGTGCCCGATGCTACAAACGTCTGGCTCAGACCAACCTGATACTCGGCAAATACGAAGTGTCTCGTAAATATCTCTCGGCCCTACAGAAGACCCTCTTTTATCGTGACTGGGCCAATGAGACACTACCGCTGTTGGGAAATGAAGAGGCGATAGCCAAGCATCCCGAATACGGGCACCTGCGTAAGTGTGCCTATAAGGAAGACTTTTATTTCAGTGACCATGTGACCCCCGAAATGCTTGAAAGTCTCTATTTTAGCAATACGGACAATCGTCTGGCTTTAGAATACCTGATGGCCTACTATCTGTTGACGGGCGACCGCGAAAACTATGCCAAATTACTACATCACATCCAGAAGCAATGAAACGGAAGACTTTTTTACCTTTTTACCTTTTTACTTTTTTACTTTTCCTCGCTGCTTGCACGGAGACTGTCAGTGATGCAAAGCAGGAGGCTGTTCAGCCTTCTATCTATCCCGACTACCTCGGTGTCACTATACCCGTGAATATTGCCCCTCTTAATTTTTGTATGGATGATGAGTCGGTATTGAGAATTGATGCAGTCATTATAGACCGCCACGGAAACAATCTGCACAGTCAAGGTGAGGAATCGGTTGACTTTGACCTTGACGACTGGCATGCGCTGCTCAGCCAGAACAGCGGAGACTCACTTAGCGTTACTGTTTCGGCTAAGTATGAAGATGGCTGGCACACCTATCGCTCCTTCTCCATCTATGTGAGTCCAGACAGCATAGACTATGGTCTTTGCTACCGTTTGATTGAGCCAGGCTATGAGGTGTGGAGTAAAATGGGTATCTACGAACGCGACCTCTCCTCGTTCGATGAACGTCCGTTGATTGAGAATACCCAGTTTGAGGGTTGTGTCAACTGTCATAGCTTCAACCGAGGCAATCCTGCCGACATGAGTCTGCATATCCGTGGTCCTCACGGTGCCACACTGTTGCGTCATGACGATAGTCCCCTCACTGCATATAACACCAAGACCGACCAGACGCTCGGCTTTTGCGTCTATCCTTACTGGCATCCTTCGGGACGCTATATTGCCTATTCCACCAACTCTACGAGTCAGCTGTTCCACAGTGCTGACAGCAACCGTGTCGAGGTCTTCGATACCGCCTCCGACCTCCAGGTGTATGACGTAGAGAAAAACGAGTTGCTGCTCTCGCCTTTGCTCAAGCAAGACTCTATTTATGAGACTTATCCCGTCTTTTCTGCCGACGGTCGTTCTATTTATTTCTGTGCAGCGCGGCCTCCCCTCTCCTTCGGGGAGGGGACGGGGGTGGGGCTTCTCGACTCCATCCACTATAATCTCTGCCGCATTGATTTCGACCCTGCTACGGGAAACTTCGGTGACCATATAGATGTCATTGTCGATGCTGCAGCTCAGCACAAGTCCATATCCTTCCCCCGTCCCTCCTACGACGGACGTTTCCTTTGCTACACGCTCTCCGACTACGGTCAGTTCAGCATCTGGCATCACGAGGCCGACCTCTACCTGCTCGACCTCGCCACAGGCGAGAGCAGGCCTATGGCGGAGGCTAACTCTAAAGATACGGAATCGTTCCATAACTGGAGTACTAACTCGCGCTGGCTCGTGCTGAGTTCCCGTCGCGACGATGGTCTCTTCACGCGACCCTATTTCTGTCATGTCGATGCTAAGGGGAATGTCAGCAAAGCCTTTATGCTGCCACAGCGTAATCCGCGCCGTTTTTACCGTGACCTTTTCCTGTCGTTCAATGTACCCGATTTTATTACTGGTCCGACACACTTCGATGGTCGTCAGGCCAGTCGTATTATCAACGATGAATCTCGTCAAAACTTTGGCGTGCGTATAGTCTCCGACTCGCAGTGACGCCTAATCTTAGGCAAGAGACACATTTTTTTGCTTTCTTGATTGTTTTCTCAAAAAAAATGTGTATATTTGCAGCATATAATAACTTAAAACCAATATGCTCATGAAGAAAACAATGATTTTGGCTTTATTCTGTCTTGGTAGCATGGCAGTTCAAGCCCAACAGAACCTGAATTGGGGACAAGGTCCGCAGGTGGCCTCTCCCATTGTGAATGCTAACAACACCGTGACTTTCAACTTGATTGCTCCGGAAGCTCAGAAAGTACAGATTACCGGCGATATGCTACCTCCGAACAAGATAGAATATCAGGGTAATACCTATGATGTTCCAGGGGTGGCAGACCTCGTTAAGGATGACAAAGGTGTTTGGAGTTTTACGACAGAACCCTTGAAGCCAGAGCTTTATACCTATAACATGATTGTTGACGGTGTGAAGATTATCGACCCGCTGAATGTCTATAACATCCGTGACATCAACAACCTGTTCAGTGTGCTGCTCATAGGCGGTGACGCCCGCACCAATCTTTACAAGGTTAATAAGGTGGCTCACGGCACCGTCAGCAAGGTGTGGTATGAGAGTCCTACGGCTGGCATTACCCGTCGCCTGACGGTCTATACCCCTGCCGGCTACGAGACCAGCGGCAAGGATTACCCCGTATTCTACCTGTTGCATGGCATCGGTGGCGACGAGAATGCTTGGAGTGAGCTTGGACGTGCTGCCCAAATTATGGACAATCTGATTGCAGAAGGAAAGGCTGAGCCGATGATTCTGGTGATGACCAACGGCAATATCTCGCAGGAAGCATGCCCGGGTGAGACATCTGAAGGCTTCAAGGTTCCCACGATGATGCTTCCAAAGACCATGGAGGGCTCCTTTGAGACTGCTTTCCCCGATGTCGTGAAGTTTATCGAAAAGACCTACCGCGTGAAGAAGGACAAGGCACATCGTGCCATCGCCGGTCTGTCGATGGGTGGTTTCCACAGCCTCTTCATCAGTATCAACAATCCTGACTTGTTCGACTATGTCGGTTTGTTCTCTGCCGCCGTCGATCAGCAGCAGGCTGACCCCAACGGTTTTCCTAACATCTACGCTGACCGTAATGTAAAGATTGATAACCTGTTCAGTAAGCACCCCAAGCTCTTCTGGATAGGTATTGGTAAGACCGACTTCCTTATTCAGAACAATAACGACCTGCGGGCTTATCTCGACTCGAAGCACCACAAATATACCTATCTGGAAACAGACGGTGGACACATCTGGCGCAACTGGCGTATCTACCTGACAGAATTTACACCCCTATTGTTTAAATAAAAGCTATGAAAAAATCCGTATTGTTTATTTTGGTAACAGCCGCTTTAGCAGCGGGCTGTACCTCTGCCGACAAGGTCGCCAAGAACACCATCAGTCAGGAAGAGGTGATGTCTAAGCTGTCCCTTGAAGACAAAGCCCATTTCGTCATTGGTACGGGTATGGAAGGGTTCTCCGGCGATAATGCCGTCATCGGTGCCACCAAAACGCTCGTTCCCGGTGCTGCAGGAACCACTTATCCCTTGGATTCGCTCGGCATCCCTGCCATTGTGTTAGCTGACGGTCCTGCCGGACTGCGCATAGATGCAACTCGCGAGGGTGATGCTGCCACTTACTATTGCACCCATTTCCCCATAGGCACGCTCTTAGCTTCTACTTGGAATACCCAGTTGGTGGAAGAAGTGGGACTCGCCATGGGACAAGAAGTGAAGGAATATGGTGCAGATGTCTTGCTGGCCCCTGCCGTGAATATTATGCGTAACCCGCTATGTGGACGAAATTTTGAGTATTATTCTGAGGACCCGGTGGTGACAGGAAAGATAGCTGCTGCCTATATCAACGGAATACAGAAGAATGACGTGGGCACGAGCATCAAGCACTTTGCGGTCAATAACCAAGAGACAAACCGCATGAATACCGATGCCCGCATCTCTCAGCGCGCGTTGCGTGAGATCTATCTGAAGGGCTTTGAGATTGCCATCAAGGAGGCAAAGCCTTGGACGGTAATGACCTCATATAATTATATCAATGGAACCTACTCTTCTGAGAGCAAGGATCTTGTCACCACTATTCTACGTGATGAGTGGGGTTATGAGGGTACCGTGATGACCGATTGGTTTGGTGGCAAAGACGGAGCCAGACAGATGTGGGCAGGTAACGACATGTTGCAGCCTGGTAAAGCCGAGCAGTTCGACTCTATCGTGGCAGGTGTGAAGAGTGGTAAGCTTAATGAGGCAGACCTTGACCGCAGTGTCAGTCGCATCCTCAGCCTCATTGAAAAGACTCCACGCTTTCAAGGGTATCAGTATTCCAACAAGCCTGACCTGCAAGCTCATGCTGCTGTTACCCGTCAGTCTGCCGCAGAGGGTATGGTGCTGATGAAAAACGGAGCCCCTCAAGGAGGGGAGAAACCATTACCCTTTAAGGAAAGCGTGAAGCGCGTGGCCCTCTATGGCTGCACCTCTTATGACTTTATTGCTGGAGGTACGGGCTCTGGTAATGTTAACCACGCTTATGTGGTATCTCTTGTCGATGGTCTGAAAAACGGCGGTTATGTCATCTCCGACGAACTGAAGAAGACCTACGAGGCATACATTGCTGACTGCAAGAAAAAGGCGGAAGCTGAGTTAGAAGAGAAGGCCAAGAAAGACCCGAAGAACGCCATGTTGGTGAAATTCCTGCCTGGCACCCTGCCGGCAGAAAAACTGTTTTCTGCTGACGAGTTGAATGCACAGGTTGCCCAGGCTGATGTAGCCGTGATTACTATCGGACGTATCTCTGGTGAGTTCTTGGACCGTAAGGTTGCCGACTTCAATCTCAATGACTCTGAGATGAAGCTCATTCAGCAGGTATGCGATGTATATCACAAGGCAGGAAAACAGGTTGTTGTGTTGCTGAATATTGGTGGTGTCATCGAGACGGCTTCGTGGAAGGAATTGCCTGATGCCATCCTTTGTGCTTGGCAGGCAGGACAAGAAGGCGGCAATAGTGTCGTTGACGTGCTCAGCGGTAAGGTGTCTCCTTCTGGAAAGTTCACGATGACTTGGCCTGTCAAGTTCACCGATGCGTACTCTTCTCGGAACTTCCCCATTGACGAGGATCCTCGCATAGACATGATGAAGCAAGGACAGAAGGGTAATGTGAAGAATGTAGATTATACCAACTACGAGGAGGATGTCTATGTGGGCTATCGTTACTTTGATTCGTTCGATGTGCCCGTGAGTTATCCTTTCGGCTTCGGTCTGAGCTATACCACCTTTGAGTATAGCGATGCCAAGATTGCTCAGAAGGATAATGCCTATGAGGTGACCGTCACTGTTAAGAATACTGGTGAGCGCGAGGGTAAAGAAGTAGTAGAACTTTATGTCTCTGCTCCAAACAACAAGGCTGCCAACAAGCCCGCAAAAGAGTTGAAAGCCTTTGCCAAGACCAAGTTGCTGAAGCCAGGAGAAAGCGAAACCGTCACCTTGACTGTCAAGATTGCTGACCTTGCCTCTTTCGACGAAGCCATCTCCTCATGGGTGGTTGCTGAAGGGGATTACGAATTTTTCGTGGCAGCTTCTGCTCTGGACGTCAAAGCTACCCTCAAGGCATCGGTCAAGGGACAGCAAACCAAGGTCAACGATGTGTTGAAGCCAAATGTAAAACTGAATTTACTAAAGAGATAATTATATGAAAAAAACAATTCTGACTTTAGCTCTGGCAGTATGCTGCCTCGGAGCCTCGGCACAGGAAAAACTCTTCAATAGTGCCAGTGTACAATCACCCATTGTCAACCCTGACGGCACCGTGACATTTAATTTGTATGCGCCTAAGGCCGTGAAGGTGGAAGTTACCGGTGATTTCCTGCCCACCCAGCCTATACAGATTGAGGGTTATGGCACTTATGATGCACCAGGCGTGGCAGCCCTGACGGAGGGCAAGAACGGCGTATGGACCTACACTACAGGAAAACTTGCTCCTGAGATGTATAGCTACACGTTCAATATTGATGGTATGACGGGGGTAAAGGATCCTGCTAACATCTATGTGAATCGCGACATCGTGTCTTTTACTAATATTTTTATTGTCAGTGAAAAAAAAGGCGACAAAGGTGACCTCTATCGTGTAAATGAGGTGCCTCACGGCAACCTGTCGAAGGTGTGGTACAACAGCCCCACGTTGAAGATGCAGCGTCGTATGACCATCTATACTCCCCCTGGCTATGACAAGGGTGGCAAGTATCCCGTACTTTATCTGCTACATGGCTCTGGCGGTGACGAAAACGCTTGGAGCGAGCTGGGACGTGCTGCACAAATTCTTGACAACCTGATTGCCACGGGTAAGGCCAAGCCCATGATTGTGGTAATGCCCAATGGCAATCCCAACTGCCAGGCTGCCCCCGGTGAGTGGTCTTTCGGAATGTACACCCCTGGTTTCCGTGATGGTGGAACGGGTCCCACCGAGCCAGCTGTGGCAACGATTCCTGCCAGCTTCATGGATATCGTGAACTATGTCGATGCTAACTATCGCACTGTCAAGAGCCGTGCAGGTCGTGCTGTCTGTGGTCTCTCTATGGGTGGTGGTCACACCTTCGGCATCAGCCTGACCTATCCCACGACGTTTGATTACTATGGACTCTTCTCCGCAGGTCTGCACCTTGGCAGGGATTTCAATATGAATCAGCCATTCTCTGAGCAAATCAAGAGTGACCCGGACTTTGCCCAGCAGTCGGCACGTTTGTTCGGTAGCAAACCCAAGCTCTATTGGATAGCTATGGGCAAGACCGATTTTCTCTATCAGAGTTGTGTTGACCTCCGTACTTATTGGGATACAAAGAACTATCCGTACGAGTACCTTGAGACCGACGGCGGTCACATTTGGCGTAACTGGCGAATTTATTTGACCGAGTTCGCGCAAAAGATTTTCAAATAATCAATAACCATTTGATTATATCGGTTTGGGTGAACTGCCGGTTCTCAATGCGAGAATCGGCAGTTCTTGTTGCGGTTATGGAAGAAGTATCTAGAAAATGATACTTATATAAAAGTATATGAAACATGAGAAAGAACACTTCCAACAAAAAATTAGTAATTTTGCAGCATCATATTATCAACATCTAAATCATTTAATTTTCACAATGAAAAGGACAACAAAACTTCTGCTGGCTGTGATAGCCTTGCTCTTTCTGGGACAACAGGTAAAGGCCAGTAACGGTAATCAACCGACTCCAGATCCAAACTTTTACATTTTCATCTGCTTCGGACAGTCAAACATGGAGGGTGCTGCACGCCCCGAAGCTCAGGACTTAGTGAGTGCTGGTCCGCGCTTCTTGCTGATGCCTGCTGTCGATGACGAGCAGCGTGGCCGTAAGAAAGGTGTATGGTGTGAGGCTACGCCTCCCCTCTGCCGTCCAAATACAGGACTGACACCTGCCGACTATTTCGGTCGTACTCTCGTGACTTCTCTGCCTGAGAACATCAAGATTGGTGTCATCCATGTAGCTATCGGCGGTATTGACATCAAGGGATTCCTTCCCGATAGCATTGCAGAATACGTGAAGAGAGCGCCGACATGGATGAAACCCATGCTTGCCGCTTATGATAACGACCCTTATGCACGCATCATCGAACTGGCAAAGAAAGCTCAGCAAGAGGGCGTCATCAAGGGCATCCTCATGCATCAGGGTGAGACGAACACTGGCGACCCGAAGTGGGCCGGCATGGTGCAGCAGGTATATGACAACATGTTAGGCGACCTGCAGCTGAAGCCCGAGGAGGTGAATCTCTATGTGGGCAACATCGTTCAGGCCAATGGCCAGGGTGTCTGTTTTGGTTGCAAGAAGCAGATTGACGAGCTGCCGCAGACCATTCATACCTGTCAGGTCATCTCGTCTGATGACTGCACCAACGGTCCCGACCGCCTGCATTTCGACGCTGCCGGCTATCGCGAGCTGGGTTGTCGTTATGGCGAGGCTGTGGCCCGTCAGCTTGGCTTCGAGCCTAAGCGTCCGCATATTGAGATGCCGAAGAAGATAGAGGTCCCTGCCGATGCCGTGACGGTCGAGAACGCCATTCCCGGTAACGAGTTCCCGAAGATTGACAAGGAACGCCGTGCCTATTTCCGCATTGAGGCTCCGCAAGCCCGTAAGGTTGTCGTTGATATCTGCAGCAAGAAATACGACATGCAGCCCGACGGCCAGGGTGCCTTCATGGCTGTCACTGACCCGCTGCCCGTGGGCTTCCACTACTATTTCATGGAGGTGAACGGTGTCAGGTTCATCGACCCTGCCTCTGAGACCTACTTCGGTTGCAACCGCGAGGCCGGTGGTCTGGAAGTGCCCGAAGGTCCCGAGGGTGACTACTACCGTCCGCAGCTGGGCGTACCGGTAGGCAGCGTGCGTAGCATCTATTATTGGTCAGAGTCTAAGAAAGAATGGCGCCATGCAATGGTCTATACACCCGCTGAGTATGATCTGGCCAAGAACGCCCAAAAGCGTTATCCCGTGCTCTACCTGCAGCATGGTATGGGAGAGGGCGAGACCAGCTGGACCTTACAGGGCAAGATGCAGCACATCATGGACAACGCTATCAACAAGGGTGAGGCAGTGCCGATGATTGTAGTCATGGAGAGTGGTGACATCAAGGCTCCATTCAACTTCGCCGGTGGCGGCAGCAACCAACAAGGCCGTAGCGAGTATGGTGCTTCGTTCTATCCCGTACTACTCAACGACCTTATCCCCTTCATTGACAAGACCTTCCGCACGAAGAGCGACCGCGAGAACCGTGCAATGGCCGGACTCTCATGGGGCGGTCATCAGACATTTGATGTTGTGCTGCAGAATCTTGATAAGTTTGCCTGGATGGGTACGTTCAGTGGTGCCATCTTCGGTCTCGACGTGAAGACGGCTTATAACGGTGTCTTTGCCAATGCCGATGAGTTCAACAAGAAGATACACTATTTCTATATGAACTGGGGCTCCGACGACTTCATCAAGGGCCAGCCCCTCGTTGACTCTTTGCGCGAGCTCGGCATTAAGGTAGAAGCCAGCGAGTCGGAAGGCACAGGCCATGAGTTCCTCACCTGGCGTCGCGGACTGCGCGACTTCGTGCCCCATATCTTCAAAGGCAATGCTACAAGTGCCAAAAAAGTCAAGAAAGGAAGAAAGTAATCATGGAAACTATCAATTTATTCATTAACAAATAAACCAACATGAAACGAATAACCAAAATTGCCTTACTGCTGTTGCTCATCGCTATGGGTGTTACCAGCGCACAGGCACAATTCATGAGACCCGAGCGTAAAGCCGGCAATCCCGGGCTGAAAGAAGCCTATCAGAATTACTTTATGATTGGCGTTGCCGTCAATAGGTTTAACATCAGCGTACCCGAACAGGCTGCACTGGTCAAGCAGGAGTTTAGCAGCATGACTGCTGAGAACGACATGAAGCCCGTCAGCGTCCATCCTGCCGAAGGCGTATGGAACTGGGGACCCGCTGACAGCATCGCAAACTTTGCCCGTAAGAACGGTATTAAGTTGCGTGGCCACTGCCTTTGCTGGCACTCACAGTTCTGCGACTGGATGTTTACTGACAAGAAGGGTAAGCCTGTCACTAAAGAAGTGTTTTACGAACGTCTACGCGAGCATATCCATACTGTGGTAAACCGTTACAAGGACGTGGTCTATGCATGGGACGTGGTGAACGAAGCTATGGCAGACAATGTCCGTCCCACAATGGTTGACGGTAAGTGGCAGCCCGGCAGTCCGTACCGTGACAGCCGTCATTTCCAGCTTTGCGGTGATGAGTTCATTGCCAAGGCCTTCGAGTTTGCTCATGAGGCAGACCCCAATGCTCTGTTGTTCTATAACGACTATAATGAGTGCGACCCCGGCAAACGCGACCGTATCTATGACATGGTCAAGAAGATGCAGAATGCCGGTGTTCCCATCCACGGCATAGGTATGCAGGGACACTATAATATCTATGGTCCCTCTGAGGAGGACATTGATGCTGCTATCACGAAGTATTCAGAGTTGGTACAGCACATTCACGTTACTGAGCTTGACATCCGTACCAATACGGAGATGGGTGGCCAGTTGCGTTTCTCGCGTGGTGAGTCGAAGCCCTTGGCTCCCTATGTGCAGACCCTGCAGGATGACCAGTACAGCCGTATCTTCAAGATCTTCCGTAAGCACAAGGATGTCATTGACTGTGTTACTTTCTGGAATCTCAGTGACAAGGACTCTTGGCTTGGTGTAAATAACCACCCGCTGCCCTTTGACGAGAATATCAAGCCGAAAAATACATATTTCGTTATCCGTGACTTCAACGCTACGCTTGACAATGCTGCTGTTAAGGAAGACTTTGTTCCCAATGAACTCAACCAGCCCGGTCAGGAGTATCCTATGGTCAACTCACAGGGATATGCCCGTTTCCGTGTGGAAGCTCCCGATGCCAAGTCGGTCATCGTTAGTCTCGGACTGGGTGGCCGTGGCGGTACGGTGCTGCGCAAGGACAAGGACGGCGTATGGACAGGAACGACCGAGGGCCCGATGGATCCTGGCTTCCACTACTATCACTTGACCATTGATGGTGGTGTGGTTAACGACCCCGGCACGCATAACTATTTCGGCTCCTGCCGTTGGGAGAGTGGAATCGAGATTCCCGCACCCGATCAGGACTTCTACGCTTATCGTAAGGATATTCCCCATGGAAATATTCAGGAAGTGCTGTTCTATTCTGAGAGTACAGGTAAGATGCAGACCGCAATGGTTTATCTGCCTCCGACGTACGGCAAGCTCGTGAATAAGAAGGGTAAGCCTGTTAAGAATGGTCAGATGGGTGTTCAGGAGCGTTTCCCCGTGCTCTATCTGCAGCATGGCTGGGGTGAGAACGAGACCAGTTGGTCGAAGCAGGGGCATGCCGGACTCATCATGGATAACCTCATTGCTGAGGGTAAGATTCAGCCTTTCATTGTTGTCATGGCTTATGGCCTGACCAACGACATTAAGTTCGGTACTATTGGACAGTTTACTGCTAAGGAGTTTGAGACACTGCTGATAGATGAGCTCATCCCCTATATCGATGCCAACTTCCTCACGAAGACTGACAAGTGGAACCGTGCTTTGGCTGGCCTATCAATGGGTGGTATGGAGACCAAGCTCATCACCCTGCGCCGTCCCGAGATGTTCGGCTATTGGGGCTTGCTCAGTGGTGGACAGTATGCTCCCGAGGAGATTAACGACCCCAAGCAGGTACGTGTCATCTTTGAGAGCTGTGGCGACAAGGAGAATCCTGATGGTATTCGTCGGAGCGTTGAGGCGCTGCAGGCTGCAGGCTATAATGCCCACGGTTTTATCTCAGAGGGTACTGCCCATGAGTTCCTGACCTGGCGTCGCTCGCTGCGCGAGATGGCTCCATTGCTCTTCAAGAAATAAGGAGCCCCCCCTCCAGCGCATCAGTGAACCCGATGGACTCGCTTGCTATGTGAGCGAGTTCATCGTTCAGTTACTATTAAACATTATTCTATTTCCCATATTCATGCTTATGAAAAAATTACGGTTCATACTATCCTTTGCCATCTGCGCTTTCGCGTTCAGCTTCGCAGTGGCGCAGAATCCAGTTATCCGCGGTATATATTCGGCCGACCCTACCGCACGTGTATTTAATAATAAGGTATATATCTATCCGTCGCACGACATCTTCCCTCCAGAGGGACAGCGACAGGACTGGTTCTGCATGGCCGACTATCATGTCTTCTCGTCTGAGAATCTCGTTGACTGGACGGACCATGGTGTCATCCTGACACAAGAGACCGTGCCCTGGGGCAAACCTGACGGTTTTTCGATGTGGGCACCTGACTGCGTCTATAAGAACGGTACGTATTATTTCTATTTCCCCAACGCACCCCAGAATGGTCGAGGCTTTGCCATCGGCGTTGCCAAGGCCAGCAATCCCGAGGGACCGTTCACCTGTGAGCCGCAGCCCATTGCCGGTGTGACAGGTATCGACCCTTGTGTGCTGGTTGATGACGACGGTTCTGCCTATATCTACTGGAGTGGCATGGGTATCCGTGGCGCCAAACTGAAGGACAACATGGTTGAACTCGACGGAGAGTTGCAGACTATCCTGCTGCCGCCCCCCCGTCAGGCACAGAACGACAGTATGCCCAAACCCCAGCTGCAGCGTATGCGTATGATGGTCGGTGGCGAGGAGATGAAGGGACTTCCTGAAGGTTTCAAGGAAGGTCCGTATGCCTTCAAGCAGGGTGGTCACTACTACTTGACATTCCCCTGGGTACGTGGTGAAACGGGAGAGGGTAAGAACCCCACAGAGACATTGGCTTATGCTATGTCCGACTCTCCCCTGGGTCCTTGGGACTTCAAGGGCATCATCATGGCTGAGCATGCCAATGGCTGTTGGACCAATCATCACAGCATCACGCAGTATCGTGGTCAGTGGTATCTGTTTTATCATCACAACGATTTCTCACCTAACGACGATAAGCGTCGCTCCGTCTGCATAGACAAGCTCTACTTCAATGCCGATGGTACCATTCAGGAGGTTAAACCCACCATGCGCGGTGTCGGTATTTGCCCTGCCACCAGCCGCATTGAGATTGACCGCTATAGTGAGGCCAGCGAGGGTTGTACCGTTGCTAATAACGATACCGCCAATGGCTTGAATGGTTTGAATGTCACCCTACCAACCAAAGACAGTTGGGCACGCTTTGATGACGTTGATTTCAGTACTCTTACTGACGGTGCTTATATGATGGTCAATGTCAAGGCTGATGCCAATACTGAGTTCTGTGTCCGCGAGAAGAATGCTAAAGGAAAAGTGTTGGCACGCTTCAAGGTGACTGTTCTCAGCGAGCAAGGCCCCTTCCGTCGCGACCAGCGTGGACAATGGCTCACCCTGACAGCTGCTCCCGAATATCTGCCGACAGGCGTCACGAACCTCTGTGTCACCTGTGAGGGCGCGGGCGTCAGTGTGAACTGGATACAGTTTAAGAATCGCATAGACTACTTTGCTCCCGTTGCAGCCAATGCTGCTCCTGCCCAGCCAGACGCCAATGGTTTCATCCGTCGCTGGATGCTGTTAGAGCCCATCGACTACAACGTCCGCTCCAACATCATTCTCACCGAGAACTATCTGAACGAGAACCTGAACAAGGAATACTTCAAGGGACAGTTTGACAACAAGCGCATGCCGCGTGTCGGTGACAAGGTAACAGCTACGGGCACGGTGACGACAGGTCCTGCTGATACGAGAATGGCAACAGGACAGGAGACGGTGAAGACTACCAAACAGACACTCCGCTGGCACGCTATTGACAGCAAGACCTATAATGTCAAAGTGTTCCGCTTTGCTGAGTTGAACGGCTGCCAGCCTTATAACTCCCTGTTCTGGGGCGTCACCGTCATTGATTGTCCCGAGGAGATGGCTGGCGTACGTCTTGCCGTTGGTTCCAACGGCGCCTCTATGTGGTGGCTGAACGGTGACCGCGTACTCACGCTCGACGGTGACCGCCGTATGGTGGAAGATGACTGCGTCTCACAGCGCATCACCCTGAAGAAAGGCCGTAACGTCCTGCGTTTTGCCCTTGTCAACGGCCCTGGCCTCAGTGACATGTGTGTGCGTTTCATCGACGAGAACAGAAAGCCAGTTACGAGCTATACAGTGAAGGTTACGGATTAGAGATTACGGATTACAGATTAAGTATATATCATTATGAAGACAAAATATTTGTTAGGTTTATCATTAGCCATTTCTTCTTTATCATTCAGCTCCGCAGTAGCGCAGATCGGCGCTCCCTATATTCATGACCCCTCGACCATCGTCGAGTGCGACGGCAAGTACTACACGTTCGGTACGGGCGGTGGCGGAATCATTTCCGATGACGGCTGGTCGTGGCACAGCGGAGCAGAACGTCCCGGTGGCGGTGCTGCACCAGATGCCGTGAAGATAGGTGACCGTTATCTCATCATCTATGGTGCCACAGGTGGTGGACTCTTCGGTAACCACAACGGACGCATCCTTACCATGTGGAATAAGACGCTGGACCCCAGTAGCCCTGACTTCAAGTACACTCCAGCTATTGAGGTGGCATCGTCCGATGGTATGGAGGACTGCGACGCCATTGACCCCAGTGTCCTGCTTGACCCCACCACTGGACGTCTGTGGGCATCCTATGGTACTTACTTCGGTAACATCCGTCTGATTGAGCTCGATCCCAATACGGGTGAACGTGTGAAGGGTAACGTGGAGAAAGACATCGCTATTGACTGCGAAGCTTCTGCCCTTATCTTCCGTGATGGCTGGTACTACCTGTTAGGCACTCATGGCACCTGCTGTGACGGCGTCAACTCTACCTATAACATCGTTGTGGGACGCTCCCGTTCGGTGGAGGGACCTTATGTGGATAATGTCGGTCGTGACATGTTCCACGGCGGAGGCCGTCTGGTCATCACCGCCGGCGACCGTGTCTGTGGCCCGGGTCATTTCGGTCGTACCATTCTTGACGAGGGTGTGGAAATCATGTCGTGCCACTATGAGGCAGACTTTGACATGGGCGGTCGCTCTGTTCTCGGTGTCCGTCCGTTGTTATGGAAGAACGGCTGGCCTGTTGCCGGTGAGCGCTTCCGTGGTGGCACGTTTGCCATTCTGTCTGAGCGTCGTGGCTACTCTTTGGAGATTGCCGTTGACTTCCAACGCATCGAGTTGCCGCGTAGGATGGGGTGGCGCATCGATCCCAACGAGCCCATCGTACCCGTTCCCAATCAGAAGTTAGAGGATGTCCAGCAGTCATGGCCCACAGGTAATATCGCTGTGCGCTGTGCCGACTATATGTTCCGTCCTCATCAGATGTGGACGGTTGTTCCTGTGAACGAAGCCGGAGGTTATCTCAGCAATCCTTATTTCAAGGTAGTTATTGAGGGTACCGACCGTGCCCTGACAGCTACGGCCGACTTGGAGCTGACCTCTCAGACGTTCGACGGTAGCGATGCCCAGCTTTGGCGCATCGAACAGCTCACCGACGGCACTTTCCGTATCATGCCCAAGGCTATTCCTGGAAAAGACGGTGTGAACACTCGCTACTGCCTCTACTCTGCTGCCGACTCTACGCCGACACTTGCTGAGTATGACTTCCAGAGCGATAACTCCAAGTGGAACTTCTGTCGTCGTTAAATCATAAAGGGATGTATTTGGTATCTCAAGCGTTAAATAAATGAAAAACCAATCACTTTTTAAGTGTATGTTATACCTCTTTTAACTAAAATAGATTACCTTTGCACCCGAATTAGTATTTTATTAACCATCTAAAAAATTAGAGAAAGATGAAAAAAGTATTTTTGATGCTGGTTGCTGTTGCAACATTCGCACTGGTTTCTTGCGGTGGTAGCAAGGACGACAAGAAGGCTGCTCCTGCTGATGGCGCTGCTAAGTCTGAGAAGGTTTCAAAGGTTAAGGAAGCTGCCAATGCTGAAGAGGCTGGTATGGCTATCGTTACTGAGCTTGGTGACGCTGTAACCGTTCTGACAGCTTGTGAGGACAAAGAGGACGTGAAGGCTCTGGTTGAGGCTCTTGCTGACGACATGAAGTATCTGGGCGAGACTTATCCCGACTACAACCCCGATCCAGAGACCAAGAAGGCTATTGAAGATGCTGCCGTGGCAGTAGGCGAGGCTATCGGTACCGTTGGTGTTAATCTCGGTATGGACGCTTCTGACATTGCTGAGCTGCAGGGTATGCTGAGCAAATAAGCATCAGACATCAATTAAATTTAAAAGGCTGAGCCCTGTGGGTTCAGCCTTTTTTTGATTATTAGTTCCTCTGGGGCTCATTCATCAACCCCTGCGAAGCTCCCGAAATACTTGAGGCAGACATCGCGCCACTCGCGGGCATCTTGTACTTGCTGCTGCATGCGCTCATTCACTTCGTTCCAGCGCTGTTCATCGACATAGGGCTTCATTTGCTGCCAACGGTCAGCCATCTGTTCCACCTGTTTCACCCCTAAGTTGTACTTCTCAAACATCAGCTCCCATAGCGTGAAGAACTCGTTGACTTGGTAGTTCCAGGGCACGTGGTGGAACCACAGCAGGTATTGCTCGGGACATGTGTGGATGTCTTCGAACATGCTGGCAATTTCCTCACGATACTGTGCCGTGGCACCCGACCCCGTGGCTACGGTGCGGTCGAAGCCTACGCCCAGCGAGTCGGCCTTGTGATAATAGACGGGACACCACTCTAACGGGTAGCTCGCAATAAAACCGTCAGGCTCCGGACCCATGTGGTGGTCGAACTTGAAGATATGGTGCAGACCGAGTGGCATCATGTAGTTCACACATGCCTCGCGGCTTTGCTCCATCCAGGGACCCCATCCGTGATAGGCCAACTCTGGGAATGTCAGGTTGAGCCAGTCGGAAGTGATCTGTTCTGACTGTAACATCGGGTCCCACGCCAGTCGTCCGAAGGCGTACCAGTTAGCCTGCGAGAAGTGATGACCGCACCAGTTACGGTCCAAACCGATGTTTGCCACACCGGCAATGCCTTTCAGTTTCCCAGGATCCACAAACTCAAAGAACTCCTGCCACATCGGGCCGAGATAGACCAAGTGCTTCGACTGGCCCGTGTATTCCTGTGTGATTTGCAGCTCCACCATGTTCGGCGTATGGGTAATCTGGTCGAAGATGGGGCTGTACGGCTCACGCGGCTGGAAGTCGAGCGGGCCGTTCTTTGTCTGCAAGATGACGTTGTCCATGAACATGCCATCGAGGGGCTTGAATTCAGAGACGGCCTGCTTGACGCGGTCCTCGCCCTTGTGGTTCGCTCCATATACAAAGCAGCGCCACATGACGATGCCGCCGTGCGGCTTCAGTGCACGTGCCAGCATGTTCGCACCGTCGGCATGAGAGCGATGGTAGTCGCCAGGCCCAGGCTGTCCCTCGCTGTTCGCCTTGACCAGAAAACCGCCGAAGTCGGGCACGAGTTTATAGATCTCGTCCGCCTTCTTCTGCCACCATGCAGCTACCTCCGGCACTAACGGGTCAGCCGTCTCGGTGTCTCCGAGAGCCATCGGTGTGGCGAAGTTGATGGAGAGATATACCTTGATGCCGTAAGGCCGCAGGATGTCGGCAATCTGTTTCACCATCTGTAGGTAAGGTGTCGTGAGCATCTTCGGTGAGGCATTCACGTTGTTCAGCACCGAGCCATTGATGCCGATGCTGGCATTCGCGCGTGCGTATTCCTCTATTAATTTAGAGTTGATAATTGATAATTGAGAATCGCTCCAGAAGATGCTCTTGCCGGCATAGCCGCGCTCAATGCTTCCGTCCAGGTTGTCCCAGTGGTTCAGCAGGCGTAGCTTGTAGAAGGGGGCATTATGACGATGGATGGCTGGTGTCGGATAACAATGTGTCCGACAGTCTCTCTCGTTCTCGAGAACGTAATAGGCACCATACAACAAACCGATGTCGTTATGTGCGGCAATGATATAGTTACGTTTCTCGTTGAGTTCGGTCAGCGTGAATCCCTCATCGTCGGGCAGCGACTTGTCAATCTTCAGCGTCACCTCCTCACTCTTAGAGAACATGCGCAACTCACGCACGGCAATGTCAATGGTCGGTGTGGTGACATTCTCGTGTCCGCCACGAACGGCGGGTGGGATGATGACATTCACTTTCGCTGTGTTCAGCGTGTCATAGCGCAGCCACAGCCAGTGGCCGTCCTCGGCCTGTACGCAGAGCGCCACCATGCAGCTCAGCAGTACTAAATAAAGTTTCTTCATACGTATGTATCGTTTCGTTGTTTCTGCAAATGTAACTAAAATTTAGCAACTATCCAAATCTTTTTTGAAGATTATTTTTTTTTGGTAATTTTTTTTTTTGGTAATCTGCACGGAATATGTTATCTTTGCAGAATGAAAAAGGAAATCCTATTTGTTTTATTTCTGTTGGTAGCTATGACGCTGCCGGCAAGTGCCGACAACTACAAGGGCACCATCGAACGGCACGGTGGGAAGGTGGAGTACAGCCTCTCGGGAGGCAAGGTGACTAACAAGCGTGCTACTCCCTATGTTGGAGATGTGTTCCAAACGATGGGGGTATATATCGACGGCGAGGTGAAAGCCGGCAGCACGCTTACGGCTTCGTACCGTAAGCTGACGGGGCTGAAGAAAGACCAAGAGGTGACCATCAACGTGCTCATCAAGGACCAGAACGGGCAGTACCGTCAGCAGAACAAGACGGGCAAAGGCTCGGCGTCCATCTCTGTCAGCGTTCCTAACGATGCTGCCGAAGTGAGTATCAAGATGAGTCATAAAAACGGCAGGACTAAGTTGCTCTGCGATGTGACATGGACGGTGGTGAGGGAAAGCACGACGCGGCAGCCGTCAAGCAACAATGGCGGCTACTCGACGGTGTCCTCTGGAACGAAGTTCAAGGACCAGGTGACCAGCGAGGGGCACACGATGAAGTACTCCATCTCGGGACCTACCATTAAGTTCAAGGAGGCGCCGAACCTCATACGCGGTCAGATGGGGCATACCGACCACCATCAGACCGTCAAGGGTTATGTGAAGAAGGGACAGACCATTACTGTCGAGTTGGAGAAGGTGTCGGGCAAAGACACGCCGCGTCTCAATATCTCGTTCGACTACCTGAAGGAGGGTGCCGTGCCCCGCTTCAGTAATGCTGCCCGTATGATCAGGACGGAGCAGAAGGACAAGATCAGCAACTCCTACACGGTGCCCAGCAATGCCGAAGTGGTCTATGTCCACATCTATTATCAGGTGCCCCATCAAGGAGCTGACAGCGACATAGACATCACCGCGAACCTGTATGTCGGCGACCGCGTGCCTGACTATGCCCTGCCGTCGTCATCGTCATCGACGCCGGCACCGACGACAACATCCACCCCAACGCCGAACTTCAACTGGAACGACGTGGCCCCAGATGAGAACTGTCCGAAGTGCAAGCAGCCCTACAGCCATTATGAGATCAGGTCCATGCAGGGCTCCGCTGCCAAGCGTTGCAAGGATGGCACCGGTTCCTATCAGGAATTAACGGGTATTGACCCTCTGTACTTCCACGACAACATCCAGACCAAAGCGTACGGCGAGGTTACGCTGAGCTATGACGACGAGGAGGAGTGTATCGTCATCAAGGAGAATTCCTCGGTGCTCTGCGAACGGCTGACCAACGGCACCGACCGATGGCATGTGTATAAGGGAAAGATAGTAGGCAAATACCTAAAGCACGCTAACACCATCAAGAAACCGACGTTCCAGATGTCGAACTGCACAGCCTATCCCAAGGGCACCATCTTCGTCTTGGAGGATGACGGCAAGACGTCGCGCGTCTATCTGCTCGACGGCGCTATGGAGGTGACGAGCAAGAAGACGAGCAAGAAAGAGAATCTGCAGCCCGGACAGATGAGCACCGTCAGCTCCAACGGCCAGCAGAAGGTGGAGACGTTTGATGTGAAGGCGATGGCAAAGAAGTACGGCATCTCGCTGACAGGTGTCTCGACGCCGACCACCACGCCGCAACCCACGACGGGCAACACAGGACTGGTGTTCACGGAAGACAAGCTGCACTATAAGATACTCTCCGACAATACCGTGGAGGTGACGGGCGATCTGCGCGGCACGTACAAGGGCAGCGTGAAGATTCCCGCACAGGTGAAGCATCAGGGCAAGACGTACCAGGTGGTGGGCATCGGCAGCAACGCCTTTGCCAACCAGTCGCAGATGACGAGTGTCACCATTCCCACATCGGTACGCAGCATTGCCAGTGATGCGTTTGCAAACAGCGGACTGACGAGCGTCACCGTCCCGGGCGACAAGGTGAGCATTGCCGCCAATGCCTTCCGCAACTGCAGGCAACTCCTCACGGCCACCGTCAGCGGCAAGAATCCACAATGCCAGGGCGATGCCTTCACGGGCTGTAGCAGCATGAAGGAGCTGCGCATCCGCGACATCAAGGAGAGCAACTACGGCAAGACGCTCCCCGGCACCACCGCCGTCATCAAGAGACTATAGAAAGACGGGATTATTATTTTTGGTAATTTGTTTGGTAGTCTGCATGGAATATGTTACCTTTGCAGAATGAAAAAAGAAATCCTTTCTGTAATATTTCTGGCGATGGCTGCGCTCACGGTGTCGGCGCAGGATGATATGTCGCAGCGGGTGCTGTTTGATGACGGATGGATGTTCCATTTGGGCGACAAGCTGCTCGTCAACGGCAAAGTGGATAACCGACAGGGATGGGAGGAGGCTCCGCTGCCCCACGACTGGAGCATCGCCCTGCCCATTGACAGCGCTGCTGCCAGCGGCAACGACGGCGGCTACCGTCAGAACGGCACGGGATGGTACGTCAAGCAGTTCAAGCTCAAGGATGAATACCTCCACAAACGTGTGCTGCTCTACTTCGAGGGCGTGTATATGAACAGCCAGGTGTTTGTCAACGGCAACCTTGCCGGCGGACATCCCTACGGCTATTCTTCGTTCTATGTCAATATCACACCTTACTTGGTGAAGGGTAAGAACACCATTGGCGTGCATGTTGACAACAGTCATCAGAAAAACTCTCGTTGGTACTCGGGTTCGGGCATCTACCGCCATGTGTGGCTGGTGCCGCAGGAGGACGTTCACTTCCAGAACGACGGCGTGTGGGTGGAGACACCCGACGAGCAGACCGTCGTGGTGAAGAGCGTCGTGGAGAACACGGCTTCGCAGGAGGCTGAGTTTGAGTGGGTGGCAGACATCGGCGGTGCCGGTGAGGTGCGCAAGACCATCACCGTTGCGCCGGGCGAGGAGCAGCAGGTGGAGCAGATGTTCCGTCTGGGTAACATCAAGCTGTGGAGCCCCGACGAGCCGCAGCTCTATACCGCCAACGTGCGGCTGGTGGCTGGCGGCGAGGCCTTCGAACAGAAGAGCGTGCGCTTCGGCGTGCGAACCATCAAGTGGTCGGCTGAAGAGGGACTGCAGCTCAACGGCAAGAGCATCAAGCTCTTCGGCGCCTGCGTGCATCACGACAACGGACTGTTGGGCGCTGCTGCCTTCGACGAGGCGGAGTATCGCAAGGTACGCCTGCTGAAGCAGGCTGGCTTCAATGCCGTGCGCACCAGTCATAACCCACCGTCGCCCGCGTTCCTTAATGCCTGCGACGAGCTGGGGCTGTTAGTCATTGATGAGGCTTTCGACGGCTGGCGTGAGAAGAAGACGGATTATGACTATAGCCAGCTCTTCGACAAATGGCGCTTCTACGACCTGGATATGATGGTACGCCGCGACCGTAACCACCCGAGCGTGTTCTGCTGGTCCATCGGCAACGAGATTCTCGAACGTAAGTCGGAGCAGGCGGTGCAGTGGGCACGTGAGATGCGCGACTATATCCGTACCATCGACCGCACACGTCCTGTGACGCAGGCCTTGGCCTCGTGGGACAACGACTGGGAAATCTACGACCCACTGGCGTCGCAGCACGACATCGTGGGCTATAACTACCTGATACAAAAGGCAGAATCAGACCACCAGCGTGTGTCCTGGCGCGTCATGATGCAGACGGAGTCGTTCCCGCGTGATGTGTGGAAGAACCACAAAGCCGTAGAGGACCATCCCTATGTCGTCGGTGACTTCGTGTGGACGGGTATCGACTACCTTGGGGAGTCAGGCATCGGCCGGAGCTACTACGAGGGTGAGGTGCCTGGCGAGCACTGGGAGCGTCCTATCTATCCGTGGACGGGCTCCTACTGCGGCGACATCGACATCACCGGACAGCGTAAGCCCATCAGCTATTACCGTGAGATAGTATGGAAGAAGCCTGGCGGCGTCTATATCGGAGTACGCGAGCCTGACGGCTACAAGGGAAAAATCAAGGAGACGCTGTGGGGCACATGGCCCACGGAGCATAGCTGGGACTGGCCAGGATGGGAGGGTAAACCCATCACCGTTGAGGTCTATACGGGCTATCCCGTTGTGCGTCTCTATCTGAACGACGAGCTGGTGGGCGAGGCCCTGACGGATGAGCACAAGGCAACGTTCACCATCAAATACCAGCCAGGCGTACTGCGTGCCGAACCACGTCATGAGAATGGCGGCAATGTGATGGCTGAGGATATCATCCGCACGGCGGGTCAGCCATACGCGCTGATGATGCAGGCCGACGGTGCCTCACGCAACGGTGACAGTTCCTGCAGCTATAGCCTCAGTAACGGCAACCTTGTCTTCGTTGATGTCAATGTGTGCGACGTCCGGGATGTGGTGTGTACGAAGAGCGACCTGCCGCTGGAGTTCTCGGTGAAAGGCCCTGCTGAGATTATCGCAGTGGGCAATGCCGACCCGCGCAGTACTGCCGGACACAGCACCACAGAGTGCCAAGCCTATCGCGGACATGCACAGTGCATCCTGCGTACCGAGGGCAAGAAAGGCACGGTACGGCTCCGCGTGAAGGCTCCTGACATGGAAGAGCAGGAACTGACTATCAAAGTAGGGGAGTAGGCTTATTTCCCGCATTTATACTCCACGGGGACGAGGAAACGTCTCCGTGGATTTGTTTCTGCCTTTGAAACACTTTGTTTCAACCATCGAAACACTTTGTTTCTGCCATTGAAACACTTTGTTTCCATCATCGGAACAAACGAGAAACACCATCGCCTCGAACCGAGGCAATGGTGTTGTCGTTTTCAGGCACTCCCTCTGACTCCGTCAGGAGCAGGAGGGGGGAATGCTAATTGTTCTTTTTCAGTACATTGCTGACGGGCTCGGTGTACTCTTTAATCTTCACCTTGGTCGTGACGGCAATGTTACGGCTGCTGTTGCCGATGGCAAAGACATATTCGCCGGCCTCGGTAATCCAGCGGCTGTTAGCCTCGTCGAACGATGCCAGCATGCGCACGGGAATCTGCATCGTGAGCGTCTGCTTCTCGCCGGGCTTCAGCTCGCGTGTCTTGGCAAAGGCCTTCAGCTCCTGTGCCGGCTTCTCTATCTGTCCTTTCGGGGCACGCATATAGACCTGCACCACCTCTTTTCCAGCAACGGAACCAGTATTCTTGACCGTTACACTGAGGGCGATGACGTCGCCATTCACTAGCCAAACGGGATCGGAGAACTGGAATGTCGTGTAGCTGAGACCGTAGCCGAACGGATAGACCACTTCCTTGTTGAAGGTGTCGAAATAGCGGTAGCCCACGTAGATGCCCTCCGCGTGGTCGGTGTAAGTGTGCCCAGGGATAGGCATCTTATTGGCAACCATCATCTGGAAGGTATAGTCATCGACGTTGCCGGGGAAGTTCTTGGTAGAGAGATGATCGGTGGCGGCAACAGGCCATGTCATGGTCAGCTTGCCAGAAGGATTCACCTTACCCGTGAGCAGGTCGGCAATCGAGTTACCGCCCTCCATACCGGGCTGCCAAGCACAGAGGATGGCATCGGGATAACTGTTCCACGAAGCCGTCTCAATGACGGAACCGCTGTTGATGATGACAATCACCGGCTTGCCTGCTGCGTGGAAGGCGTTGCAGACATCGATAATCAGGTTGCGCTCCTCGGGGATGAGGTTGAACTCGGTGGCAATATCGCGGTCGATACCCTCACCAGCCTGACGGCCGATGGTGATAATGGCGGCATCAGCCGTCTGAACCTCCTTGTCAATGGCAATGGGGGCGATGGAAATCTCAGGATATTTCTGCTGGCCCATCATCTCCGTCTGGAACCACTTGGCAGGATGACGCTCTGCCTGGAACTTCACACGGGCATAGTCAATGTACTTACGATAGATGTCGGTCAGGGTTGCCGATGAGCTGATGCCTGCGTTCTGCAGTCCCTGCAGCATATCGACGACGTATGGCGGGTGGACACAGCCGGAGCCCGTACCACCGGAAAGGAAGTCGTAGGAGTTCTCACCGAAGAGGGCAACGGTCTTTATCTGGTGAGTAGTGAGTGGTGAGTGGTTAGTGGAGTTCCAAGGCAGTGTGCCGTTGTTCTTCAGCAGCACGATGCCCTCGCAGGCACTCTGACGGGTGATGGCAGCGTGTGCCGTGAAGTCGGGCTTGTTGGAAGCGGGATAGTTCTGGAAGCTCGGGGTCTTGACGATGTACTCCAGCATGCGGCGCACGTTACGGTCAACATCCTCCATGCTGAGCTTGCCTTCCTTCACGCCCTTGATAATCTCTTCAATCTGTGCGGGCTGTCCCGGCTCCATCAGGTCGTTGCCGGCATGTACCTCGCTGATGGTGGGCAGTCCCTCGCGGATGCCAATCCAGTCGGTCATCACAATGCCTTTATAGCCCCAGTCGTCGCGCAGGATGCTGGTCAGCAGGTCGTGGTTGCCCATGGAGTACTGGCCGTTAATCTGATTATAGGAAGCCATGATGGTCCAGGGATTGCTCTCGCGGACGGCAATCTCGAAGCCGCGCAGGTAAAGCTCACGGGCAGCACGCTGGCTGACGCGCTCATCGACGCTGGTGCGGTCGGTCTCCTGTGAGTTGACGGCGAAGTGCTTGGCCGACACGCCGGCACCCTCTGCCTGTACGCCGTTGATGTAGGCGGCGGCAATCTTTCCCGTCAGTAGCGGGTCCTCGCTGTAGTATTCGAAGTTACGTCCGCACAGCGGGTTGCGGTGCAGGTTCATGCCCGGACCAAGGATGACGTCACAACGGTATTCCTTGGTCTCGTTGCCGATGGCACCACCCACCTGACGTACCAGGTCGGTGTTCCATGTAGAGGCCAGACAGGTTCCGATGGGGAATGCTGTAGCATAAAAAGTCTGGTCAGTGCCTGGACGGGTAGGGTTGATACGTACACCGGCAGGGCCGTCGGTCAGCACGGTGGCAGGAATACCCAGACGGTCGATAGCTGCCGTAGTACCGGCAGCACCGGCTACGAGGCCAGCCTCACCGCCAACGACGGCAGTTGCGCTGAAGAAATTGTTGGCACCGCCAACCAATAGCTTGGCTTTCTCTTCAAGAGTCATGGCCTTCAGCACCTCATCGATGTTGTCGGCACGCAGTTTGGGTTGTGCATTCATTGTTGTTGCAGTTAGTACGGCCACAAAGCCGAGCAGTAATAATTGTTTGGTTTTCATTTGTATAATGTTTTAGTGTAGAACGTTCTTCCAACCGTCATGTTGTTGTCGTTTGTGTTCCTGACGAGTGCAGGACGGCAAGGTTGATTTTCTTGATGAGGCGGCTCTTGGTGGAGCGCAAGGCCTGTTCGGTGCAGCAGAACGCCTCCGCCTTCTCCTGGTCGGTGCGTCCGTAATGCTCCATGATGCAGAAGAAGGTCTCCTTCGGCGTGAGCGGCTGGCGTGCCGTAGCCAAGGCAGCGGCCAGCGGGTGATTGATGGTCAGGGCAGCCTCCTCGACAGCCAGCTGTTCCTGTTTGCCGAACTGACTGATGTTCTTGCCCTCAAGCATGGCATTGATGACATCCACGCCGCGCTTCAGCGTGGCGATGCGTGCATAGGCTTCGTCGGCACCGTAGCTGCTGGGCAGCTGTTTCTTCATGGCATCAATCTCCTTGATGCTGTCGTCGAGTGCGGCTTTCAGGTCGCTGATGCGTGCGTTGCGGGTGCTGAGCAGCTGGTTCATCTCGGAGCGCATGTCGTCAATGCGTTTCTGGAACTGGCGGTGCAGTCCCTGTGAGCGGCGATGATAAAGGAAGAGGAGTGCGCCGATGAGCAGCAGCAGTATGATGATGAGAATGCTCATCTTGAAGCCACGCTCTGCCGTGCGGCGCTGGTGCCACTGCTGGTCAAACTGGTTCTGCACGCGCATGATATCCAGTTCTGCACGTTGTCTGCCCAACGAATCACTCATCTGCAGCAGCATCTTCTGTGCCATCAGTGCTCCCTTCAGGTCGCCCTGACGCTCCAACAGGTCGCTCTGGTTTTGCAGACGGGTATAACGCAGCGACAGGTTCTCGGTCATGGGAATCATGCTCATCAGCATCTGTGCCTCTTCTTCCTCACCCTGTTGCAGGTTAATGCGGCAAAGCAGGCTCAGCGCGTTACCCATAGCGGTGGAGTCTTCGGCAATCATGGCGGCACGATAGGCAGACTGCTCCGCCTTGTCGAGACTGTCGGCGAGCATCAGGTAGTAGGCATAGTTGCGCAGGAGTGCCGACTGTTGGTCGGGGTCGACCTCGTCGAAGTAGCGCATGGCGATGTTGTTGATGCGCTTACCCTCGTCGTCGTGTCCCATGTTGCTCAGCGTGTTCACCTGGTGAACCAGTGCGTTCACAATGCAGTGTGTGTTACGGGTGGAGTCAGCATAAATCTTCGCCATCTGCTCATAGTCGAGCGCGGTATTGTAGGCTCCTGCCTGGTCGTTGATCCAACCGATATAGATGCAGACACGATAGCCCAAAGAGTCGTCGTCGATGATAGGGAGCAGTTTCTCGGCTTCCTTCAGTTGCACCATCGCCTGTTCGTAGCGCTGGTGGTCGATATATTCGATGGCACTATCCAGATGATGCTGTACGTCCCATTCGGCGTTGCCCTTCGACGGTACGACACGCTGTTGCCCCTTACCGCTGAAGTAGAGGTAGCCTCCTGCTATCAACAACGCGGCAAAAATGAATATCGCAGTTAGTCGTTTTCTCATACTGTTTGCAAAGATAGTGTAATTTGAGAATAAAACCAAATAAAATACAATTTATTTTATTGACTTTTTGTTTTGTATTGTTCTTACTTATTAGTATCTTTGCAAACGAAAAGTAATTGTAAAACCTTCATAATATAAATTAGTATGGAAACAACTCTTGTTTTATTGAAGCCCAGTTGTGTTCAGCGCCAGTTGATTGGCGAAGTGGTAAAACGTTTTGAGCGTCGTGGCTTGCTCATCTCTGGTATGAAGATGATGCAGCTGAGTGACGCCATTCTGCGTGAGCATTATGCTCACTTGGCAGACAAGCCTTTCTTCCCCTCGCTCCAGGCCTCCATGCAGACATCGCCTGTCGTGGCATTGGCATTGAGCGGCAAGGAAGCCGTTAAGGTGGTACGCGCAATGGCAGGTGTCACCAATGGCCGTGATGCAGCTCCTGGTACTATCCGTGGCGACTTCTCTATGAGCAACCAACAGAACATTGTTCATGCCTCTGACTCTGTAGAGAATGCCGTGATAGAACTTAACCGTTTCTTCCGTCCGGAGGAGATATTTGACTACCAAAGCGGTACATTTGGTTACATCTATGGCGACGGGGAGTGTAAATAGAGCTCCTCGCGTTATTTTTTGACAATATTTAAAACGTAAATATTCACTTATTTACGTTTTTTTTCGTACCTTTGCAACCTATTAAAGACAATTTGATACAATGGAAGAAAATCTGAACACAGAAAACAACTATTCCGCGAGTAATATTCAAGTGCTCGAGGGACTGGAAGCCGTGCGCAAACGTCCGGCTATGTATATTGGAGATATCAGTGAAAAAGGTCTCCATCATTTAGTAAATGAGACGGTTGACAACTCTATCGATGAGGCGATGGCGGGCTTCTGCACGCACATCGAAGTAACCATCAATGAAGATAACAGCATCACCGTACAGGACAATGGTCGTGGTATTCCCGTCGATGAGCACGAGAAGATGCACAAGTCTGCTTTAGAGGTTGTGATGACCGTGCTACATGCCGGTGGTAAGTTCGACAAGGGCAGTTATAAGGTATCCGGCGGTCTGCACGGTGTAGGTGTGAGTTGTGTGAACGCTCTCTCCACACACATGATGTCACAGGTGTATCGCAACGGACATATCTATCAGCAGGAGTACGAGAAGGGTAAGCCGCTGTACGACGTGAAGATTGTCGGCGACACCGACAAGACGGGTACGCGTCAGCAGTTCTGGCCCGACGGAACCATCTTCACGACAACGGAATATAAATATGACATCATCGCCCGGCGCATGCGCGAACTGGCTTACCTAAACGCTGGCATCACCATCACACTGACTGACTTGCGCCCCGATGATGAGGGCAATCTCAAACAGCCCGAGGTATTCCACGCCAAGGATGGTCTTAAGGAGTTCGTGCGTTACGTGGATCGTCACCGCACGCATCTGGTTGACGATGTTATATACCTGAAGACCGAAAAGCAGGGCATACCCATTGAGGTTGCTGTGATGTATAACACGGACTATAGTGAGAACATTCACTCATACGTCAATAACATCAATACCATTGAAGGTGGTACACACCTTGCCGGTTTCCGTGCCGCGCTGACTCGTACGTTGAAGAAATATGCCGACAATGACCCGCAGATTTCCAAACAGATTGAGAAGGCGAAGATTGAGATTGCCCCCGAGGATTTCCGCGAAGGACTCACTGCCGTCATCTCTATCAAAGTCGCTGAGCCGCAGTTTGAAGGACAGACGAAGACGAAACTGGGTAACTCGGAAGTCGCCGGTGCCGTACAGCAGGCTGTAGGTGAAGCGCTGAGCAACTACTTGGAGGAGCATCCGAAAGAAGCCAAGATGATTTGCGACAAGGTGGTGCTGGCTGCTACAGCCCGTATCGCCGCACGAAAGGCCCGTGAGAGTGTGCAGCGTAAGAACCCGATGACGGGCGGCGGTCTGCCCGGCAAGCTCGCCGACTGCTCGAACAAAGACCCGAAGGACTGTGAGATCTTCCTCGTTGAGGGTGACTCCGCTGGTGGCTCTGCCAAGCAGGGACGTGACCGTCACTTCCAGGCCATCCTGCCGCTGCGCGGTAAGATTCTGAATGTGGAGAAGGTCCAGTGGCACCGTGTGTTCGAGGCCGAGTCAGTCATGAACATCATCCAGAGCATCGGCGTACGCTTCGGTGTGGAAGGCGAAGGCGACCGTGAGGCCAATATCGACAAGCTGCGTTACGATAAGATCATCATCATGACCGACGCCGACGTCGATGGCTCGCACATCGACACGCTGATTATGACACTCTTCTACCGCTTCATGCCGCAGGTGATTCAGGGCGGACACCTCTACATCGCCACCCCGCCACTTTATAAGTGTACATATAAGAAAGTCTCAGAGTATTGCTACACAGAGCAGCAACGCCAGGCTTTCATCGACAAGTACGTGGCCGGTGACGAGAACTCGAACCTCCTGCATACACAGCGTTACAAAGGTCTGGGTGAGATGAACCCCGAACAGCTGTGGGAGACGACGATGAATCCCGAGAACCGCTTGCTGAAGCAGGTCACCATTGAGAACGCTGCTGAAGCCGACGAAATCTTCTCCATGCTCATGGGCGACGACGTAGAGCCTCGCCGTGAGTTTATTGAAAAGAATGCCACCTACGCAAATATTGATGCATAAGGTGCATGTCAAGAAACAAGGAAATTTATCGTGTAACGCTTATAGGAGCAGCAGTCAACGTTGTGCTACTGCTCTTTAAGTTTATTGCGGGCATCGTGGGCCATAGTGCTGCTATGGTTGCCGATGCCGTCCATTCCTTGTCTGATTTTATCACTGATGCCATCATGCTGCTGTTTGTCCATATCAGCGGGAAACCGCAGGACAAGTCGCACGACTATGGTCATGGTAAGTATGAGACGCTGTCGATGACCATCATCGGCTTGGCACTCTTGGCAGTGGCCATAGGCATCATCTATAGTGGTGCTATAAAGATTGCCGTTTGGCTCAATGGGCAGCCTTTGGAGGCTCCTGGCATGTTGGCGCTATGGGCTGCCTTGCTGTCTATCGTACTGAAGGAGGCTGTCTATCGTTACTCGATGGTGAAAGCCCGTCAGCTGAACTCACAGGCTGTGGAAGCCAACGCGTGGCATCACCGCAGCGACGCATTGTCATCTATCGGTACGGCAGTAGGCATCGGCGGAGCCATCTTCTTAGGACAGCGCTGGACGGTGCTTGATCCTGTTGCCTCGGTCATTGTGGGTGCTTTCATTGTGAAAGTCGCCGTTACATTATTGCGTAATGGTATTGGCGACCTGATGGAACAGTCTTTGCCTGAAGCTGTGGAGGACGAGATGCTAAAAATGGTGGCGGACATTCCTGGCGTAACAGAACCCCATGACCTGCGCACCCGTCGTATAGGAAACCACTATGCCATCGAACTGCATATCTTGATGGATGGTGACATTTCTTTGCGTGAAGCCCATGACAAGGCTTCAGAGGTAGAAGCGCTGTTAAAGAATCGCTATGGTAAAGAGACACATGTGGCGGTTCATGTGGAGCCGGAAGAAAAGACCAGACATCATAAGAGAAGTTTACTGTCTGTCTTATTATTGACGGTCGCCCTGACTGGCTTTGCCCAGGAGCAGGCTCCTATGAAGCTGTGGTATGACCGTGAGGCGCAATATTTCGAGGAGTCACTGCCTATTGGCAACGGTAAGTTGGGCGCGTTGGTCTATGGTGGCACGGAAGATGACCTTATCTACTTAAACGATATCACCTTTTGGACGGGCAAGCCTGTTGACAGAAATCTGGACAAGGATGCCCACCAGTGGATTCCCAAGATACGCGAAGCGCTGTTCAACGAAGACTACCGGTTGGCTGACTCGTTGCAACGGTACGTTCAAGGACCAAACTCTCAGTTTTACCAGCCCCTTGGTACATTACATATCTATGACCGGAACGTAGGCGATGTCACGGACTACCGGCGTGAACTGGATATTGATAGTGCCCTTTGCCGTGATCAGTATAAACGCGAAGGTGTCACCTTTACAAGAGAATACATCGCCTCGAACCCTGACAAGCTCATCGCTATACGTTTGAAGGCAGACAAGCCGCAGGCCATCAACTGCCGACTGACACTGGGGGCACAGGTGCCAGCCAAAACCAAAAGTTCCCCCTCTTTGGGAGGGGGCAGGGGGGAGGCCCAGCTGACGATGACGGGACATGCAACGGGCGATGCCCAGGAGAGCATACATTTCTGTACCATGATGCGTCTGGCAGAGACAGACGGCGAGGTGACAGCCACAGAAGAAGGACTTACGCTATGCCATGCTACGCAGGCAACGGTATATATTGTCAATGAGACAAGCTACAACGGACCTCGCAAGCATCCCGTCAAAGAGGGAGCACCTTATCTGGAGAATGCCACCGATGACATCTGGCATACGGTCAACGTGACCTATGATGATGTGCGCCAACGTCACATTAGCGACTATCAACAGTTCTATGACAGGGTAAAGCTAAATCTTGGTACGACATCGTACAATGATGTCAGAAACATACCTACCGACCAGTTATTGAGACAGGGACATTCTTTCATTGAAACCCTTTACTTCCAGTACGGCCGTTACCTGCTTATCTCGTGTTCACGTACGCAAGGAGTTCCTGCTAACCTGCAAGGGCTGTGGACACCCCACCTGTGGTCACCCTGGCGAGGCAACTACACTGTCAATATCAATTTAGAAGAAAACTACTGGCCGGCATTTGTGGCTAATCTGGCTGAGATGGCAGAACCATTGGATGACTTTATCAAGGCATTGGCTGAGAACGGACAATATACCGCCCATAACTATTACGGTATCAACCAAGGCTGGTGCTCCAGTCATAACAGTGACATCTGGGCTATGACCAATCCCGTGGGCGAGAAGCGTGAAAACCCGATGTGGGCCAACTGGAACCTGGGGGGCGCATGGCTTGTGAACACCCTGTGGGATCATTATTTGTTTACGCAGGACAAGGAATACCTGCGTTCAACGGTTTACCCGCTGATGAAGGGCGCCGCCGACTTCTGCCTCAGTTGGCTTATTGAGAACCCGAAACAGGATGGTGAACTCATCACGGCCCCCAGCACGTCACCCGAGAATGAATACATCACGGATAAGGGCTATCACGGAGTTACCTGCTACGGTGGTACGGCAGATCTCGCCATCATCCGCGAGTTGCTGACGAACGTCTGCGCTGCCGGTCCTGTGTGTGGTGATTATATCACCGCTTATAAAACAGCTATGCAACGTCTGCATCCTTACATCGTTGGCAAGGACGGTGACCTCAATGAATGGTATTACGACTGGCAAGACCGTGATTCTCGTCATAGACATCAATCACACCTGATAGGTCTCTACCCTGGTCATCATCTGACAGATTCCAACTTACAAAAAGCAGCAGAGCAAACACTCATTCAGAAGGGCGACGAGACGACAGGGTGGAGCACGGGCTGGCGCATCAACCTATGGGCAAGGCTCAAGAATGGTGAGAAGGCGTACCAGATTTACCGTAAGCTGCTGACTGCCGTAGCACCAGAGCAAGACAGAACGCCTGACTATAGTCATGGTGGCGGAACCTATCCCAACCTGTTCGACGCTCATCCGCCCTTCCAGATAGACGGAAACTTCGGTGGCACGGCAGGCGTCTGCGAGATGCTCATCCAAAGCAGAGCCAACAAGGAAATAGAGCTGTTGCCTGCGCTGCCTGCAGCATGGAAAGACGGAGCGGTCAGCGGTCTATGTGCCCGTGGTGGTTATGAAGTGAGTATGAAATGGAAAGACGGCAAGGTCGTCAGCGCTGTCATCAAGGCGAAGAAGCCAGGCACCATTACCTTATTATATAATGGGCAACAGCAGTCAATAGAACTGGAAGCGGGGGAAAACGTCATCAAGGTAAAGAAATAAATGTGAATATATGAAGGATTATAGGAATACAGGAATGAAGGAGTGCCGAGGTAAAAGAGTGAAAATGCTTTTACTCTTCTTCCTTTTTGCATTCTTGCCTTTCACAGCAACGGCGCAAGGCTATGGGCTACAATGGATGCACCATCCCCAGGCAGATGCTTCGCAGCAGATATGGTTCCGTCAGGACCTGATGCTCCACGACCCGCCGCAGCAGGCACACCTCTCTGTAGCCAGCGACGGGCGCTACATTGTCTATGTCAACGGTTACCATGTCAGCACCGACGTGTTCTCTAGTAATCCGACAGGCATGATTGCCATGCGTGACTATGACATCACACGCTTTCTGCGACAGGGCGATAATGTCATCGGCGTATGGTATGCTCCGGTCGGTACGCGGGGAAACGCGGAGTCATGGGCTGCTGACAACAGGCAGCTATGTGTCAGCATGTCGGGCATCACTGCCGACGGTCATCATTTCACTGTAAATCCTAATAAGGGCTGGCTCTGTCGTGTTGCCAATGCACGAGTTACCGACTACGGCGAGACGGTAGATGGCACGAAATATGTCAGTGACTGGAACCGAGGATCGCTGAACCTAATGGAATGGTTGCCGGCGGAGATTACATACGACGGACAGGGCGGCGGATTCCAGACCAATGCCAAACCTGTCATCCAGTGGAAAGGTACGCAGGGCGGCTTCCGCGTCAAGCGTATTCTGAAGCGTGCGAAAGTCATTCAACAGGGTCGCACGGTCATCTACAATTTCGGCGAACCAGTGCATGGCTGGGTACGTGTGACGCTTCGTGGACTCAAGAAAGGCGAGGCCGTTGAAGTGAATGGACTCCGCTATATCGGCACGGGCAAGACTGACGATCAGGCCTGTCGTCGCTTCACGACAGGCGATGCAGGTGTGGCACGTATCCTGTTGCCTGCAGGACGTACCGCCAGTTGTATCTCTCGTGTAGAAGCCATCGAGGTTAGTAATGAATAATCCCGTTCCAGACGGTTCCGCCGTATGGTAATAAATAAACAACCACCATGAACAGAAGTACCATCATTGACTCGGACATCAACAAGATGAAGCTCGGCGGCGACCCAGAATTCATCGACGATGATATTGTCATGCTTGACAACCTGCGTGAAGCTCCTATCCCACACGACCCGCGACGCATGAATTTCATCCTTGTGGGACTGTGCACGCATGGTGAGGCACGTCTAAACGTTGATACGTTGCAGCGTGTTATCACACCGGGCGATGTCATCATCATCTCTGACCGCCATGTCATTGACAGCTTCAGCGGTTCTGACGACCTTGAGGCACTGTGCATCCTGATATCCAATAAGTTCTTCAATGAGATTATCCGTAACATGAGCGACCTCTCCACGCTCTTCCTCTTCTCGCGCAATAACCCTGTAGTAAGCCTGACAGAGAAGGAACGCCATACGTTTGAGGAATACTTTGCTTTCATCAAACAGCGTGTGGGCGATGAGGCTAACCATTTCCGCAAACCACTCGTTACGACCCTGTTGCTCGCAATGTTCTATGACCTGAGCAATGTAATCTTTCGTTATCAGCAGACAGCAGACCAGCGGCAGTCGCGTGCCGACGCCATCTTCGCTCGCTTTATCCGTTTATTGGAAAAGCACTTTTCCGAAGAGCGGCGTGTCAGTTTCTATGCCCAACAGCTCTGCATCACCCCCAAGTATCTCTCGGAGACAGTAAAACAGGTGAGTAAGCGTACGCCCAACGAATGGATTGACAACTATGTGACCGCCGAAATTCGCGTGCTACTGAAGAACTCCAACAAAAGCATCAAAGAGATAGCTGAAGCCTTGCACTTCCCCAACCAATCATTCCTGGGAAAATACTTCAAGGAACACACTGGCGTGAGTCCGTCGGAATATAGGAAGTTAAGGCTGAGGAGTTAGGAGCTCTTCGGCTACGGTACATAGTTCGTTGTACCATACTTCGCCGAAGCGACGGATAAGCGGCTCTTTTAGGAACTGATAGAGGGGAAGGTCAAGCGCCTTCCCTTTTGCTATGGCATCCTTGCACACTTCCCAACGGTTATAATTCAGCCCTACGAGACCATTGGAAAAACGTTTCTCACGGATTGGATAGAGTGCACAACTGATGGGCTTACAAAACTTCGTCTTGCCATTACGATAGGCTTTCTCAAGCGTACAGAGCCAACAACTATCCTCATTCTTCGCAAACACACATTCCTTTCCTCGCACAATACTCGTCACCAAGTCACCCTCCTGATCGGTATAGGCTACACCCTGCCGGTCGATAATGCTCTGTGCTGAAGCGGGAAGCTCAGGCCACACGGTATCGAGCGCATCTTCGATGGCTGCCACTTCGTCCAGCGTGACGGGTGCTCCTGCATCGCCCTCAACGCAACAGATACCCTTGCACTTCTCATAGTCACAACAGAAACGTTCGGTCAGGATTTCGGAGGAGATTAGTACACTGTCGATTTCAAGGATGGGAGTAATCTTGTTTACCATTGTATGGGGACTATTCCGTTTTGTTCCAAATATGCATTACAACGTGAGAACTGATGTTGCCCGAACCAGCCGCCTCGGTTGGCCGAAAGAGGGGACGGGTGAACGGACTCCAGCACAAGGTTCTTCGTCTTGTCAATCATGTATGACTTGCTGCGGGCATAACCGCCCCACAGCATATAGACAAGATGCTCGCGCCTTGCGGCTAATGCCTGTATGGCGGCATCGGTAAAGTATTGCCAGCCCAGTGTGGCGTGGCTGTTGGCCATGTGGGCACGGACGGTCAGCGTAGCATTGAGCAGCAGCACACCCTGTTCCGCCCACCGCGTCAGGTTACCCGACTGCGGGATAGGTGTGCCGAGATCGTCGTGTATCTCTTTGAAGATGTTTTGCAACGACGGGGGAAACATTACACCGTCCTGCACGGAAAAACTCAGCCCGTGCGCTTGTCCTGGCTCATGATACGGATCCTGTCCGATAATCACCACTTTCACCTGGTCAAACGGACATAGGTTAAAGGCATTGAATATCAAACGCCCCGGCGGATAGCACGTACCTTGCATGTATTCCTGTCGCACCGTCTGCGTCAGTTTCTCAAAGTACGGTTTACCGAACTCCCCCTGTAGCTGTTCCTTCCACGACTGTTCTATCTGTACGTTCATAAACAATAAGCCCCTTCTACCCTAACGGCAGAAGGGGCAAATAATACTACTTGTTATCTTGTATCAGGTTCTCACCGGTCATGTCGGCAGGCTGCTCCAGTCCCATGATGTGAAGGATGGAGGGAGCGACGTCGGCGAGGCGGCCGTCCTTTACAGTGGCGCTATTGTTGTTCGTCACGTAGATAAAGGGAACGGGGTTCAGCGAGTGAGCTGTATTCGGCGTGCCGTCGGGGTTGATGGCGTTGTCAGCATTACCATGGTCGGCAATGATGATAGCCTCATAGTCGTTGGCTTTTGCTGCCTCAATAACGTCATGAACGCAATGGTCAACGGCCCAGACAGCCTTGGCGATGGCGTTATAGACACCTGTGTGTCCTACCATGTCACCATTGGCGAAGTTGACAACAATGAAGTCATACTTGTTCTCATTGATGGCTGCTACCAACTTGTCCTTCACCTCGTAGGCAGACATCTCAGGCTTGAGGTCGTAGGTAGCCACCTTCGGTGATGGTACGAGGATGCGGTCCTCACCGTCGAACGGGGCTTCACGACCACCATTGAAGAAAAACGTGACGTGAGCATATTTCTCTGTCTCGGCGGTGTGCAGCTGCTTCTTTCCCTGACGGCTGAGGTATTCGCCCAGCGTGTCTTCCACGTTCTCTTTGGGGAAGAGGATGTGTACGCCCGTGAAATTGGCATCATATGGCGTCATGCAGTAGTACTGCAGACCAGGAATGGTCTTCATGCCAGCCTCGGGCATATCCTGCTGTGTCAGGGCGATGGTCAGTTCCTTGGCGCGGTCGTTACGGAAGTTGATGAAGATGACCACGTCACCCTCCTCGATAAGACCGTTGATAGAGGCATTGTGTATGGGCTTGATGAATTCGTCCGTCACACCCTCACTATAGCTTTCCTGCACAGCCTGTACCATATCGGTAGCCTGCTTGCCAGTACCGTTGACGATGAGGTCGTAGCCTTCCTTCACGCGCTCCCAGCGCTTGTCGCGGTCCATTGCATAGAAGCGTCCCACAATGCTGGCGATAGCGGCATCGTTAGCAGCGCAAACGTCACTTACTTGCTGAATGAATCCTTTTCCACTCTTCGGGTCGGTGTCACGACCATCCATGAAACAGTGTACGAAAACCTGATTCTTCAGCCCGTAGTGCTTGCCCACCTCGATGAGTTTGAACAGGTGGTCGAGGCTGGAGTGTACGCCGCCGTCACTGGTCAGACCCATGAGGTGTAGTTTCTTGTTGTTCTCTTTAGCGTAGGTATAGGCAGCCTTCACCTGCGGATTCTCCACGATGGAGCCGTCCTTGCAGGCGCGGTTAATCTTTACTAAGTCCTGATAAACGATACGTCCGGCACCGATGTTGAGGTGTCCCACTTCGGAGTTACCCATCTGTCCGTCTGGCAGACCGACGTCCTCACCCGAGGCAGCCAGTTGTGAGTGTGCGCTTACTGCGGTTAGATAATCCAGATACGGCGTCGGTGTGTTATAGATAACGTCACCCTGTCCATGCTTACCGATTCCCCATCCGTCGAGAATCATCAATAATGCTTTCTTTGCCATCTTCTTAATTTATGATTTAACGATTTACTATTTCTTTTCAGCGTGCAATGTCGCGATTAAACGTGCGTGAGCAGTATCGCAGCGCTTTTGCGCTGCAAAGGTACGAATAAAAATGTAGAAAGAAGAATGAAGAACAAAGAATTTACAAAAAAACTGCCCACGGTCTGATGTCATGCCAATACCATCAGTCGCGTGGGCGGTTTCGCAGATTAGTGAATAACGTTGTACGTCGGTGCAAAGATACGCACAACCTCTTTATTTTGCAATAGGTCCGATGACGTTGACACATATTACAGAGTCTAAGACGTTGATTATCAGTATTAATGTCAAAAAGCGGGAACGCTCATTGACACAAGAAAAGGCTAAAGATATAAGAGAAAAAAACACAGGATTAGAATTCCACGTAGGGCTCGAGGCGGTGGATGGCTTCTGGCGGGAAGTCTTTGAGCAGAGAAAGGTCCTGCAAACTTTTGAGGGGACCGCGAAGACGGCGGTAGTCGATGATGGCCTTGGCCTGATAAAAGTTGATGTAGGGGTGTCGCTGCAGTTGATTGAGTGTCAGTTTGTTGAGGTTAATGCGATGCGTAGTGGGGTGGCTGACGATGAAGTAGGGAATGGCCTCTGCAGGGAAATCCTCTATCTCACGCAGCTGTTCTGTGCTGACATAACCACCGAGTCGCTGGCCGTAGCTGATGATGCGGCGGGCAAAAGCGGTGCCGATGCCCGGCACCTTACGCAACTGCATGGTGTCGGAGGTGTTGAGGTTGACGCTCTGCGGCTGTTCCACCTTCACGGGATATTTCAGCGTGTCACGAACGCTTGGCTCTGCCTCGCCGAAGAGTGTGGCGGCAGGTGTTGATAAGTCAGAGGAGATACGGATATAAGGCTCCAGCTCGTGATACTCTTTAACGGAGAGTCCGTAGAGTCGCGCAAAGTCTTCTTTCTTCCGATAGATTCCCCCGCGCGCGCGATACTTATATATATTACGAACCTGCCATGGTCGCAAGCCAAGTCGCAACAGCTGTGTAGAGTCGGCTGTGTTTGGGTCGAAGGGAAAGCGCTCCGCCGCTCGTGCCTCACCCTGATAGTAGGGCTGACGGTTGCCGAAGCGAGCAGAGTCTTGCTGCGTAGAATCTCCTGTGGTGACTGCTGACGAATCTGTCGTGTCTCGCTGTCCCGTGAACAGCAGCACGCCCAATGCTACGACTCCGATAAGCAGCACGAAGAGCAACGCCTGACGGTCAGACTTTCTGATATAGAAGAAGTCACGAAACATTTGGAAATTTCTGTGTTATTGTATTATCTGTGATTTTATTAAATGATTCCCAAACCTCGGAGGAAGACAAGCACAATGGCAACGGGGCAGACGAAGCGGATGCAGAACAGATAGACACCGAAGATACGTCCACGCAAGGTACCGCCGTTAGTCAGCTCGTCCTTGATAATCTGCTTCGGCACATACCATCCCAGGAAGAGACAGGTGAGCAAGCCACCGCAAGGCAGGAATATCTGACCAGTGAGGAAGTCGAACCAGTCGAACATCGAACGACCGCCCACCACCAACCAGTCGTGTGTTCCACCAAACGACAAGGCGCAGAAGGTACCCAATAGTGCACAGAACACGCTGACGCATGCGGCTCCCTTTTTACGTGAGAGATGAAACTCCTCGTGGAAGAATGCCGTGCTCACCTCATGCAGTGACATGAGTGACGTCAGGGCAGCCAACGACAACAGGGCATAGAACAGCAACGCCACCGCCTCACCGAGGAACGGTACACCGGCAAAGGCCTGCTGGAACACGCTGGGCAGGGTGATGAACACCAGTCCGGGACCACAGTACTGGCTGGAAAGCTCGGGGTTGGACATCAGCTCTGGCGCATTAGGATGGATGGCGAAGAAGGCAGGGAAAATCATGAGACCTGCCAGGATTGCTATCAGCGTGTCGATGCTGACAATCTGCAAGGCCGACTTCGTCAGGTGGGTGTCGCGTTTGAAGTAGCTCGCATAGGTACACAGACAGCCCATACCCACGCTGAGTGAGTAAAATGCCTGTCCCAAGGCACCCAAGAACACATTGCTGTCAACTTTTGTGAAGTCGGGGCTGAACAGGAAGTTGATTCCATTGACAGCGCCTGGCAACAGACACGATGCGACGGCAATAACGACGAGCAACAGGAACAGCAGGGGCATCATCATCTTCGATCCTTTCTCGATGCCTTTCTCCACACCACGGGAAATGATGAAATGGCACAGCAGCATGAACAACAGCATACATACCACCGGCTTCCACGGGTGTGTGGAGAAGGTGTCAAAGTAACTCTTCACGTAGTTGGCATCGCCGCTAAGATGTCCTACGGCTGAGGCATAGATATACTGGAGGCACCATCCCGACACCACTACATAATAGCTGGTGATGAGGAAACCCGTAATAACACCGAAGTAACCAATCATTCGCCACGGGGTGCCACCGGCCAGCAAAGAATAAGCCCGAGCTGTATTGGCCTGAGCCCTGCGACCGATGATAAACTCGTTCAACATACAGGGGATGCCCAGCATGAAGACACAGACAATATAAATGATGATAAAGGCGGCACCACCATTCTGTCCGGTCATATAAGGGAAACGCCACACGTTACCCAGCCCGACAGCCGAGCCTGCGGTGGCTAAAATGATACCTAACTTACTTCCAAAATTCGCTCTTTCTGTTGATGACATCTCTATTTTGTGCTTATTCGCCTGCAAAAGTACTAAATAATTCATAATTCATAATTCATAAATCACAAATATTTTATACTTTTGCACCCAAATTAGTATAAAAGGACAAGATAATGTATCAATATGTAAGGAAATACCCGTTTTCGCTGGTTTGCTTTGTCATTATCTGGGTGCTTTCGCTCACCCCGATTTTTCCCGAGACGCCCTTTGACAACGTTCAATTCGCGGATAAGTGGACACATCTGGTCATGTATGGCGGTACGTGTGGTGTGCTGTGGATAGAGTACCTACGCAGCCACACTATATATAATAAGGTAAAACTGTTCCTATGGGCGTGGGTAGCACCTATCGTGATGAGCGGCGTGCTGGAACTGCTACAAGAGTACTGCACCGGCGGCCGTCGCGACGGCGACTGGCTTGACCTGCTGGCCAATGCCACTGGCGTCACTCTGGCTGCTCTGTTCGGTATGGTGCTGATGAAGGCGTGGCGGAAATAATTATGTACGCACTCCCCATTCCTTAAAAGGATGCACGCGAAGCTGTGAGTTATAGTAACGTCGGTCACCAGTCACTTCCTCGCCGATAAAGGCAGGAATGATGATATCCTCGCCGGCGCTGTACAGTTCCACCTCGGCCATCACAAGTCCTTCGTTATCGCCGAAGAACTCATCCACCTCGAATGTATGATCGCCGCTCTTGACCAACCAGCGAGTTTTCTCTATCACCCCGGGCTCGCAGAGACGGAACAAATGCTTCGCCTCATCGACGGAAATTTCCTTCTCGAACTCATAGCGTGACAGTCCTCCGTCAAGACTCGGGCCTTTGATGGTGAGGAATGCTGTGTCGTCACGTTGCCGAACACGTACTGTCCGTCCACGCTCACTACAGATGTATCCTTGCCGGATGTGACTATGCGCGTAAGCCTCGCGCTTGAACGACTGGTCAAGCACGAGGAACTTACGTTCAATCTCCATTCCACTCATTACATGCTAATAGCTTGAAGGATGAGGAACACGACGGCCGCGGCAATCAATGCGCCGAATACCCAGTTTACAATCTTCTTTCCCTCTTTCTCCTGCCGTGCTTCACGGGCTGCGCGGCGAGCCTTTCCTTTCTGACTCATAATTTTGATTTATTACTTGACAATTTACTATTTACAATTTATTCTTCCGTTACGGGGAACTCCATCAGGTATGCCTTGATGAAGTCATCTATCTTGCCGTTCATGACACCATCGACGTCTGAGGTCTGGTAGTTTGTGCGGTGGTCTTTTACACGCTTGTCATCAAAGACATACGAACGTATCTGACTGCCCCATTCAATCTTCTTCTTGCCGGCCTCTATCTTCGCCTGTGCCTCCAGGCGTTTCTTCATGGCACGGTCATAGAGCTGTGATTTCAACAGCTTCAACGCACGTTCCTTGTTTTTCGGCTGGTCGCGTGTCTCGGTGTTCTCGATGAGGATTTCCTCTTCCTCTCCCGTGTCGGGGTCGGTGTACCAATAGCGCAGACGTACGCCCGATTCCACCTTATTGACATTCTGTCCGCCTGCACCGCTGCTGCGGAATGTGTCCCAACTGAGTTTGGCTGGGTCAACATACACCTCGATGGTGTCATCAACCAACGGCGAGACGAAGACAGAAGCGAATGAAGTCATGCGTTTGCCCTGTGCATTGAACGGGCTGACACGCACCAAACGGTGCACGCCGTTCTCACTCTTCAGATAGCCATAGGCATACTCACCGCCCTCTATCTGCATGGTGACACTCTTGATGCCGGCCTCATCGCCGTCAAGGAGGTTCGAGATGGTGACCTTGTAGCCGTGAGCTTCGGCCCAACGCTGATACATTCGCATGAGCATCGATGCCCAGTCCTGGCTCTCCGTGCCACCGGCGCCGCTGTTAATTTTCAACACGCAATCCATCGGGTCCTCTTTCTGGCGCAGCATGTTCATCAGTTCCAAATCCTCTATGGCTTTCATTGCCTTGCTGTAGTCGTCATCGACCTCCTCTTCGGTGACCATCTCATCCTTATAGAAATCGAAGGCGAGCTGTAGCTCGTCAGCCAGCGTACGCACCTGCTTGTAGCCATCAAGCCACCGCTTGATGCTCTTTACCTTCTTCATCTGTTCCTCGGCACGCTTCGGGTCGTCCCAGAAGTCGGGTGCCTGCGTACGCAGGTCCTCCTCCTCGAACTCCATCTGTTTCTCATCTATCTTCAGATAGTGTCTCAGCTTATCCGCTCTGTCGAGCACATCTTTTAATTGGTCTTGTGTAATCATATCTTATTCCGCGTACATCGCGTCAATTTCTTTCTTGTAGTTCTCATTCAGCACGCGGCGCTTAATCTTCAACGTGTTCGTCAGTTCACCGCGGTCCATGGAGAAGTGATGGGGGAGGAGTGTGAAGCGCTTGACCTGCTCGTAGTGGGCAAGCTGCTGCTGCAGCGTCTCGATGCGCTCCATCATCATGTCGTATATCTCACGGTTACGACAGAGGTCCTCGCGATCCTTATAATATATGTTATGCTTGGCGGCATACTCCTCCAACAATTTATACTCCGGTATGATGAGCGCCGATACGAACTTCCGCTGGTCGGCAATGATAGCTATCTGGTCAATGTACTTGTCAACAAGGAGCTTCGACTCAATCATCTGCGGTGCGATATACTTACCGTTCGATGTCTTGAACAGGTCCTTGATGCGCTCCTTCAGGAACAGCTCACCGTCTTTCATGTATCCGGCATCGCCCGTGCGGAAGTAGCCGTCTTCGGTGAAGGACTCCTTGTTCAGGTCTTCACGGTTATAGTAGCCGCGTGTGATGGTGGGACCTTTCAGCAGTACCTCGCCCTCGTCGCTGATTTTAATGTCGATGGAGTCAATGGGCACACCTACGCCCCCGACGGTAAACGGCTCCCCCAAGCGATTACATGTCACCGTTGCCAAACTCTCCGTGAGGCCATAGCCCACTATCATGTTCAAACCGATGGCGTGTACAAACTCCTCAACGGCAGGATTTACGGCAGCACCTGCGGTGGGGAAGATATTGGCATTCTCCAATCCCAGCTCCTTACGTACAAGGCTGAAGATGGTGCGGTTAATCATTTCATACTCCAGATGCAGGGCTACGGGTGGTTTCAGTCCCTTGCTCAAGTAGGCAATGTTATGTTTCTTTCCCACGGCCAGCGCATGCTGGAAGATGGCACGCTTGGCGGGGTTGGCATTGTCTATCTGCTCCTGCACACCCTGCATCACTTTCTCCCAGAAGCGGGGCACGCTTGACATGGATGTGGGATGCGTCTGGCGCATGGTCTGCTGCACCTGTTGGGGATAGGTGTTCACGATAAGACGTGCGCCGACAGACAAACTCAGAATGGCCCATCCGCGTTCGAAGATGTGTGTATAAGGCAGGAAGTTCAATACACGGTCCTTATCACTTACCGCCACACACTTTCCGTTGGCTTCCATAGCGGCATAGAACTGTCCGAATGTCAAGATGACACCCTTCGAGTCTCCTGTCGTGCCGCTGGTATAGAGAATATTCGCTATTTCGTCCATTGATGCCTGCTGCTGGCGCTCTTTGACGGCAGCCTCATGCTCAAGAGATTCCCCTTCCTTTAGGAAGTCATCAAAATAAACCGTGCCTGGATCATGGCTACTGATGCGCACCTTCGGGTCAAAGACGATGATGCGTTCCAGCGTCGGACAGAACGAGAACACGCGGTGTGCCTTGTCATACTGCTCCTGTTCGCCTACGAAGAGCAGGCGAATCTTGGCGTCGTTAATCATGAACTGTATCTGCTGTTCCGAACTTGTGGCATAGAATGGAATAGTTGTGGCTCGCACGCCCCATGCACCGAAGTCACAGAACAGGTATTGCACCGAGTTCTGTGAGAAAATGCCGATGTTCTCCTGTGGCTGCACGTTCAGCTCAATCAATGCTTTCGACACCTTGCTGACCGTGCCTGCAAACTGCTGCCACGAATACGATTTCCATTCCGAGCCACCGAAATCCTGATAGATCAACGCTTCGCGCTGACCGTAGTGCGCGGCCAGGTCATGAACGAGTACAGACAGATGACTGTTGATTTGCATAAGCACACTTTTGTTTTTATTGCGCAAAGGTACAAATAAGTGAGCAGAATACAAAATAAAACTTGTCTTTAATTTTCATTTTGTTTCTATTTATTTGTTTTTCTTCCGAATATTTCGTATCTTTGCCCTCACGATGGACATCAAGAGATATACAGACGAGGCGGTGCAACTGCTGGAGATGCTAATTACAAAGCCCAGTATCAGCCGCGACGAGGCGCAGGCAGCCGATGTGCTACAGGCGCAGATGGAGGTGTGGGGGCTGAAGCCACGACGCTTCGGCAACAACATTGCGGCATGGGAATCAATTGATGAGAGCAAGCCCACGCTGTTGCTCAATGCACATATTGACACGGTGAAACCCGTCAGCACGTGGATGCGTGACCCGTTTAAACCGACGTTGGAAGGTGACCGACTCTATGGCTTAGGTGCTAACGACTGCGGGGGAGGACTGGTCAGTTTGCTGCAAGTGTATAGGTTTTTCAAGGAGAAAGGGGCAAGTGGCAAGGAGCAGGACGTTCCATATAATATAGTATTCCTCGCTTCCGCCGAAGAGGAAGTGTCGGGACAGCACGGTATCGTCATGGCGCTGCCTGAACTGCCACACATCGACGTGGCCATCGTGGGAGAACCGACGGGTATGCAACCTGCCGTAGCTGAGAAGGGACTGATGGTGATTGACGGAACATCACATGGACGTAGCGGACATGCTGCCCGTAACGAGGGTGTAAATGCCATCAACGAAGCGCTGGATGACCTCTTGTGGCTGCGCGACTATCAGTTTGAACGTGTCAGCCCCCTGCTCGGGCCGGTGAAGATGTCGGTAACGGTCATCAACAGCGGCACGCAGCATAATGTTATTCCCGATCGTTGCGATTTCATCATTGACGTTCGGACGAACGAGTGCTATTCGAACGAAGAGGTGCTCAACATTATCAAGGAACACACGCGAAGTGACATCAAGGCACGTAGTACACGTCTGAGCTCGTCACATATCCCGATGAGCCACCCGTTAGTGGAGCGTTGCATCGCATTAGGCATGACGCCGTTCGGTTCACCGACTCTCAGCGACCAGGCCCTTATGCCGTTCCCGTCTCTCAAACTGGGCCCGGGACAATCGGCACGCAGCCATTCCGCTGACGAGTATATCTGCGTCAGCGAAATAGCACAAGCCATTGAAACTTATGTTCTGTTAGTCAAGGGTAATGATTGATTCTGTCAGCAATCAGTCATTACCTCCGTAGCCACTGCATGGGGTTGAGCAGGTCCTTGCCTCGGCGCATCTGGAACTGCAGGATGCCCTCGGAGCCTAACGTTCCAAGCGACTGTCCCGTTGACACATGCTGTCCGCGCTTGACGCTGACCGAACCGAGGTTAGCGTAAACACTAAAATAGTTGCCGTGGCGCACAATGATGCCAGTGACACCACCCGCATTGAACACCATACTCACCTCACCGTTATAGATACAGCGAACGGTGGTACCTGGCTGAGCCTTCAGGTTAATACCTTTGTTGTCAAGCCGCACGTTCTTCAGGCCTTCCACGTTATATTGTCCGAAGGAATTGACAACACGTCCCCCGCTAACAGGTGAGGGGAAGCGTCCGCGATTGCTCTCGAAGTTGCCGCTGAGTGTGCGGTCTTCGTCGTTGAGGGTGGTAGCCACCTCTGCCTCACGTTTCACCTCGGCAATCTCACGCTCGTCTTTCTTACGCTCCTCGGCAGCACGACGCTCGGCAGCTTGTCGCTCTTGCTCTGCTTCCCGGGCACGGCGCTCTGCTTCTTTGCGCTCGGCAGCTTCTGCCTGACGCTTTGCACGGGCCTCTGCCTTGAGTTTGGCTTCACGCTCACGTGCCTCGGCAATGCGACGTTCGTTCTCCTTCTTACGTGCCTCGGCAGCTTTACGTTTACGCTCCAACTCCTCCTGGCGTTTCTTGGCGGCCTCAGCTTCCGCTTTACGTCTGGCCTCAGCCTTGCGCTTGGCTTCTGCTTCAGCACGGGCACGGGCACGCGCCACCTCCTCAGCGATGAGACGGTCAATCTGCGCATTGAGGGCAGCATCACGCTTACGATGTTCGGCAATGATTGCCTCGATGGTCTTATGCTCTTTCTGCAGCGTTCCCACCACACGTTTCTGCTCTGCCTGCGATGCCTCTAACTGCTGATGCGTTGTCACGTTACGGCGTAGCAGGTTGTCTTTCTGCTGGCGGCGATTCAGTAACTCTGAATGCACGGCCGTCAGTTCCAGTTGTTTCTGCTGGATGGCTTCTGCTTGTGTACGCTGATAGGCAGCATAACGGCGCATGAAGAGCATACGCCGATACATCTGTGTGAAGTTCTTTGCGCTGAAGATGAACATGAGTTTGCTCCGCATAGAGCGGTTGCGATACATGTATCGCAGCGACTTGATATACCTCTGCCTGTGCTGATTGAGTTGTTCCTGAAGCAATGCCGTCTGTTCCTCCAGCAGTTGGATGGTGTCGCCAATCGTTGATAAGTCAGCACGGATGTCGTCGATGTCATGTTTTTTATCCTCAATCTCCGTGTTCAGCGTCATCAAGTCCTGCAGCCGTTTCTTGACATCGCGCTCATTGCTGCGTAAGCGCTGTTCCTGCTCTTTAATCTGTTGTTGCAGGTTTTGGCGTTCGTTCTGCAGTTTCTTGATGTTCTCGTTGGTGACGGGCTTGTTCTGCTTGGGTGCAGCCTGTTTTTTCTTGGTGGGCTTCTTCTGTTGTGGAGCCGGTTTCTTCTTCACGGCAGTCTTTGCCGGTTTCTTCACTGGCTTCTTACGCTGAGCGTAGGGAGCCAGTGTGAAACAAAGCATCAACAAAAGAACTGTCAGTCTTCTCATTCAACAGCCTTGTTCAGCAATTAGAGTGCCATGAATCGACGCAGGATCTCGTCCACCGTCACCTCACGATACTTGACAGACACTTCAGTACGTGTCTCCCAGTTATCCTCATTACCGATGTAGTTGAGCACCATACCGAGCTTCACCTCCTTCTTGGGGGTGGTAAAGGTAATGTTGTGCTCCAGCGGGAAGGGCTTACGGTTCAGCAGGGCGAAGTTCTCGTAATCCCAGTTGAGCTGTGTGTTGCCGTTGAAGCGGTCGGAATACAGGATGTTGGCCATGCGGATCTTTGCCTGATCCTTGGTGGCGAGCCAACGATACTGCATCTTGTCCTGGTCAAGTGAGATGACAACATCCTCTCCCGTCAGGTCAGCGTCATACTTCTTCAAAGCCTCGTCGGTCACCTTGGCCTGTCCGGGGATGAACAGCTCGTTCCAGAACAGCGCCTGTAGCGAATAGAAGTTCAATCCTGAGTTACGAAGGAAGTCCAGTTGTGCATAGGATGCCTTCAGGTACTGCTTGTTGATACGGTCCATAATCAGCACATAGTCGGGAGTGAACTCCAGACGGCCAGCCTCCACGAAACCAAAAGCCATCAGCTGCAGACGGATGACATCGTTGCGTTTCATTTTCAGGTTACCCGTCAGCGTGAGTTTCTGCACACCGACTTCGACAGAGAACTTTACCTTAGTCGTTACGAACTTCGCAAACTGCGCGTTGTCATTGACTTGCTGCAAGAACTGCTGCTGCTTCATCGATTCAACTGTGACGGGTTTCTGGACCTCAGCCACTTGCTTCTTGGACTTACAACCTGTAAGCACGAAAGGAGCTGCTAATACAGCGACCTTCAGAAAATTACGTAATTTCATTGTTTGATGTATTTTTTAAGTTTAATTTTTTTTTGCAGTAATGTCTTCCGCTTCCCCGTTATCTCGGAGTCGTTGGAGCTTTTCTCAAGAGCCATGCGCCAGAAGTCGAGGGCTTCCGTTTTGTCGCCGGTATGAAAGTATATATCACCAGCATGTTCCAACAGAACCGCCGACGGTTCGGGGTCACATTGCAACGTCTGATCCATGTATATCTTTGCCTCCGCATAGCGTTCCAGTCGGAACAGAATCCATGCATAGGTGTCAAGGTATGCTGCGTTTTTGGGTTCGGCCATGATAGCGCGGTACGACATCCTCTCAGCTTTTTCGAGTTCCTCGTTGCGTTCGCTGAGGTAGTAGGCATAGTCATTCAGACAGCCGATGTTGTCAGGGTTGTACTGCAGACATGAGTCACAGGCAGCCAGCGCCTCTTCTTCGAGGCCTTTCTTGTGGAGCAGGTGTCCCAACAAGGCATAGAAGTCGCTTGCCAGCATGGGATTGCTCTCTTCGGTGATGACGCTCACTCCGTTCTGGAAGGCGCTGAGCGCATTGTCCAAGTCATCCTGACGGTAATAGGCAAAGCCCTGATAGTAGTAGAAGGACATCTCTTCCGGATTATACCGTCGGGCATCGCTGCAGAGCGTGATGACCTTCGGCATGTCTTCGCGCGACCATGCATCAGCCACTAACTGCAGTCGGGCGTAGGAGTTGTCCGGCTCAATCTCCAGCACTTTGTAGTTCATGGCGTTGAGTGAGTCCTGCGGCATGTTGATGAGCTTCATGTAGGCGGCACACATCGATGCTATCTCCGCATCTTCCTGCGGCAGCTGCAGCACCTGACGGAAGTGGTTGAGCACACGGACACTGTCCGTTCCTCCCACAGCATGACCGTCCTGTGTAGGAGCACCTCCCAAACTCTGCATCGCCTCATTACGAAGCATCTCTATGCGGGTTTCCTGCGGCGTCTTCGGATGCAGCAGCACGCGCTCGCTGGTTCGCTCTGCTGCGTCTGTGTTGCCGGTCAGCGTGTAGTAGTTGACCATCGAAAGCATCGCTCCGATGTGGTCGGGCTCTTGTCTGAGCACGTCCTGATACACCTGGTGGGCTTTCTCCACCTCGTCGTTCTGCAGCAACGCATCGCCATACATCACAAGGTAGTTCAGGTCGTTGGGATATTGGTCGGCCAGTGCTTTCATCTCGGCAATGGCGGCCTCACGGTTACCCATCTGTGTATAGAGCTCACTCTTGGCTTGTGTGAGTCGTTCACTCTTGCCGTTGATGAGCTCCACCTGTTCGAGTGCCTTGACTGCCTTTTCATACTGACCGGTATTCTGATAGAGCTCGTAGAGCACAGCCTGGATGTCATCACGGCTGTTGTCGCGGGCGATGAGCTCTTCATAGACTCCGATGGCTTCGTTGTATTGCTGCTGGCTGAGGTAGGTCTGTGCCAGTGTCTCGGCAAAGATGTCGTTATCGGGTGACAGCTCGTAGGCACGCTTCATGTATTCGAGTGCCTTTTCACGGTTATGGTCAATGCGATAATAATGCGACAGGAAATAGTAGGCTTCTGACGCGTTGGGGTTGATTTCCACACAATGGCGCAACAGGTCGAACGCCGCGTCGTGGTTACCTTTCTGCCGTTCGCAGATGGCGTCTAAGAAAAAAGCATCGTAGCGCTGTGCATCGGAAACTGAAAGTTGAGCGTCGTGCGACGGAGATTGTGCCAGACAAGTCATTGTCCAGCCAGTCATCATCAGCACTATGCACAATATCTTTTTCATTCAATCAACTTTCAGCTATCAACTTTATTTCACTCCCGTATGTCCGTAACCACCGGCACCACGCTCGGTTTCATCGAGTTCCTCAACTAACTCGAACTCGGCTTGCTCATGGCGTGCTATCACCATCTGGGCAATGCGTTCGCCGTCGTTGATGACGAAGTCCTCCTGCGAGAGATTGATGAGCACTACGCCCACCTCACCGCGGTAGTCGGCATCGATGGTTCCCGGGGCGTTGAGCACGGTCAACCCGTGTTTCAGGGCCAATCCGCTGCGGGGTCTCACCTGTGCCTCGAAACCCTCGGGCAGGGCGATAAACAATCCCGTAGGAATCAGTCGGCGCTCCATGGGGCGCAACACAATGGGCTCACTCAAATTAGCACGCAAATCCATGCCAGCACTCTGCGATGTGGCATACTGAGGTAGTGGCTGACGGCCACGATTTACAACTTTTATCTTCATCAAGGTGCAAAATTAGTGATTTCTGATGAAATATCCATATTTTTCGCGTGAAAATGTCAATAATTCTGCAAAAAAGATTAATTTTGCACGTAAAATACAGACAATAGCCAGAAATCGGAAACGAAAACCGGAAAATCGAAAAAACAACATACATGGATTGGAATCAACTTATCTCCAACCGACGCTTAGGTCAGGAGTACCGTCACGCCAAGCGTCATGACGACCGGACAGAGTTCAAACGCGACTATGACCGCCTCATCTTCTCTGCCCCTTTCCGCCGTCTGCAGAACAAGACTCAGGTGTTTCCCCTGCCGGGCAGCATCTTCGTTCATAACCGTCTGACCCACTCGCTTGAAGTGGCCAGCGTCGGCATGTCTTTAGGCAACGACGTCGCCCAGCAGCTTATTCGCACCACACGCCCTGAGCTGCGCGGCACGATGTTCGAGCAAATCGGACAAATCGTATCTACCGCCTGCCTTGCTCACGACCTCGGCAACCCGCCTTTCGGCCACAGCGGAGAGAAAGCCGTCCAGACCTTCTTTACCGAAGGTCCCGGCAGCGAGCTGAAGGAGCGGCTGACACCCATCTTCTGGGATGACATCACGCACTTCGAGGGTAATGCCAATGCCTTCCGGTTACTCACACACCAGTTCTGTGGTCGTCGCCCGGGTGGTTTTGTCATGACCTATTCCACACTGGCCAGCATCGTGAAGTACCCCTGTGCCTCTTCCGCAGCAGGAAAGAAAGGGAAGTTCGGGTTCTTCGAGAGCGAGCGTGAGAACTATCTGCGTATTGCCGACACGCTCGGGATTCGCCGACTGTCAGCCGATGGAGAGCCGCTGCGTTATGCACGCCATCCGCTGGTGTATCTCGTGGAGGCTGCCGATGACATCTGTTATGAGATTATGGACCTTGAAGATGCTCACAAACTGAAGATACTTTCTTACGACGAAACGGAGCGTCTTTTGCTCAGTTTCTTCGATGAAATGGGGCAAAATCGCATCAAACAGCGCATCGAGGAGGAGCAGGTGGACGACCCGAACGAGAAGGTGGTCTATATGCGCTCATGCGTCATCGGACTCTTGGAACACGAGTGCGTACAGACGTTCATCGCCAACGAACAGCAGATACTCGACGGCACGTTCGAGGGGAGTCTCATCGGCCACATGAGTGAGCTGCCCCGTCAGGCCTATAAGGATTGTGCTTCTTTGTCCGTGCGGCGCATCTACAAAAGCAAGCCCGTGCTCGACGTGGAGCTGTCGGGTTACAAAATCATGGAGACGCTCATGCAGCAGATGGTGCGTGCCGTCCTGAACCCCGACCGCTACTACTCGCAACAGCTCATCGGCCGTGTGTCGTCGCAGTACGACATCCACGCCACAGACTTGGAGACGCGCCTCATGGCCGTCATCGACTACATTGCCGGCATGACCGATGTCTATGCCCTGGATGTCTATCAGAAAATCAACGGTATCTCGTTGCCTATCGTATAATCACATTATTCAAGTTTCGCATGCACATATTGGTCGGCCTTTGGCCTCATAATTATAGAAAAATTGAATCATAAAATTATAAGAATAGTGCAGATAAATACACCATAGACATCAAAAGATGCGTAGCCTTTTTATAATTTTGAAATAAATTTTCTTATAATTTTGAGCGAAGCGACCATTAAATCAAACAATTAACACCTAAAATGACCATCTTAAGAAAAACAATGACACTGGCGCTGGCGGCTTTCTGCGCCTGCCGCCTGTCGGCACAGAACGTGCGTGAAACCGTCCTTCTTGACGATGGATGGAAATTCTGCTTCGGAAATGCCGCCGACCCCGTCAAGGACTTCGGTTGCGGCACCGAGTATTTCAACTACCTGACCAAGGCCAGCTCCATTCACAACGAAGGACCCTACGCCATGAAGTTCGATGACGCTGCGTGGCAGGACGTGCGCATTCCCCACGACTGGGTGACGACATTGCCCTACGACCCACAGGCAAGCCACTCGCACGGCTATAAGACGGTGGGTTACAAGTACCCCGAAACCAGCGTGGGGTGGTACCGGAAAGTCATTCAGATTCCAGAAAGCGACTACGGCAAGCACTTGATGCTGCAGTTTGATGGCATCTTCCGTAACGCTACGGTGTGGTTCAACGGCTTTTATATGGGCACCGAATCCAGCGGCTATGCCACACAGGTCTATGACATCACGGAATATGTGAACTACGGCGGTGAGAACCTCATCTGCGTTCGTGCCGATGCCTCACTCGAAGAGGGATGGTTCTATGAGGGTGCCGGCATCTACCGCGACGCCTGGCTGGTAAAGCGTGCTGCTGTCGGCGTAGCACCCTTCGGGACGTTCGTTTATACTAACCTGCAGCAGCCCTACACCACAGCCACCATCCATATCAACACCGAGGTAAACAACAGCCAACTGACGGCACAGACGTGTCAGGTGGAGCAACGGCTGCTCGATGCCGAAGGCCGTGTTGTCGGTCAAGCCGACGCTGCCACGCTCACACTCAAGGGGAAAGAGACAGCCGCCTGTCAGCAGACCATTACACTCAGCCAGCCGCATCTGTGGAGCACCACACACCCCTATCTGTATCAAGTAGAGACAACCATCAAGGACGACGGGCAGGTGATTGACGTCTATACTACCACAACGGGCATCCGTGACATTGACTTTGACGCCGAACGAGGGTTTCTGCTCAACGGCGAGCCGCTGAAGCTGAAAGGCGTCAACATGCACCAAGACCATGCCGGCGTGGGGTCGGCCATTCCCGATGCCCTGCAAGCTTGGCGCATCCGTCAGCTCAAGGCCTTCGGCTGTAATGCCTACCGTGCCTCGCATAACCCCATGACACCCGCACTGCTCGACATCTGCGACCGCGAGGGCATCCTCGTCATCGACGAAAACCGACTGACGGGCATCAACGCCGAGCATCAGTGGCTGTTGGAGAACATGATTAAGCGCGACCGCAACCACCCCAGCATCATCCTCTGGAGCGACGGCAACGAGGAATGGGGCATCGAGAATACCGTTCAGGGCACCCGCATCGCCGCTGCCATGCGTGAATACACCCGTCTGCTCGACCCCACACGTCACTCCACCATCGCCAATGCCGGTGGTTCCGAGATGATCAAGGGGCTTGATGTCGTCGGCTTCAACTACATCGTGCAGAACGACGTCGATAACCGGAAAAAGGCCAATCCATCGTGGAAAATCGTCGGCACGGAGGAGACGAGCGGCTGTGGCACCCGTGGCATCTATTTCGACAATCCCGCCGTCCCCGGGCGCATGAAGGCCATCAACTTAGGCACCCAACCGGGGGTGGAGAACGTGATAGAGCGCGGATGGCAGTTCTATGTTGAGCGCCCTTGGGCAGCAGGACTGTTCTACTGGACGGGCTTCGACTACCGCGGAGAACCCAATCCTCTGAAATATCCTGCCCATGAGTCAGAGTTCGGCATCCTCGACTACTGCGGCTTCTGGAAAGACGAGGCGTGGTACCTGAAGTCCTGGTGGACCGATGAGCCCGTGCTGCACGTCTTCCCACATTGGAACCTGCAGGGACACGAAGGCGAACAGGTGGAACTATGGGTTTATGGCAACTGCGATGAGGTGGAGCTGACCGTCAACGGCCAGAAGCTCGGCCGACAACAGATGCCCGTCAACGGACACCTCAAGTGGACAGCTGTCTATCAGCCGGGCAAAGTCGTTGCCACAGGCTACAAGAATGGCAAGAAAGTGCTGACCGAAACCCTTGAGACCACCAAGCCTGCCTCACAGCTGCAGCTCACAGCCGACCGCACCCTGCTCACCGCCGACGGCCGTGACGTCGCCATCGTGACCGTTCAGGTGAAAGACGCGAAGGGACGCCTCGTTCCCGATGCCTGTCCCCTGCTGACGCTTCAGTTAGAGGGCGACGGCCGCATCCTCGGCGTCGGCAACGGTGACCCCTCGTATCTCGGTGCCGACCATCCCAAGGAGCTTGACTGCAAGACTTTCCAGGTTCCCGCTTTCAACGGACTCGCACAGGTCATCATTCAAACCTCCAAGACCCCTGGCACCCTGCACCTCACCTGCACCTCCGACGGTCTCCAGTCACATCCGCTCACCCTCGAAACGAAATAACCACACCTCATACCGGCTTTAAATCAACTGAATCACAGCGCTTTCCGTAAACTGTGTAATAAGTGTACAAAAAATTTTTGGTCGTATGAATGTTTTTTCGTACATTTGCGGCAGAATTATATAACATCAAAAAACAAATAATAATGAAAAAGTCACTATTTATTCTTTATTCACTTTTTTTCAGCGTACAAATCTCAGTTGCACAGGTAAATCCCAAGCCTGGATATATCATCACCAACGCTGGTGACACGATTAGAGGTAACATTGACTTTCGTACTAACGACAAGCTGTCAAAAGAATGTATGTTCTTGGCTAATGGGGAAAGCGAGAGCAAGACTTACAAACCTGGTGACATTGAGGGTTTCAGGTTCGACAATAACGGGAAGTTTTTCGTTACACGCCGGCTAAAAGTCTATGATACTCCTGAATTGTTCTTTGCTGAATTTTTGGTTCAAGGCAAAATGAACCTGTACTGTGTTGCAGACAAGTATGTTGAATACTTTTTCTTTGAACGTGAGGATGGTGAGATGGAACAGCTGACAAACAGATCGGTCATTTCTTCGTCCTCTGTTCAAAAAGCAAAGGAAGACAAACGGATAACGAAAGAGGAATACGGCAAAGTGAGGTTTCTGTTGCATGATTCACGGACTGCTGTCAATCGCATGAACGACATGGATGTGTCACGCAAGACACTGGTAGAGGTGGTTCGCGACTACCATCATGATGTATGTACCGACGGTAGTAGCTGTATTGTCTATGAATATAAGGAGCAATCGGACAGGATGAAAGCCCATATCAAGGTGTTCGCGGGCTACGCTTACTTTTCCCACGAGAGGACACTAAATCAAAACTTGGAGGACGAGACCTATCACGGCGGCGCATTTGAATTGGGCTTTGGTACTGAGGTGGATATTGAACGAGTTATAAAAGGCGGCAGTGCCGAACTCGGTCTTTCCTTCTCTCCCAAAACAAAATTTGAGCACGACACAATGGTTCGCGGAGGACACTCGCTATCGCACACCATCTATGAGAAGGGACGTATTTCTTTTTACTTGGGTTTGGTAAAGCGTTTAGGACAGGGACGTATCGTTCCCATTGTTCGTGGTGGTGGCTTTTATGTGTATCATTTTGGGAATCATGAAAGCCGAATCTACGAGAACAAGACCATTATGGACATGGATTGGGAATACACAGCCCACTTCGGCCTCTATCTTGGCGCAGGAGCCCAGATGGCAGTTGGCAAGCAAGTCGTTCGTCTGCATGGCGACTGCTATAAGTCTATGTTTGGCAAAGGTAATATGTTGAAATGGGGCATAACAGCTGAGTTCATACTGTAAAGCTCATACTAAAAACATTCAGAGTCCCCAATTTTATCATGAAGAAACTGGTCTGTCTGTTCCTGATGCTCTGCCTGATGGCAGGATGCATGCGTACAAGCCGCCATCCGCAACTTGTGGCGGTGGACAGTCTGCTGATATCCCAGCCCGACAGCGCCCTGATGCTACTGCGGCAGCAACTTCCCTCCTTTGGGGGGACTGAGGGAGGCTCTTCCTCTTCCGACCGCATGTACTACTACCTGCTGCTGGCCGATGCCTGCAACAAGTGCTACGACACGCTGCCCTCCGACAGCGTCATGCACCTCGTGGCTGACTTCTGCCCAATGAACAGGTACGCGCCCACTACCTCCTCGGCTGTGTCTATCGTGACCTCGGCGAAGCACCCCAAGCCCTCGACTGCTACCACACCGCCCTTGACCGTGCCGACACTACAAGCACGGACTGTAACTATCGTCTGCTCATGAGCGTCTATGGACAGATGGCTGATTTGTTCCACAGACAGAATCTTCCACAAGATGAAATATGGGCATTGGAATTATCGGGTAAATGTAATTTAGCATACGGTGACACCATTGGTTATATTCAGAGCATTGAACTGACAGCAAGGGCTTATTTCATTCTTGGGGATACAGCACGTGTAATAGAAACCATTAATAAAAGTAAGCAACTTTACCTTCGGTATAAGGAAAATAATCTTGCTTACAGTGCAAATGGAACACTTGCATACATACTGCTGAACCGAGGGGAAACAGACAAAGCAAGAGTTTTGTTAGATGAATACGAATTCCATTTTACTCAAGATTCTTGCAAGGGAACTATTGCAAGGGGACAGGAAATGTTTTACGGCATAAAGTCCGCATATTATCTGCAAGTTCATAAACTTGACTCTGCAGAGTTTTATGCCAGAAAGTTGATTCCTTTCAATTATAAAGCTGATGCTTACCGCGCGTTACTGACAATCTTTGAACAACGAAAGAATACCGATTCCATCATCAAGTATGCCCGCTTGTACGAAGATGCTGTTGATACTCTGAACAACCGAAAGCGCACAGAGGTAGTCGGGCAGATGTCTTCCATGTATAACTATCAGCGTTTCCAGAAGATTGCCGACATGGAAGCCAGAAACGCAGAACGAGCCAGACATTACGTTTTTGTGATTTCCCTGTGTTGCGTTGTGCTGTTTGTCTGCCTCTATGCTGCCTACGCCAGATACAAGAGGAACAAACACGTA
>CAJOFA010000003.1 GCA_905233985.1 uncultured Prevotella sp.
CTAAATTCAACGATGTCAAAGAACAATTTGGTCCCCTCATTCCGGGGCTATTTGATTAATATTTAACTTGTCCTAATTTTAACGGGACACTAATGATTTTACCTAATTAATTTGGTCGGATAAAAAAAAATACTTACCTTTGTGCTCGCAAACAACAGACAACAGACAATTATGGCATCAGAGAAGATAAGAATCAAGGATATTGCCGAACGTGCAGGAGTCAGCGTCGGTACCGTTGACCGTGTGCTCCACAACCGTCCCAATGTCAGCCCCAAGGCCCTCGAAAAAGTCAACAAGGCTTTAGAGGAGATGGACTACAAACCCAACATGTACGCCTCGGCGCTGGCCTATAACAAGAACTACACATTTTGGTGCATCATCCCCAAACACGCCAGCGAAGCCTATTGGGAGGAGATTGAGGAAGGTGCCCAGGCTGCCTGTGAGCGCCGGCGCGACTTCGGAATCTCCATCAAGATGATGTACTACAAGCGGTTCCAGCCAGAAACCTTCGTGCGTGCCACCAACGATGTGCTCAAGCAGAATCCTGACGGCGTCATTGTGGTGCCTTCCACGCTCGAACTGACACGTAAGTTCACCGAACAGCTGCATGAACAAGGAGTACCCTTTATCCTGCTCGATTCCTACATGCCCGACCTGCGCCCCCTGTCGTTCTTCGGACAGGACTCGTTCCAAAGCGGCTACTTCGCCGCACGTATGCTCATGATGATGGCACCACAGGAGAAGGAAATCATGCTCATGAAACAGATGAAGGACGGCAACGTGGCCAGCAAACAGCAGGAGAACCGTGAAACCGGCTTCCGCCACTACATGCACGACCACTTCCCGCAGGTGGCCATCAGCGAGCTTGACCTGCCGTTAGACGAGAAGCGCGAGCAGTATGACCTGCTGCTGGAGCGATTCTTCAAGGAACACCCCTTGGTACACCATTGCATCACCTTCAACTCAAAGGCTCACATCGTGGGAGAGTTCCTGCGCCGCAGCAACCGCCGTAACATCCAGATTATGGGCTATGACATGGTGGAGAAGAATGCCGAGTGTCTGCGACAGGGCAGCATTTCCTTCCTCATTGCCCAACATGCCTACATGCAGGGCTACGAGTGTGTGGAGACGCTCTTCGATGCCATCGTACTTAAACGTGAGGTCAACCCCGTCAACTACATGCCCATCGAGCTGCTTACCAAGGAGAATCTCGAGTTCTACCGCAGGAAGAACATTGGATAATAAGAACATGAAACAAACTACCTTTTTAAGAATCAACCCCGCCGACTCCGTCGTGGTGTGCCTGCAACCCAAGAAACAAGGCGACATCATAGAAGTGGACGGCCAACAAATCACCGTATTGCAGGACACTCCTGCCGGTCACAAGATACTCATCAACGACGTCAGGAAAGGCGACAACATCATCAAATACGGCTATCCCATCGGTCATGCCCTTGAAGACCTGAAAGCCGGACAATGGGTTAACGAGAACAACTTAAAGACCAATCTAAGCGGCACGTTAGAATATACTTATCATCCTGTTAACGAACAACTTAACATCAAAGACGAGAAGCGAACCTTTAAGGGCTACGTACGCAAGAACGGTGAGGTCGGTGTGCGCAATGAGATATGGGTTGTTCCTACTGTTGGCTGCGTCAACGGCATTGCCGAGCGCCTGGTCAACCAACTCAAGGAAGAAATCAACGCTCAATGTTCAACGTTCAACGTTCAACGTTCAATGTTCGACGTTCAACGTTCAACGCTCAACGTCCACGCCTGGCATCATAACTACGGTTGCTCACAGCTCTCTGAAGATCATGAGAACACCCGCAAGGTGTTGCGCGACATCTGTCTGCATCCCAATGCCGGTGCCGTGCTCGTGCTAAGTCTCGGCTGCGAGAACAACCAACCCGAGGACTTCATGGCCATGCTCGGCGACTACGACAAGGAGCGTATCCGCCTGCTGGTCACTCAGCGTGTAGAAGGCGACGAAGTGGAAGAAGGCATGAAGATGCTGCGTGAGCTCTATGCCATAGCCTCCAAGGACAAGCGTGAGGAAGTCAGCGTTGCCAAACTGCGCGTCGGTTTGAAGTGCGGAGGCTCTGACGGCTTCAGTGGCATCACAGCCAATCCGCTCGTCGGAGCATTCTCCGACTGGCTTGTGGCACAGGGCGGCACCAGCATCCTGACCGAGGTGCCTGAGATGTTCGGCGCAGAGACCATCCTCATGAATCGCTGCAAGACGCCCGAGTTGTTTGAGCAAACAGTTTCCATGATTAACAACTTCAAAGAGTATTTCCTCTCACACGGCGAACCCGTCGGTGAGAATCCAAGCCCGGGCAACAAGGCTGGAGGCATCTCCACCCTCGAGGACAAGGCGCTGGGATGCACACAGAAATGCGGACGCGCCCCTGTCAGTGGTGTACTGGAATATGGTGACCGCTTGCAGGTGAACGGTTTGAACTTGCTCTCTGCCCCAGGCAATGACCTTGTGGCGGCTTCGGCACTGGCCGCTGCCGGTTGTCAGATAGTGCTGTTCACCACAGGTCGCGGCACACCCTTCGGCACCTTTGTGCCCACCATGAAGATAGCGACCAATCCCACCCTCGCCCAGCGCAAGCCGCAGTGGGTGGACTTCTCCGCCGGTCAGCTGGTGGAAGGACGCACCATGCAGGAGCTGTTGCCCGAGTTCATTGACAAGGTCCTTGCGGTAGCCTCAGGAGAGCCAGCCCGCAACGAGGAAAACGGCTACAGCGAAATCTCCATCTTCAAGAACGGCGTAACGCTGTAAACCCCAAGCAAGCCCATCGAGAACTCGGAGCAAACCCGACGCTAAACGCCGCCGGATTTATAGATGCCTATATAGCTTGCAAATGATGTCGCCAGTATCATCATCTGGTTTGATGGGTCGCACTCTCAGTACGGACGGTCAAATACTCTATTACGAAGCATCAAATACCGCAGTACGAACGGTCAAATACTCCAGTACGAAACATCCGTACTGGTGTAATCAACTATCCCCTACAGTCGAGCCAACCATCGCCTCAACGCTGGACGGTGATTGGCTCGAATAGAGAGAGTCGTTGACTCAAACGAATAAGTAGATCAGCAGAAGCGTCCCGACTTTTCGTCTCCTGCAGTCGCTAAGATATAAAAAAATCCTGTACGGTGTTCGCACCGCACAGGATTTTAGGAAAATTTAAGGGAGAACCGCCTCACAACACCAAGCTATTCCACTATCTTGCCCGTATGGTCGATGAAATGTGATGTGCCATTGGTGTCCATGACCCAAGCTTTTCCATTCTTGAAAGGATTAGCTAATCTCCACTTGCAGGGAATGACCACTTTGCCCGTCTTGTCGATAAAGCCAAATTTTCCATTGGCGTCCACGACCCAAACCAGACCCTCGCTGAAAGGACCTGCCGAATTCCACTTGCATGGAATGACTACCTTACCCGTCTTGTCAATAAAGCCACACTTGTCTTTAGCGTCCTTGACATAAGCCAAACCATCGCGGAAAGTACCTATCGATTTCCACTGACAGGGAATGACCACCTTGCCCGTCTTGTCGATAAAGCCAAATTTCCCATTAGCGTCCTTGACCCATGCCAGCCCCTCACAGAAAGGACTTACTTTATTCCACTGACAGGGAATGACCACCTTGCCCGTCTCGTCGATAAATCCCCACTTGTCGTTAGCGTCCAAGACATCAGCCAGGCCCTCGCGGTATTTACCTTGTTCTTTCCACTGCGCACAGGCGTACGTCGCGGGCACTAACGATAGTACCACAGCTGATAAAACGATATAAATAATCCTTTTCATGTTCTTATTGTTTTAGTATTCGTCGGCAAAGATACTACACTTTCCGCATATTCCCAAAAAAGAAAAATAAAGAAAAGTTAACACCGTAACTTTTCTTTATTTCTCTCCTCTTCTCCTCGCCTCCTTAGAATATGGGCATCACTCCGAGTGAGCCTGTTTTTTTTCTCGCGCAGAGCCGCAGAGTTTCACGGAGTTTTTTTATTATTCCCCTCTGCGCCTCACTCTGTGCCCTCTGTGCCTCTGCGCGAGTGTTTCAGCGAGTGTTTCAGAGCAGGGCTTGCAGGCGCTGGCGGAGCAGGTCGGCTTCTGCTGTGCGTTTTTAATATTGAATAAGGGAAGCAAAGATAAAGGCACGGACGAGGGCGTAGGCGAAGGTGAGGACGAGGACGGTGAGGACGACGGTGATCGGGTGGAAGCTGGCGGGCGAGAAGGTGAAGGGGGATGAGGTACGGGATGCGAGGGGCGAGGGGCGAGGTACGAGGTACGGGATGCGAAGGGCGAGGGGTGAGGGTTGAAGGTGGGTGTTGTTGATGTAACGGACGAGGACATAGACGCCGAGGGCGACGACGGTACCCCAGAGCAGACCGACAAGGATGTCGCCCGGATAATGGACTCCGAGATAGAGGCGCGTCCAACAGTTGACGAGAGAATAGCTGACAAGGCCGAACTGCAACCAGCGGTGACGCACGAGCAGACAGAAATAGAGGGCGATGCTGAAGGTGTTGGACGCATGGGCTGAAAAGAAGCCGTACTTACCTCCCCGGTAGTTGTTGACTACATCGACGAGATGACCAATCTGCGGGTCATGCGTGGGACGCCAACGGGCCACCAGGGGCTTCACGATGCTGTCGTCAACGGTACCAGCCAATAGCACACACAAGCCGGCGCCAGCCAAGATGAGCAGAATATTACGCCACTTGCCACGACACAACACTACCAACATGTAGAACAACGACACATAAAGCGGTATCCACGTGGCAGCCTTGGTAAGCGTAAGCACCACGAAGTCAAGAAAAACAGACTCACTACCGTTGAGCATCAACAGCAAGTGTTTGTCGAATTGTATGATTTCCTCCATCAAACTTCAAACATCAAACTTCAAACTTCAAACTTCAAACTTCAAACTTCAAATAACTTCCATCTCCTTGCTCTCCATCCAACCTTCTTTGCCGTCGGGGAGTCGCACGGCTTTCCAGTCCTTCATGCTGTCATCGGTGATGTCGATGCGGGTTCCCTCATGAAGCACGAAAAGTTCGGTGCCGTTGGCGGCTGGTGTGCTTCTCACGGTCACGGCAGATGTGATGACGACAGCTCCCGTGCGGTTGGTCAGCCGTTGCTTCTGCTGCCAGGCAAAGAGCGTGCTGAACAAGAAGACTGCCAACATGACAAGCGTTCCAAAGAAGCCCGTCTTCTGCAGAGCGATGCGCGGAGAAAAGAGATAGAGTAGCATGAGCACAAGACCGATGGCCAGGGCAACGAGCGCCACCCACGCCCACGAATCGACACTCATCATGTTCGCTATCGAGCGCCACCACGTGACGATGAAGAACTCCGACTGGGGCGTTATCTTGTCAATGGTCTTCTGACGGGCGAGTTGGAGGTTATGACGTATGTCACCATCACCAGGCGACAGTAACAGAGCACGTTCATAGTTGATGATGGCACGTGTGATGTTCTCACTACGATAGTAGGCATTGCCAAGGTTATAATAAAGGTCGGCACTAACACCCTCTTTCAGTAACGACTCATAGGCGTTGATAGCCTGCTGGTAGTGCTGATGCGCATAGGCACTGTCGGCCTCGGCTTTGGTGACGGCGTGAACCTTGGCCATGAAGAATGAAGAATGAAGAATGAAGAATGACATGCACAGCATGCATCTCCAAACTATCATTCTCACCCTATGATTCCTTTGTTCTGTCTTCATTTTACCTTTTTTACCTTTTTCATTGTTTCCTCAATCTGCTCAATGGCGGTCGAAGCGGCGTTATAGGTTTTATCCATGTTACCCTTGGCATCACCAGGAGCATAGCGTTCAAACTCACACTCATCAAGTGCTCCAATGAAGCGACTGATGGTATCCTCGCCAACATGCCGCTCGGCAAGCAGTTGACTGATATTCTCACGCGAAAGCTGTTCAACAGGGATGTTCAGTTTATCACCCACATAGCCCCAGAGTGCCCGCAGCACCTCGTCATAGAACTCGGCCGGTTTGTTGCTCTTCATCAGCTTGGAGGCTGTCTTCAGGCGTTTTGTCGCTACCTTGTTTGCCCGCTTGCCACGCATCTTGCTGATGTTGGCATTATCGATGGCACGCTGGCGGAAGACGACAAGCAGGGTGATGAATGTCAGGGCAAGCACAGCCAGAGCTATCCAATAACCTACGGAACCGAAGAAGTAGTCGCCTACGGCACGCAGCGTCGTGTCACCCGTCTTGATGTAACGGATGTCCTTGTTCAACTCATCCACGTCATGCTGGTTGGTGAAGTCACTCACCTTGCTGTCACCATTACCCTTGTTCACCGTCAGCGTGAAACCTTCCGACTTCACCGTCTTATAGGCATTGGCTTGGGTGTCGTAATATGTGAGTTCTACAGGCGGGATCTCATAGGTACCCTGATGACGAGGCACAGCGAGGATGTCGTAAATCATGCTGCCTTCAATGCCGTTGGTCGTCAGGCGTGTCTTATCTGTCAGTTTGGCATCATACTTGTCGAAGTCGGCGGGAAACTTCACCTGCGGCTCCTTGATGAGTTTCAAATTGCCGTTTCCACTGATGGTTACACGTATTGTGACAGGGTCGTTGGCGTTAACCTCCGTCTTGTCGGGCTGGGCGGTGATGGTGAACTGCCCCACTCCACCGGAGAAGTCTGCCGGACGCTCGGGCAGCGGGTCAACCTGGATGCTCAGTCCCGGGGCCTTGATCTGCTTCTTGACCTCCACATAGCCGGAGCCGCCGTTAAAGAACGCCTCGAAGGGGTCGATGTTTCGGTTCACCTGTGCCACTACGCCCTCAAACGTCAGGGGAGGAATCTCCAGCTTGCCCGTCATCTGGGGGAACATGACATACTGGCTCCACGTCACGGTGCGATAAGGCCGTCCGTTGACGTTCTCAACGGTAAATCTCTTCTGCTGCGGCAAGGGAATCTCTTGCGAATAGAAGCTCTTGAGATCAGGCATCTTACCGTTCAAAGACGTTAACTCCACCTGTGTATAGACCTTATAGGTAAGCAACACAGGCTCTTGCTCGTGCACACGGCTCTTGTTAGCGCTGACCTTGATGAAGAGGTCGCTACCCGAGATGGGCGTGCCTGCCGACCTCATGCCTGGCGATGTCTGCTGCTGCAAATGTCCCTGACCATTACCCTGTGCCTGACCAGACACCTTGATGCTAATAGCATTCGACGTCACCCGCTTGCCGGCAACGGTAGCGCTGGCAGGTGAGATGGTGAAGGTACCATTGGTCGTGGCGCTGAGGATATAGGTGTAGGTAATGGACGAAGAACTGCTGGTGCGTCCGTTTATCATCTGGAAGCTCGACTGACGTGACGTGCTGGGGCCCATCAGCACCTCCAACTCATCAGGAATATGGCCCGCACGGAAGCCCTCCACGTCGTCGGAATTGATGGTATAGGTAAGCCGGAACTGCTCACCTGCCGCCACTTGCGCCGGGGCGCTGCCCTTGATGGACTGGGCAGACATGTTGTCAATGAAGAATGAAGAATGAAGAATGAAGAATGACATGCACAGCATGCATCTCCAAGCTATCGTCCTCACCCTCCTTATCCTTTGTTTTGTCTTCATTTTTCGTCTTTTACGCATTACCAGTTCTTCTGCAGACGACGGCGGTTTTGCATACGCTGTTGCTGTTCCTGCAAGCGCTGTTGTGTCTGCTTCTCTTTCTGTATGGCGGCATTCAGCAGTTGTTCAGCGTTCTCCTTGCTCATGCGGGGCTTCTGCTCCTGCTGATCCTGGTTGTCCTGATTCTGCTGATTGTCTTTCTTGTCTTGATTCTGTTGGTCGTCCTTCTTATTCTGGTCGTCCTTTTTATCCTTATTCTGATCGTCCTTCTTGTTCTGATCGTCTTTCTTATCCTTGTTTTGGTCTTCCTTCTTGTCCTGATTGTCCTGATTCTGGTTATTATTGCCTCCACCACCCTGCTGCTGGCGCTTCAGCTGGCGTTTGCACACCTCTAGGTTATAGCGTGTCTCATCATCATTAGGATTGAGGCGCAGGGCTTCCTTATAGGCTTCAATAGCTTCCTTGAACATCTGACGTCCTTGACAGATGACACCAATATTATGATACGACTGTTGTTTACGAAGAGGATTCTTCTCTATCTTCGCCGCATGCTGATACTGTTCTATGGCGGCAGAGTCTTTCTGCTGCATCAGCAGAGCATTGCCTAAGTTATAGATAGCCTGCGGGTTATCCTTATTTGCCTCAAGTGCTTTGCGGTACTTGACTTCTGCATCGGCAAAGGCACCGCGACGGAAGAGTTTATTACCCTGACGGATGTAGTGGCGGTCGTTCTGGGCTGCCGCTGTCTGCGGTGCCAGGAACGAGAAGGTAGCCACACACAAGAGCAGTAATACCCTGGCAGGGCTTATCTCCTTTTTCCTGAACAGGCGCACATTTCTCAGCAACGGACTCTTGCGTTCCAACAGCAGCACCTCAAGCACGATGAACAAAAGGGCGAGGAGGGCAAACTCAATGAAGCGTTCCTCGTAGGCATTATAGACCTCAACGGAGACTTCCTTCTTTGCCAGCTTGTCCAACTCATTGTTCAACTGCTCCTGGGCAGCATAGCCGTTCTCCACATGGATATAGGCTCCGCCACCTGCCTGGGCTATCTGCTTACACATGTCTTCGTTCAATGCCGACATGACGGTATTGCCCGAATTGTCAGTCATATAACGTCCTGACGAGGGGTCTGGAACGGGCGAACCGTTGGTAGAACCAACACCCAACACATAGACGCGCATACCACGCTTGCGGGCATCCTCAGCAGCTTCGACTGCCCCACCCTCATGGTCTTCACCGTCTGTGATGACAATGATAGCCCTGCCCACGTTCTCCTCCTGGCTGAAGCTGTGGCTTGCCATGTCGATGGCCTCAGCAATGTCTGTGCCTTGCGTTGCTATCATCGACGGGTCGATGCTGCTCAAGAACATCTTGGCCGACACATAGTCGCTCGTCATGGGCAACTGCACGAAGGCATCGCCGGCAAAGACGATGAGTCCTATCTTGTCGTTCGAGAACTTGTCAACCATGTTCTCCACCATCATCTTCGAACGGTCGAGACGGCTGGGCGACACGTCCTTGGCGCGCATGGAGTTCGAGACGTCAATGGCGATGATGGTCTCAATGCCTGTTCGTTTCTCCGTCTTTGTACCTACGCCAATGTGGGGACGTGCAAAGACGATCACCAACAAAGCAAAGGCCACGAGCAACATGCCGAACTTCACAAAGGGACGCCAACGCGACACGTCGGGCATCAGCTGCCGCACCAGTTCCAGGTCACCGAAGCGGCGCAGACGATGCTTCTGCCGGATGTGCATCAGCAGATAGACGGCTACCAGCACAGGGATGAGCAAGAGCAGCCACAGGTATTGCGGGTCTTCAAAATATCTTTCAATCATGACGGTATCCTCCTGAATATAGTGATGCGGAGAAGAATCTCCAGCAACAGCGTGACGATGGCGGCAAGGGCGAAAGGCTGGTAGGCCTCATAGCGCTTGCTGTACTGCTTCACGTTCAGTTTCGTCTTCTCTAACTGGTCAATCTCCTGATAGATGTTACGCAGTTCGCGTGTATTCGTAGCACGATAGAAGTTGCCGTCCGTAGCGGCAGCAATAGAACTGAGCGTCTCCGTGTCAATCTCCACGGGTAGGTTGACGTATTGCACGCTGCCACCCACCTGTAACGGATAACGGGCGGTGCCCTTCGTTCCCACACCAATGGTATAGACGCGGATGCCGAGGCTCTTGGCAATCTCTGCGGCTGTCATCGGCGAAATGTCACCCATGTTGTTCGAACCGTCCGTCAGCAGGATGATGACCTTGCTCTTCGCCTTCGAGTCCTTCAGACGTGCAACAGCATTGGCCAGTCCCATGCCCACGGCTGTTCCGTCCTGGATAAGTCCTGTGGCGGCAATGTCGGTACGCACGCTATGCAACAGGTTCAGCAGCGAGGCGTGGTCGAGCGTCATGGGGCATTGTGTGAACGACTCACCCGCAAAGATGGTGAGACCGATGTTATCGTCTGGACGTCCGGCAATAAATTCTGCAGCCACCTTCTTCGCAGCCTCTATACGGTTAGGACTCAGGTCCTCGGCCAGCATTGACGTCGAGACGTCCATAGCCAGCATGATATCAATGCCCTCCACCGTTTCATTCTTCCATGAGTTACTGGTTTGCGGACGTGCAAGCACGATGACCACCAGCACAAAGGTGGCGATGCGCAGGAGAAGCTGCAACGGCATGAGCGTCACCTTCCAGCTGCGCGGAGCATACCGGTAGGCATTGGTATCGCTCATGCGCATGGTCGGCTCGCTCTTCTTCCTAAACATCAGGAACCACACCAGGTATGGTATCAAGAGCAGCAGTAACAGGAAAAATCCTTTATTGGCAAATTCCATATATCTCTTTCAAATCTCTTTTTCAAATCAGTAACTCCCATGTGCCGTATGCCACGTAAACCAGTAGGCCAACGCTGATGACACCCAGCACAGTAATCACAATCTTCAGGACACGGCGCGTCTTCTTGGAGCGCATATCCTGTTCGGTGAGCTGTGGGCGCAGCACCTCTTCGGTGGGCAGGTGTTCCGCCTTCGTGCTATTGATAAACTCTACGGCGCTGACGAGGTTCTTGTCGTTCTCGTTGACCAGCGTCGAATACTTGGCAAACTTCACAAGGTCAGCCGTCTGGAACAACTCTGTCAACTCGTTGAGCGCCTTCTGGTCACCCTGCTTCATGAGACGGTCGATAATTTCAGAACTGGTCATCTCCATCGCGCTGAAGCCATAGCGTTCTTCAATGTAACGACGTATGGTGTCGGTCAGCTTCGTGTAGTATTCCTTCTGGTCTTCCGACGTCGTCATGCGGTCAGCCTTGATCTGCTCAATCTCCTTCATGGCCTTCTGATGGGGCAACAGCTTTTTCACCACACGGACATAGGTGATGATGGGTTTGTTGTCACGCAGACGCAAGTAGAGGTAATAAGCCACAGCCATCAGTACGAGCATCAGCACGCTCAGCCAGAACAGCGGTGCCCAGTCGCTCCACATAAACGGATTGTCCTGCACATCCTTCGGGCCAAAGAACTTCTCCAGATGAGTGGTATCAACCTCTATACCCATGACTTTCAATGCCAGCGACTTACTCTTGACGGTGTCTCCGTTTACCAGCACGGGGAATGGCGGCAGGTAATAGAGCTGCTCATCAAACGAGGTGAGCGTCAATACCTGTACGTTGTCTCCTTGCTGGCGTGTCTCCACAACCTCTACGCCAGGCGTCACCTCCTGGGTGCGCTGGTAAGGTGGGAAAGCAATCTTCGCACCTGCAGGTGCCGTGACAGTCAATGTGACATGCACCTGCTGACCGATGAACATCTCTATGGAGTCGATACGCGCCTCCACACTCTGTGCCATCGTTGTCAAAGGTATAAAGATAATAAGGCAAATAGGTAAAAAACATTTCACCCACTTTTGTACCTTATATGATATATTTGTGCTCATTTCTTTTCAGCCTTTTACTCTTTACTTTTCATCAGCTCCTTTGCTTGAACAGCATCATCAGCGCCTTCACGAAGTCATCGTCCGTCGCAATGCTCACAAAATCGACACGGCTCTTATTGAACGTATCCTTGAGTAGCATCTGCCTCTGCAGGAAATAGCGCCTGTGCGCCTCCCGCAACCGACGACTCGATGTATCGATATACTGCTCATAACCCGTCTCGGCATCCACTACACGCATCAAACCCACATCAGGCAGGTCCTTGGCACGCTGGTCGTACACCTGAATGGCTACCACGTCATGCTTGCGGTTGCAGATAGTCAGCGGCTGCAGAAAGTCATCCTTCGTATAGAAGTCGCTCAACACAAACGTCGTACAGCGGCGCTTGGTCACGCTTGTCAGAAACTCCAGGGCTCCACGCACATCGGTTTTGTGACTCTCCGGCTTGAAGTCGAGCAGCTCGCGGATGATGTAGAGAATGTGTTTGCGGCCCTTTTTCGGGGGGATGTACTTCTCGATGCGGTCGCTGAAGAACACCACGCCGATTTTATCGTTGTTCTCAATAGCAGAGAACGCCAGCGTAGCAGCTATCTCCGTCACCATGTCACGCTTCATCTGACGACTGGTACCGAAGTCCAGCGAGCCACTGACGTCAATCATCAGCATGACCGTCAGCTCACGCTCCTCCTCAAACACCTTCACATAGGGACGGTGGAAGCGGGCGGTCACATTCCAGTCAATGTCGCGCACATCATCGCCGAACTGATACTCACGCACCTCCGAGAAAGCCATTCCACGTCCCTTGAACGCCGAATGATACTGTCCCGCAAAGATGTTCGCACTCAATCCGCGCGCCTTAATCTCTATCTTACGGACTTTCTTTATGATTTCACTTGTTTCCATGATGGTAACAAATCGTAAATCGTAAATCAGTAAATCGTAAATTCTTAGGGTACTTCTACCTTATTAATGATCTTGCTGACGATTTCCTCGCTGGTGACGTTCGATGCCTCTGCCTCATAGGTCAATCCGATGCGGTGGCGCAGCACGTCATGAGCAACGGCACGAACATCCTCCGGCACCACATAGCCACGACGCTTGATGAATGCGTATGCACGGGCAGCCTTGGCCAGATTGATGGAGGCACGTGGAGAGCCGCCAAACGAAATCATATTCTTCATGTCACGCAAGCCATAACGGTCAGGATAACGCGTAGCAAAGACGATGTCAGCGATATACTGCTCTATCTTCTCGTCAATATAGACGTCAAGAACCACCTGACGTGCCTTCATGATGTCTTCGGCTGTCGTGACAGGCGTTACCTCGGGCAATGCGCTGCCGATATTCTCACGGATAATCTTCTTCTCTTCTTCCAGCGTCGGATAGTCAATGACCACCTTCATCATGAAACGGTCAGTCTGTGCCTCGGGCAACGGATAAGTACCTTCCTGCTCGATGGGGTTCTGCGTAGCCATCACAAGGAACGGACGCGGCAGGTCAAACGTCTCCGAACCGATGGTCACCTGTTTCTCCTGCATGGCTTCCAACAGCGCACTCTGCACCTTTGCCGGAGCACGGTTGATTTCGTCTGCCAACACGAAATTGGCAAACACGGGACCTTTCTTCACCTGGAACTTCTCTTCCTTCTGCGAATAAATCATCGTACCGATGACGTCAGCCGGCAAGAGGTCAGGTGTAAACTGTATGCGCTGATACTGGGCGTCGATGAGCTGTGCCAGCGTTTTGATGGCCAGTGTCTTGGCAAGTCCCGGCACACCCTCCAACAGGATGTGGCCGTCGCTCAATAACGAGATGAGCAGGGTATCCACCAAGTGTTTCTGTCCCACGATGACACGATCCATGCCCGTCGTCAGGTTCGTCACAAATGCGCTCTGTTGCTCGATGCGCATGTTCAATTCTCTGATGTCAAATGCTTCTGCCATAATGCTTAAAAATATGACTGTTTTTACTGTTTATTACTTCACATGATAGGCTTCTTCTGCCTCTTTTGAGGTGCAAAAGTACGCATTTCCCCTTTTATTACAATATTTCTGTATCTAATAAATATTAAAAAAGTTTCCAAAGTCTTATATTTTAAGAAAGTTTTTCTTTTGAAAACAATACCTTTCACCCAAAAACAAGAAAAGGGCCACGAAATGTGACCCTTTCAAGACGCCGTAAGCTTATTGGCGCTTTTTCTTCTTCAATACCACCTTGGGAATCTTGACTGTCTGGCCTTCCTTGAGTTGCTGGTTGGCACTCCAGCCGTTATACACCTCAATGTAGCACTCCATGCCCTCGCCAAGCGTACGTCTGGCAATACGTGCCGGAGTGTCACCCGGGCGTATCTTTTCTGTGTGGTCAGTTCCGACGATACGGTAGCCACCATAGCGGACACGCACATCCTTTGCAGCATAGGGGTCCAGCTCCGGCGCAGGCGTTTCCACCTTCTTTTCTGCGGGAGCTTCTTTCTTGGGTTCCGGCTTCGGCTGAGCAGGAACTTCCGGCTTTGCCTCCGCAGAAGCGGGTGTATTCTCTTCGGTCTTCTGAACTTCCTCAGCAGGAGTCTCCGTTTGACTGATGGAGTCCTGTTTTGCAGCAAGGGAGTCATTCTGTGCGACAAGGGAGTCAGCTTTCACAACGGCAGCAAGGGAGTCGTTCGATTCTTTGATGACAGCCATACCTTTCTCCAAGCCCTGTCCGTAACCGAAATAGTAGCCACCGGCAGCACATGCAGCCATCAACAGCAGCACACCCAGCACACCGAGAATCCAACGCCAAGAGGAAGAGGATTCTTCGTCAGAATCATCTGGGATTTCCTCCCTGTAGTTCACTTCCTCAACGAGCGGGGCTTTGTCCTCTGGGACTTCTTTTTCTTCTGCGACTTCTTTGTCCTCTGGGACTTCTTTTTCTTCTGCGACTTCTTTGTCCTCTGGAACTTCTTCCGAAACAGGTTCTTCTGCTACCGGTTCTTCAACTGCAGCTTCTTCTGTCGGAGCTTCTTCAACTGCAGCTTCTTCTGCCGGGGTTTCATCTTGGGCAAGCTGCTCCACTTTCGGCATTTCTGTGATTTCCTCATCAGCAGTAGCATCTGCTTCTGCGGCAGGGGCTTCCAGCTCTTCTACAAAAGCTTTGATTCCAACAGGAACCTCCGCTTTTTCTGTGGAAGTCTCTATCTCTTCTGCAGGAGCTTCAATCTCTTCTGCAGGAGTTTCGACGTCTTCGGTGGACGTTTCCATGTTCTCAAACTCCACGCCATCATTCAGCACAACGGTTTCAAACTGCGAGAAGGGCTTGTTCACCAGTTCGCGCATCGTCGTGTCAGGGGTAAACGACAACTTACTGTGACCGGCAATGAGCACACGTTCACCAGTATTCACATTGACACTCTCACGAGCATCGACATCAATAATCTTGAATGTTCCCAAACCGCGAACCTTCACCTGCTGGCCCTGTTCAAGAGCCTGCTGAATCACGGAGAACATTGTCGAGACAAACTGCTCTGCAGTGGCGGCATCCAACGCGTTCTTCTCAACCAGAATACGTGCAATATCCTGTATGCTCTTCTTTCCCATCACTCTTGTCCTCCATTCTTTATTTTGTCCTTCCACGTTGCAGACGGCTTGAAGCCTAACACGAGCTTGGGGGGCACCAACATACGCTGTCCCGTTGACGGATTGACCATCACACGCTCCATCTTCTTCTTTACTTCAAACGTACCGAAATTGGGTACCTGTATGGCATCTCCCTCCATCAAGCTGTCACCCATATCATTGACGATGTTCGTCACCAGCCGTTGCGTATAGTTTGTACTATACCCCATACGACTGGACAATTCACTAATAAACTCCTTGTTGTTCATATCATAAACGTTTGATGTTTTCTATTCTCCATGTTCAAAGTTCGTCGTACCATAGAGGTCAAAGGCCTCCGAGTCAGTTATCTTCACCTCATAGAACATACCTATCGTGAGTGCCTCACCGACAGGTATCAGCACCTCTGGATCCACCTCAGGCGAACAGAACTCCGTGCGCCCCACATAGTAATCTCCCTCCACGCGGTCGATGATAACCCGCATGACCGTTCCCACTTTGGCTGCCTCTATCTCTGCCGAGATATTCTGCTGCAAGCGCATCAGTCTGTCAAGGCGCTGCTGCTTCACCTCTTCGGGCACGTCATCTATATATAAACGTGCGCTGGGGGTACCTTCCTCTTCGCTATAGGCAAAGGCTCCCATGCGCTCAAAGCGAGCCCACCGCGTAAAATCCATCAACTCACGGAAGTCCTCGTCCGTCTCACCCGGAAAACCCACCATCAACGTGGTACGCAGATGAATACCAGGCACCTCACGACGCAAAGTGGTGATGAGGTCATAGGTCTCCTGTTTCGTGAAATGGCGCTGCATACGCTGTAACACAGGGTCGCTGATATGCTGTAGGGCGATGTCGAGATAGCGGCAGACGTTCTTACGCTCACGCATCACCCGTAACAGGTCCATGGGGAAGTGTGCAGGATAGGCATAGTGCAGACGAATCCACTCCACACCCTCAATGTCCGACATCTTTTCTATAAGTTCCGCAATGTGCTGCTGTCCGTCAATGTCTATACCGTAGTAAGTCAGCTCCTGGGCAATGACCTGAAACTCCTTGACGCCCTGACTGACCAGCCAGCGCACCTCATGGAGAATCTCCTCCATCGGGCGGCTGCGATGCTTTCCGGTAATGATGGGAATGGCACAATAGGCACAATGGCGGTCACAACCTTCCGAAATCTTCAAGTAGGCATAGTGACGGGGGGTGGTTAATTTTCGAGGTACGAGGTACGAGGTACGAGGTACGAGATAACTATCTGTGCAAGAACTGTCCTCGCATCTCGCACCTCGCACCTCGCACCTCGACAAGTCCACAAGCAGCTTCTGATAGTCGAACTTCCCATACCATCCATCGACTTCGGGAATCTCGTGTTCCAAATCGGCAAGGTAGCGCTCCGAGAGACATCCCATCACATAGACGCGCTTCACAAGTCCCTGCTCTTTTGCTTGAACAAACTCAAGTATTGTATTGATACTCTCTTCCTTAGCGTCAGCAATAAACCCACAGGTATTGATTACCGCTACCTCGCCTTCCGGGTGCTCACTATCGTGTGTACAACGGTAGCCATGTGCCTCGCACATAGCCATCAGCCGCTCACTGTCAACCAAGTTCTTCGAGCAACCTAACGTAATGAAATCAATGACTCCCTTTTTCATTTAAACAGCGAATCCACAAACTCTTTGCGGTCGAACAGCTGCAAGTCTTCCATACCCTCGCCAAGGCCGATGTACTTCACAGGCACCTGCAACTGGTCGCTGATGCCAATGACCACCCCACCCTTGGCTGTGCCGTCGAGCTTGGTAATGGCCAGCGAGGTAATCTGTGTCACAGCCGAGAACTGCTTGGCCTGCTCAAAGGCGTTCTGTCCGGTAGAACCGTCCAGCACGAGCAACACCTCGTCAGGAGCCTCGGGCACCACTTTCTTCATCACTTCCTTGATTTTCTTCAACTCGTTCATCAGGCCAACCTTGTTATGCAGACGACCAGCCGTATCAATGAGTACTACGTCGGCACCATTGGCCTTGGCGCTCTGTAACGTGTCGAAGGCTACCGAGGCAGGGTCACTTCCCATCTGCTGCTTCACCACAGGCACGCCCACACGCTCACCCCAGATACACAACTGCTCCACGGCAGCGGCACGGAACGTGTCGGCAGCACCTAAATAAACCTTCTTGCCTTCCTGCTTGAACTGCCAAGCAAGTTTACCGATGGTCGTGGTCTTGCCAACGCCGTTGACACCCACCACGAGGATGACATAGGGAGCATCCTTCGTGACCTCCCTCTCATCAACATTCTTTTCTGTCTCAGCCAGTAGTGCGGCAATCTCCTCACGCAGGATGCCATTAAGCTCGCTGGTTGACACATACTTGTCACGTGCCACACGCTCCTCAATGCGCTTGATGATTTTCAGCGTGGTCTCCACACCCACATCGCTGGTGATGAGCACCTCTTCCAGATTATCTAATACGTCGTCATCGACCTTCGACTTTCCCGCCACAGCGCGTGCCAGTTTGTCAAACACCGAGGTCTTGGTCTTCTCCAGACCCTTGTCAAGCGTCTCCTGCTTGTTCTTATTGAAAAAGTTGAATAATCCCATATCATTTAAATTTGCGCCACAAAATTACAAATAACCAAGCAGAATACCAAAAGAAAGCGTAAAATATCGCCTTTATTGTAAAAAATATCAGGAAAACGTATAAACTTTCAGGAAAAAGTCGTATCTTTGCAAACGAATTTGTGAGAACGAGCTGTGATTCTGAAAAGAGTCACCCGGTAAGGTGCACTTAGCTGTGCTTAATTGGGAACTGGGGTGTGAATCCCCGACTGTCCCGCAGCAGTGAACTCCGTTATGGCTCCTAAGCATAAACGCCATTGAACTATTGTTCGAGAAGGCGCTTGGGAGTGGAGGAAAGTCTGAAGACCAGCCTTAGTCGGTAAAATGCTGATTGTCCTCGATGTAAGGGCATGAGGCGCAACCTATATTTTGTGTGTGTCAGCAGGAAGAACTGTCATGTCATGTGACCTCTTTTTTGACTTTGCGCTAAATGCGCATACGTGTATTATTATATAAGTTCACGGGGCGGGCTGTCGCGAGACAGCACCTCCCCACTTTTACTGGTATTCAAACAAAAATAGAAATATGAAACATGAATCTATCGTCGTCGTGTACGACAGCTGTCAGGCCATCGCCGAAGAGATAGCCGACAAACTGGGAGCTGAAACAGTCAGCGTCCAGAGTGTAAACGCCCGTCATATCGGGAACAGTCAGAGTTTCGTCTTAGCCGTTGAGTTTCAGCCTGACGGCCATCTGACACCCCACTGGCAGTATGCCTGTCAAACATTCCGAAGTGTCAGCCTCAGCGGTAAGAACATCGCTGTCTTTGTAGCATTGGGCAATTGTCACGACCATGCTGTCTCAGCAGATTTCTTCTGTTCCGAACTAAGGAAAAAGGGGGCTCACCTCGTTGGAGACTTACCTTATGTAGATTCACCCCAGTGGAATACAGACAACTGGGTGTGCATGCTCTCACCAAACCTGTAACACGCCATCTGCTATTTATTCAATCAATCATCCATCTGTTACCTTATGTTCTATATTCTAGTCATAGCCATTGAGTTTCTGCTGTGGATAGTTGCCACAATTCTGCTCATCAGACACAACAACCGTCAGGAATAGGGATACATCACAACCTGGATGATAATCCGCCGGTAGGACACTAAATGGAATAGACCGTTATCATGCACCTCGCAGATAACGTGACACGTCGTGGGTGCTGCATCGTCAGGAATCTTGATGAGAGCCACATCCCCTTGTCGTGCAGCGGTAGAGATGCTGATGCCTAATGTCGCCGTACCAATCTCCGGCTGCTGCCACCAGTTGAATGTCAGGTCGTCGCCGTCGGGGTCTGACGACAGAACAGCATCCAAACGGATAGAGTCACCTGCCCTCGCCTGAACCGGCAAGGGATTCAAACCTTTGTCGCCATTCACAACCACCACGGGATTACGGTTCCCTCGTCCCTCATCAGCCCATTGCATGCGTGCCATGAAGTCGTTAAGCTCATCAGGATAGAAGCGTGTCTTGTAGCCTACGCTGATGCTGCGCACAGGCTCCTGCCAACTCGTCCATGCTACGGTGAGCGAGTCGGGACACATAGCTCGCTGATGATAGCCTGCCCAACCTGCCTGCAACGGGTCTTCGGGGTCGTTCAAGCCGTTGGGCATCACATAGAGGAAACTCGGTGTGTCACCCTCCACGCCCCATTTATAGTCAGGATATTCCCTGCCCAGCGCCCCCTTGCCTTGGATATGCTGTTGATGCTGTGGCCAATGCCGCTTGCCCAGCTCACACTGCTCCTGCCAGGCACCCTCGTCCCAGACGAACTGCAGGTCGCCGGCAAACTCCCGTCGCAGCCACTGGTGAGAGCTGTAGGCACGGTTCATGCGCATATTGTATTGCATGTCCTGGTCGGTGATGGTGAAGACGCGGAATTTATGGACGAAGTTTCTCACTTCGTCATCAGTTCGCGTCTGCTGAACCCGCCAGATGGCCTGTGCCAAAGTGTTCGCCCCACCCCATGCTGCCACGTAGATAGGCCGTTCGTCGGGTTCGTCAGCCAAGCGAATCAGCAGCTCGCTGCCCGGCGTGTCATTATGCTCGCCGATGGCCTTGATGCCACCATGCTGACTGCCCATCACGGCACGGCTCCTCACATAGTCGGCACTGGGCCAGTAGCCTATCCGCTGCTGTCTGTTCTCCTCGTCTAACGGGAGGAACGCCGTCTGTCCGGAGCGTTTCATCAGCTTCGTCACGTCCTTTGCATAGGCATCAATCACCCTGTACAGATACTCCGCCCATTCCGTCGGGTAAGGGTCGCAGTTCCACCCCACCGACGTAATCAGCGCCTCCAGCTCGAACCTGTCGGCATAAGCCATCAGGCGCACCATCGACTCCATGTCGTCAGGCTCTACGTCAGCGGGAGCAATGTCAGTACACACCACCAGTCGCGGCTTCAGCGCTGCGTCCTGCGCAGCACACGTCACCGAACAGCCAACCATAGCCACCAGCGTCAGTATCACCGGCGTCACATTCTTTATTATCTTCATCACATGACTCTTTATTATCATGTATGTTAGTTCTATTCAAACTAGTCTATTATTTCCATTCCATAGGCGACATATTATCTACGACGAAGTCGGGATCTCCTATGTCTCTGATAGCAAGACCACCTCCCTCTGTCTTAATCTGATAATAATACCTTTCTTCACCACATCTGAATACTTCCATACCATGGGTAGTTCCCTTTCGCAGAGGATGAGGCGCCCGGAAAGACTTATTATACGCATCAAAGTCCACGTCAAAATATTGCTGTCCTTTCCTATAGATAATAAACACTAGACTCTCGCCTCCACTCTTATATGTCCAATATCCAAGTGCATCGCCCACGTTAAATGGACAACCTGAAGTAGAGGTAATATCACTCGGGTTTGACAGGTTTTCTACTGCCCTGAGACGTGCTTGTATCAACTCAATTCCTGTCAGATAGATATAAAAATGCTGAAAGCATTCTTTATTGACATCCGGTAAATAGAAGAGCACTTCCTTCATTTCAGTACTCTTCATACGAATGCTTTCGAAGAGACTCAACACTTGGTCATCACTCAGTTTTTTGGTGTCAAGAACATAGTTGCCTTCAGTTGACTGGAACAACTGGTTCTGTCCACAATTGAGCACGAATTCTTCATTACCCTCATTCACGCTTTGTGTATAGATGATAGGCTCGTTTTCTGTAGAAGCGTTAATCATAACAGGTTTCGTCTCTACAAAGACAAGACAATTGCCACAGAACTGCCCTAACTCAAACTCCATTCCGTCATACTCTCCCAGATAGGATGACAGGCAAAGATTCTCAAGTTTGCCCTCGCTGATGATATAATCTCTACGGCATTCTGTCTTTCCTATAGAGTCAACCAATGCTGGCGTCAGTTCAACAGGCTTGATGACATCACATTCTGCTTTCTTGATATACCCCTCAACGGCTCCCAACCATTCTCGAGAAACATAAACTTTATAAAAGTCTCCTTCTTCCCCTAAAATAGGATAGGCAGAATAGTTATTAGCCGTCTCATCATCGACACTCCAACCGCTGGGAGCCTTTTCGTCAGACCATAGTATTTTGAAATCGCAAGCATCGCCATCACACGGTTCCGCAGAAAATTGGAGTCGTGAGCTGTTAGTATCAGCATTCTTATATATTATCACATTCTCTCCTTTCGGATGGGCAAATTGCTGCCATACGGGAGCCTCTATGTTCAGAGGGTTGTTAAGCTTTTTCTCTCCTCCACATGCTGTCAGCCCTACACATAGTAGAGCGGCAGCCATAAATATTAAAATGTTTTTTTTCATAGTTCTATTTGTTTAAAAATCTTAATTCCTTGATAACTTTTCCTGTACCACTATTAGTGGCCTCAAACTTCACGTAGTGCTGTCCTTTGCTATATTGGTAGGTACGTGTTACTACAGGTGAGCCTACAAGTGTGCTGTTTTGAACCTCAGTCTCTGTATATCCTAACCATTGTAGGGTTGAAATAATCTCGTTATCTTCCAGTTCGCTGACAAATGTACTGACAACATACACTTTAGGATCCTTTTTGCTGAAACGGTCTGTATGAATATTCTCTTTCTTGCCTATAGTTCTTTTTGCGGAAAAGTATGTTTTTTTGTCAGTAGTAGGTTCAAAAGATTGGGCAAGTGCTTTCTCTCTAATCTTGCTAAAGTCATTCAGTTGTATCATCTCGCTAGCAAACTTAATGATATTGAATTCTTCGCTTGATGGTTCAACATTGATGATAGTTGTATTGATATCTATATTTCCCTCATTGGCTTGAGCAATCTCTTCACTTTCAATCCAACCTGTTGTTCCATCGTCCATATCTACCTGCGACCATCCATCTTGTTCGTCAATAATAGTAAAGGTTTCACCAGCGTTAATTATACCAGTTTCTATTGCATTATTATTTGGATTTTTGCGGATTCTTCCTGGTTTAGAATGTTGAGGCCATGTTTTCTTAATATATGGTTTCTTCTCTGGCTTTTTCGTTGGAGTTGTTTGCTCGTTATTTTGTGGTGTACTTTTAATCTTTTGGAATACAATATAATTAAGGTCCTTGTCAATTTCGACACTATACCATCCATTAGTATAAAGGTCAACAGTTCCGTTATTATAAAAAGTGCTTCTGGCCTTTCCCTTATATGTATATGACGCACTTCTTAATTCACCATCTAGATTACAGATATGACGTTTCAGTCCAGCACGACCGTTATATAAAACTGCTTCATTTCCTCCAGTTGCTTCCTCTTTATATACAGTAACATTAAAAGAATGGCTGTCTTCAAAGCAAATAGGCTTCATCACTTTAGAGATTCCAACACTACCAGCACCTCTGTGTGTTGGAGTGTGTTTGCAACGCCCAATCCCGTATTTTTCAAAAACAGGTGGTTGTTGACTATATTTGCTTGCAAGCAGTTCGTGGGCAACGGTAATGAACTTGAAACATTCAGGCTCTAATTCTGTAGGCTTTTCTTCTTGCATAATGTCAAAAGAGTATTTCCCCTTTCTTGCTTGATGCATCCTTCGGAGATCATTGGCCAGCATGACGTCCATTGTTTCTTTCATTTCAGCATCTTGTGTATTACCTTTGACGATGGTTATTTTGTTTATCCTGCTATAGATACCTACATGTGTATCAATAAAGGTTAATCGCTCGATAACCTTTTTGTCGTCATTATCGCCCCACATCGTCCCCATACTTGAGGTCTGTAATTCTACAGAGTTCCCTCCACTAGATATGAGTGCCAACCTTCTTCTTCCGACAGAAGGATCAACATCTATTTTCGCTCTAATAATAATAGTGGGAAGAATGGAATAATTTTGCGGATTAATTTCATAGCCAACAATTGTGAATGGTTCAATAATTGTTACTCCTGATTCTGGCGATGCCTCTGTTGGAATCACTCTACCAATCAGTTTTTCAGCCTCTTGCTTGAATATGGCACGGTGACGTTCACATATTTCCTTGCTTAAAGTCTTATTGGTTAAGTTCTCCCATAAGACCCATTCTGCATTGAAGGCATTGACAGGAACCGCCCCAAAAATACCATTAGATATGGGCTTGAGATGCCCATAAGGATCGGAATTAGAAGTTATTTGAGCCGCCACCTTGCAAGGGTTTGACAGTGCTAAACAAGACACAAGGAAAATTAGGACACATCTTTTCATACTTTCTGTTTTAAGTATTTATAGATTTCTGTTTTAATAATTAATTCCTTACCAGTTCAGGCATTTTCTTAATGAGCGGCTTTAAACGCAGCTTTAGCAGATACTTCATCAACAAATGGAGCAGACATAAGTTCATAATTAGTAGCGTCTCTGAAATAGTCCAACCCGTCCCATTGACTATATTCAATATCTTTCCAGTTCTTTACTATTTCACGATATTCGCCGAAATACTCATCAACAGGGAGGAAAAGATTACTGAGAATGTCTGCTGGAATGGTTTCCAAATTGAGGCGTATTCCACGATTCGTTTTTATAGCATTGTTTTGTCCATAAATAATTTCAAAATAAATATTATCAGATTCGTCCTCCTTTTTTGTTATACTAATTTCATTTGTTGACTCTACGTATTTGGGATCTATTGAGATGACATTCAGGATTATTGCAAGAGAATTGTCCTTCAATCTTCCAATGCCCAGATTTTGTCTGGAATTATCTATACCCCATTCTTTTAAAACTAATCCAGTAGCTTTATTAATAGCTATTCGCCATGTATTTATCAAATGGCCATCGTTAAAGGCAGCTTCTGCTGTATTAAACATCCAAGGTTCAAATGGAGTTAAAGCTGTTTTGTGGAAATCCTTAGGATTTACAAATCCTGACTCGCTTCCTGAAAAAACATACCCCCAACCTGTTGGATGCATCTTTACTCCAAAGATAGATGGTCCATATTCTACAATATATTCTCCAGGAGCGCCCCATGGCTCAGTTCGCCTTTTACCTTTAGGTTTATCATAGATGTTCAACTTGGCTTTATTAACTGTTACCAGAGTAATACCGTCCATTGGCGGCAGATTCACAGTTTTATACACGTCTATCGTTTGCTGTGCTTTGCTTCCAATGCTCACAAGAGCTAATAGAGCAGATAGTAATACCTTTTTCATAGAAATAAAATTTTTAGTTATTTTTGCAAAGATACAACTTTTCCTATAAACATCCAAACAATCTGCTTATTTTTTGTTGTAAAGTCTTGTATCTTTCTCATTGCGACTGCAAAGATAACAATAATTTTCCATATTCACGAAAAAAAACTTTGGTGGTTTGCGTGAAAATCATCACTTTTGCAAGAAAGCTCGGAGCAAACGTATCGAAAGCTCGGAGCAAACGGATCGTTTGCTCGGTCCAAACTCGACAGCCGATCATTTAATGCCTCTTTGCTCTGCAAACGATGGTCGTCTCACTTGCAAACAAAGTTCGTTTACTCTGCAAACGATTATCGTTTACCCCCCTAAAAGATAATCGTTTCAACCTCAAACAGACATCGTTTACTTTTAAGCCTGCTTTCTCCTTCAAAACAGACATCTTTTTCCTCAACCGTGACCTCACAGTCCCCGTGTGCTTGTGACAATTTGTTACGGCTTCATTTCCTTAATTTTTAGTCTCTGTTTCAGCTTTCTCTTGTCAAGTACGCTGACCCTAATTGTCAATGACGGATGACGGATATGACGGATAATTATTAAAAAACCCTCCTGCGTACATATACGCGCAGGTACGCAGGAGACTTTTTCTTGTTTTTACTGTCACATCCGTCATTCTGTCATCATCTTATTTCTTTTCCGTGCCAGCAAAATCATTACTAAGTGCAAAGATACAAAAATATTTCCCCAAAACCAAATTTTCCGTGTTTATTTTTGTTAAACAAGTCAAAATGCGCAGGGGCGTGATTGACACGAGATATAGATTATTCTGAGTCCCCAACCTTTGATAATCTACCTTTGAAAATATAGAAATCGTTGTTATCTCCAATTACTAGAATAGTATCTGCGCGAGAACGCTGCTCATAGAGAGTGAGTGGCAATGTGCCAAGGTGGGAGTGGCAATGTGCCAAGGTGGGAGTGGCAATGTGCCAAGGAGTGAGGTGCCTTGTTCGGAGGTGTTACACGGGCGTGCTAACAACATAACGCGCCCGTGTTAACGACTTAACACGAGCGCGTTATCAACTTTACACGGGCGGGGAAATCTCTTATCCTTTCTTGCCTGTATTGGCAAGGGGCTTAGAAGTTGTAACCGAGGGTGAGCATGGCCTGATGGCGGTCGTTCTTCACCTCTACGTCGAAGGGCAGGTTAGGCAGGTTTTCTTCGTTACCGGCGAACGGCAGGAACTGTCCCTTCTGCGTAGAGAACTGGTAAGCCAGGTCAATGGTGAACTTCTCGAGCGTGAAGCCGACACCGGCTGTAATGCGGTGGGTGTCGTCCCAGTTGACATAGTCGGTCACGGAAGAGTCATAGTTACCGAATGACCAGACATCAACACCACGGTAAGCGTCTTTCTTATACATCGGCGACACGTAGTTATAGCCCAGACGGACGGCGATGCTCGGGTCGGGACGGAACTCGGCACCCAGCTTCAGCGTGGAAACGCCCTTGAGGGTCTGTTGGATGTGGCTGTTCATGTCGGTGTCGGGATCAGAGTAGTCACCGTAGTGACCGCTGCCGCCTGTCTTGATGCGAGCATCGGTGGCGCTGTAGTCGGCGTACTCATAGGTAGCACCGAGGGCCACCTGTGTGCCGATGGTGTGACCAAGGCTGACACCGAACTTCCACGGTGTGCGAAACTCGTACTCGTTGCTGCCGTCACGACGACCGTAGTCGTAGATCTGGTCATTCAATGCCAGCGTGGTGTTGTTGCGGGTCTTGATGTTAAAGAAGGTCGGCGTGTGTACATAGAGTCCGACGCGGAAGGGTGAATACTCCACAGGGCGGAAGATGACACCGAGCTTCAGGTCAACACCCGTACCGTCTATTTGGCGGTTGTCTTCAAGGGTGGTGGTGTTCAGGCCCAGTTCATTGCTTCTGATATTCTCGTCATAGAGTGTGCGGCAGTTGTAGTCAATGCTATAGACACCAATAGAACCGCCTAAGTAAACGCGGTTGTTGATGTTGCCGCTGACGTTGAAGTTGAACTCAGCCATATAACCCTTGGCACCGCGGTTGAAGGCGTAGTCCTCACCGTCGAAGGCATAGGCATCGGTATTGAACTCACCATTGTCAAGAATGAGGTTGGTGTCGTAGAGCGACTCGTGATAGAGCGCATCTTCCTGGCTATAGGTGAGGTCGCTGCTGCTTTCGATGCATCCTTGACGGAACTTATTGTAGGTGAGTTTCGACTGCGAAGCACCGTCAAGGCGGTCAACAACGCGCAGAATCTGGTTGAAGTTGCGATGCTTGCTGTAGTTGACACCGATGTTGAGGAACGACTGTGTCTTTCCACTGGTGTTGGAGCTCCAGACGAAGCCAGCCTGGTCGAACGAGACGTGCGTCTTGTCGGTATTGGCAAAACTCTCTACCTCCGGCTGTGAAACGAGGCTGAAGGTGCCACGGAACTGCGAGCTGCGGAAGAGACCGATACCTGCGGGGTTGGTACTCATGGTGGAGAGGTCGGCACCAAGAGCCTCCATCGCACCACCCATACCGACATAGCGGGCTGTTCCGGTCAGATCGGAACCTGAGAGATTAGCAATCTCGTATGTCTCCTGAGCTGCTGCGGGCATCACCGATGCCACAAGAAGTGCAGCAAATAATATCTTCTTTTTCATAACTATCTACTTTAAACTATGAATTATGAACTATGAACTATGAACTTCATTGACTTATCTGTGACGTCCGAAGCCACCTCCGCCACCGGAGCCGCCACGCGAGCCACCACCGCTACTGCCTCCGAAGGAGCCGCCACCGCTATTGCCGCCACGTGTCCCGAAGGAGCCGGAGTTGTTACTGGGAGGCGTGTAGCTATTGTTACGCGGTGTGTAGCTGTTGTTGTTGCGAGGCGTTGTGGTGTCGCCGCGACGTGATGCGCCGAACGTGCCGCGAGAGGTTGACGTTCTTGGCGTAGTAGTGGTACGGGTACGCGTATTGCCGAACGAGTTACGCGGAGTCTGACGCGTTGCGCCGTAGTACTCTACACCATGACGTACTGTCGGTGTGGTTGGGTAGTAGTGAGAACCGCCACGGTAGCTTCCGTAGTAGTAACCGCCATAGTACGGGCCATAATAGCCGTAGCTGTAATACGGGCCATACCAGTTGTACCAGCGGTAGCCGTAGGGATAGTAGCCGTAATAGCCGTAGTACCAGGGGTCGTACCAGGGATCATACCAGCTGTAGTAGCCATAATAGCCATAGCGACCATAGCGGTAGGGTGAATACCAGCTGTCATAGTACCAGGGCGAGAGCAACGCAGCCCGACCTGCATCATAGCCAGCCCAGAAATCGGCACTCGGCGAATAGTCGTCGAAACGGCTCATGCGCTCCGTGTAGCGATAGTCATCGGGATCGACATAGCTTGAGTCGGGATAGACACCGGCGATGCTGTCCATATATATCACGTCATTGCCCAGCGAGTCGATGACCTGATAGGCGCTACCACGACGGTTGTAATCGTCCACGCTGCGCCGCGAGCCGATGTAGTAGGTTTCGCGCGGCATGCCATACTCGCGCGCCGTCTGTTCTGCCAACTCCTTCGTGGGTACGAAATAGAGGTCGTCCTGCGCTAAAAGGTTGAGCGGCAGGAAGGCAGCAATGATTGATAACATGACTAACTTTTTCATATTCTTTAGAAGTTTTATTGTTTCACGATGCAAAAATAATCATAAATTTGGTGCAAAATTAAGGAAAAACCCTAAAACGCGATAGGTTTTTCCCTATTTTTAACTACTTTTGTAGCAAAATACATGAAATCATGAAGTATTACGAAGTAAAATTCAGCATCTCGTGTCCTTCGGAAAACATGATGCAGGACGCACGCGACCTGCTGTCGGCACTGGCTGGCGAGGCAGGTTTTGAGACTTTTGAAGAGACGGAAAACGGCATCACGGGCTACGTGCAGCAACAACTGTTCGAGCAGGACGTCCTTGACGCTGCCATCAGCGACTTCCCCATGAACGACATACACATTATATATAATGTACGCGAAGCGGAGGACAAGGACTGGAACGAGCAGTGGGAACAGGAGGGCTTCGAGCCGATTGTCGTGGGACGCATCATCGTCCACGACGGACGACATGAGATAGATATTAGTGATTCTAGAATATTTATAGAAATCGACGCTAAAATGGCCTTTGGCACGGGGACGCACGAGACCACCCGCATGATGTTGGCGGCACTGGAGGAGCAATTTGAGGTCAATGCCCCGCACTCTGTCCTTGACTGTGGCACGGGAACCGGCATTCTGGCCATTGCTGCCCTCAAGCTGGGCGCAGAGAAAGCCGTGGGCTACGACATCGACGAATGGAGTGCCGACAACGCCCACCACAATGCAGTCATCAACCGCGTGGACGAATGCTTCACTTCACTTCTGGGCGACGCCTCGGTGCTTGACGGCATCCAAGAGACTTTTGACGTGGTGATGGCCAACATCAACCGCAACATTCTGCTGGCAGATATGGAACGCATGCGCCAGCACATGCACAAAGATTCCGTGTTGCTGCTCAGCGGTTTCTACAAGAACGATGTGCCATTACTCCAAGAAAAAGCCCACTCGCTGGGGCTGCGTCTTACCGGAGAGCGCAATGACGGTGAATGGGCATCTTTGACGTTGAAATACGAAAATTGAAAGTTATCCTCTCAAAGCTTCTGTCAATAGTTTCTTCTGTTGTTCCGTGAGGTTCTGGGGCAAAGTGACGTTATAGGTAAGGATAAGGTCTTGCCCGTTCTGTCCCTTGCCACGCAGACGCACCTTGGTACCAGGCTGTGTGCCGGGTTTGATCTTCAGCTTCACCCGCGTGCCGTTATTGATGTTCACCATCACGTCGCCACCCAGCAGCGCCGTATAGAGGTCGAGGGTTACTGACGCATGTGACTCTGTTGGTGCGAAGGGTGACGAGAACCCACCGAAGCCCGTCGAACGCTGATGACCACCGGCTGTCCTTTGCCGTCCGCCACCGAAGAGACTCTCAAAGAAGGAGGAGAATCCCCCACCCTGTCCTGTAAAGCCAGAGAAATCAAAACCGTCGAAGGGGTTGCCTCCGCCACCACCGCCAAATCCGCCGGAAGCTCCCTTACCTCCGAAGCCCTCTGCCTGGCGCCACTGCTCACCATATTGGTCGTACTTGGCACGCTTCTCGGGGTCGCCTATGACATCGTAGGCCTCAGACAAAGCCTGAAACTTCGCCTTAGCCTTCGGGTCGTCGGGATGCAGGTCAGGATGGAACTGCTTGGCACGCTTGAGGTAGGCCTTCTTCACATCCTTCTGTGGAATGTTCTTGTCAACACCCAGAATCTTATAATAATCTACAAATGCCATAATTCCTAAAGTTTAACGTTTTACATTTTTTCTATGAAAAACACAGCAAAATCCGTGCCGATGTTTGGCGGTGTCAAAATAAATGCGTACTTTTGCAGAAAATACTATTAAAATTATGACCAGAAGACTCATCACACTCAGCTTAGCCATGCTTTGCTCAACCATTTCCATCATGGCACAAGACAAGAAAGTGACGCTGCACATCCTTGAAACCAGCGATGTCCATGGGGCATTCTTCCCCATAGACTTTTTCAACAACAAACCGCTGTCAGGCTCTATGGCTCGCGTCAGCACCTATGTCAACAGACTCCGTCAGCAACACGGTGAGAATGTCATCCTGCTCGACAACGGTGACATTCTTCAGGGGCAGCCGACCTGCTACTACTACAACTTCATCAAGACCGATGTCAAAAATATTGCCGCTGAGGTCATCAACTATATGCGCTACGACGCCCAGACTTTCGGCAACCACGACGTGGAGCCGGGACATGCCGTCTATGACAAGTGGATTCGTGACGTGGAGTGCCCGATGCTGGGTGCCAACATCATTGACACGAAGACCAATCAGCCCTACGTTAAGCCTTATATCATTGTGGAGCGTAGCGGCGTGAAAGTTGCCATCATCGGACTGCTGACTCCAGCCATTCCCAACTGGCTCAACGAAGCCCTGTGGAAAGGGCTGCGCTTTGAAGAGATGGTCAGCGCGGCACGTTACTGGGTCAATTATGTCAAGGAGAAGGAACAGCCTGACGTTATCTGCGGATTGTTCCACAGCGGATGGGACGGCGGCATCGTCACGTCACAATATGAAGAAGATGCCTCGAAAGCCATTGCCGAGACGGTTGACGGCTTTGACATCATCTTCTTCGGCCACGACCACATCGAGCATAACATCACCACCGACAATGGCGTGCTCTGTCTCGACCCTTCCAACAACGCCCTGAAGGTGGCAGACGCTACTATAGAACTGACCAAGCAGAACGGACGCTGGAAGATAACACGCAAGGAAGGTCAGTTGGCCGATGTCCGAAAAGAGCCTATTGACGAGCAGTTTGTCCGTCACTTCCAACCTTCCGTCGATAATGTCAAGAACTATGTCAACAGACGCATCGGTTTCTTCACCCGTCCTATCCGGAGCCGTGACTGTTTCTTCGGTTCTGCACCGTTCACCGACTTCATCCAGAACCTCCAGTTGAAGATTACCGGCGCCGACGTTGCCTTTAACGCTCCCCTGTCATTCAACTCGGAAATCAGCGAGGGTGACGTCTATGTCCGCGATATGTTCAAGCTCTACCGCTACGAGAACAAGCTGTATGTCATGCGGATGACCGGCAAGGAGATTCGCGGCCATCTGGAAATGAGCTACGACCTCTGGGTGAACAACATGCAAAGCCCCGACGATCACATCATGCTGCTCAACGACGAGGCACGCGACGACAAGCAGCGCTACGGATTTAAGAACCTCACCTTCAACTTCGACTCTGCTGCCGGCATCGACTATGAGGTGGATGTCACTAAGCCCGACGGACAGAAGGTGCGCATCCTCCGCATGTCGAACGGCGAACCCTTCGATGAAAACAAGTGGTACAAGGTGGCACTTAACAGCTATCGCGGCAACGGTGGCGGCGAGTTGCTGACACGAGGTGCCGGCATCCCCAAGGATTCGCTCGACAGCCGCATCATCTACATGAGCGACCTTGACCAGCGCTATTATCTGACACAAGAGATAGAACGCATGGGCACCGTTACCCCTACTGCTAACAACAATTGGCGCTTCGTGCCTGCTGAATGGGCAGAGCCAGCATTGAAGCGCGACCGTAAAATCATCTTCGGAGACAAATGAGATACTTCGTTTTCTGTCAGGACGAGCTGCTGCTGCAGCGAACTGCCAAGGGTTATGTCATTCCACAGGGTGACGAGCCGCCTACGGAGCTGAAACCTTGGACGCATGTGCTCAACGTCGATGGCGACAAGACCTACCGCATCGACCAGCCGTTGGAGCCGACCGATTGCTACGAGATGTGTGGACTACGCAAAAGCTACTACAAGCTGAGTACCGAGGAATACCTGAAAGCCGGTAAGTGTCATGAACTGCTTTACTGGGACCAGAACACGCGCTTCTGTGGCGTGTGCAGCGGCACTATGAAGATGCATACTGACATCTCCAAGCGCTGTGAGCAATGCGGCAAGGAAGTGTGGCCACAGCTGGCTACTGCCGTCATCGTACTCATTCACCGCGGCGACGAGGTGCTGCTGGTACACGCCCGTAACTTCCGCACCGATTTCTATGGTTTAGTGGCAGGTTTTGTGGAGACAGGCGAGACGCTGGAAGAGGCCGTTCACCGCGAGGTCAGGGAAGAGACAGGCATCCGCATCAAGAACCTGCGCTATTTCGGTTCACAGCCTTGGCCCTACCCGTGCGGTCTGATGGTAGGCTTCAATGCCGACTACGAATCGGGAGAGATACAGCTGCAACGCTCAGAACTTTCCAATGGCGCGTGGTACCGCAAAAATAACCTGCCCACCATCCCCGAGAAACTCTCCATAGCCCGAAAGCTCATCGATGCCTGGCTGGAAGAAGAATAGTATGACCCTTGTTCATCAGGTATGCAGAAAGTCAGAACCCTCATCATCAGCCTTGCAGTAGTGTTTACCCTACTGCTGACTGCCCATGCCTGGTACCATTATCAGCCGAAGGAGCTCGGCGTGCGCAATACTCCGCTAACGACAAGAACCATACTCCTTGTCCACAGGGAGTCAGGCATTGACTCGCTACTCACCGTGCGGCTTCACTTCAAGGAGGAGATGGCTTACTACCTGCATAGCCATCAGCCCGACGATGAAGAATATGCGATGATTGATGCGCGTAACTATGAGAACGACAGCATCATCGCTGCACTCAAGGCCGAGAAGGTAACCATACACATCCATCCGCTATGGAGACCTGCCGAGACACAGCGCCACCATACCGTCATCGCCATGAACGGCTACTGGGACCAGAAAGGCTGGCATCACGGTTTCCCGCCACAGAACCGAGGCATCCTGGTAGATGAAGACGGCTTCTACGAGGGAGAGGTAGATGAAGACTACTGGCCCGTCGGGGTTGGTACATACAGGGCTTTTGACGGCAGCCTCTATGAAGGAGAATGGGTTGACGGTCGTCGGCACGGGCTAGGCTATCAGCTCATACCCTATTTCAATATGCAGGTGGGTGCATGGCTGGCCGGCGTCTATAAGGGCGAGCGCCTGAAGTTTACCGAGGAACGCATTTACGGCATCGATATCTCACGTCATCAGCACGACATCGAGGGACATTATTATCCCATCAACTGGAAGACGCTGCGCATCACCAGCCTCGGCAAGCACAACGACAAGAACGTTGTGGGCGGCAAGAGCGACTACCCCATCTCGTTCATCTACATCAAAGCCACCGAGGGAACCACCGTCACCAACGGCTATTATGCCTCCGACTACAAGCAGGCACGTGCCCACCGCTTCCGTGTCGGAGCCTATCACTTCTACTCCACCACGTCCGATGCCAGAGATCAGGCACGCCATTTCCTGAAGACAGCCGTCTTCAATCACAACGACCTGCCGCCGGTGCTCGACATCGAACCTTCCGACGAGAAGGTGGAGGCTATGGGCGGAAAGGAAAAACTGATTGCAGAGATTCGCGTCTGGCTGAAAGAGGTGGAGCAAGCTGTCGGTGTGCGTCCCATCATCTATATCAACCAGCACATCATCAACACCTATCTCAACGATGCCCCCGACCTGCTGAAGAATTATACTGTCTGGATGGCACGCTACAGCGAATACATGCCAAATGTAAAACTGAAGTTCTGGCAGTTGTCTATGACGGGCGTTGTCACAGGCATCACCAAAGAAGTAGATATCAACGTTTTCAACGGCTACCGCGAACAATGGGAGGAATACGTTGAGACACAGATGATTCCCTAAGTCTTATCTCACGGTCATGTGGAAACAACCCTGTTTCACTTCGTACTTGATATAGCAGCGCTGCTGCTCACGCATGTCACGCAGCACCTCACAAAGCACCCACTTCAGCGTGTCGTTCTGCACCATGCGACGCTCTGGCCCGTCAGGGTCGCTGACGGTCTTGTAACGGTTGTAACAAATATCAAAGGTAGTTCCGTAGAGATGACAGGAGTTCTCTGTGGCATTGCCGTTTCGCTTGCGTAGCTTCTCCACGTCCTCCTGTGTACGCAGCAGGCTGGTCACAATGATGCGATGCATCGGCACACCCTTCACATAAAGGCTGTCCAAGAAGGCACGACCGATGTCCTGCAACAAGATACTGGCACGAGGTACGAGGTAAGGGATAGAGGCTCCCAGCTTATCTACATAGTAATATGGACTGGCACCGACATACACCAGTTCTTTCATGCGATGCTCTGCATTCTCACGGTTCTGCACAGGTGTCACCCCCCACTGATTGGCTGCTGTCAACTGCACCTCATTACTGTCGGGGAAAGCAGAATGATAGCTCTGCACACCCACAATGCGGTGGGGCTTGTTCTTAGGGTTGGCTATAGCAACTGCCACCGGTTCCTGATCATGCTGGGGCACTATGGAATCGGTTGCCTCAACGGTCTGCACAGCGGTCCACTGTCTGTCAGAGTCAAAGACAAAGCGGACAAGGGCAAGCAGTGCCACAACGATGACAAAGCCTAAAAGGAATCTGTTTTTCGTCAATTTCATCTTTCCGACTGCAAAAGTACAAATATGTGAGAACAATACAAAACAAAAACATGTTTTTTCGTGCGATGGAAGCAAATTCTTCATGCTTCATGCTTCATTCTTCATTTTATTTATTAATTTTGCACCCGATTTACGTAAATTAAACGAAAATGCCTGAAATATCAGTACGCGGACTGGAGATGCCTGAGAGTCCTATCAGGAAGCTCGCTCCGTTGGCTGCCGCAGCCAAGAAACGCGGCACAAAGGTGTATCACCTCAACATCGGACAGCCGGACCTGCCCACGCCGCAGGTGGCGCTGGACGCACTGAAGACGATTGACCGCACCATTCTGGAATACTCACCGTCGCAGGGCTATCAGAGCTACCGCGAGAAGCTGGTGGACTACTACGCAAAGTATAACATCAACGTCACGGCAGAGGATATCATTATCACTTCAGGCGGTTCGGAGGCGGTGCTCTTTGCCTTCCTCAGCTGTCTGAACCCAGGTGATGAAATCATTGTGCCCGAGCCTGCATACGCCAACTACATGGCATTTGCCATCTCTGCCGGTGCCAAGATACGGACCATAGCCACTACCATCGACGAGGGTTTCTCGCTGCCGAAGGTGGAAAAGTTCGAGGAGCTTATCAATGACCGCACCCGTGCTATCATGATCTGTAATCCGAACAACCCGACGGGCTATCTCTATACCCGTCGCGAGATGAACCAGATACGTGACCTGGTAAAGAAATACGACCTTTATCTGTTTTCTGACGAGGTGTACCGCGAGTACATCTACACTGGCTCGCCTTATATCTCTGCCTGCCACCTGGAGGGCATCGAGCAGAACGTCATCCTCATCGACTCCGTCTCGAAGCGCTACTCAGAGTGCGGCATCCGCATCGGTGCCCTGATTACGAAGAATGCCGAGGTACGCAAGGCGGTGATGAAGTTCTGTCAGGCACGTCTCTCCCCCCCCCTTATCGGACAGATTGTCGCCGAGGCATCGTTAGACACCCCCGAGGATTATCTGCGTGATGTATATGATGAATATGTGGAGCGCCGTAAGTGCCTTATTGACGGATTGAACCGCATCCCTGGCGTTTACTCACCCATTCCCATGGGAGCATTCTATACGGTAGCCAAGCTGCCGGTTGACGATGCTGAGAATTTCTGCCGCTGGTGCCTGGCAGAGTTCAACTACGAGGGTGAGACCGTGATGATGGCTCCTGCCGCCGGTTTCTACACCACCCCGGGAGCAGGTCGCGACCAGGTTCGTATCGCCTATGTGCTGAAGAAGAAGGACTTGGAGCGTGCGCTCTTCGTTCTCCAGAAGGCATTGGAGCAATACCCGGGTCGCCAAATTCCATAAGCTAATAACACTATTAGCCCCATCAGGCCCATAACAAGCAAGAAATGTCCCTTCCGCTCTTTATTGCCCGACGCATCTACATGAACAAGGGCGACCGCCACAAGGTGAGCCGTCCCGTTATTCATATTGCTACGGCAGGTGTGGCCATAGGACTGGCGGTGATGATTATCACCGTGTCGGTGGTCATGGGCTTCAAGCATACCATCCGCGACAAGGTCATCGGCTTCGGCAGCCATGTGCTGGTGGATAACCTGATGGGCTATAGCAGCGAGACGTCCATCAGCGACTCCACACTCCAGCTACTGCTCAATGTCGAGGGGGTGGAACATGTGCAACGCTACGCCGACGCACAGGGCATTCTGAAGACCGACTCCGACTTCCTCGGCGTGGTATTCAAGGGTGTTGACGAGAACTACCGCATGGACTTTCTCCGTGAGCATCTGACAGAGGGCAAGACGGGCAGTTTCTCCAGCGAAAAGAGTTCTAACGAGCTGCTGATCTCCCGACAAATCGCCGACAAGCTGCAACTCAAGACGGGCGACCGGCTGTTTGCCTACTTCATCAACAACGATGGAGTCAAGGCTAGGAAGTTCACCGTAGCAGGCATCTATCAAACCAACCTCACACAGTTTGACCAAAACCTGTGCTTCACGGACATCTACACCACACGTCGCATCAACTCTTGGCATGACACTGATCTCTACTCAGGTGCAGAAATTACCGTTAGCAATCCCACCCAGGACTATCTGACGCTGTCTTCACAAGACGGTACACCCCAACTCGTGGAGGTGTCATCCTTGTCAGCTATGGCCCTTCAGCCCTTCGGTGCCGAACTCCACACTGGCCTTGAGCTGTCGGCAGACAAAGTATCACAAGCCATCAAGCTTATCAATCTGGAAAACGAAGAACCCGAACACGCCATGCAGTCGAAGACGATGCAGGAAGCCTATCCGCAGATCTTCCACTGGCTCGAACTGCTCGACATGAACGTGTGGATTATCCTCGCGCTAATGGTCTGCGTAGCTGGATTCACAATGATAAGCGGACTGCTCATCATCATCTTGGAACGCACCCAGATGATTGGCACGCTGAAAGCCCTTGGAGCACGGAATGCCACCGTGCGCCACACCTTCCTGTGGTTTGCAGCCTTCATCATCAGTCAGGGACTTCTCGTCGGCGACATCATCGGCATCGGCATCGTCCTGCTGCAACGGCACTTTGGCATTGTCACCCTCGACCCCGCCACCTACTACGTCAGCGAGGCTCCCATGGAACTCAACATCCCCGTCATCGTGGCACTCAATATCGCTACGCTGCTCATCAGCGTCTTCGTACTCATTGCCCCCAGCTATCTCATCTCCTTCATCCACCCGGCACGGTCGATGAGATATGAGTAATCATCCAATTAACGCCTTTTAACTTCACAGACGAAAAAATTGCACAAAAAATTTGCGAATGTGCAATAAAGATAGTACCTTTGCACAAAATTTTGAAATTTGTGCAATGCAAACTGATATAAGTTTCAACTCGTACATCGAGCGAAGCATCCTGAACAATTGGCATTTAGATGCCCTGACTGACTATAAAGGCTCCACCTTGCAGTACCACGACGTGGCCCGCAAGATAGAGAAAATACATATTTTATTTGAGAACAGCGGCGTTCACAAAGGCGACAAAATCGCCATCTGCGGACGCAACTCCGCACATTGGGCCGTGACGTTCCTTGCTACCCTGACCTACGGCGCCGTAGCAGTACCCATCCTCCACGAGTTCAACGCCGAGCAGATGCACAACATCGTCAACCACTCCGAGTCAAAGCTGCTCTTCGTGGGCGACGTGGTGGCAACGGAAATCAACCCTGACGCCATGCCCGACATCGAAGGCATCGTCAACATCCCCGATTTCTCGCTGATGCTTTCACGCTCGGAAACCCTCACGTACGCGCGCGAACATTTAAATGAAATGTTCGGCCAGAAATATCCCAAGGCCTTCCGTCAGGAACACATCAGCTGGCACAAGGACCAGCCCGAGGAGCTGGCACTCATCAACTACACCAGCGGTACGACGGGCTTCTCGAAGGGTGTCATGCTTCCCTACCGTGCACTATGGGGTAACCTCGATTTCTGCATAAATGCCCTTGGCAAGCACCTGCCGAAGAACTGCGACACGCTCAGCATCTTACCAATGGCACACATGTACGGCATGGCCATCGAGTTCTTGTTCCCCTTCTGCTCCGGAAGCCATTTGTTCTTCCTCAACCGTCTGCCCTCCCCCGCCATTATTGCACAAGCCTTTACTGATGTACGACCTGCCGTCGTCATCGCTGTGCCGCTTATCATCGAAAAGATTATCCGGAAGCGCGTTTTCCCACAGATACAGAGCAATGCCGTCAGGCTGATGCTCCAGATGCCTGTGGTCAACAAGAAAGTGAAGCAGCGCATCTGCGACGAGGTTTACAAGGCAATGGGTGGACGTGCCTACGAGGTCATCATCGGCGGTGCAGCACTTAATCAGGAGATTGAACATTTCCTCTACGACATACACTTCCCCGTCACGGTGGGCTATGGTACAACCGAGTGTGCACCGCTCATCACCTTCAGCGACTACCACGACTTCGTGCCAGGTTCATGCGGCACGCCCGTTGACCACATGGAGGTAAAAATTCTGAGCAGCGACCCTGAGCATGTTGCCGGCGAAATCGTTACACGGGGAATGAATGTCATGCTGGGCTACTACAAGAACGAGGAGGCTACCCGTCAGGTACTCGACGCCGACGGTTGGTATCACACGGGAGACCTTGGTACCATGAGCGCTGACGGACACGTTTTCATTCGCGGACGTATCAAAAACATGTTGCTCAGCGCCAACGGACAGAACGTCTATCCAGAGGAGATTGAGGACAAACTTAGCTCTATGGCACTTGTTAGCGAGTGCATCGTCGTACAGAGAGACGAAAAGTTTGTGGCGTTGGTTCACCCCGACTATGAAGAGGCAAAGGCTATGGGCTTCACAGATACCGACTTGCAGAACATCATGGAGCAGAACCGTCAAGAGCTGAACCGCCAACTGCCAGCCTACAGCAACCTCAGCACCATCCAGCTCCACAAGGAGGAGTTTGCCAAGACACCTAAGAAGAGTATCAAACGATACCTTTATCAATAACGAAACTATAAATTCTGAGAAATATGGAACACGTACCAAGTTTCAACGCACTTCTACAGCAGAGCATCATCGACCACTGGGATGCCGATGCGCTGACTGACTACAAAGGAGCCACCTTACAGTACCACGACGTAGCACGCAAGATTGAGAAGCTACACATCCTGTTCGAGAACAGCGGTGTCGTGAAGGGCGACAAGATAGCCCTCTGCGGACGCAACTCATCACAATGGGCCGTGGCCTTCCTCGCCACGCTGACCTACGGCGCCATTGCCGTGCCCATCCTCCATGAGTTCAACGCCGAGCAGGTTCACAACATCGTCAACCACTCCGAGGCCAAGCTGCTCTTCGTCGGCGACTACGTGGTGACCGTCATCAACCCCGACGAGATGCCCATGCTCGAGGGCATCATCAACATCCCCGACTACTCCCTCTTCGTCTCACGCTCGGAGAAGCTCACCTTTGCCCGTGAGCACCTCAACGAGCTCTACGGCAAGCGCTATCCCAAGTACTTCCGCAAGGAGCATGTCAACTACTACGTCGAACAGTCACCCGACGAGCTGGCACTCATCAACTACACCAGTGGAACAACAGGTTTCTCCAAAGGCGTCATGGTACCCTACCGCGCATTGTGGTCAAACTACGACTTCGCCATACAGGTGCTAGGCAAGCGCATCAAGACAGGCGACCGCATCATCAGCATCCTGCCGATGGCACATATGTACGGCATGGCCTTCGAGTTCATCTTTGAGTTCATCCACGGCTGCCATGTCTATTACCTCAGCCGCATCCCCTCGCCCGCCATCATCGCCGAGGCATTTGCCAACATCAAGCCCGTCATCATCATTGCCGTTCCTCTCGTCATCGAGAAGATTATCCGCAAGAGGGTATTCCCCAAGATACAGAACAACCGTATGCGCCTGCTCATGCAGATGCCCGTCATCAACACCAAAGTCTATGAGAAGATCTGTGAACAGGTGAAGCTGGCCTTTGGCGGAGAGTTCTACGAGGTCATCATCGGCGGCGCAGCTTTCAATCAGGAGGTGGAGCAGTTCCTGCATCGCATCGGATTCCCCTATACCGTCGGCTACGGAGCCACCGAGTGCGCTCCCATCATCTGTTATGCTGACTACAATACCTTCGTTCCAGGCTCCTGCGGACGTGCAGCCGTACACATGGAGGTGAAAATTGACTCACCCGACCCCAAGATGATCCCTGGCGAGATTCTTGCACGAGGTCTTAACGTCATGCTGGGCTACTACAAGAACGAGGAGATAACCAAACAGACGATTGACGAGGACGGTTGGTATCACACGGGCGACCTCGGCACCATGGATGAGCTCGGCAACGTCTTCATCAAGGGACGCTCCAAGAACATGCTCCTCGGCTCCAACGGCCAGAACATCTATCCCGAGGAGATTGAGGACAAGGTCAACTCCATGGCGCTCGTCGTCGAGAGTGTCGTTGTGCAGCGAGCCGAGAAGCTCGTCGCCATCGTCTATCCCGACTACGACGAAGCGAAGAAGATGGGCTTCACGGAAGAGGACATCCGCGGTGTCATGGAACAGAACAAGGCACAGCTCAACCAGATACTTCCGGCCTACGCCAAGCTCGCCGACATCGAGATACGAACCACCGAGTTTGAAAAGACGCCGAAGAAGAGCATCAAACGATACCTATATAAATAATTGTCTTGATATATATCAATAAAGTTACAAAAAGTAACCGTTTGCTTGAAAAAAGTTGACATTTTGTTTGATATTTAGTGATTTTGCTATAACTTTGCAAACGCAAATGAAAAAGCAGAGTACTCTGCACTCCTTTTTTATATAGCGACAACACAGAATAATCAAATAATTTCAAACAATCAAACTCTAAAAAGCAAAAAGATTATGAATGCAGCGAAAATTGTTGAAGAACTGAAACAACGTTTCCCCAACGAGCCGGAGTACATCCAGGCCGTTAGTCAGGTACTTCCCACCATTGAGGAAGAGTACAACAAACACCCCGAGTTCGAGAAGGCCAACCTCATCGAGCGTCTGTGCATCCCCGACCGTGTGCTCGAGTTCCGTGTCACATGGGTTGACGACCAGGGTAAGGTGCAGACCAACATGGGTTACCGCATCCAGCACAACAACGCCATTGGCCCGTACAAAGGCGGACTGCGCTATCACAAGTCTGTGAACCTCGGTATCCTGAAGTTCCTCGCATTCGAGCAGACATTCAAGAACTCACTCACCACGCTGCCTATGGGTGGTGCCAAGGGTGGTTCAGACTTCTCACCCCGTGGCAAGAGCGACGCAGAGGTAATGCGTTTCTGCCAGGCCTTCATGAACGAGCTCTATCGCGTCATCGGTCCTGATGAGGATGTTCCCGCAGGTGACATCGGTGTTGGCGGTCGTGAGGTAGGCTACCTCTTCGGACAGTATAAGAAGCTCACCCACCAGTTCCAGGGCGTGCTCACCGGTAAGGGAATCCCCTTCGGTGGCTCACTCATCCGTCCCGAGGCTACTGGTTACGGTACCGTTTACTTCCTAACCTCTATGCTCGCTACCCGTGGCATTGAGCTGAAGGGCAAGAAGGTGCTCATCTCAGGTGCCGGTAACGTGGCACAGTATGCAGCCGAGAAGTGCCTCCAGTTGGGTGCTACCGTGCTCACCATGAGTGACTCTGACGGTTACATCTACGATCCCGACGGTATCGACCGCGCAAAGCTCGACTACATCATGGAGCTGAAGAACGTGGAGCGTGGACGTATCAAGGAGTATGTCGAGGAATACCCCACTGCCAAGTATGTGGCTGGCGAGCGTCCCTGGCATGAAAAGGCCGACATCGCACTGCCTTGTGCAACCCAGAACGAGATTAATGCTGAGCAGGCTCAGGCCCTTGTTGACAATGGTGTCATCGCCGTTGCAGAAGGTGCAAACATGCCTACCCTGCCCGAGGCTATCAAGATATTCCAGGATAACAAGCTGCTCTATTCACCAGGTAAGGCCTCGAACGCCGGTGGTGTGTCTGTGTCAGGTCTTGAGATGTCACAGAACTCTGAGCGTCTCTCTTGGACGGCCAAGGAAGTTGACGACTACCTGAAGCGCATCATGAACGACATTCACGAGAACTGCGTGAAGTATGGCACACAGCCCGACGGTTACATCAACTACGTCAAGGGTGCCAACGTCGCCGGCTTCATGAAGGTTGCCAGTGCCATGATGTCTCAGGGCATTGTATAAGCTCGGCGAAGCCAAGGTTTATACAATGATGAGCCAAGGTATCGTATAGTTCGTGCGAATCACCAACAATGAAGGGCTAAAGGAAACATCCTTTAGCCCTTTATTTTACTTGTCTATTTCTCTCTATCCTCCCCCTTGGGGGAGCCAGAGGGGGCTTTTTTTTATCTCAACTTCAACACATCACCCACCTGAATCTCATAGTCAGGTCCAAGGTCGTTGAGGTCGTAAAGCCGTTCGAGACGTATGCCGTAGTACTGCGCAATGGAGTACATCGACTCGCCTGGCTGCACCTTATGCGGACGGTCTTCATATTCCTTGGGAGCCTTGCGTGCCTTCTTCTTCAGCCACACAATCTCTCCCTCCTCCAGCTGGTCATCGCGGTCACGCTCATTATATTTCGCCAACTTCTTGTATGAGATGCCCAGCAGCTCACCCAGCGAACGGAATGTATCGCCACGCCGTGCAAGGACATAGAGGTTCTTGTTAAACTCATACACGTCCACTTCCATACCGATACCCAGTTCCTCCGTATATTCAGCACCGCGACCTTTGTCATAGTCATAGAGCTTATATGTCTCTATCAGTTCGATGAGCAGGTTCGCATAGTGCGGATTGGTGGCATACCCTGCTGCTTTCAGACCTTTAGCCCATCCTTTGTAATCCGTAGGCTTCAGCGAGAACAAATCCCTATAGCGCTTGCCATTGACAAGAAAACGCGAATGGTCCTCATAACTCTCCTTCGCGTTCTTGTAGGCACGGAAGCACTCACCTTCTTCGTCATCGTCGAAATACATCGTCGCACCCGTCCAGTCGTTGTGGCACTTAATACCGAAGTGATTATTCGACCCACGTGCCAGCAGGCTCTGCCCTGCCCCACTCTCCAGCAGCCCCTGCGCCAGCGTGATGCTTGCGGGGATATGGTAGCGGTTCATCTGGTCCATCGCCACGTCACGCCACTGGTCCACATACGCCTGATAGCGGGCGTTCCATCGCGACTGTGCCAGCGCCACCGCAGGCCCCGTCAGCCACAGGCAGAGGAGCAATCCCCCGCCCATTCGTTTAACTATCTTGCAGATATTCATCATGCTGCCAGCTATTCAGCACATCTAATGAACACCAGAACCTCACTATCACCTTCTGTTTTCAGCCACAGCTCGGTGTCAGTATGTTTCTCGATGACCAACGATTTGAAATTCTTGAATATACCGATGAAGTTTTCCTTCCCGTTTTCCAAAGTCTCCTGCATCGCCTTCATGACCGTCTGTTTCAGTTCTGGCTGCTCTTTGAATGCTTCTTCCAACTGGCCCGTGAAGTCCACCTTGTCTAACTTCAACTCAGCCTTTTGAGTAAAAAGCAGCACGTTCAAGTTATCGCCTGTTCGGGAGAAAGCGCCCGGCACCATAGCCGAGAAATAAAGCGTTCCCACTTGATCGTCGTGATATGACATATCGACCTTTATAGACATGGATGACTTCCCTTTGTCGAAGGTAAAGAACAATTCTGTCGGCTTCTGATTATCTTCCTCAGCCTTAATCAAAGTTTTCCACTTTCCATCGAGGCTCTGCGCCTGCATCCCTGCCGCTGTCATCAAGAGCAGGCAAAACAATACCATTTTTTTCATACTCATCATTCTGTTTTATTGTTTAGTTATGTGGTGCAAAGATAACATATTCCCTTCAAACCTCCAAACCTTTTATAAAAAACTATTACTCGAGACATTTAAATATCATGAGAAAAGAAAGGGAGGAGCTTTCTAATAGTAGGAGCAAGCTGTTCCGATGATTGGAACACGTTGTTTCAATGGGAGAAACAAGTTGTTCCGATGATTGGAACACTTTGTTTCCAACATCGGAACAACTCGTTTCCTATTAATTAGAAAAAGTAATCGTAGTAAATAGACGAACAACATTATCACTATTGAAAGGAAAACTCTGTTCTGTTCCTTTAGGATTACATCCTCCATAAGAATTGTCATCTTTTTTGATGATATAATACTTTGTTATAGAAACGTCTTGCAATCCTAGGTCGCTAAGATTATCTCTTACCGTTGCTGAGTTATCATATATATATCGTAGTTCCTCTTTTGTAGGAAGTCTCCAATTATCAACTCCAGCAACTTTTAACTCCTCCATCGCTGCTTCAATTACAGACGATTCTGTACCCTGACTAAAATCTAAACCTGTTTTCTGTTGCGGAGACATTAATGTAACTGTTTTTGAGCCATCCCCATTTGTAATACTCCTCATAACATAACATCCTTTATACTTTGTCCCAGCTTCTGGTGCAGTTTCTCCTGGGTTGGGGTCTTCGTTATTGTTGCCGCCGCCACTATCACCTCCGCTGCCTGACGATCCATTGGAATCGAAGTTAAACGTGATGGTTCTCTCGCCAGCCCATGATGCGCCTGTCAGCACACCCTGCATCACAAAGTCATCACCGGCATAAGTGCCGTCAATACTCATCTTGTAGTTCACCGTCATAGCCTCATTTGCCGTATAGGTGAAGGAGGTGACGCTGTCGTCGCTGCGTGTCATGCTAACCTTAATGCTGACATTGCCCACCGATGGCAGCAGATACAATGTTGCTGTGTTCTTCCAAGTTGTGTTGTCACTCTGCTTCGTCAGCGTTACAGTATAGGAGCCTTCGTTACCACTATACTCACCGCTCATCGAAACGTTCTCACGCAACGGGCTGACGGTTACACTTACTCCCTTGACAGATTCCGGCACCTGTCGGATAATGACACCCTGCAACATGAACACTTTGCGTTCCATCGTCAACGTGGCCTTGTTGGTCTCTCCCTCGGCCATCGTCACCGTACTCCTGGCAAGCATGAGGTCGTTGTAATTCTGATTCTCCTTCAGGACAATCACGTCATCTGGCGCGGCATCATCCTGCGTCGGGAGGTCATAGACATCATCGTCAGCACCGCCAATGGCAACAACAGTGTATGTGCCTGCCTTAACATTGTTGACGCTCATGCTTTCCGAAGCAGAGCTAATCGTCTGAACATTGATGCACTTGTCGCTGCTGTTGAACACATACACCAACACGGGATAGCTGACTACTTCATCATTTTCACCAGTGCGTGTCACAATCTCCAACTGGCTGTTTCCCGTGGTTTCAGTCTCTTCCTCTTCCGTCAGTTCGTCCAGCACTTCCTTGGAACACGACGAGAGGACCATCATCATGCAAAGCATGAGAATAGAAAATAAATTGTACTTCTTTTTCATGTTATAATTTTTTGAAATATATTTCTACTACGTATTCTTCGCTCCGCAGCGGGGGCAGATGCCTTTATCGGCAAGGGGCTTGCCGCAGTTGCCGCAGACATAACGGAGACGGGAGAAACGAAAATAACGCCAGAGCGCAAATGCTATATAAGCGATGAGCAGGGGATAGCCGACATAATAGAGCGTGGTGATGCTGAAAACAACATAACAGACAGCACAAATGCCCGCCAAGCCGCAGAGATACAACACGGCATCTCCAAGATGCAAGCGACGCACGGTGTCATCGACTGCTGCAAGGGCAATAATCAGGATGGCCCACACGGAAATGATGAAGACACCCAGAATGGCTGGCAAGGCAAAGGGGTTCAAAGAGGGATGGTAATAGAAATGACGCCAGGTCTCAGGAGCGAACATCTGGATGCTGGCATAGAGCGTGGCGGAGGCGGAGACGAGCAGACACAGCAAGGTGGGATAGAACGAGCCGGTGTCACGGAAATGAACGATATAGGCGTTACGGCGCTGCAGACGGTAGATGCCATAGGCAACGCTGACAAGGATAATGAAGGCAAGGAAAATAAGCAGGTGACTGTCGGAGAAGAAATCGATGAACTGCGAAATGGAGTCGTCGGGTGACACGGCAAGGAGCATCTCAGACTCTCGTACCCAGCCCTGCGTGAGCTGGTCGGCAGCAACTTTCACCCACACGGAGTCAATGGAGTCCTGCGGCAGGATGTCGATGTCGGCAACGACAAGGAGGGACTTTCTTTTCAGCTTTGAGGTTTGAGGTTTGAGATTGGTGATTGGAGCGTCGAGGGTTGAGGGTTGAGCATCAAGGGCGATGGTCTGAGCGTCGATGGGGGGAACGGGTGGCAGGTCGTAGATCACGAGGCTGTCGGCGGTGACAACAAAGTTATAGCCCTGAGTGTAGTGATGGGTGGTGGAGAAGGAGATGCTGTCAAGCTGCTCCTTGGTGAGGTCCCAGGCATCGGGTGTCCGCTGGCCGTGGTTGTAACAGGAGGCAAACAGGATAAGGGTAAAAAGGTAAAAAGGTAAAAGGGTAAAAAGCTTATTGTTCCGCATAGACATTCATCTGACAGGTGTGACAATCAAACTGCAAGGGGAAACGACGGCCATCGGCCAGTCGCAAGACAAGGGGTTCTCGCCAAGGGGCGGGCGTTCCGCCTCGGCGCACGCAATGGCCCAGGGCATAGCGCAGGCAATAGCGGCATTGCATGAGGGGCGAGGTACGAGGTTCGAGGGACGAGGTGCGAGGTGCGAGGTTCGAGGTACGAGGGGCGAGGGACGAGGGGCGTGACTGCTGTTCCACCCATTTCTGGCGGAGCTCAGCGAGGAGGCTGTTGGGGATGAAGTAGTTGAAGTCGGCGGGGAACTCGACGTCAACACACTCGTATGGGGTGCCGCCGAGTCGGGAGAGCTGACGTATGATGTTGTCACGCTGGGGCTTCGCAGCGGGTTCGTGAGGGCAGTCTATGGTGGAGGGTGCGAGGTCTATGGTGGAGGGTGAAAGATATGAGGCCGTGAGGCTGTAGCCTGTGTCGGTGAGGGCGAGGCGGAAGGTTACGGGAATCTTACGCTCGGCGCTGGGACGGGAGAGTTGACGCTCGAACTCCATGTCGTTGTTGCGATAGAGTCGGACGCCTGGACGCAAGGCATCGGGCATCTCCAAGGGAAAGAGACGGTTGCCCTCGGCGCGGTTAATGCGGAAACCATAGAGGGTGGAGGGTGAAAGGTGGAGGGTGGAGGGTGAAGGGTTAGCCATGAAGCAGAGGCCGTCGCCATTGGCAAAGGAGGCGGTACCTGCGACGGTGAAGGAGTTGCCGCGCAGCTCCTTGACGGTGCCGACGTACTCGCCCATAGCCTTCGGGGTGTCGAAGCAGGCGATGTCGGGCTGGCGCCCATGCAGGAAATAGGTGGTGTAGCCGCGGTTGAAGGTCTTATGGAGGTTGGGCGTGAAGGTATAGGTGCAGCGTCCGAGGGAGGCACGGCAGTACTGGTCAGGGTGTCGGCGGATGATGGCGTCGAGGCGCTGGCTGTAGGCTGCGGTGACGTTCTTGACATAGGTGACATCCTTGAGGCGCCCCTCAATCTTGAACGACGTGGCACCGGCATCGATGAGCTCCTGCAGGTGGTCGCTCTGGTTGAGGTCCTTCAGCGAGAGAAGATGACGCTGGTGCTCGATGACATGGCCGTCGGCATCGACGAGGTCGAAGGGCATGCGGCAGAACTGTGCACAGGCGCCGCGGTTGGCGGAGCGCCCGAAGCAATGCTCAGAGGCGTAGCAGGCTCCGGAGTAACTGACACACAGGGCGCCATGCACGAAGACCTCGAGGGGCATGTCAGGCACGGCGGCATGGATGGCGGCTATCTCGTCAACGGAGAGTTCACGGGCAAGGACTACACGGCGAAAGCCTGCCTGCTGCAGGGCGAGCACCTTAGAGGCATCACGGTTGTCGGTCTGTGTGGAGGCGTGGAGGGCGATGGGCGGCAGGTTCATGTCAAGCACTTGCATATCCTGCACGAGGATGGCATCGACGCCAACATCGTAAAGCTGCCAGATGAGCCGTTCGGCCTCGGCGAGCTCGTCGTGATGAAGGAGGGTGTTGACGGTGACGAAGACCTTGACGGCATAGCGGTGGGCGTAGTCGCAGAGCTGACGGATGTCATCGACGGAATTGCCTGCAGCGACACGGGCTCCGAAGCGCGGAGCTCCGATATAGACGGCATCGGCACCGTGATCGACAGCGGCGATGCCACACTCCAGATTCTTGGCCGGTGCCAGTAGCTCTAATGGTGTCACTCTATCTTATTGATGTCGTATGGGGTCTCCTGATAGACGTAGTAGTTAATCCAGTTGCTGTAGAGCAGGTTGGCATGAGCCCGCCAGCTGATGAGCGGCTCCTTGGAGGGGTCGTCGTCACGATAGTAGTTAACAGGCATATCGACATCATCACGGATGTCACGGTCGCGCCGGTACTCTCGGTCGAGGGTGTCGGGCGCATACTCCAGATGTCCAGTGATGAAGAACTCTCGTCCGCCGCGTGCCATGACCATAGAAACACCACACTCATCGGAGTCGGCAATGAGCGTCAGTGCGGGGTTTGCCTCGATGTCCTCGCGGTGTACCTCGGTATGGCGACTATGAGGCATGTTGAACACGTCGTCGAAGCCTCGGAAGATGGGCAACTGCGGCATGAGGGGATGCTGGCTGAAGACGCCAAACATCTTCTTCTCCAAGGGGTACTTGGGGATGCCGTAGTGATAGTAAAGTCCGGCTTGAGCCGCCCAACATATATATAAGGTACTCGTGACGTGCGTGCGCGCCCACGCGAAGATACGCTGCATCTCATCCCAGTAGTTGACGTCCTCGAACTCGAGGGTCTCGACGGGTGCACCAGTGATAATCATGCCGTCGAACTTCTCATGGCACAACACCTCAAAGTCACGATAGAACATCATCATGTGCTCGATGGGGGTGTTCTTAGGGGTGTGGCTCTTCAGCTTCATGAAGTTCACCTCAATCTGCAAGGGGGTATTGGAGAGCAACCGGATGAGGTCGGTCTCGGTGGTTATCTTGAGCGGCATGAGGTTGAGGATAACAATGCGTAATGGACGAATATCCTGCGTGTGGGCACGGGTATCGTCCATGACAAAGATGTTTTCCTGCTTCAACAACTCTATGGCAGGAAGTTGATCGGGTAATCTTAAGGGCATCTGTTTCTTATATTCTTATGACGCAAGCGGAAACATTATCATAGCCACCGGCAGCGATGGCAGCCTCACACAACTCGTTGGCATCAGCTCCCTCTGCCAGCAGACGGGTGGTCTCCTCGTCGGGCACCATGTCGCTATAGCCGTCGGAACAGAGAAGATAGAGGTCGCCTGGCTGGAGGCTCTCGGTGAACTCATACTGGTCGATGAAGGAAGTCTTGCAGCCAGCACCGATGCAGTTGGTGATGATATTAGAATGGCGCTTGGTGCCTGTTAGGGTGTTGAGGGAGTGGTCGGTGGTCAGCTGTGTCAGCACGCCGTCACGAAAACGGTAGAGTCGGCTGTCGCCGCAGTTAATCCAGTAGAATTTATTATCATAACAGATGATGCCCACCAGCGTGGTTCCCATCTCAGCCAGTTCGGGGTCACCGAGACCGCGAGAGGAGATGCGCACATTAACGGAGGTGAGCCACTCGCACATGGCCTCATAGAAGTCACCCGACGACAAACCGGCAGGCAGGTCGCCGATGAAATAATGTAGGTCTTCCAGCGTTTCCTGACTGGCTACCTCGCCGGCATTATGTCCGCCCATGCCGTCGGCAAGGGCGATGACGAAGCGAGAGAGGGCTGACGTGTCTATGTCGGTGCGGTAGAAATCATTACGGATGTAATGATCCCACACGAGCACCATATCTTCGTTGTTGCTTCTGATACATCCTACACGGCTTGCTGCCGTAATACTAAACTTGCTCATTGTATATATACTTGTACTTTTTCTTTTATTTTCGATTATGAAATGCTGACCTGCAGGCTGATATTGGCAACGGAAACGATGTCGCCGTTCTTCAGCAACATGGGGATATCGGGCTGTAGGTCACGACCGTTCAGCTTCGTGCCGTTGGACGAATGCTTGTCGATGATGCTCCAGCCGGAACCGACGTTATAGGTCAGCTGGGCATGGACACCCGAGATATACATATTGTTTTCGAAGAAAGCCGTGTAAGGTCCCTGCCGGCGACCTATCAGAGCACCATTGACACCCACCATGCGGATGTTCAGGTTGCTGTTGTAGAGCGTCAGTATGGGAACTCCCTTCTGGGTGCCTCCTGTCATGAACGGTGAGCCACTGGTGCATGTTGAGAAGGAGGCCTGCAGGGAAGAGAAGGTACCCAGAGAGGTATGGTCACCTGCCCTGCGCTCCAGTTCGGCAGCACCTACCATCAAACCGCCGCAGAAGGTGCAGCGGCGCCCCTTCCCCACTCTACCGCAGCTGCTGCAATAGAGCAAGGACTGGCCACACTGGTCGCAATACCGTGAGTCGTCGTCAATCTCTTCTTTACAAGTCGGACAAATAATCATGATGGTATATCGTCTTTAATATCTTCGGGTTGTATCAACTGGTAGGTCTCTGTCGTCACCTCGGAAGCAGGCATAGACGAGACACGAACGGACAGCTGCTGGATGGTGGCATCAAGCAGGTTACGCATCTCACGGGCATTGCCGAACGACTCGTCCTTGTTGACCAGCATGCGGCAGATGAGGTCCATGAGTTTGAACTCGGCACCCGGCGACAGCGTGTAGTTGTCCTTGGCAGCCATGCGCTTGAAGATGGCAAGCAACTCGTCCTCGTTGTAGTCGTCGATGTGGAGCTTGTGGGTGAAACGACTGGCAAGTCCGGAGTTCATCGTCAGGAACTCTTCCATCTTATCCTTGTAGCCGGCAGCAACCACCACGAACTTGCCGCGGTCGTCCTCCATGCGTTTCATCAGGGTGTCAATGGCTTCCTTGCCATACTGGTCGTTCTCGTCGGACAGCGTGTAGGCCTCGTCAATGAACAGGATGCCACCCATCGCCTTGTCACACATATTGTTGACAATCTTCGGCGTCTCACCCATGTACTTGCCGACCAAGGTGGCACGGCTGGCCTCGATAACACGGGAGGTAGGCAGTATCTCCATGCTCTGCAGCACCTCTCCCATCTTACGGGCGATAGACGTCTTACCCGTTCCGGGATTACCCGTCAGGATGAAGTTCATAGCCATCTGCTGCACCTTGCCTGCACCTGCAGCGGCACGCTGCTTCATGAACATGCTTTGGACGGCAAGACGGCGTATCATGTTCTTGACAGAACGCATACCGACGAACTCATCCAGTTCGTTGAGCACTTCGTCAAGCGGACGAACTTTCTCCGACTGAGCCATCGGCAGGTCAGCCGCTGTGAGACAGTACATGTCTGACTCGCGGAAACCTGGCTGGTTCATCTCTCCAATCAGTCGCTGACTCTGACGCTCCACGGCTTCGTTGAAGATGCGACGGGCTTCACGGGCATTGCCGAAGTTCTTGTCACGACGCAGATAGAGCTGCTCGAACTGACGGTGAATAGCCCCCTGCGTCTCTTCGTCAACGGTGAACTTCTTGCTTTTGGCGAGGTTAAGGAAGATTTCCGTCAACTCGTCGGGGTTATAGTCGTCGAAGTGAATGGTCTGTGTGAAACGGCTCTTCAAACCTGGGTTGGTATCAATGAAGTCGTGCATCTGCTCGGTATATCCTGCAACGATACAGACGAACTTGCCACGGTCATCCTCGAGGCGCTTCAAGAGGGTATCGATGGCTTCGCTGCCGAAGGAGTCGCCGTCGTTGGACTTCAGGGTGTAAGCCTCATCAATGAAGAGCACACCGCCCATCGCCGTGTCAATAAGCTGGTTGGTCTTGATGGCCGTCTGTCCGCTATAACCTGCCACGAGCTTGCTGCGGTCGGCCTCGATGAGCTGGCCGCGGGAGACAACGCCCAACGTACGGAACACATCGGCCATGATACGGGCAACCGTCGTCTTACCAGTTCCCGGATTACCCGTGAACACATAGTGCTTGCCCTGGAAGGTGTTTTGCTCGCCGCGGGCAATCTGCAAGTTGAGGAATGCCGCCAAATTGGAGATTTCCTTCTTGACAGCAGACAAGCCCACCAATCCGTCAAGCTTCTTCAGGCAGTCGGTATAGTCAACAGCCTGAGGAGCCTCGTAAGGTATATCTTCCACCTCGATGCTCATCAGCTGCTCATCGGTCATGGTGGAGATGTTGTTCTTCTGCAGACGCTCGGCCTGACGGCTGCAAATCTTGTCAAACAGCTGACGCATAGCACGACCATTGGCAAAATCCTTGTCACGGCTGTTATACATCTCTGTAATCATCTTCAGCGTCAGCTCCTCAGCATCGTGAGAGAACACGTATTTTTTCTCCTTCGCAAATACCAGCATAATCTGGTAGAGCTGGTCGGGAGTATAGTCATCGATATTCAGGAAGTAGTTGAAGCGGCTGCGGAAACCAGGATTGATGCGGAAGAGGTTTTCCATCTCGGTACGGTAGCCGGCAGCAATGACCACGAACTTGCCGCGGTCGTCCTCCATGCGCTTCATCAGTTTCTCCAAAGCCTGTGCTCCTTGGTTGTCACGCTCTCCGCCTGAACTGAGCGGTGCCAGCGTGTAGGCCTCGTCAACAAAGAGGATGCCACCTATCGCCTTATCACAGAGACGGTCAACAACCTTGGGCGTCTCACCCTGATAAGGGCTGATCATCTGGGCACGGTCAACCTCCACGACATGACCGCTGTCTAAATAGCCGATGGCGGCCAGTATCTCGCCTAATTTACGGGCAATGGTGGTCTTACCGGTACCGGGGTTACCCGTCAGGATGATGTGCATGCCGGCGTTAACCTGTTCGCCCAAGCCGCGCTCTGCACGCTGCACATTGTTCTGAACAGAGAAGGCCATTTCGCGGACAGCACTCTTCACCTCATCCATTCCGATGAAGGTGTCCAAATCGGCCAGAATCTCGTCGAGGGTACGCTCTGCCGGGACATAGCCGCGGATGTCATTCTCCTCCACTTGTGTGGCTGTAGTGCCGCGACTGATGAACGAGGTAAAGATGTCCTCAGCCACCTTGTTGGCAATATGGGCATAGCCGAACGTCTCATCCTTGATCTTGACCTGGTACTTGAAGTAACGCTGCAGCTTCGACTCGGCAGCAGCGGAATAGTTGGTAATGCCGTACTTTGTGCGCAGAACCATGCGGCAGATATGATACAGGTCCATGTAGTCAGGCGTCTTCAACTTGAACGTGTATTTGAACCTGTTGGCTACGGCAGGGTTGCTGGCAAGGAAGTCCTCCAGGCCTTTGGTCAGACCTGAAATGATGACGATGGGGTTGTCTTCCCAACGGTCCATCTCGACAAACAGCTTGTCAAGGGGATTGACCTGATTGGAATATTTGTCAGGCAGAAGTTTCTGGACATTGTCAAAGAACAGGATACCGTCACGTGCCTTCTTGATATTATCTTCCCACTTGTCAACAAACCGAGAATAATCGACGGCATCCACCATCGTCAGTTTCGGCTTCTCTATAATCTTATGCTGGAAGAAATAGTCACGGATGATTTCTGCAAGGGCCGTCTTACCCGTTCCCGTCTCACCAATGATAATGGCATTAACGCTCAGGCGCACGGACGCGATGTCCTTACGTGAATGTAAATAGGTGTAGGTGTCAACAATCGTCTTCAGCTGCTCCTTGACATCATCCATGCCTACTAACTTATCCAAGACGTTAGCAGAGGCCATGGGTTGCCCGCACCACTTACAGAACTTGGCAATCGACCTGTTTTCTCTATGACAATGCTCGCACTTCATTCAACTGTCTTCTGTATGTTCTTATCTACTTTCTGAGTAGGACTCAGGCTCCAGTGGTCTAAGTCAGGATTGCCCACGTTCAGCAGCTTAGGACTGTAGATGCAGAGTTCCAGCAGCAGGACAAGCACCAAGACACTCCACAGGATGTAGTGAATGACCGACTCACCCGCTACGGAGTGTACCTGGTTCTGCACATCGTCCAGAACACCGAACTTAGAGCTCTTGTATCTGTATGACTTGGTCTTGAACGTATAGTACAGCGGCTCCAGCAGCTCCGACTTGATGTCGTCGTTGAGGACGGTACTGATCAACGTCTTATCATCCTTCTTGTCGGAACGGAAATCCGTGAAGTGGCATACCACCATATATAACAAAGACAGCAGGATGACGGCGGGGATGAAAGCCGAGTAATGTGAATGGTACACATACTTCAGAGTCCAGATGGGTATGACTGATGACATAGCACCTAGGGCTCCCCACAGGCATGAGAAGACAAAGCCGTAGCCTCGGAAGTAGGCACGTGTAGCAACGATGATAGCCGACATGCCGCCAAGAGGAACACCAATGGTAAAGAAGGCATGTTTCAGCAGATAGATACGACCCATCTCTGTGATGCCGACAAAGATGACTGCCAGCAGCCATACAGCACAAAGTCCATAGAACAGATAGCGCCAAATCTTCTCCTTGCCCTTGGCCTTGGTGTAGCTTGAACGCACCTCGTTGAAGCGACGGGAGGTTTCTTCCTTGGCTGTCATATAACGGCGATAGTAAGGCTGGTGGCTGTCCAGTTCGCCAAGCTTCATCACCCACTCTTCCAGAGCACGCTCGTAGCTGTACTCCTCGCTGAAGTCACGGAACGGATCTTCATGATACCAGACAGAAAGCCACTGGCAGAAGGAGCCGTTTTGTATCTCGTGTTTCAGCAGAGACTTCGACACATCCTTCACCTGCTCAATGTCGGAAAGCATTGTTCCGTCAGAAAGTTGATAGACAGGAGCAACACCTAAGATGCGACAGAACCGGTAGGCGGCAGTCTTCATATCGTAGGCGCTGAGACGCTCACGGTTCTCGTCACTCTTCAGGTCGAAATTGCGGGTGGCCTCACTCATCTGCTCATACCAGCCATGCAACTGAGCGAAGTAGTTGAAGCGTCCCTCGGGGTCGGCATAGTCAGCAATCTCTGTCTCCACGACGGAGTCATCCACATACTGCCACTTGACCAAACTGTCACGCAGCACTTCACCGACCTGCTGAGGACTGCAGGCCTCACGCAAATCGAACGGTGCCTCACGATAGACATTATACAGCACCTTATAAGCCAGCTGGCGCGAATGTTTCTGTCCGCTGGTCATGATACGCAGCGACTCACAAGCCATCTTGTCCTCATGGCTGTACATCCATGAAAGCAAGCGTCCGTCGGTCAGGCTCAGCCATTCGTCGTCGGTCATCTCCTGGTTACCGAAAGCCTTGACAATCTCAGCAAGGCTCGATGAGGGGTATTTCGACAGGAATGGTATGGTCTTGTCCATCTCGTACACCGTCTTGATGACGGCCACTTTTCCGTCAAAGTCCTTGCGGGGCTCGAAGTATGAACGCAGACGGTCAATGTCCAGCTTGGTGTGCGACTCCAGATAGAGCCACAGCCTATCGTTGCGGTTCCGCAGATAGACGGCATACTCATCCGAATAGCTTAACATGGAAATGGCCATGCTGTGAATGTCGTCACAGAGGTTACCCTTGACATCCTGATACGGATAAGTGGGCTCCATCGCATAGACGGAAGCCATCAGTCCTGCACGTTGGTCGGCGGGGTACTTGTTCTGAACGATGTCCTTCACCACCGTGCTCAGCTTCACGTTGCCGCACTGCTCAAGCCATGTGGTCAGACGTCCGCCATAGAGGTAACCCATAGCCAGACGGTCATATTCGAGCAGCAGCGGTATGAGCTCATGCACGTTGTCAGCCACGATGTTATGCTCGGGGTCAACGACAAAGCTCTTATATCTCAGAATGGGCGACGAGACATCAATCTTCGGGGATTCGCCGAGGAACCACTTTTCCACTTCCTCGTAGCCCCAGCGGTTCTGCGGATTGACGGCTGTCAAACCCTGCACAATCAATTTGACGCGCTCGGGCAGCTCGCTGATTCTCGGCAGTCGGCCTTCGTTCTTGCGGCGCATCATCACGCGCTCGTTGGAACTCAGCGGATTCTCACCCAACCAGAGCGTATGCAGCGTGATACCGAGCGAATAGAAATCCACCGCCGGTGTTATCTCCACGACGCCGTCTATCACGTCATTATACATCTCAGGAGCAGCATAGACAGGTGTGCGTGCCTGTGTGGTGCGGTGAACACTCTCATTCTCTCCCATGATGGAGGAGATACCGAAATCGCCAAGTACGATTTGGGTTTGTTCTTTGTCGCGGAAGAAGAAATTGCTGGGTTTGATGTCCTTATGAATGACGCTGTTGTTATGGCAATAGGCCAAGGCAGCAGCACATTGCAAGGCAATGCGTCGGAACTGGTCAAAATCCTGTCTGAGCTTGTATTCATTGAGCGTGCCGCCTTGCAGGTACTCCATCAGTTCGTAGTCGCGGTTCTTGCCATCTACATACGTCTTTCCGAAATCCATCAGCTTGACAATCATCTCCATGTCCATCATGCGGACGATTTTCACCATGCTTTTCTTGATGCTGAAAGTCGGATAATAGATTTTGAGCACATACTCGCGGCTGCTTCTTTCAACAAGGAACACCTGTGCCTCACCGGAGTTATCGCTCAGGCAACGGATGTTCTTATAATGACAGCCTTTCAGAACGAACACATCGTCATTTGTCTCGCTCTTCTCGGCTGCTCCCTCCGGCCTCTGCGTGGTGTTCATTGCAGCATTGTCGGCTGCAAGGTCTTCTACCCTCATGGTGGTGGAGGAGTCGGGACGTTTGGTTTTAACAGTCTGATCCATTATTTGTTGTCGTCTTTAATTTCTACTGAAGTATTCTTTCCAAGCACTACCCACTTGCCACCGAGCTGCGGCTTGGCGCAACCACAGGGGCTGCTGTGCATGGCATGTTTCCAGTTGCACACCCACGCCAGTCGTACACCGACGGGCTTGCAGGCCATCGCGAAGTTACGGGCCTTAACGGGTGAGGGCTGCTGGGGCACGGCAAACTTGTCGAGCGTGGAGGAAATCTCCTTGATTTTCTCGTTCTTCTTCTCCTTGAGCTCTTCCTTCGTCATGCGCTTCGACGTCTTGACGGGGACCTCATAATCCTGGATGCCGCGGTCCTCAGCCAGCAGCTTCAGCACACGCTCACGCAACTGGGCGTTCACCTGCTCGCGAACTACGTCACGCTCTGAGTTATACGGTACCATGTCGTCCAACTGGGAGAACTCGGCAACGAGGTCCTGCAGTTCCTTGTACTCCACGTTGCTCTGCAGCTCCTTCACCATCTGCTTGGCCTCATCGGTCAGCGCATTACCGCATTGCTTGCAGAAAGCAAAGCTGTTGAGCGTATGGCATACGGGGCAGACGATGCCGCCGCGCGGACTTCCGCACTCAGGACAGTAGGCCTCATTGCCTCCCAGGTGAGCGCCGCAGAAGGAACAGACATCCTTGCGGATATAATGATGACACACCTCGCAATAGTCGGCATCAGGGTCAACCTCTGCCCCGCAATGCGGGCAATTCATGGTATGAAGCGGTTGACCACACGAAGCACAGAAAACTGCCTCGGCTTCATTCATAGTTCCACAATGAGGACATTGCACGGTTGCGGCCATCTGCTGCGCCATTTCCTGCTGTTGCTCAGCGACAGGTGCCTCCTGCTCATACTGCATTTCCTGTTCCATAGATTGCATCCCCCTATTGGTTCGCTCTATGTTGGAAAAATCGTCGTTTATCATATTTTTTGCTCGGTTTTTGTCGGTTTTTACGTTACCTTCTCAAATTTTAACGGCAAAGTTATAAAAAAAATCCATATCACAAAACAAAAACCGCCGTAAATTTTATTTACGACGGCATTTTTTCTTGAATTATTGTTAAAATTACCATAATTCGAGGCGTTTTTCCTTGGGAATGTACATTTCATCACCCTCTTTGATGCCAAAAGCCTCATACCACGCATCGATGTGGGGAAGTGCTCCGTTGACACGCCAGCGACCCAGCGAATGAGGGTCACTTTTGGTGCGGTTCCGAATCTCCGCATCCGTGATATTTCCTGCCCAAACTCCTGCATAAGCCAGGAAGAAGCGCTGCTCGGGCGTGAGACCGTCGATGACGGGCAGCGGATTGTTCTTCGTGGCATTCTTGAAGGCTGCAAAAGCCACCTGCAAGCCACCGTGGTCGGCCAGGTTCTCACCCAGCGTCAGACGTCCGTTGCCATTGAGGTCGGGCAGCACCTTGATAGCCGAGAAGAAGTCGGCATACTTGTCGGTACGCTCCACGAAGTTCTGCGCATCTGACTCCTTCCACCAGTCGTGCATGTTACCGTCTTTGTCGAAGCGGCGGCCCTGGTCGTCAAAGCCGTGCGTCATCTCGTGTCCAATGACGACACCGATGGCACCGTAGTTGAAGGCGTCGTCAGCCGTCGGGTCGAAGAAGGGCACCTGCAGGATGCCTGCGGGGAAGCAAATTTCGTTGGTGGTGGGGTTATAGTATGCGTTCACCGTCTGCGGCCTCATGTACCAGTCGTCGCGGTCAACGGGCTTGCCTGCCGTGTGTTCTATTTCCCACTGGTTCCAGAAACGGCTGCACTCACGCATGTTCTCATAGTACGACTTCGAGGGGTCGATGGTCAGCTTCGAGAGGTCCGTCCACTTGTCGGGATAACCCACTTTCACATAGAACGTGTTGAGCTTGAGCAGGGCGTTCACTTTCGTCGAGTCGTCCATCCAGTCCTGTGCCGCAATGCGCTCACCCAGTGCAATTTGCAAGTTATGCACCAGTTCCTTCATGCGCTCCTTGGATGAAGCGGGGAAATACTTATCGACATAGATGCGTCCGAGTGCCTCGCCCATGACGCCTTCTACCTGGTTGGTGGCACGTTTCCAGCGCGGATAGTTCTCCTTACGGCCTGACATCACCTTGCCGCTGAACTCAAAGTTGGCCTCGGCCACTTCCTCGCTCAGCAGGCCTGCTGCACCCTTGATGAGGCGCCACTCCAGATAGTCACGATAGGAAGCCGGCACGAGCTTGGCCACCACGATGTCGGCACCGGCCATGAAGTCGGGCTGACCTACGATCATCTCCTGGATATACCGGCTCTCGATGCCCTTGGCGTTCATCAGTTTCTCTAACTGCAGGTGCAGGTACTTACTGTCGAACTCCGCCAACGTCATTTTGTTGTAGTTGGCAATGGGGTCGCGCAGCTCGGTTCTCGACTTGGAAACCTTGGCCAGTTCCGTCTCGATTTTCATGATGTTCTTCATCTTTTTCGTGGCTGCTCCTTTACTATAGCCAAATAGTTGGAACATACGGACAATGTGCAACTTATACTCTTCACGAATTTTCTTCGTTGCCTCGTCGTTATCCAAGTAATATTCCTTCTGTCCGAGGGTGATTCCGCCCTGCGAAATATTCAGGATATTCTGTGTCGCATTCTTGTCGTCGGCACCCATTCCGGCAGAGAAGAAACCTGACCCGCCATACTGAGCCAGCTCCATCTGAATGTCAAACAACTGCTGCATGGTCTTGGCCTCGTCCATGCGTTTCAGCATGGGCATCAGGGGCTCCACGCCCTCACGGTCGCGGCGCACGGAGTCAATGGCCAACTTGTAGAGGTCGCTCAGCTTCTGCTCTATACTACCCTTCGGGTAGCTGCCGCTCTGCAGGTCCTGCAGAATGCCGTTGATGCGCTTGTCATTGTCCTGCGCCAGACGGTCGAAACTGCCGAAGCGCGAATAGGCCGCCGGCAGCGGGTTCTTCGTCATCCATCCGCCACAGGCGTACTCATAGAAATCATGGCCAGCTGCCACTTGCGGGTTCATGTTGCTCAGGTCAATGCCCGAGCGCAACTGTGCTTGTGCGGTGACAGCCATCGTTGCAAATGCCATCATAGTGAATAGTTTTTTCATTGTTCTTTCTTATATATTAAATTTTTAAACATCAAACTTCAAACATCAACCATCAACCGTTCCAGTTCCTCGGAGAGCTGTTCCCAGCGCTCCACCTCATCGTCCAGCGCCCGTTTGGTGGTGGTATATTCAGTCACGAGCTCCATGTCCGACGCATTCTCGGGCAGCATCAGCAGCTCGTCCAGCTCCTTCAGGCGCTTTTCTATGTCGGCAATCTTGCGCTCACTCTGCTCCACAGCCTTCTCCGCCTTGCGCACCAGTTTCTGCTGCTCCTTATGCGCAGCGTAGGAAGCAGCCCCTCCCTTGGTCCCTCCTTGTGAGAGAGGGAGATTATTAGCTGGCTGGGATAATTTCTTCGAGGAAATATCTCCTCCCTTCTCTTCAGAGAGGGGCTGGGGGTGAGTCTGCTGGAGGCTCAGCTTCAGCCAATCATAGATGCCTCCCAGGTGCTCCCTCACCTTGCCGCCGCCGAAGGCATAGACTTTCGTGACGAGGCCGTCAAGGAACTCACGGTCGTGGCTGACGATGATGGCCGTACCGTCAAAGGCACGGATGGCCTCCTTCAGCACGTCCTTCGACGCCATATCAAGGTGGTTCGTCGGCTCGTCGAGTATCAGCAGGTTGACGGGTTCCAGCAGCAGACGAATCATCGCCAGACGGCTGCGCTCACCGCCGCTGAGCACCTTCACCTTCTTGTCCGAGGCTTCGCCGCCGAACATGAATGCGCCCAGGATGTCACGTATCTTCAGGCGTATCTCACCGCGTGCCGCACGGTCGATGGTGTCAAACACCGTCAGGCTCTCGTCCAACAGCTGTGCCTGGTTCTGCGCAAAATAGCCTATCTGTACGTTATGGCCAATCTTCAGGTAGCCGTCAAACGGTATCTCGCCCATGATGCACTTCACCAGCGTGGATTTTCCCTCGCCGTTCCTGCCCACGAACGCCACCTTCTCACCGCGTTTGATGGTGAGGTTCACGCGGTCGAACACCAGATGGTCGCCGTAGCTCTTGGCCACATCCTCGCAGATTACGGGATAGTCGCCGCTTCGCAGACAGGGCGGGAATTTCAGATGCAGCGACGAGTTATCCACCTCATCCACCTCGATGGGTACGATTTTCTCCAGCTGGCGGATTTTCTGCTGCACCTGGATGGCCTTCGTTGCCTGATAGCGGAAGCGTTCGATGAACTGACGCATGTCCTGCATCTCCTTCTGCTGGTTCTCGTAGGCACGCAACTGCTGCTCGCGGCGCTCCTTGCGCAGCACGACATACTCGTCATACTTCACGCGGTAGTCGATAATCTGTCCGCATGAGATTTCCATCGTGCGGTTGCAGACGTTATTGATGAAAGCGCGGTCGTGACTGACCATGATCACCGCCGAGGCACTGGTAGCCAGGAACTGCTCCAGCCACTGAATAGACTCAATGTCGAGGTGGTTCGTCGGCTCGTCGAGCAACAGCACGTCAGGGCGTCGCAGCAGAATCTTGGCCAGCTCAATTCTCATGCGCCAGCCGCCGGAGAACTCACTGGTGGGACGGTCGAAGTCCGTGCGCTCAAAGCCCAAGCCCATCAAGGTACGCTCCAGCTGTGCCTCCTGACTCTCGGCACCCATCATCAGGTAACGCTCATGCTCCTGCGTGTAGCGCTCCACCAGCGCCATATAGTCGTCGCTCTCGTAGTCGGTACGCTCCCCCATCTGCCACTCCAACTCCTCCACGTGCTGCTTCAGCGCCGCAGCGTCGGCAAAGGCCTTCTGAGCCTCCTCACGCACGGAGGTCTCGTCGCTCAGCCTCATCACCTGCGGTAGGTAGCCCACCGTAGAGTCCTGCGGCATGCTGACCGTGCCCTCCGTGGGAGCCTGCTGACCGGCAATGATTTTGAGCAGCGTCGATTTGCCCGCACCGTTCTTGCCGACAAGGGCAATGCGGTCGCGCCCGTTCACCACGAACGTCGCTTTCTCGAACAACGGCTTGACGCCAAACTCAATCTTCAGATTCTCTACGGAAATCATGCTACCATCACATTTTGCGGCGCGAAGATACGAAGAAACGCGCAAAGCACAAAATATTTTCCCAACTTTTTTATGCCTTGCACGTTTTCTTCTTGTAGAGTTTTTATCGGATGGTGATCCAGACGGCCTCACCCCTACCCTTGGCCTCGACGATTTTCTGCTTCAGGCGGTGTCATCGGGCGTGAGCATGCCACCTATTCGACTTCTGCCTGCCGGATGGAATCATTAGGCATTGCGAAAGCATTAGGCCTGATGGAATCCGGTAACATGGGTTCCTCACGATAGACGGTTCCGGCGCTTTGCATATAGGTATTGTCTTTGGTTTCGTCTGTTGTAATTTTATTTGTAATGAACGGCAGATACGAACCGGAATTCATTTTCCCCGTGTTACCAGCCATCTTCACGAGTGTATCGACAGTGCCCTTCCCTGCGACCTTTAAGGTGGTCAGTTTTTTATTGGAAGTATTAAAGAGGACGATTTTCCCTCCTTTTGATATAGAGAGAATGCTTTTGCCTGTTAAAACTTGTCGGGCAGCGGCAGGTTTGCCATCGACCGTGACGTTTCCTGATACTGAATAGACCTTGTACTGCTGGGCGTTGGCAACAAACGCCACCAATAACAAAACCAAAGTGAAACAAATCTTCTTCATATTATTCGTCTTTATAAAAAATTGATGTTCTAAAATATTGATGATCATGGTTTATGGCCATAGATTGTATGAATGCTTTGTAGATTCCACGTGCAGCCATCAGCAAGGCAACCGATGCCTGAATCAGAACTGTATCGACATAGACTCCATTATTCTTGAACAACAGGTATCCCGTCCAGTTGATTGCGATTAACCATGATACGACGAGAACAGTGGTTAACATTCCCGATTTTTCCAAAAAAACTACAATAGTATTCTTTTTAAATCTGGTGGTGAAAAGCCCTAAGGCATATAACGACAGCTCGACCAGGAAACAGACTATAAATGCAATGACATGGTTTAACCATTCGGGCAAATCGGTTATTATCTTCCGCTCAAGAATGGTCTTTAAAGAATAGGTTTGCATTTCCAGGCCGGCCATCTTTCCGATGGGCGACAGATGCATGTCACGTTCCTCGTACATGGTGCCAAGCATCACCACGCGACCTGCTATTAAATCCACATGCTCATCAAGTTCTGAGGCCTTGACAACAGGGAATGTCACATTACTGTAGTCAATATGCAACACTTTATCGGTTGGCTGGATGTCGTCATCCATCAGATGTGCAACCTTGTAAGGGAATGAACAGACCGTCGAGTCATTCAGTCGCTGTGTTACCGTGTAGTCTCTTATATTACGGTCCTCCATATTGTCCGGGAGATTGGCATAGCCCTGATTTACAGCGATACTGTCTGTAAAAAAAGAACGGGTAACACCGGTAAAACACGCCTTGTCCTCGTCATAGTCCTTAAGCTTCATGGCAAACACGGCTTTATCACCCAATGCCTTCACCGCTTCCTGAAGCAGGTCGTTTCCCACAGCATCGTCACGGACGCCCTCAAAAATGATGTCAACGCCAACAACCAGAGGCTCCATCTCGTTGATTTTCAAAAGGATTTCAGCCAAATCACCCCGGTCGTAATATTCCGTCATATCGACTATGGTTATCAGTTCTGAAGGTTCCGGTTGCACGCCGTGCCTGTCTATCTGATAATACATATCAGACATGGAATAGTCGTTGAAAGCCTGCTTTACCGGGTTCAGAAAATCGACATTGAGCGTAACATATGCCAACACACCCATAAAAACGAATGCGAGTATTGTTACAATCCAATGGTCCCGATGGAAAAAATATCTCCAATGCATCATCTTGGATATTTTAATATGTTCAGGTCTATGTTATTTGTAATGTCTGCTGCAAAAGTAGTAATAAACTTTGAAACGACCAAACTTTTCAAAGGAAAAGTGAAAATCGGGGCGTGAGCCCAAGGTAAACGGCCCCCTCCGACTCCTCCCATTGGGGGAGAGGGAGGACCTCTCTCAAAAAAAAGAATCCCTGCAAGTGTTTTTGCGGGGATTTTTTTTGCATTTCTGCTCGCATCATCGTAACTTTGCAGACGAAATGTCTGCGAGCCTGCTCACGCAGCCTTGCAACCCACAAACCAGGAAACTATGGAACTGTTGAAGACTTTTACACAGCTGATTGCCGGCGAGCTGCACCTCAACGAACATGCCGTCGGGAACACGCTGAAGCTGCTGGACGAGGGGTGTACCATCCCGTTCATCTCGCGCTACCGCAAGGAGCGGACGGGCGGGCTCGACGAGGTGCAGATTACGGCCATCAGTGACCGCGCGGAACAGCTGAAGGAGATGGCCAAGCGCAAAGAGACCATCATCAAGACCATCACGGAACAGCAGAAGATGACGCCCGAGCTGCAGCAACGCATCGACGACTGCTGGGTGTCAACGCAGCTGGAGGACATCTACCTGCCCTTCAAGCCGAAGCGCCGCACCCGTGCCCAGATTGCCCGTGAGCAAGGGCTGGAGCCGCTGGCTCAACTGCTGCTGTTGCAGCGTGAGGCGCACCCTGAAAAAGCCGCCCAGCGCTTCATCAACGGCGACGTGGCAACGGCTGCCGACGCGCTGAAGGGTGCCCAGGACATCATTGCCGAGCAGGTGAGCGAGGACGAGCGTTCACGCAACAGCGTCCGCTCTGCCTTCCGCCGCGAGGCGTTCATCGAGTCGAAGGTCGTCAAGGCCAAGAAGGACACCGATGAGGCTCAGAAGTTCAGCGACTACTTCGACTGGGAGGAGCCCCTGAAACGCTGCTCGAGCCACCGCCTGCTGGCCATGCGCCGAGGGCAGGAGGAGGGCATCCTGCGCGTGAGCCTGACTATCGAAGACGACGAGGCGGTGGAGCGACTCAAGCGGTCACTGCCGCCATTCCCACAGAACGGATTGGGCAGCCGTGCCTGCCGCAAACTATTAGAGGAGGCAGTGGAGGACGGTTACAAGCGTCTGCTGCTGCCCAGCATCGAGACGGAGTTTGCCGCCATCAGCAAGGAGCGTGCCGACGAGGAGGCTATCCGTGTCTTCGCCGAGAACCTGCGCCAGTTGCTGCTTGCCGCTCCGTTGGGTCAGAAGCGTGTGATGGGCATCGACCCGGGCTTCCGAACGGGTTGTAAGGTGGTGTGCCTGAACGAGCAGGGCAACCTGCTGCACCACGAGGCCATCTTCCCCCACCCTCCCGTTAACCACCGCATGCAGGCCTCCGTACACCTGCAGCAGATGCTCAGCGACTACCGCATCGAGGCCATCGCCATCGGCAACGGCACCGCCAGCCGCGAGACGAAGGAGTTTGTGGAGGAGGTTGTTCGCACCTCGAACCTCGCACCTCGAATATTCGTTGTCAGCGAGGACGGAGCGTCGGTGTATTCTGCCTCGAAGACTGCCCGCGACGAGTTCCCTGACGAGGATGTGACGGTGCGTGGTGCCGTGAGCATCGGTCGCCGACTGATGGACCCTCTGGCCGAACTGGTGAAGATTGACCCGAAGAGCATCGGCGTGGGACAGTACCAGCACGACGTTGACCAGTCGAAGCTGAAGCACTCGCTCGACCACGTGGTGGAGAGCTGCGTGAACCTCGTCGGCGTGAACCTCAACACGGCGTCGCAGCACCTGCTGACGTACATCAGCGGATTGGGGCCTGTGCTGGCTCAGAACATCGTTGACTACCGCCGCGACAACGGTGCCTTCACGTCGAGGGCACAGCTGAAGAAGGTGCCGCGACTGGGACCTGCCGCCTACCAGCAGTGTGCCGGTTTCCTGCGCATCCCCGATGCCAAGAACCCGCTCGACAACAGCGCCGTACACCCTGAGAGCTACGCCGTCGTGGAGCAGATGGCCAAGGACTGCCGCTGCACCGTCAGCGACCTCATCAAGGACAAGGAGAAGCGTGCCGCCATCAACATCAAGCGCTACGTCACCGAGGAGGTGGGCATCCCCACCCTCACCGACATCATGAACGAACTGGAGAAGCCCGGGCGTGACCCGCGCGAACAGATAGAGGAGTTCGAGTTCGACCCGTCGGTGCAAACCCTCGACGACCTGCATGAGGGGATGGTGCTGCCGGGCATCGTGACGAACATCACCAACTTCGGTGCCTTCGTGGACATCGGCGTGCATCAGGACGGCCTCGTACACATCTCGCAGATGGCCAACCGCCGCATTGCCCACCCGCTCGACGTCGTGAAGCTGCACCAGCACGTGCACGTGCGCGTCATTGGCATCGACCTGAGAAGAAAGCGGATTTCGCTGAGCATGAAGGGTTGATGTGCCCATTAAGCCCACTAAACAAAAAAGCTGCACCCGATTGGAGTGCAGCTCTTTTTATTAGCCTTAAGCTCACGCTTATTTTACCTTTGCAACGATGGCCTTGAAAGCCTCGGGGTTGTTGATGGCGAGGTCAGCGAGCACCTTGCGGTTAATCTCGATGCCGGCCTTGTTCAGGGCACCCATCAGTACTGAATAGCTCATACCTTCGAGGCGAGCGGCAGCATTGATACGCTGAATCCACAGAGCGCGGAAGTTGCGCTTCTTGTTCTTACGGTCGCGATATGCGTAGGTGAGACCCTTCTCCCATGTGTTCTTGGCTACTGTCCAAACATTCTTACGGGCACCGAAGTAGCCACGTGTAAGTTTCAGAATTCTCTTTCTCTTTGCTCTTGAAGCAACGTGATTTACTGATCTTGGCATAGTTTTCTTTCCTTTACTTTAAATGTTTGACAATAGGTTTAACGAAGACACAACAGGTCGCGAACCTGCTTCATGTTTGAATCATCAACGATCGTAGAACCTACGAGGTTGCGCTTCTGTTTCTTAGTCTTCTTCGTGAGAATGTGGCTGTGGTAAGCATGATTTCTCTTGATCTTACCTGTTCCGGTGAACGAGAATCTCTTCTTCGCTCCGGAGTTTGTCTTAACTTTTGGCATTGTTTTTTATTATTTAATTGTTATTTATTATACGGTGGCAACGCATATACCGGGCGTTACGCACCTGATTCTTCATTCTTTATTCTTCATTCTTCATTTTCACCCTCTTCCGTCAGCTTCTTCAGCGCGTCGGCTGAAATCTTCGCATTGGCGAACAGCCCTCCGTTGGCGGGTGCCTCAGCCTCTTCGAGCAGTCGCTCAGCTTCTTTGGCTTCGGCCTCGCGGCGCTCGTTGTCGCGCTTCTGCTGGCTCTTCTTGGCTACGCCGGCCTTCTTGGGTGCCAGATAGAGGAACATCTTTTTGCCTTCCAAACTCGGCATCGACTCTACCTTGCCGTACTCCTCCAGGTCGTTGGCGAAACGCAGCAGCAGCACCTCACCCTGCTCCTTGAACAGAATACTTCTGCCGCGGAAGAACACATAGGCACGCACCTTGTTGCCGTCCTCGAGGAACTCCTTGGCGTGCTTCAGCTTGAACTGGTAGTCATGCTCGTCGGTTTGAGGTCCGAAGCGGATTTCCTTCACTTCCACCTTCACCTGCTTCGCCTTCATCTCCTTCTGGCGCTTCTTCTGCTGGTAGAGGAACTTGCTATAGTCAATCAAGCGGCACACAGGCGGCTGGGCGTTGGGAGAGATCTCTACGAGGTCAACCCCCTGGTCATGAGCCATATCCAATGCCTGACGTATCGGCACGACGGAGGAACCGCCCTCGCCGACGATGCGCACTTCACGTACTCGAATCTGCTCGTTTACACGATATTGATTCTTGATTTTGTCGTTCTTCATTAACTATGTTTAGTTCAACTTTTTGAAAATCGGCTGCAAAGATACGACAAATCAGCGAATTAACAAAATAAATTCTGAAATATTTTTGGAAGATAGCAAATAATTTCTTACTTTTGCACTCACAAACCAAATTATCTACATTATTATGAGCAAAAAACTATTATTCTTGCTTTTCTGTCTGTTCGTCTGCTGCACCACTATTCATGCGCAGGACGTTCAAAAAAGTGAGCTTCAAAAAGAAGCAGAGGCCGTTGACCCCAAGCAGGACATTGCCAAGGCGCGTTCGTTATTTATCAAGGCATACAAGGACTATGCCGCCAACGGACAAATCAAGCAGGCAGTGGAATGTGGCGTCAAGGGTGCTGCATTCTATTATAAGGACAGCTTCTATAAGGAGGCTTTCGAGCTGCTGCGCGGCATCGAGGCACACATTGCCGGAGCCCGCAACATGACCGAGGCAGAGAAGTCGGCATTATACTATAAGACCACCAGCGAGCGCCTGCAGATGTATATGCGCCTGCACAAGCCCGACAAAGCCAAGGAGCAGTTGGCACGACTGGAGCAGCTGGCCAATCAAACCAACGATGAGAGCGTGAAGAACGAGCACCTCTACAACAAGGCCAACTACCACTACACCTTCGGGCAGATAGCACAGGGCAACGCCGTCTTCAGCGAGATGGCCAAGAAACTGACTGCCAGCAAGGAATACGACAAGGTGGATGAGGTATATAAGATGCTCATCAGCAACGCCAAAGCCAGCAACAACGCCACCTACGTGGCACAGTCGTACAGCAACTACATCGCCTGGAAGGACTCTGCCAACGCCCTCAAGCACGCTGACGAAATCAATGCCCTGAAGAAGCAGATTGCCGACCACGAAGAGACCATCGCCGACAAGGACAGCTCGCTCACAGCACGCTGGGCAACCATCATCGGACTTGGCATCCTGGCCGCCATTCTCGCTGCCGCACTCATCTTCGGCGCTATGGTGCTGATGCGCTACATGGTGCTGACACGCAAGCAGAAGAAGACCATCAAGCTGGCCAACGAGAGCAACGCCCTGAAAGCAAAGTTCATCAGCAACATCTCTTCACAGCTGGAACCCACCCTCAACAAGCTCGACAACAGCACACCCGAGGTGAAGGCCCTGCTCGACTTCTCGAAGCACATACAGACATTGTCGGACCTCGAGAACTCCACCGAAGAGGTTGAGAAGACGGAGACGCCCATCCAGCAGTTCACCGAGGACATCGCCGCCCAGGTACGTGAGAAGAACCCGGGCATCAACCTCACCGTGAACGCCCCGAAGATGAACGTGGCCATCAACAAGGAATACGTGTCGCACATCCTGCTCCACCTGCTCGGCAACGCCATTGAGCACACGCCCGAAGGTGGCAGCGTCTCGCTCGACTTCAAGAAGCGCAGCCCCCGAACCTATCAGTATCTCGTCACCAACCCGGGCGAGCCGATGCCAGAGGAGCAGCGCGAAGACCTGTTCAAGCCCTTCCGCGAGGTGCGCGACCTCACGACCGGCGACGGCCTCGGACTTCCCATCTGCAAGCAGATGGCGCTGAAGATGAACGGCGACCTTGACGTTGACCCCACATTCACCAAGGGCACACGCTTCACGCTTGAGTTGCACACATAAGCTACGACATCAACATTAGAAACGCACAACAAAAAAACGCCCGCATCTATCGCAGATGTGGGCGTTTTCTTAACAAAATATTCTAATAATCGGCTGTCGCTACAGCCACCTAAAACAATGTATCCTTTTAGAAATCCTTGGTCATTTCTGCCACAGCGTCGTTGATCTTCTTTGCAAACTCGGCAATGGTCATCGTGGCCTGCTCGCCACCACCCTGCTGACGCATGCTGACAAGCCCCTCGGCAGCTTCCTTCTCGCCCACGATGAGCATGAAGGGGATGCGCTTCAGTTCGTTGTCACGAATCTTACGCCCCAGCTTCTCGTTGCGGTCATCGACCTGCGCGCGGACACCAGCCTGGTCAAGCTGCTTCATCACCTCGAAGGCGTAGTCGTTGTACTTCTCCGACAGCGGCAGGATGGCCACCTGGTCGGGCGTGAGCCACAGGGGGAAGTGACCGCTGGTGTGCTCGATGAGCACAGCCGTGAAGCGCTCCAAAGAGCCGAACGGTGCACGGTGAATCATGACGGGCGTCTTCTTCTGGTTGTCCTCGTCGGTATATTCCAGCTGGAAGCGCTTGGGCAGGTTGTAGTCCACCTGAATGGTACCCAGCTGCCAGCGACGGCCAATGGCATCCTTGATCATGAAGTCGAGTTTCGGACCGTAGAACGCAGCTTCGCCGTATTCCACCTTGGCGGGCAAACCCTTCTCCTCGCAGGCCTCCACGATAGCCTTCTCAGCCAGTGCCCAGTCCTCATCGGTTCCCACATATTTCTCGTGGTCGTTGGGGTCGCGGAGCGAAATCTGTGCCTCGAAGTTGAAACCGAAGGCGGTCAGCACGATGCCGATGATGTCCATCACGTTCAGGAACTCCTGCTTCACCTGGTCGGGACGGCAGAAGATGTGGGCATCGTCCTGCGTGAACGAGCGAACACGAGTAAAGCCGTGCAGCTCACCGCTCTGCTCGTAACGATAGACAGTACCGAACTCTGCGATGCGCAGGGGCAGATCACGATATGAGCGGGGCTTCCAAGCGAAGATTTCGCAGTGGTGCGGGCAGTTCATGGGCTTCAGCATATAAACCTCGCCCTCCTCGGGTGTGGTGATGGGCTGGAACGAGTCCTTGCCGTAGTGATCCCAGTGGCCAGAAGTGATATAGAGGTTCTTGCTTCCAATGTGCGGGGTGATGACTTCCTGATAGCCGAAACGCTTCTGCACCTTGCGCAGGTGATCCTGCAGACGCAGACGAAGTTCGGTGCCCTTCGGCAACCAGATGGGAAGACCTTTGCCCACCTTCTCGCTGAACATGAACAGCTCCATCTCCTTGCCAATCTTGCGGTGGTCACGCTTCTTGGCCTCCTCCAACATCACGAGATACTCGTCGAGCATCTTCTTCTTGGGGAACGAGATACCGTAGAGGCGCTGCAGCTGCTGCTTCGTGGCATCACCGCGCCAGAAGGCACCAGCAACGCTCGTCAGCTTCACGGCCTTGATAGCTCCTGTGTTCACGAGATGCGGACCACGGCAAAGGTCGGTAAACGAACCCTGCGTGTAGGTGGTGATGCTTCCGTCCTCAAGGTCTTGGTCAATGTGCTCGCACTTGTAGGTCTGACCGTCGGCGGCAAACGCCTTCAACGCCTCGGCCTTGGGAACCTCGCGACGCACCACGGGCTCTTTCTTCGAAGCCAGCTCACGCATCTTGTCCTCAATCTTGGGGAAGTCACTCTCCTTAATCATCTCGCCGTCTTTCAACAGCACGTCGTAGAAGAAACCGTTTTCGATGGCAGGACCGAAACCGAACTGAATGCCAGGATACAACTCCTGCAACGCCTCGGCCAACAAGTGCGCACTGGTGTGCCAGAACGTGTGCTTACCCTGCTCGTCGTCCCACTTGAAGAGCTCAAACTGGGCATCCTCCATGATGGGGCGGTTCAACTCGATGGTCTCGCCGTTTACTGCGCAACTCAAAACGTCGCGTGCCAGAGCCGGCGAAATGCTCTCGGCAATCTCAAAACCCGTCACGCCCTGCTCATACGAACGAACAGATCCGTCGGGAAAAGTAATGTGAATCATATTTACAATATATGTTTAAGTTTAAATCGGCCGCGAAGGTAATCATTTTCAAGAAGAATGAAGAATGAAGCGTGAAGAATTTGCTGCCGGCATATACTTTTTTAACACTTCGCCGTCCGTTATTGCAGAGAGAAAGTGAGCGGTATTGAGTATTTGACGCGAACGGTTTTTCCGTTTTGCCTTCCAGGTTCCCACTTCGGCATGGACTTCACTACACGGAGAGCCTCCCTGTCAAGCGAAGGGTCAACACCTTTTACCACCTTCACATCTGTGACGGAACCATCATGGTCAATCACACAGGTAACGACGACGCGCCCCTGAATACCATTCTCCTCTGCCACAGGAGGATATTTCATATTTTTAGCAATCCAGCTGAAAAGCGCACTTTGCCCTCCAGGAAACGCCGGCATCTGCTCCACGACATCATACACTTTGTCGTCCCACAAGTCCGATGTCTCCTGTTGAACAACCTGCAGCTGTTGTGGGTTTTCCATATTGGTTTCCTCACGCTCCAATTGGTTCTGACGATTCACAGGGTTTTCACGCTTTCCACCAGCCTTATTCTGTGCCGATACATTCGTTGCGGACACCATCGACAGCACAAAGGCTGCAATTAAGAGAGAGATTCGTTTCATAATATCATTGTTTTAGTTTGGTCACTTGCCATTATCCTTTCCCGAAGCCTGCACGAGGCCGTATTCGCGTTTCTTCTGCTCGTGGTTCTGCGGGTCTATCTTCTTATAAGTCAAGGGGAAGCAGTTGCTACCGTCTGGGAACTTCGGCACAAAAATGATATGATTACCTTCCCCGCCAATCACATAAATCACATCAATCCAACCTGACTGGCTGGGATTCGTGGCATTAATCACCACGTTCTCGCCCATCAAGCTCCACTCAATGTCGTAGTGGCACGTCACACCACCGCCTTTCACGACACACTCACCGCCTTCAGCCTTTGCCACGACAAGGCACTTGTATTCCTGGTTCGTGTTATAGGAACATTCCAAAATGACTTCCTGTGCCTGTACGCACACAGCTGACAACACCATGAACAGAGTCAGCATCATTCGTTTTATTGCCTTCATAACATCATTGTTTTAGAGTTTTCATCCGCAAAGTTAAGCATTTCTTTTCATACAGCCAAAGAAATAGGAAGATTTAAGATACAGCGCGTTTTATCATGCATTTACTTTAGCTTAATCGTTGTCGTCGTATCGTTCTCGGTAGTGGCCTGAGTAGTGGTGTCACCTTCGGCAAAGGGTTCGATGTACGTGTATTGGAAGGGAACGACAATACTACCATCAGTATCCATGAGGCCGTAGCGGCCATCCTTCCTAACAATGGCACGCTCAGACTTATAGGGACGGTACAGCTGAAAATCCTCTCCGTCCTTCGTGATGGTGGGATAGACTTCACCAAAGGAGAAAAAAGGCATCGACACATTATCGAACACCAGGGGCGTGACGGGCTTGCCCTCGCGGTCAATCATGCCCCACTTGTAGTCCTTCTCGGCAAAGACGATGAACGTACTGTCCTGATATTGCATAATCAGCATGTCGTCATAGTCGGGTGCCGTCAGCTCCTTTCCGCCCGTTGTCACCAGCTGCACGCCGCCATCGTAGTCCTCAACGGCATACAAGGGGGGCATCAGGCATTTGACGGTCTTATAGCGACAGGGCAGTATCTCGGTAAACGTCTCGTCGCACACGCCCGTATAGCCGCCGTTACGGACAAAGACATAGTCTTGGAAAACCCGGAAGTCTTCGTAGCGTGAGAGCAGACGACCGTAGGGATTCTCATAGCGAGTGCTGTCCGACTGCCACAACTCGCGGAGCGCCTGACGCGCATTCTCTGCATAGCGGTCGCGGCCATCATCAAGGGCAGCCCTCTCATAGTAGTAGATAGCCTGCGGAATATTCTGCTCGCAGCCTGTTCCGTTACGCAGCATGTTACCACAAATCGTGTAGGTCTCAGCATCGTTGATGCGTTCTGCCACGCCCTTCATCAACTGGAACTTCACGGTGTCGTCCGTGACGGTGCGATAACGGTAGGCGGCTATGAGCTTCACGATGTTGCCGCTGCAATTCTCGTTACAATATACCGCGTCAAAGAGCGCTTCAATCTTCGCTTTGTCGTTCTGGTCGGGGCTGTTGATTACATGTAGGTAAAGGCGCCCCATCACAGTCTCAACAAATTCATCCGAGAGCAGATTCACATTCTCGGGCGTCAGCACCGCCAACAGTCCGTCAACAGGCGCGGGGGTGGTGTATTTCGTATCAGCCAAGAAACTTTCGACGGCAGCATTGACGCGGATGAGCTCGGCAGACTCCTCGGCATTGTAAATCTCCCCGCCAAGTGTGCCATAGACAAACGCCGTGAGCAGTTTGCCCTTCATGTCCATGTAGGCACAACGGTCATAGCGGTTCACGAGCAGTCGGTTGTTCTCAATGGGTTTCTCCACTTTATACTGCTGGCCGCCGACGGTGATGGTGAGATAATCCCACGCGCGCTCGACATGACTGATGTGCATCTCCGTGAGCACGGTGCCCTGCTCGTCGCAAAACTCCCACTCGTCGTCCTGCATCACGCAGAAGAGTTCTTGTGTCGGGCAATACTCAACGACTTCATATTTCTCGCCCAGCGCAGCGGCAATCTCGTCCATCTCCTCGACGCTTTTCTGTGCCACCACCTGCGTCGTCGGCACCATCAACAGCACGAAAGCTGCAAACATGACTTTAATGATGGTCTTCATAGAACTTGAAGTTTTAGATTTCTTTGTTTTGTTCCTTTCGTTTGCAAAGATAAACAATTCTTTTCATACAACCAAAGAAATAGGAAGATTTAAGATACAGCGGCGTACCATATTGCGACGACGACCATCTGATGCAACAATTGATCTAAGCCGAAAAGCACCCAATAGGCTTTCTGCTTGATGTCGGCAAGCAACGGGAATCGCACGGAGACATGCGCCTTAATGGTATCAATAAGGAAATGCGTTATCAGCTCAAGCAACGTCAATATCAGGAACAGCCTCGCATCCACGCCATACACCAGCAGGCAACATCCCATCAGCACGGCATGAACGCCGGCATGCAGCAGAATCGGCCTGATGCTTCGCGCATCAGCCTTCGACTGTATCAGCGCCGGCCACGTCAGGCAAAAGTCTGCGAGATAGTGACATGCCAAAAGTCCAACGAGCAATAACATCATTTTCTCAACGTGAATGGTTTGGTTCCTTTCGTTTGCAAAGATATACATTTCTTCCGAAACGGCAAAGGAAACGGAAGAAAAATTAACGACAGCCAGAGCGACAGCCAAAGACAAACAGCACTTCACTCATGACTACTCGGCACACGGAGCAAGTTTGCCCATAGCAAACACATAGAAAGCACGGAGCAAACGACTCGAATACTCGGAGCAAACGATGCGAGAGCCCCGAGCAAACGCATCGAAAGCCCGGGGCAAACGCAAGGAATGCGCGGAGTTCACCTTTTCATCGGCATTTGCTGAGGCAATGGTTTCCTGCAGTCGAGGCAATGGCTGTCTCGAGCCGAGGAGATGACTGGCTCAAGCCGAGGAGATGATTAACTCAAGCTGAGGAGATGATTGCCTCAAGCTGAGGAGATGATTGCCTCCGTTCGGGCGGATTAGCAATCCAGCTAAACGGAGAGTCTTATTCTACAACCCTGCCCGTCTTATCAATCGTGTGTAAAACTCCGTTGTCGTCCTCGACCCGAGCCAGACCCTCACAAAAAGAATGTGCATCCTTCCACTTGCAGGGAATGACCACCTTGCCCGTCTTGTCAATGAAACCACACTTCCCTTTGTCGTCCCTGACCACAGCCAGACCCTCGTGGAATAAGTTTGCGCCCTTCCACTTGCAAGGAATGACTAACTGACCTGTCTTGTCAATGAAACCGTACATTTTGTTGTCGTCCATGACCATAGCCAGACCCTCACGGGAATTCCATGCATATCTCCACTTACAGGGACTGACCAACTGGCCAGTCTTGTCGATAAAACCGTACTTCTCGTTGGTGTCTATGACCATAGCTAGGCCATCGGAGAATTTGTTTGCATATTTACACTTACAGGGAATGACCACCTTACCCGTCTTGTCGATGTATCCCCACTTCCCGTTGTCGTCCTCGACCAAAGCCAGACCCTCGGAGAACCCCCCTGCCCATTTCCACTTGCAGGGAATGACCACCTTGCCCGTCTTGTCAATGAAACCCTCTTTCCCGTTGTTATCCGTGACCGAAGCCAAACCCTCGCAGAACCACCCCGCACCTTTCCATTTGCATGGAATAACCATCTTGCCCGTCCTGTCAATGAAGCCACACCTCTCGTTATCGTCCTTGACCACAGCCAGCCCCTCTTGGAAAGAACCTGGCCATCTACACTTGCTAGGAATAACCACTTTACCAGCCTTGTCAATGAAACTCCACTTCCCGTTGTCATCCTCGACCACAGCCAGCCCCTCGTGGAAATCCCCTGCATTTTTCCACTTGCAGGGAATGACCACCCTGCCTGTATTGTTGATGTATCCGTACTTCTCATTATTGTCCTGGACACAAGCCAACCCCTCGGAGTAATTGGTTTGCCATTTCCACTTCTTGTTGCGAATTTCTTCTGCCTCGCGCTTCTTGCGAGCTTCCTCTTCGCGTTTCTTCTTGGCTGCTGCTTCCTGCTGTTGTTTTTTCTTCTTGGCAGCGGCTTCACGTTCTAAACGAGCCCTGCGTTGCGCCGGCGTTTCAATTGTGCCCTGCTCCACCTGCGCCGCGGCATACATCGTCGGCACCATTGACAGCACAAAGGCTGCAAACATGACTTTAATGATGGTCTTCATATATCTTGAAGTTTTAGATTTCTTTGATTCGTTCCTTTCGTTTGCAAAGATAAACATTTCTTCCGAAACGGCAAAGGAAACGGCGAAAAAATATCAGCGGCCGGAGTTAAACGACACAAAAGACCTTTCTTGCGTGGTCTCAAGGCCTTCGAAGTGCAGCATAAAGGCCTTTTAAGCAGATGCTCGAAGCCTTTTAACCGTAGGAAGGAAGGCTTTTAAGCGTATACTCAAAGGGCTTTAAGCATCGGGTTGACTGGAGTCAACCGATAGTTCGACTGGAGTCAACCGATTGTCCGACTGGAGTCAACCGATTGTTCGACTGGAGTCAACCGATTGTTCGACTGGAGTCAACCGGTGGCGGAACGGGAAACTCGTTCGGGCGGATTTGCAATCCAGCTGAACAGGGAACTTTTATCGGATGACCTTGCCGGTCTTGTTGATAAACTTCCAGTTGCCCTGGTCGTCCTGGACAAAGGCTTTGCCGTCACAGAAGTCCTTAGCGTCTTTCCATTGGCAGGGAACGACCACCTTACCCGTCTTGTCGATGAAGCCCTGCTTGCCTTTCTCGTCCTTGACGCGAGCCAAGCCCTCGCAGAATTCCCAGGCACTCTTCCACTTACAGGGAATGACCAGCTTTCCCGTTGTGTCAATATAGCCACGCTTTCCGTTGCTCCAGCTGCCTTCCAAGACGGCTGCCAGACCCTCGCTGAACTCATCAACATCAGTCCATTTGCAAGGAATGACCAACTTACCGGTCTTGTCGATGAAGCCCCACTTCTCGTTCTCATCCTCGACACCAGCCAGCCCTTCGCTGAAATCACCAGCAGAGCCCCACTTCAAAGGAATGACCACCTTGCCGGTTTTGTCAATGTAGCCACGAAGAGCATCGCCTCCATCATTCCACACCTGGCACAAGCCCTCGCTAAAGCCATGATTATTATCCCATTGGCAAGGAATGACCACCTTGCCCGTCGTGTCAATAAAACCGCTCTTATCGTTGTCGTTCCAGACTCCGGCTAACCCCTCACAAAAGGGGTCGGCTTCTTTCCAGATGCAGGGAACTACCTGCTTGCCTTTCTTGTCGATGAAGCCATATTTACCGTTGTTGCCAACAACCTTGGACAATCCATCATAGAAGTAGCCGACCTCTTTCCATTGGCACGCGATGACCAGCTTGCCTTTCTTGTCGATGAAGCCATACTTACCGTTATCGTCCTGCACACAAGCAAGCCCTTCCTCAAAAGACGCTGCACTTGCCCATTTGCACGGAATAACCAGCTTCCCGGCCTCATTCACATAGCCATACTTGCCATTACCGTCCTTGGCTCTTGCCATTCCTTCATTATAATCGCTGACAATCGTCCACTTTTTGCGGGCTTCTTCCTCACGCTTCTTGCGGGCAGCCTCGTCTTCACGCTGGCGGCGAGCGGCTTGCTCACGGGCAGCCTGTTCTCGGGCGGCCTTGTCGCGGGCAGCTTGTTCGCGTGCTGCCGCCTCACGCCGTTGCTTGGCTATCATCTGGCGCTTCTTCTTTGCTGCGGCTTCACGCTCCAAACGAGCCTGACGATCGTGATAGCCTTCAATATATCCCTGTTGTGCTGCGGCCTGCATCGTCGGCACCATCGACAGCACGAACGCTGCCATAAGAATCTTTACTATCGTCTTCATACGCGCGTACATTATTATATATTACTATATGTTTTCGACTAACTTGCCCTGTTCGTCGTACCACGTGCCGTGCTGGGGCTGACCCTTGGCATCAAACGAGCCTTCGAAGCGGCTGCCGTCGTCAGCACGATAGGTACCCTTAAAGAAGACATTATTCGACATTTCTCCCTCGAAGCGGGCACCGTTCTTGTAGAGATACTTGGCTCCCTTGCCCTGCATGATGCCATGCTCGAACGGGCCTTCATAGACGGTGCCGTTCTTCATTTGCAGCTTGCCTACACCATGCGGTTTGCCGCTGTCGTCGATAGGACCGGTATAGTCGCCCTCTCTTTCCGTTCCGCCGGCAAAGGCCATGCCTTCCACACGCTTCTCGGATGCCATCTTCTCCTCGATGCCCTGCTTGACGGCATCGGTATTGTCTTTCGAGTCACCACCGCCACTCAGGGCAAAGTAACCGCCAATGCCCAACACCAAGACAGCGGCAATAATACCGATAATCTTGCCCCAAGGCTTTTTCTCCTCGTCGTCCTCAAAGGGGTTGACGGTGGAGGTTTCAGAGTTGGTGGTTGAAGGCTGAGCGTTGCGGTTTGGATACTCCTGTTTTTCAAGTTTCTTCTCTTCGCCCTGTGACTTCGAGCCTTGAGCTTTCTCTACCATAACCGTCTCCTCGTCACCATTATCTTTGGTAACGACCTGTGTCTCTTCATCAGCAGGGGCAACCTCAGCAGGCTTATCCAGGAATTCGCGCACCTCGGCAGCCGACTGGGGACGCTCCACATAAGCAGGCTTCATCATCCATGAGATGAGCTGCTGCATACGCGGGCTTACCTGCTGCGGGAACTGCAGGCGTCCGCCCATCGAGATAATCTCGGATGCCGACGGCGGCGTCTGGTCAGTCAGCAGCTTGAAGACGGAGGCGCCCAGCGCATAGAGGTCGGTCCAAGGGCCGAAAAGCTTGAAGTTCTGGTCGGTCTGCTCCAACGGTGCATAGCCTGGCGTGAATGCCATTGCCGACGACGTTGCGACGGAATGTCCGTCGCTGGTATGCAACTGCTTTGAGGCACCGAAGTCAATCAGAAACAGTTGTTCCTGACGGTTGACCATCATGTTGGCGGGCTTGATGTCAAGATGCCATATTTTCTGGTTGTGTACGGATTCGAGCGCATCGAGTGCCTGACGGAGCAACGGCAGCAGCTCGTCCTCAGTCAACGGACGTCCCTGACGCTTGAGGCGCTCACCCAGCGACTCGCCGTCGATGAAGTCCATCACATAATAGACGGTGCCGTTCTCCTCGAACAGGTCATGTACTTTGACGATGTGGTCATTCTGCAAACGCCACAGGCGCTGTGCCTCTTTCTTGAACTTGTCACGCTGGGCGTCGAACGACGGACGGTTGTCGGGCACGCTGACGGTGACGGTATTGCCGTCGCGCAGGTTGATGCCCTTCATGAAAAACTCCTTCATGGCACACACCACGTCGAAATTGAGGTTGGTCACCACATAGGTATTGCCGAATCCGCCCGAGCTGAGTGCCCGCTCCACGCGGTAGGCTCCACCACGCAACAGCGTTCCCGGGGTCAACATAGCTTGCTGTTCCATAATCTTCCTTCTATATATTTATTTTCTATATTTCTTGATAATCGAATAAGCGGTATAAAGTCCCAGCTCACCTGCTTTCGAGAGGTCGTTGATGCCCTCTGCCTGCTGTCCGCCATAGATGCGAGCAAGGCCACGGTTGTAGTATGCCTCAGCCAGCTGCGGGTCGAGTTCAATGGCATGGGTGAAGTCGTCGATGGCACGCATATAATCCTTGCGGAGGGCATAGACGGTGCCACGATCATAGTAGAGAAAGGCATTCTGCGGCGCCAGCTTCAGCGCATCGGTCAGGTCGCCGATGACATTAGCGTTCTTCATATCGATGTTTGTGCCCTGCGAGGCATTGAACATATTGACACGATGCTGACAGGCGGCACGCATCCAGAGTGCGAGCACACTGGTGGTGTCTGTCTGCAGATAGGTCGTCAGGTCTTCAATGGCTCCCTCATGGTTCTGCAGTTCTGCATAGGCAATGGCACGCTGGAGGTAGAGGTTTGAGGTTTGAAGTTTGAGGTTTGAAGTTTGGTCTTCCGTCATCCTCACCGATAACGTGTCAATGTAGGCAAAGAGTCCCTTTGTCTGTGTCTCGTCGAGCGTGTTCTGTGCATTGGAAATAAAGAGGTGACGCACACCGGACAGACGGTTGTAGTCTTCCACCTGACGGTCGAAGAAGCGAAGGGCACGGATGTCGCTCTCCTTGTGCTGTAACGACAGGGCAAACAGAGGCAGAAAATCAATCTCCACCTTGCGGTTCTGCACACGTCCACGATATTCGCTCTTGTATTCATGCTCCATCTCCTGCTCGTCTTCCACGACAATCTGGTTGTACTTCTCCAAGTCATCGTCCGAGCGCTTACGCATCTGCTTTTTGTTGAGTCGCGGCTGGGTGCCATAGAGGTGCTTGTAGAGCTGTGCCTTATAGACGCGGAACTCGTCTGCGTCAGCCTGTTTTTTCATGCCCAAACGACGGTAGCAACTGGCGCGGCTCTGCAAGCCCGTCCAGAAGTTAGGATACTGGTCGATGACCTTCGTATAGTCACGAATGGCTCCGCGCAGGTCGCCCGTTTTGTCGAGCAGCGTGGCACGGTTATAGAGCGCCATGAGGTTCTCGGGCTCCAGCTTCAGCACGAAGTCGAAGTCGGTAATGGCTCGGTTGTCATCGCCCACCTGAGCGCGCAACAGGCCGCGGTTGTAATGGCCGAGAAAGTTATTGGGGTCGAAGTCAAGCGCCGCATCATAGTCAGCCATTGCCCCGCGGAGGTTGTTCTGGTTATAGCGTGCCAAGGCACGGTTGATGTAGTTGTTAGCTTGTTTGGGCAGCAGGTGGATGGCCTTGTCGAGATAGCCCTCCGACTCCTTCCATTGGCTACGTGCCAGACTGATGATGGCACGCTCGCTCCAGATGACACCGTCATAAGGGTCAAGCTCTAAACTACGGTCAAGTGCGGTAATGGCTTTGGTGGTGTCCTTCTCCATCATATACACCTCAGCCTTCATGGAGTAGCCACGGGCATAGTTACTCCAGCGCGTGAGCATAGAGTCAAGCTCCAGATGCGCCTGAGTATAGTCCTTCTCCTGAATACGGCAAAGCACACGGTTGTGCCAAAGATTCTGACTCTCAGGGTCATACTTCAACGCCTGCGTGTAGTCGCTGATAGCGTCCGAGAACTTCTCTTGTCGGATGCGTGTCAATCCGCGCAGTTCATACAGGTTCACCACATAGGGATTGAGCTTGATGGCTTCCGAACAGTCGCTCTCAGCTCCCACGAAGTCGTCAAGATAGAACTTCGCCACACCACGAAAGAACCAAGGCTCATAGAGATAGGGCTTGGAACTGATGACCTGATTGAAATACTGGATAGACAGGACATAGTCCTCATAATAAAGCGCCGAGCGCCCAATCATTATCAGACGGTCGGTGTTGTACTGCGCAAAACAATTTAATGGAAAGAAAGTAAAAAGGTAAAAAAGTAAAGAGAGACCCACCCCCAGCCCCTTCCTATGAGGGAGGGGAAAAGATACTATTTTTACCTTTTTAATAATATTCACCATTATCATTAGTCTATCTTCTCCCTTCCCTCACCGGAAGGGGCTGGGGGGTAGGTCTTTTTCTATTTAGCAGCAGCTTTCGTCCTGTATCCGCAACGGTAACGACCTTGCAAGAGGGCACGGAGTTTGCTCTTGATGAGCTGCTTGCGCAACGGCGAAACACGGTCAACGAACATCTTACCGTCCAGGTGGTCGAACTCATGTTGCATGACACGGGCGAGATAGCCGTCCACCCATTCCTCGTGCGGCTGCATCTGCTCGTCAAGCCATTTGACGCGGATGCGCGTGGGACGCGTTACCTTCTCGTGAATACCCGGCAGCGACAGGCACCCCTCCTCCATTGTGTTGGTTTTCTCGTCGTCATACTCAATGATGTGCGGATTGATATACGACTTACGGAAATCTTTATACTCGGGCATGTCCTCACTCAGAGGATCCAAGTCAACAATTACCACTCGGATGGATTTGCCAATCTGCGGCGCTGCCAATCCGATGCCCTCCGACTCGGCCAGTGTCTCGCGCATATTCTGCAGCAGCTGGTCAAGGTCAGGATAATCCGTCGGTATGTCCTCAGCCACCTTGCGCAGTACAGGCTGACCATAGATATAAATAGGTAATATCATTTTCGATTTACAATTTAAGTGAACGCATATAGTCTTCAAGAATAATCGTGGCGCTGATTTCATCGACCAGCGCCTTGTCCTGACGGGCTTTCTTTCGTAACCCACCGTCAATCATGGCCTGATGAGCCAGCACGGACGTGAAACGTTCGTCGTAAAACTCAATGGGAATATCAGGCACGGCCTTGCGCCAGCGATTGACAAACTGCTTCACACGCTCCAGGTTCTCGCTGGGTTGCCCGTTGGGTTGGCGAGGCTCACCGATGACGATGCGCTCCACCTGCTCACGGGCGATGTAGTCCTTCAGAAAGTCGAAAAGCTGTGAAGTAGAAACAGTCGCCAACCCGCCTGCAATAATTTGCAACGGGTCGGAGACTGCTAAACCTGTACGTTTCTTACCGTAATCGATGGAAAGAATACGCGCCACGCCAGACTTCTTTAATTACTTTGCGTAGAGTAGCCAAGCATCGGGGAATTCACTACGCAGCTGGTCACGGCTCTGAACGGCGTCAGCCTTGCTGTCGAATGTCGAAGCCACGACACGATACATGTTGCGGTCAGCATTGTAGCCAAGCTGAGCAGCATAGCCCTTGTTTCTCAGGCGCTCCATCTGTCCTTCAGCATTTGCCTTCACAGAGAAAGAACCGACAACGACGCTGTAGCTCTTCAGGCCGGCACCGTCAACCACAGAAAGGGTTTCCTGACGAACGGTGACATTGTCCGTATTGTCCACCACACGTGTTTCGTCAGCCGGACGTGTCGTCACGGGAGCAACGGTCGGTGTCTCGGTAACGGTTACTGTGGGCTGAACGGTCGGTGTTTCCGTCACGTTCTGCTGAGCCTCGGTGCGCTGCTGGGCTTTCAGATAAGCCTTCTTGTAGGCACTCTCACTCGATTTGCAACTGGTAAAAGCTACGGCGACACACAGGGTGGCGCCCAAAAAGATATACTTCTTCATTACTACTAAAATTTGTTGTTTATTAAACGTTTAATTACTTTTCTTCGAAATATCTGTGCGAAATTACAAATAATCGGGCAAACAAGCGAAAAAAACGAACCTAAAGTTTGTTAAATACGGGAATTTTATCAATAAATTAGGATTTATGATTTACGAATTATGATTTTTTTTGTATCTTTGCGCCCAGTAAACATACGAAAGTCTAACAATAAAACGATTAAAGCTATGAAAGGATTTGGTTATTTTGGAGCATTCCTGGGCGGTGCACTTGTAGGTGCAGCTCTCGGTCTCATCCTCGCTCCTGAAAAGGGAACGGACACACGTGAGAAAATCAGCGATGCAGTTGATGACTTCATGAAGAAGCACAACATCAAGCTGAAGCGCAAGGATGTGGAAGACCTGGTTGACGAAATTGAAGAGGCTACACCCGAAGAAGACTAACCGCCTATGATTTCCAGCGACAAGAACGTCGAGAATATCGGCGAGTTGTTTAGTGAACTGAAACACTATCTCACGCTGCAACGTGAGTTTGTTCTGCTCGATGCCATTGACAAGACCGTGCGCATCCTGGCAGCCCTTGTGCTGACCGGCATCACGTTTGTGCTTGTCCTGTTGGTGTTGTTCTATCTCTCCTTTGCTACGGTACACTGGCTGGAGCCATACGTCGGAACGGCATGGGCTTTCGCCATTATCTCAGGCTTCTTCCTGCTGCTCACAGTGCTCGTCATCCTGCTGCGCAAGCCGCTCATCGAACGGCCGCTGGTTAAGTTCCTGACTGAAACGCTGATGAACTGATCATTTATGAACCCAAAACTCAGAAACTCATGAACTCATACAGCAGTCTGAAAGAACTCCAGCAGCGCAAGGAGCGCATCCGCGAGGACCTGCGCCGTGATACGAAGGACATGACACGCCTCTGCCAAGAGACGTTTGTGCCCAAAAAGCCTGATACACGCAAGGAAGTCATCACACGCGCCGTGAACATCGGCTTCATCATCTTCGACGGCATCATGCTTGCCAAGAAACTTGACAGCAAATATGCCATCGTTATGAAGAGCATCGAACTCGTGCGCAAATGGCAGCAGAAAAAGGGCTAAACTTCTATCACCTGTCCGTCATAGGCCAGCTGAATGTCATCGGGTAACATACGGTTTACCTCGGCGTGCAAGCCTATCTCGTGACTGGGATGTATCAGAAGCGTACGACGTGCCTGCGTTCTGCGGGCAAAAGCTACCGCATCATCCAACAACTGGTGGGAATGATGCGGTTTTTTTTGTCGTAAGGCATTGACCACCAGCGTGTCGGCATTCTCCGCATAAGGCACCTCACTATCGTCAATGGTTTTCATGTCGGTGATATAGATGAGCGTGGAGTGTGGAGCGTGGAGCGTAGAGCGTTGGGTGAAACGGAAACCGAGGATGGGCAGTTTGCCGTGCATCACGACGAAAGGCATGATGTTGATGTCACCTATCTGCAGCGCCTTGTGGGGATGTATCTTGTTCAGCTGGATGGCCGGCACACCTGGGTAACGGTGCTCGGCAAAGCAGTAAGGCAGCATCTGCAGCAATCCCTTGCAAGCCTCGGGGTCGGCATAGACATTGATTTCGCCAAACTGACAATAAGGACGCAGGTCATCCATGCCCCCCATATGGTCGTAATGGGCGTGGGTAATGAGTATGCCGTCAATCTTACGGAACGGCTGAGGAAGAATCTGCTGACGGAAGTCAGGACCGCAGTCAATGAGGATGCGCGTGGTGTCGTTTTCCAATAATGCCGAACAGCGCAAGCGCTTGTCGTGCGGGTCATTGCTACGACACACCTCGCACTGGCAGCCGATGGTCGGCACGCCACATGATGTTCCCGTTCCTAAGAAAGTCAGTTTCATTTACGATGGACGGATTTACGATTTACGAATTTATTTATATGATGTTTACCTCCGGCTGTATGTCAATGCCGAACTTGTCCTTGACGTCGTGCTGTATCTGACGACACAAAGCAACAATCTCCTCTCCTGTAGCTCCACCGCGATTGACAAGCACCAGCGCCTGTTTGTCATGCACGCCGGCACGTCCCAGCGAACGTCCCTTCCATCCGCATTGCTCTATCATCCAGCCGGCGGGAATCTTCTCGTGCTCCATATCTATGTAATAATGTGGCATCTGGGGATTCTGCGCAAGCAACGCCTCGAACTTCTCGCGGCTGACAACTGGGTTCATAAAGAAACTGCCGGCATTGCCCAATACTTTCGGGTCGGGCAGTTTGGCATTCCTAATCTCAATGATGGTTTCCCTTAGCTGCTGAGCCGTAGGCTTACTGATGCCCTTGCGCTCCAACTCTGCACGGATGTTGCCATAGTCAATGAGAGGTTCGTAGTATCTGGACAACATATAATAGACGTAGGTGATGAGATAGCGGTTCTTCCATTCACCCTTGAACTTGCTCCAACGGTAACGGTAGTCGCAATCACATCCATCAATAAAGACTTCTTCGCCTGTCGTGATGTCTATGGCTTCAATAATTCTTATCAACTGACTGGCCTCAGCACCATAGGCTCCGATGTTCTGCACAGCGCTGGCTCCTACTTCTCCGGGAATGAGCGACAGGTTCTCGGCTCCATAGAGGTTATGCTCCACGCAGTACGCCACCACGTCGTCGAACGTCACACCGCTGCCACACCTCAGCAAAATGCTATCCGAAGGCAAGTCCCTCCTTTTGGAGGGATTTAGGGAGGCTATGGCCGAATGAACCACGATTCCTTCAAAGTCCTTAGTCAACAAGAGATTGCTGCCGCTGCCGATGATGATATAGGGCATTGCCGACTCACGCAGTATCTGCGCCACCTGCTGAGCCTCTTCTATCGTCTCATATTCCAGGAAACGGCGACACTTGGCGTCAATGCCGAAGGTATTATGTGCCAGTAGGCTATAATCAGTTATATCTCTCATCGTCAGCTATTTTCTTACTCGTCACGTCATTATCTTCACGAGCTTCCACTTGCCGCCGACCACCTTGAAGGTCAGTTCTTGCTCAAAGCCGTTGGCAATGCCGCGAAAGACGAAAATCTTGGTGTTGCCGCCTTTCTGCTCGTCGCCATAGACGATGTTGTATATCATGTCCTTCGGCAGGTCGGGGGCAAAGGCTGGCCAAGTGTCGGGCGTGATGACACCCTCCATCTCGCTGAAGTCATCATCGGGGTCAGGACCTACGAACTGCACGGTGGTGTTCAGGCTCTTAACCTGAAAGGCCGTATCTGTAGCAAACTGATGATAGAAAGCGAGGAACGAGGCATCGGGCGTCTCGTCAATGGTCTTGTTCACAATGCGCTGAAGCATCCACGTACCGCGCTGACGGGCAAAATAATACTGCTTCACACGCTTGTCGGCAAAATAGATTTTCTCGATGATGCCGCGCGAAACGGACGTGTCCTGCCCCAGCTCCTTCTGCTTCTCGTTGTTGAAGAGCAGCGTGTAGAAGCCCTGCTTCATAAAGAAGTTCTCCATTGACCATGCTGACCTGTCAAGCTTCTCGTGTCGGTCGCCCGTCTGCACGTCAAGCGGGAAACGGATGCGTTCCATCTGCAGCTTCTTGTTGGCGGCGAAGTTGAAGATGAAGTCGTCAAACAGCTCGTCAGCCGCCACAGGCATGGGCGTCTCGGCAATGATCTCCTCTAAGGTGTCGGTGGGGAGTGAGTCTTGGGCCATGAGCGAATCGGTAGCCACTGACGCCGTGTCCTTGGTTTTGTTGCCAAAACACGAGCACATGGTCAGCAGGACGACCAAAGACATGAATAATAACCTATTCATTTTACGATTCAGATAACTATATATCCCTCAAATTTTGTGCAAAGGTACAAAAAAATCATAATTCATAATTCATAATTCATAATTATTTTTTACCTTTGCACAAATTTTTTAAGAAGATGATACTTGAACAAATAGAACAGCTGCTTAACGAAGTTAAGACACTGCAAGCAAAAAACGCCGAGGACATCGAGGCTCTGCGCCTGAAATACCTCAGCAAAAAAGGTGAAATCAATGCGCTCATGGCCGACTTCCGCAACGTTCCTGCGGAGGAGAAGAAAGCCGTGGGCATGAAAATCAACGAGCTAAAGCAGACCGCCTTCGACCGCATCAACGCATTGAAGGAACAGATTGAGGAGCAGGGAGCAGGCGATGCAGAACAGCACATTGACCTGACGCGCACCCCCTACCCCATCTCTCTGGGCACACGTCATCCGCTGACCATCGTGACGAACGAGATTATCGACATCTTCTCGCGCATGGGTTTCGTGCTGGCCGACGGTCCTGAGGTGGAGGACGACCTGCACGTGTTCACGAAGATGAACTTTGCTGCCGACCATCCTGCCCGTGACATGCAGGACACGTTCTTCGTGTCGCAGCACCCCGACGACGTGACGAAGAACATCCTGCTGCGCTCGCACACCTCGTCGGTACAGGCACGCGTCATGGAGCACATGCACACCGAGAACGGCAAGCTGACGGCGCCCATTCGCGTCATCTGCCCGGGTCGTGTCTATCGTAACGAGGCCATTACCGCCCGCGCACATTGCTTCTTCCATCAAGTGGAAGGTCTCTACATCGACAAGAACGTGTCGTTCACGGACTTGAAGCAGGTGCTGCTGTCGTTTGCCCGCGAGATGTTCGGCGCCGACACGAAGATTCGTCTGCGCCCGTCATACTTCCCCTTTACGGAGCCTTCAGCCGAGATGGACATCTCGTGCTTTATCTGCGGCGGCAAGGGTTGCGGCTTCTGCAAACATACCGGCTGGGTAGAAATCTTAGGCTGCGGTATGGTTGACCCGAACGTGCTGGAACTGTGCGGAATCGACTCGAAGGAGTACAGCGGCTATGCCTTCGGCATGGGCGTAGAGCGCATCACCAACCTGAAGTATCAGGTGAGCGACTTGCGCATGTTCTCTGAGAACGACACCCGCTTCCTGCGCGAGTTCGAGTCTGCCAGCTAAATAACTGAGAAACTTAAGAATCCCCGGAAACGAAGAATTATTCCATCGGGAACAAACCATAGAGTTTGGCGTCGATCATGTCAGTAACCTGTTTGAAGGCTTCATGGTCGTCGCCAAACTTGCATTTGTCGCCGTCCACAATAATAAGGTTACCCTTGTAACCGGCAATCCACTCCTCATAACGGTTGTTCAGTCCCTGCAGGTAGTCCAGCTGGATGGTCTGCTCGTAGTCGCGTCCGCGCTTCTGAATCTGTGCGACGAGGTTGGGAATGGTCGAGCGGATGTAGATCATCAGGTCGGGCAATTTCACCAGCGACATCATCAGGTCAAACAGGTCCGTATAGTTCTGGAAGTCACGGTCGCTCATCATACCCTGCCCGTGCAGGTTGGGCGCGAAGATGCGTGCATCCTCGAAGATGGTTCGGTCCTGGATGATAGTCTCCTGCGACTGTGCAATCTCCACTACTTCCTTAAAGCGTTTGTTCAGGAAGTAAATCTGCAAATTGAACGACCAGCGCTTCATATCGGCATAGAAGTCAGCCAGATAGGGATTGTTGTCAACGGGTTCAAAACGTGGTGTCCAGCCATACCGTTTGGCCAGCATCTTGGTCAGCGTAGTCTTTCCGCTACCGATGTTTCCTGCTATTGCTATGTGCATATATTTATATTTTATTAGTCTTTAAACAATCCGAACAGCGTCCGGTCAATCTTATCGACGATGCCGGCAAAGTGCTTCGGCTCGTGCTCAAAGTCAAGGTCATCGACATCGACCACCAACAGGCGGCCCTTGTAGCGCTTGAAGATAAAATCCTCGTAGCGCTCGTTGAGGTTCTGCAGGTATTCCAGCTGGATGGTCTGCTCGTAGTCGCGCCCACGCTTCTGGATGTTTTCAACGAGATGCGGTACCGACGCCCTCAGATAGATCATCAGCTCGGGCAGCCTCACCGTACTCATCATCTGCTCGAACAGCTCCATGTAAGTGTCGAAGTCGCGGTCGCTCAGGTTGCCCATCGCCTTGTTGTTGGCGGTGAACACATAGACGCCCTCGAAGATGCTACGGTCCTGGATGATGGTGTGCTGCGCCTCGTTGATGCGCAACAGGTCGCGGAAGCGCTCCTTGAGAAAGTACACCTCAAGTGCGAACGACCACCGGCGGATGTCCTTGTAGTAGTCCTCCAGATAGGGATTGTCCGTCACCGCCTCGAAACGTGCCTCCCACCCGTAGTGGCGGGCCAGCATGTTCGTCAATGTCGTCTTTCCACAACCTATGTTTCCGGCTATTGCTATATACATATATTATACGTATGGTTTTTAGTTGAGTGCAAAGATATAAAAAAATGTCGAACCAACACACGTCCATACCGTTAAAAATGATAAAAGAACGCATAACATGCCACGCTTTATGATTTTTTTTGCGTAACTTTGGCTCCATAGAAACAATGAAACACAAAAAAATACCACGACTATGGAAAAGAAGAAACAGAAAACCCGTCGCGTCGTCGCTGCCGTCATCCAGCGCGGCGACAAGTACCTGTGCATGAAGCGTACGCGCAGCCGCTACCCCTACATCTCCGAGCGCTGGGAGTTCCCCGGCGGCAAGGTGGACGGCAACGAGACCGACCACGAGGCGCTGCTGCGTGAGATACAAGAGGAAATGCGGTGGGACATCTACGTCGGGCGCAAGATTGCAGAGTTTGACTACGACTACCCCGACTTCACCACCCACCTCGCCGCCTACCTCTGCCGCTGCGACGACGAGGACACGTTCCTGCTGCTCGAGCATCTGGATTATAAGTGGTTAAAACGCGACGAACTGAGCCAACTCGACTGGACCGCCGCCGACCTCAAACTGCTGGAGTATCTCTGACTACGCAGTTTGTAAATGAATTTTGAGATCTTTGGAGAAAACAGTTTAATAAATTTTGAGGAAACAAAAAAAAGCATTATCTTTGCACACAAATAATTATAATGATTATGGCAGCAACAGTATTAAACGAAGCCCAGCTTGAATTGCTGAGGATGATGTCCGTCTTCAACACTCCTGAGGCTGTTACCGACCTGAAGCAGGCAATCTCCGATTATTTTGCCCAGAAAACAGAAGATGAAATAGACAAGCTTTGGGCAGACGGCACCCTGACGGATGCAAAGGTAGAGAGTTTTCGCTCTCTTCATGAGCGCACAGCCTACAAGTAACAGAAAGTATGGACAACGTAGTCATCGACACGAACAGCCTAATTATGGCTATATCATCGAGAAGCGCCTACCATAAGATTTGGAAGTCGTTTCTCGCAGGTGACTATTGTCTCTGCATCTCAAACGAAATCCTTGAGGAATACGCTGAAGTTATTGCACGTAATATCAGTGTCAATGTTGCCCGCTATGTGGTTTACACCATCATGGAGCGTAAGAATGTCAGACAAATAACACCCTCCTATAAATGGAAGCTCATTACAGCAGACCCCGATGACAATAAATTTGTAGATTGCGCCATCGCCGCCAATGCAAGATGCATTGTAACAGAAGACCACCACTTCAATGTACTTAAAGAAATCGGATTTCCATCAGTAGATGTTGTCAGTATTGATGACTTCCTGAAAGAAATCCTGTCAAAATACTCATAATGTCAAACCCTTAAAACTGTACCGCCTATGGGCTGAGATAGATACGATGCGTAAGCATCAAGGACATAAGGATTGAACGTCCACTTTTGATTCTTGTTATCCGAAATCTGCAAATTTCAATAACCTACAAGATAGAAGTAGATGGTTCACGCCGTTCGGCGTGGGCTTTTGCTCGTTTAAGTAGGTAAGGTGTTTGCAGATACCTGGATAACGTAGACGAAGTAAGTAGTCCACGTTTTTATTTTGTGTCCTGTGAGAACGATATAATTCACTTTATTATAAACTTAAAACTACAAAAATTATGACAAATATCGTATTAAGCGCTGATTCAAATGGAGTTTTCTTTTTAATAATATCTTTGGTAATGGATGTTTTGGTTCTTATTATGATTGCCAAATTCTTTGAAATTGCAAAAGATATAAAAACCATGCTATTCTTTGTTCAAAAAATTAGCAAGAACACGGAAACAAATAATAAAAACGTTAGTGTTGCATCAATACCAACCTCTGAAGAATTGAGAAGAGGGATAATTGGAACCTGGAAGCATATGGACATAACTCTTGTCTTTTCTGAAAACGGTGAATATGAAAAGAAACAACGATACAACTTTGCAGGAACAGACGTGTTTGATACCGCCAAGGGGAAATGGCAAATTGATAGTAATATGATACTATTATCTCCTATTGAATCTACAAATAAAAATGACATGAAAGAAGAAAGTTATATAATTATGGATTTGTCTTTGTCTTCTATGAGATTCAAAAACAGGGAGAATAATTCGCAAATATATTTAAACCGCTGTTGACATTTGTTTAATAAAAATGACATCATTAATGTGCCACCCCAAAATACGCACTGGGACCGCCCCGCTGTGTAAGTAACAGCCCCCCCCCGACGCTCCTGATGAAAGGAATGTCGGGGGGAGGTTGTTTTTAAACTGTCATCTGTCATCTGTCACGAAAGCCCATCATCACCCGCTGCCACACACTCACCACGGGAATGAAATGCAACGTCTTCCTGCGGTCGAGCCAGGGGTTGTTTCGGGCGGACGCGATGGTGGGATGCAGCACAGGAGATAACGAGGTCGGGGGCAGGAGATGGGCGGCTGACGCGCAGGCGATAATCGGCTGAAGAAGTGGAAGAAAAAGTGTAAATATTCAAGAAAAAAGTGAGCGAAAAATTTGGTGGTTTCAAATATTTTTTGTAACTTTGTAACGTTGAAAGAAACCGGAATCTTAACCATTAAAATTAACCCGAAGTTTAACCATTTTAAATCTAAGAAAGGAAAAAGACTATGGCACAGATGTATGTTAAGTCACAGAACAAGAACTCGAAGTCGGAGGCGTACAACAAGTGGTACCTGCGCGCCGTTTACCCCAAGAACGCCGTCGGCACGGCTGAGATTGCCGACTTCATCCAGTCGCAGGCCTCGGTGAAGCGCAGCGACGTCATCGCAGTACTCAACGAGCTGGGCGGCGCACTGAACCACTACCTGCTGCTTGGCGAGCGCGTGCAGCTGAAGGACATCGGCTCGTTCAAGGTGGGATTCTCCAGCATCGGCGTCAGCAACTCCGACGACGCCACGGCGCAGAACATCTACGGCGTCCGCGTGCTCTTCCAGCCCGAGACCGTCCGCACGGCACAGACGCCCACCCGCAGCGAGGAGACCGGCGAGATCATCCGCCACTACACCACCACGAAGAAGATGCTCGAGGGCATCACCTTCGAGGAGACGCACGAGAACGCCGTCACCTCACCGGCTTCCACACCTCCGCAGCCGTAAAGCCCCCTCCGACTCCCCCAAGGGGGAGAGAGGTGGAGGGTTAAAGGAGGAAGAAAGTCCTCTCCATGCAACGACGTGGAGGGGATTTTTTGCTGATTTCTTTCTTTTCTTTTGGTAATTTGTTAGGTTATTTGTATTTTTGTACCCGGAAACCTGAAGCAAACAACAACGATGAAACACGTTTATCAATTTCTCATAGCCGTGACGCTGCTGGTGGCAGTGCCGGCAAGTGTGTATGCACAGCAGCAGAAGTGGCAGAGCATGGAAGGAACCAGCGAGGGGCTGACATTGGTGATGGACAACAACGGTTTGTACGGCTTCATTGACGAGGCTGGCAAGGTGATTATCCCCTGCCAGTGGGAATGTGCATGGCTCTTCAGCGACGGGCTGGCGATGGTTGTGAACGATGACAACAAGTACGGCTTCATTGACAAGACGGGCAAAGTGGTCATCCCCTACCAGTGGATACATGCCTACAGTTTCTCGGAGGGTATGGCCCGCGTGCGTGATGACAGCGGAAAGTGGGGCTTCATCGACAAGACGGGCAAGGTGGTCATTCCCTATCAGTGGAGTGCCGTGGGTGACTTCTCCGAGGGCCTGGCCAGTGCGTGGGACGACACGAAGAAAGACGGCTTCATCGACAAGACAGGCACGCTAATCATCCCCTATACGTGGCAAGAGGCCAGCAGGTTCTCCGAGGGCTTGGCCCGCGTCAAGAACGACGACGGTAAATACGGTTATATCAATCGGACGGGAGCGTTGGTCATCCCATGTCAATGGGAATTTGCATGGCACTTTTCCGAGGGCCTGGCTGGCGTTGAAGATGACAACGGGAAAATCGGTTTCATCGACAAGACAGGCAAGGTGGTCATTCCTTGCACGTGGGAGAGCGCGTTATATTTCTCCGAAGGGCTCGCCAGTGTCATGGATAGCAACAGGAAAACCGGCTACATTGACAAGACGGGCACACTGGTCATCCCCTGTACGTGGCAAGAGGCATATCCTTTCTACAAAGGCTACGCCATCGTCAAGGACCAAAAAGGGGAGGAACACAAAATCGACAAGACGGGCAAGGTTGTCGAATAGAAACCTATTTCTACTTAGACAACATACAAAACCCTACGGAGAGTATAGAGTCTAAGGATTAGAAGGATTGAAAGGATAACTGCCTCACACAGGGCCAGAATTATCGCTCCTAAACTCCTATACTCCTTAGAGAAGAAATAAATCCTTTTAATCCTTTGAATCCTTAGAAAGAACTACATCGACAAGACGGACGAGGTGGTTATCCCCTGCAAGATACTTCCGCTCGACAATAAAAACAAAAAAAAATCTTCTTTTGTTTTGTATTGTTCTCGCTTATTCGTACTTTTGCAGAAAATTCAACATTATCTACAAATTTAAAAGATTAAAACGCATGAAGAAGTTATTTAAGTTTTTTATGGCTACAGCGATGCTGTGGGTGGTGCCGATGTCGTATGCAACGGCTCAGGATCTTGACAAGTGGGCTGACTCGGGTATATTTATGGAAGGGCTGTGCTATGTCAAGGATGCGAACGGCAAGTATGGTTACGTGAACGAGGAGGGAACACTGGTTGTTCCATGTAAGTGGAAGGACGCCCATGATTTCAGGGACGGCGTGGCGATAGTTGTCGACGACAACGACAAGATGGGCTATATCGACAAGACGGGCAAGGTGGTCATACCATGCCAGTGGAATAATGCATGGTCTTTCAGCGAGGGCCTGGCTATGGTCAGGGACGCCAACAGGATGTATGGCTTTATTGACAAGACAGGTAAACTGGTTATTCCCTGCAAATGGGAATATGCAAACCCATTCTCCGAGGGTCTGGCTGCGGTCCAGGACGACAACGGGAAGTACGGCTTCATCGACAAGACGGGTAAACTAGTCATTCCCTGTAAGTGGAACTATTGCAACGATTTCTCCGATGGCTCGGCTGTTGTCTTAGACAACAATTACATGTGCGGCCTCATTGATAAAACAGGCAAACTGGTCATCCCCTGCGTATGGTATGAAATGCAAACCCCAAACGAGGGTCTTGTGCCAGTAAAAGACGCCAACGAGAAGTGGGGCTACGTTGATATGACAGGTAAGGTGGTCATCCCCTGCAAGTGGAAAGTGGCCTGGAGCTTTTTCAATAGCGGTGAGGCCTATGTGCAGGACGACAATGATAATGGATTTTGGATTGACAAGACGGGCAAAGTCCTGCGTAAAGAAGAGTAATAACGATTGCCCTGAGAAAGTCCTCTCCATGCAACGACGTGGAGGGGATTACTTGTCGTTATAGTGGCCTTCAGCTTCAATTACCAATACGACCAAGACCTCATCATAAATGTCATAGATAATACGGTCATGGGCGGTAATGTGACGGGAATACGTAATATCATTACCACCTTTTAGTGCTTCAGGGTGTCCGAGGCCAGTACGCGGATGGTCTATCAGTTCATGATAGATTTTCTGGTATTTCTTCCAGAGTTGCGGGTTGGATTTTTTCCACTTCTTGACAACTTTATCGGCCTCGGTTGATACCTTTACCTCGTACATGACTACATGGATTCGAAATAACGGTCAACATCCTCATGGGTCTTCAGACTGACGGCCTTACCCTCACGATACTCCTGACGGGCCTTTTCAATCTTTGCTGCCAGTTCCGGCGTAATGGTCAGGTCATCCTCTGAGACTGGTATAATGGTGTAGAGCTGGTTCTTCCTGCGGATGAACACACGCTCTCCCGCATCTACACGGTCAAATGAGCTTGCCATCTGACTTCTGAAATCTCTTACTGTTAACTGTGTCATAACTCAACTATTTTACAATCCGGGTGCAAATATAGGGCTTTTATTTCAAACATCCAAAATATTTGCGTACTTTTTTGTGTACACAACAGGAATCCACGATGTCATAAAAGGAGATTACTGATGAAACAGCGTGGCGGTGCCGCCGTCGCTATCGGTGTGACGGCGCAGCAGGTCCTGAATGTAGCGGGCATTGTCCATGACTCGCTGGGCATTGCCGTCGTAGCCATTGATAAGTACGACAAGACGGGTGGTGGTGAGACGGATCTTCGTGCGCTCATGGTCGCTGGTGGGCGTGCCTACCCCACCCTCACCGTCGCGATAGACAGGCAGACCGGCTATATTGATGGGGCCGCGGCCTATGCCTTCATAAGGTTCTCCCTCGCGGCCTATGCCCAGCGTGAGCGTATCGCCGACAAAGTAGGACGCATCGAAACCGCCGATGCTGTAGCCATAGGCGATGGAGGCCAGATTGATGAGGTCAACGAGGGTGTTAATCTGATAAAGCTCCTTGCCCTGTAACATACGGCGGATGAGGGCTTCGCTGGCAGGACGGTAGCGCGACGGGTCTTTACCGCAGGCTCTGTAAACGCTACGCGTGGCTGCAATAGAGGGCATCAGCTTGAGCGACTCGGTGGTCAACTCACAACGGAAACGCTCTTCCTGTGCGTGTATCTCATCCCAAAGGGCTTGGCAATAAGGCGTGTTCATCACGTCAGCCTCGACCACAGCACCGGCAAACGTGGGGCACACCTGTTCTATCTCACGGGAAACGTTAACGGTTATCATGTCTTCTCATTCTTTTTATTCTGCGGAAATCATTTGCAGGAAGTCGTCCTCGGACTTGATGGGAATGCCGAGTTTCTGGGCTTTCTCGAGTTTCGAGGGACCCATGTTATCGCCGGCGAGAATGAACGAGGTTTTCTTGCTGATGCTGCCCACATTCTTGCCACCATGCTGCTCGATGAGCGCCTTGTACTCGTCGCGACTGTGGTGCTGGAACACACCGCTGATAACGATGCTATACCCTGCCAGACGGTCGCTCTGGGCGCTGAGCTGTTCCTCGCTGAGCGTCATCTGCAGGCCATAGTCCTTCAGACGGCTGACCAGCTCGCGGTTCCCCGGGTCGGCAAAATAGCGCAAAATGCTCTCTGCCATTACCTTGCCGATACCCTCGATGTCGGTCAGTTCCTCGAGCGTGGCATGCTCCAGCGCCTCCATCGTCTTGAAGCGACGTGCCAACAGTTTCGCCGACGTCTCGCCAACGAAGCGGATGCCCAAGGCAAAGACCACTCGTTCGAAGGGAACTTCCTTCGATTTCTGTATGCCATTGACAATGCGCTGTGCTGAACGAGTACGTGAGCCATCTCCGTTAATCTGCTGGACTTCAATATTATATAAATCGGCTGCATTATGTATCAATCCGCGACGGTAGTATTCATCAACGGTCTCAGGACCGAGCGAGTCAATGTTCATGGCCTTGCGAGAAATGAAGTGCTCTATCCTACCCTTTATTTGGGGCGGACACTGGGTGTCGTTGGGACAATACCAGGCGGAGGACCCCGCAAGAGAACCAGCGGGCACACTGGCCTCGCCACCCTCTCCCAGCTTCACTAAGGGCGCACCACACTCAGGACAGCGGCGAATGAACTCCACGCGCTGGCAGATGATGGGGCGCGCGTCGATATCGACACCCACAATCTTCGGGATAATCTCGCCACCCTTTTCCACATAAACGTAGTCGCCGATATGCAGGTCGAAGGAGCGGATGAAGTCCTCGTTGTTCAGCGTGGCACGTTTCACGGTGGTTCCTGCGAGCTGTACCGGCTCCATGTTGGCTACAGGCGTCACGGCTCCCGTGCGCCCCACCTGATAGGTAACGCTCTCCAGTCGGGTGCGCGCCCGCTCTGCCTTGAACTTATAGGCAATGGCCCAGCGCGGGCTCTTGGCGGTGAAGCCCAACGAGCGCTGCTGGCGCAAGGAGTTGACCTTCAGCACGATGCCGTCGGTGGCTACGGGCAGGTTCTTGCGCTCCGTGTCCCAGTAGTTAATGTAGTCGTAAATCTCCTGCAAGGTACTGGCCTTACGCATACCCTGCGAAATTTTGAAACCCCACGAAGCTGCAGCCTGCAGGTTCTCGTAATGCCCCTCGGCAGGGATGTTGTCGCCCAACAGATAATAGAGATAGGCATCGAGCTGACGGGCAGCCACCACCTTCGGGTCGAGACTCTTGAGGGTGCCGCTGGCAGCGTTGCGAGGATTGGCAAAGAGCGGTTCCTCGGCGGCCTCGCGCTCTTGGTTCAAGCGCTCGAACACCTGCCAGGGCATGAGAATCTCGCCGCGAATCTCGAACTCATGAGGAGGATTGGCCGAATTAGCCCCACCAGCCCCCTCCAGCACTAAGGGGATGCTGCGGATGGTGCGGACATTGGCCGTGACATCATCGCCACGGACGCCGTCACCGCGCGTCACTGCCTGCGTCAGCTGACCGTCCACATAGGTCAGCGAGATGGACAATCCGTCGTACTTCAGCTCACAGCACACCTCGAAGGGCTCGCCCTGCAAGCCCCGGCTGACGCTCTCATACCACTCCGCCACGTCCTGCTCGTTGTAGGTGTTGGCCAGCGACAGCATGGGGTACTTGTGCTCCACCTGCCGGAACTCCTCGTTCAGGTCGCTGCCCACACGCTGCGTGGGAGAGTTGGGGTCGGCCATCTCAGGATGGCGGGCTTCCAGGTCCTGTAACTCATGCATCAGCATGTCAAATTCCTGGTCGCTGATGACGGGTTGGTTGAGCACGTAATAACGGTGGTTGTGCTCGTGCAGTTCGCGCCTGAGTTGCGCAATGCGTTCTATTTCATTCATGGTTAAAACGATGTTTTTAGCGTCTGCAAAGTTAGAAAATATCTGCAAATAAACCAAATTAGCAGGAAAATATGTGCAAAATTAGCATTTTTGCGGGGAAATATTTGTTCATTAAGATTTTTTTTACTATTTTTGTCGCTTAAATACTGACGTATATAATTTATTACCTATAATATAAGTATTAGGAAGACATGACAAACAAGGACTGGCTGTTCTTTAACTCCCGCGATGACCTGCTGCGCATCGACATGGCCGAAATCATGTATTTCGAGGCTGACGGCAACTACACGAACATCGTGCTGTCGAACCGCACGAAGTGTACCGTAGGCATGAGCCTGGGCAAGATGGAGCAGATTCTGTCAGAGCGGCTGAAGGGCAAGGTGATGTATTTCGCCCGCATCGGCAAGAGCTACATCATCAACCTGAACATGGTCTTCCAAATCAACGTGCTGAAGCACCGGCTGGTGCTGTCGGACTTCCATCAGGGCACATTCGCGCTGGAACTGTCGAAGGACGCCCTGAAGCGCGTGAAGGAACTGATTATTCAAGTAAAGATATAAAACAAGAACCTAATAAGAAAATATGGAAATCATCATCGGACGCCGGTCAGTTGAACCTGACCATTGGCCAACAGACAAAGTCATACGGTGCACAGAACAGCGTACCCAGAAGCGTGAGCCGCAGACACTGCAGGTTGCAGGTGCTGGAAAACGGCAGCTTCACGATTGAGAACCTCAAGATGGAAAACGACACATTCGTCAACGGACGCCCCGTGTTCACGAAGACCGTTACCCGCGACGACGTGGTGGAGCTGGGCGGCGACCACTACCGACTGAACTGGGAAGTCATCGACCAGCTCATGCCGAAGACTGCCGACATACGCCCGCTGAAGGAGATATGGACACGCTACGAGGAAAAGACAAATGCCATACAGACCGACATGGCACGCAAGAACGCCATTCGCGGTATCGCCGGTGCATTTGGTACGCTGGGTATCCTCTGCACGTTCTTTGAGTCGTTAGGATCACTCCGTTTCGCCATTATGGGATTGGGTCTGCTGCTCACCGTCACGATGGTTGTCATCTCCTATCTCGACTCGAAGAACGCGCCCAAGAAACGCAAGGAGCTACAGCAGAAACTACGTAACAACTATGTGTGTCCCTGCTGCAAAAAGTACTTCAATATGGACTACGACCTGCTGACACGACAGTACGACAACTGCCCCTATTGCAAGGCAAAATTCATCAAATAGGAAATGTCACTAAAAACCCGCCTTTTCGTCACGAAACCCGCCCGTTTCGTGGAGAATGGCAAAAAAAACTTGCAACGAGCCAAAAAAGTGTATATCTTTGCAACAGAAAACTTAATTACAAACCCCTAAAAACAACAGTATTATGGAAGCAAAGAACATGAATGTGAAAATGAACGACCTGAACAAGAAGAACAAAAAAGGTAACGTTCTCGGTGGAGTACTCGGAGCCGCTATCGGCACCATCGTCGGAGCAGCAGCAGGCACAGCAGGTGCCACAGTAGCCTACAACCATTTCCGCAGTGACGACGAGGACATCGAAGTCGTTGACAACGATGTTGTAGTAGCACAGGAGGAAACACCCGCAGAGCAGCAAACTGCGCAAGCCACAGCCACACATGCCACAGCACACGCTGAGGTACATCACACGGCTCCTACTCCAAAGCCCCAACCGGCACCCGCCCCCGAGCCCGAGCCAGAACCCACTCCTGAGCCTCAGCCAGAGCCAGTACCGGCCAGCAACGAGACGACTCCCGACGTGAGAGTGCTCTCGTTCCAGACCATCACCACCGACGACGGCACACAAATGGATGTCGCAGAGGTGCTCGTTGAAGGACAGGAAGCCCTCATCGTTGACGCTGACCGTGACGGATGGGCAGACGGACTCATCGCCGACTCTAACGCAGACGGCAACATCAGCGACGACGAGATTATCTCATTCGTAGGCACCGACGTACAGATTCCCATGCAGGAACTGGCACAGGCCGCAGGTGACCCGATGGAGGAAGAGGTGCAGCCCACCTATACCAACGACGGCGATGCCGACGTCATCGTGGCCGACGCAACACTGACCGTTACCCCCGAGACCGACGATGAGTTCATCGAGGCACACGACGGCGAGGCAACACCCGACTACATCAACGACGCCAACGTCAGCGACATGACCAACGACGCCTACTACGCCAGCAACGAGGCTCCCGTAGATAACACAGCCGACGATGCCATGTATGCCAGCAACGACGCTCCCGTTGACAATGCCGACGTTGACATGGGCGCAATGGTATAAATTTATAGTTTAAAGTTTATAGTTTAAAGTTATACAGCTATGAATACGAATGAAGAAACCATCGTCATGGGTGCAGACGGAATAGATCTGACATCAGAACAGTTCAAGCAGCCGCAGCAAGACCCGCAGAGCCAGATAGTGAAGCCCATCGCCAAACCCGTACAGGCCAACAACAACCAGACATGGAAGCGCGTAGCCATCGGCGGCGCAGCAGGCATCATGGTCGGCACAGCAGGTGCAGCAGCCGCAACGGTAGCCTATCACCACTTCTTCAGCGACGACGAAGAGGCAGCCAATGCCGAGAACGAGAACGCTGAGAACACCGATACTGCCAACACCGAGAACAGCGAACACGCATACCGCACGCTCGACAACGGCATGAAGGTGGCAGAGAACATTGACGAGTCACTCTCGTTCAAAGACGCCTTCAACGCTGCCCGTGAGCAGGTAGGTCCCGACGGCGTATTCCACTGGCACGGCAACGTCTATAGCACACACACCGAGGCCGAATGGAACAGCATGACACCCCAGGAGCGCAGCGAGTTCGTTCACAATGCAACGCCCGAATACTCCAATGCCGCCGCAGAACAGCCCGTCCATGAGCAGGCTCACGCAGCACAGGCACACCACACCGCAGCACATCAGGCTACAGCACACAACGCACGCCACGAGGCCGAAGACAATGAGGACGTAGCCGTTCACACCAACCACGGTGGCGATGACGACGTGCAGATTGTCGGCGTAGAAGAGGTAACGCTGGCTGACGGTTCCGTAGCAACAATGGCAACGACCCATGTGGACGGTCACGAGGTTTACATGGTCGATGTCGATCACGACGGCGTCTTCGACGTAGCAGCGATGGATGCCAACGCCAACGGACAGCTGGAAGAGGGCGAGCTGATGGATATCTCAGAGCACAACATCCATGTAGCCAGCGTCAACAACGCACGTCCTGCGGCCAACGAACCCGTCAACGCCAACGAAGAGAACATCCCCGCCCCCGACATGGACAGTGACCCCGACGAAATCACGGTTGACCCCACCATGACGGCTGACGCCAGTTCAACGGACTTCGATGCCGTTCAGACGTCCTATGAAGACACCGCCATGCAGGACTACAACAACGACGTGAGCGGAGACCTTCTTGTATAACGTAACAACAAGACATGAAGAAAGTCATTCTAACAACAATCTGCCTGATGGTGCTGGGCATTGCGACAGCACAGGCACAGGAAAAGTTCTATCTCGTCTCAGCCGGTGTCGCCGACTATCCGGGACTGAAAATGGACCTGCGCACTTGCGCCAACGATGCCAACACCATCAGGTGGGTGTATCAGGAAAACAAAAAGGCTGAGTCCGTAACACTGATGAACTCGAAGGCAACCATTGCAAACATTCTGGCTGCCCTCGAGCAACAGTTTATGAAGGCATCGAGCGAGGATGCCATCATCTTCTTCTTCAGCGGTCACGGCAGCCCCGGCTCATTCGTCTGCTACGACGGACTGCTGGACTATTCCCGCATCAAGAAAATCATGGCAAAGAGCAAGGCGAAGTATAAGATGGTCTTCGCCGACGCCTGCTTCTCGGGCAAGATGACCGAGCGCAGAGGCGGCTCGGCAAGTTCAAGGACTCCGAACCAGCCGGCACCTGCAGAGGACGTCAACGACACGGAAGTGATGTTCTTCCTGTCATCGCGCCCCACCGAGACATCGCTTGAGTTCAGCAACATGAAAAACAGTCTGTTCACCTCCTACCTGCAGCGTGGACTGCGCGGAGGTGCCGACGCCAATAAAGACCGTATCATCACGGCGAAAGAAATATTCTTGTATGTGCAGCGACACGTCGTCGATATGTCGCGCGACCGCCAGCACCCCGTCATGTGGGGAAAGTTTGACGACAACATGTCGGTCATTGCCTGGTGACAACAAGACAACAGCATGAAAATGAACATCCAAATATAACTATACAAACCTGAACAATATGGAAATCGTAAGAGTAGTCTGCCCGAAATGCCAGACAGAATTAGACGTTAAGAATAAGCAGAACCTTGCACAAAAGCTGATTAAGTGTCCTGTATGCGGAAGCCAGCTCATGGTGAAGTTCAACCAGAACAACGCTCCCGCCCAGCCGCAGCAGCCAGCTCAGCCGCAGGCTCAGCAGCAACCGGCTCAGGCACCTCAGCAGCCGCAAGCACCTCAGCCACAGGTACAGCAGCAACCGCAGGTTCAGCAGCCCCAGCAAGTACAGACTCCCCCACCCCCTCCACCAAGAGGCAACAACGGCGGACAGCCCCCATACAACGCACCCTATCAGGCTCCTGGCGGAAACCCGGGATATAACCCTTACAGCAACTTCGGCAACGGCAGTGAGACCATGCTGGTCACCGACTTCAACAAGACCGCACGCTCCAACAACGCCTTCCTCGTCCATGAGAACAAACGCTATGAGCTGAAGCTCGGCCGCAACACCATCGGACGCATGAGCAGTACGCCGCAGGCTACCGTACAGATTGACACTCATGGTGACAAGACGATGAGTCGTTTCCACGCCGTCATCGAACTGGTGCGCATGTCCGACATGTCAATCCGGGCCATCATCAGTAACGGCTCCAACAAGAACTCGACCTACGTATCGGGCATCCTGCTCAACGGCAACGACAAGCTGATATTGAACAATGGTTCGGAAATCAAGATGGGCAACCTGCTCCTTCGCTATGAGCTCCCCCTCTAACCTCCTTTCATCGTAACCCATAAGAACAGACATACAATGAAAATCAAGATTGCACAACCATTCGCGATACACCAGATAGGTAAGCGTCCTAATCAGGAGGACTCTATCTATCCGTTACTGAACACCGCATCTCCCAAGGATTTCCTTTTCATCCTCTGCGACGGAATGGGCGGTCACGAGTGCGGAGAAGTAGCCAGCGGAACAGTCATACAGACCATCAGCAGCTTCATCAAGAGCCGCTTCACGCCGACGGACATGCTCCCTGAAGCCATGCTCGAGGAGGCTATTGATGCTGCCTACAACGCGCTAGACGAGCAGGACAAGGACGGCACGAAGAAGATGGGTACCACACTCACCTTCCTCTGCTTCCACCGTGGCGGATGCACGGTAGCACACATTGGCGACAGCCGCATCTACCACATACGCCCCAACACCCGTGAGATTCTATATCGCTCACGTGACCACTCGCTCATCTACGACCTCTTTGAGATTGGCGAGCTGACGAAGGACGAGATGAAGACTGCCAAGAACAAGAACGTTATCACACGTGTCATCATGGCCAACCAGGAACGGCGTTCGAAGGCAGACATCGTCCACATCACCGACATACAGGAGGGCGACTACTTCTATCTCTGTTCCGACGGTATGCTGGAACACATGGAAGACAAGCAGTTGCTTGATATCTTCGGCTATGGTATTCCCGACGGTGAGAAGCGTGACATGCTCATTCAAGAGACAGACGATAGCAACGACAATCACTCGGGCATTATCGTCCGCATTGAGAGCGTAGAGCACGAAGAAAACGACCTGCTCTGCCCGAACAATGAGCCGGAGGCACGTGCCGCCAACAAGATACTGCTTGCTGAGCTGTCAGAGACAGGCTCCGTTGAAGACACGGGCGACTCCGTGATGGTCGTGGGCCGCTCCGCTCAGGCACAGCAGCCAACAGAAGAACCCTTGCAGGCCGAACCGACACCGATGGAAGAACCGGCACCAATGGCAGAACCGGCACCAATGGCAGAACCGGCCCCCGCTATGGAAGAGCCGAAGCCGGAGAAATCCGACTACTCAGAACCCATCAGCGAGCCCAAGCGCAAAAAAAAGATGAAGAGCAGTGGCACGGGCAAGATTATGATTCTCGCCATCGTAACACTCATCGCTGTCATTGCTGTGGCTATCTATATGTTCATGGGCAGCGGTAAGGATGATGACAACAACGAGGCAACACCACCGCAGACAGAACAGCCCGAAATCAAGTCGCCTAAACGTGACAATGCTACCCCCGTCAAGCGTCCGAACACCAGCAACGATGTCAAGGCAGGCAAGAGCAAGAACACTCCAGATGCCAATAGTACTGAACCTCAGGCAGGACAACCTTCCACACAGGAAAGTACGACCAATCCTAAGAAGGAAGAGGCTGGCAATGACGCTTCTGTCATCACCAAAAAGCTGGACACCCACGCCAGCTCCGGCGAAGGCAGTCAGAGCACAAATCATGAATAATAACTAATAAATTACGACAAATATGAAACATCTATTTTCAAGAACGGCAATCATCTTTCTGCTCGCCGGTTTGGTATGTGCTCAGGATGCACTGGCACAGGGAAGTCCCATTAAAAGGAGGGACACGAACAGTGGTAATACGACAACCGTGAACACCGGTGGTGGCGGTAATAAAAAGAAAGCAGAGAAGAAAAAGCCTACGCCAACGCCCCCCAAGAAAAAGGCAGACCCGATGTCAAAGGTGACTATCACCAAGCTGCAGATTGGTAATACAGACTACGATGGTGACATCATCGACGCCTTCGGAACGTCTATGTTTGCCGAAGACGTGAAATATGCTACCCCGAAACTGACCTATAATTGTCAGGCTGCAACGGGTGAGGTGACTATCTTCTCCAAGATTTACCGTCCCGACGGCTCTATGATGACTGGAAACTCGTCGCCCGACGATTACACGACGTCCGACGACGCCGACTTTAACAAGGGTAACGGCAACACCATCACCTTCCCAGGTTGGGGTAACGCCGACGGTGGATCCTACTCCGAAGGCACCTACCGCTGGGAGTTGTGGTACAATAATAAGCGCATCTTCAGTACTAACTTCACACTGTTGGCCAAGCCAGAGCAACCGACCAACGAACTTGCCGGCTTTGAGTTTTACGGCACCAGCCGCGACTATGAAGATAACGCCAAAGCCCTGCCCTACATTACCGATGCCATCCGCGAATGGGGTGACGAAGGTTGCCGCACTGGTGCCATCACCGAGGATGACCGTGGTGTTGCCATCACTGGCGACAATGGTTATGCCTACAGTGCCTCTGTGCCGCAGGGTATGGTGGACAAGCTGAAGGAGTACAACAAGGAAGGTCACCGCATCACCGATGTCACCGTCACCGATTCCGGCTGGTGGTGCATTGTCTGGGGCGAGAACGGCTACTGGGGACTGATGCCCGACAAGATGAAAGAGCTGATGAGTCAGTATAACAAAGACCGCGAGACCATTCTCTCCGTATCCATCTGCGAGAACGGCAACTTCGCCATCGTGACCAACAAGCATTTCTATGCCTCACACGAGACCGACAACAGCAACTTGCAAAAGGCTCTTGACAAGTTTGGTCCTATCTACTCCGCCAGCATCACCAACAAGGGTATCGTTGTCTGCTGCGAGAACGGTGTGTACTATCAAAACATCCCAACCAACGTCGAGGAAGCCATCAAGGAGCAGAAGTTCCGTCCTCGTTTCGTGAAATATACCGACAGCGGTACATACCTGATTACCGACGGTGACAAGCGACGCTCTTGGTACATGTAAAGAATTCAAACAAAGACAATCATGGATAATATACAGAATGAGACAACCCTGAAGATGGGAGCCACCCTGCAAGACGGGCGCTATACCATCGTCAAGGTATTGGGACAAGGTGGTTTCGGCATCACGTACCAAGCCATCACTAAAGAGAAAGTAACGGGTAACCTCGGCGTCATGGAAGTAGAGGTGCCCGTTGCCATCAAGGAGTTCTTCATGAAGGACACCTGCGTGCGAGAAAGCAATGACAATGTGTCAATCCCCTCAACGGGCAGCACCGCACAAGTGGAGAAATACCGTCAGAAGTTTGTCAAGGAGGCCCATAACCTCTCGCAACTCGACCATCCCAATATCGTACACGTAGCCGATGTGTTCGAAGAGAACAATACCGTTTACTATGTCATGCAGTTCCTGAAGGACGGTTCGCTGCGCAATTATATCAAGGCCAACGGTCCGCTCAAGGAGGAAGATGCGCTGAAATATACCATCGATATTGGTCGTGCCCTTGAGTACATGCATACGACGAAGCACATGTGCCACTATGACGTGAAGCCGGGCAACATTCTGCTCAATGGTGGCAAAGCCATGCTCATCGACTTTGGCATCTCCAAGAACTACACCTCCGACGGTCGTGAGACCAGTGCCACCCCCGTAGGACTGAGCAAGGGCTTCGCTCCGCTGGAGCAGTTCCAGCAGTCGTTGCAGGACTTCTCCCCCGTCACTGACATCTACAGCCTCGGTGCCACACTCTATAGCCTACTGACAGGCAAGGTACCGCCCGAAGCTTCTATTATCAACGAGGAAGGTCTGGGAGCTCGTCCGCAGCAGATTAGCGAGAACACATGGCGTGCCATTGTAGCAGCCATGCAGCCTCGCCGACGTGACCGTCCCCAGGAGATGAGCAGGTTCATCGGCTATCTGGACGGTAGCATCACCATTCCCATTACTGCCAACGAGTCGGAAGAGACAATGGTCATGGGTGAGGGCAACGACGTGTCAAGTAACTCACAACCCTCGACACCACCGCCTCCCCCCATCACCAGCCGTCCGCCGACGACATCGCGGCCTCCCATTACAAGCCAACCCCCTTCGTCAACCTCACGGCCAGGCATTGACACCTACAACACCGGAGGTATTACCACAGCACCGAAGAGCAGCAAGTTGCCACTTATCATCGGGGGCGTGGCAGCAGCATTGATAATCATTGTTATCGCAGTTGTAGCGTTTTTCGTCTATCCGAAACTGAAGGGTGGCGACAACAGCACCAATCCCGACAACACAGAGGCATCCGTATCAAGGAAAACCGTCACCGAAGAGCCTATCTACGGTGCCGACAATAGCGTTGCCTTCAAATATACGGGCGAGGTAAACGACAATAACAAACCTGACGGCAAGGGTGTTGCCAAATACACCGACAGCGTCAAAGACACCTATAAGGGTAAGTTCAAGAACGGCGTGCGCGTTGACGATAACGGCGAACTGACTTTCAAGAACGGTGACTCCTATAAGGGCACGTTCGTTGACGATCATTTCGGAGAAGGCACCTATACCATTGCCGAAGACAAGAGTTACTTCGTAGGAACCTTCCAAGACTATAATCCGTACACCGGTGAATGGTACGACAAGACGGGCAGACTACTCTACAAGGTTATCAAAGGAGTAGATCAATAAACGGTACATAATGGCCAGCCCATTTAAGATATTCTCTATTATGTTCACGGCGCGCCGTCCGAGCAAAGTGCTTGAGATGCGCGCCGTGAGCATTCCTTTTTGGCTCCGCAAAGGCTACGATGCCGTCACCTTCTTCGGAACCATCATCACCAACGACAAGGCCGACGCCGACCGTTACAACCAGGCGCCCCACCCTGTCAAATACCATGAAACCATCCACTTGCGTCAGGCACAGTCAACCCACAACTCATGGTTGTGCTTTTATTGGAAGTATATGATTTTCTGGTTTCAGGCGCGCCGTGCCAACCGCATTCTTCCTAATGCCGGTTATGAACTCAACCCCTTCGAGATGGAGGCTTATGCCAATATGTATAATCCTCACTACCTTGAGCGTTTCGGCGATGAAGGAGCCACCGGATGGAAACAGTATGAAGCCATGACACTCGCCCAGCGTTTCCGTGCTCGGCGCAAATATTCCCGCGACTGAGGTGAACATTGCAACCAAGTTGCAAAACCTTATGCGTACCTTTGCACCGTGAAACTTAAGAAGCGTTGCAATATGACAGAAAAAAATCATCACAAGCAAGCATGTTGTTGTGAGCATGAGCATCATCATGAACACAACCACGAACATCATCATGAACACAACCACGAGCACAACCACGAGCATCATCATGGAGGAATGAAAGGCCAGTTGGTGCTTATTGCTGTGACGGCAGTATTGCTCGTTACCGCCATCATCATTGAGAAGAATTGTAACCTGACGATGTGGCAGCTGCTGCTCGTCTATCTCGTACCCTACTTACTCGTCGGCCATGAGACACTGAAGGAAGCTGCCGAGGGACTTGCACACGGCGAGGCTTTCAACGAGCACTTCCTCATGTCCGTCGCCACCATCGGCGCACTGGCCATCGGCTTTATGCCCGGGGCAGAGGCAGAGTTTGCAGAAGCTGTCTTCGTCATGCTCTTCTTCCAGGTGGGCGAACTCTTCGAGGGCTATGCGGAGGGCAAGAGCCGGCAGAGCATTGCACACCTCATGGACCTGCGTCCCGACATCGCCCATTTGGAAGAGGAGGACGTCAGCCCCGAACAGGTGGCTGTCGGTTCTGTCATTATCATCCGTCCGGGCGAGAAGGTGCCACTTGACGGTGTCGTCATCTCAGGCACCACGAGTCTGAACACGGTGGCACTGACGGGTGAGAGCATGCCTAGAGACGTTGCAGAAGGCGACGAAGTCATCTCTGGCTGCGTCAATCTCTCGGGTGTCGTCCGTGTGAGAACCACCAAGACCTTCGGCGACAGCACCGCATCGAAAATCATCAGTCTCGTGGAAAGTGCTGGTGAGCATAAATCGCGTAGCGAGGCATTCATCACACGCTTTGCCCGTGTCTATACTCCTATTGTAGTGCTGGCAGCGTTGCTATTGGCACTCATCCCACCGACATGGCTGTGTCTCGCCAACGGCACTCCCTTCATGGAAGCGCTTTACACGTGGCTCCATCGTGCCCTCATATTCCTCGTCGTGTCGTGTCCCTGCGCGTTGGTAATCTCTGTGCCACTCACATTCTTTGGCGGCATCGGTGGAGCATCGCGGCGAGGCATTCTCGTCAAAGGTGCCAACTACCTCGACACGCTCGCAAGCCTTTCCACTGTCGTTTTCGATAAGACCGGCACACTCACTCACGGACAGTTTGCTGTCGTTGCTGTGCATCCCGACCAAATGGATGAACACCAATTGCTGCATCTGGCTGCCCATGTAGAGCACTATTCCACTCACCCCATCGGCGCTACGCTGCGTAATGCGTTCCCCGACGAGGCCACAGACGGCTGCACCGTCAGGAACGTAGAGGAGATTGCCGGTCAAGGCATCCGTGCTACTGTCGTTGACCGTCAGGTGGCTGTTGGCAACACAAAACTGATGGATGCTGTCGGCGCCAAGTGGCACCCCTGTCACCACACGGGTACCATTATCCATGTAGCAATAAGTACCTCTCCCATCCCCTCCCAAGGAGAAGAAAAGCCTCAATTCACTTATGCCGGACACATTGTTATTAACGACCAGTTAAAGGACGATAGTGCTGAAGCCGTCAGTCAGCTCCGTCAGCTTGGTGTCAACAAGATTGTCATGCTCACAGGCGACCGCAAGGAGGTTGGCGAGCACGTGGCACATGAGCTGTCGCTCGATGCCTATCACGCCGAACTAATGCCTGGCGATAAGGTACGATTGATGGACAAAGAACTCCAGAAGAATGCAGGTGGAAAAGTAGCGTTTGTCGGCGATGGCATCAACGATGCTCCTGTACTGGCCCGTGCCGACGTGGGCATCGCTATGGGTGGATTGGGCAGCGATGCCGCTATAGAAGCTGCCGATGTGGTACTGATGGATGACCGTCCTTCGCACATAGCTACTGCCATACGCATTGCGCGCCGTACCCTGAGCATCGCACGTCAGAATGTGTGGTTTGCCATTGGTGTCAAGGTGGCTGTATTGATTCTTGCTGCCTTCGGTCTCGCCGCTATGTGGCTTGCCGTCTTCGCCGACGTCGGCGTCACCGTCCTCGCCGTCCTCAATGCCATGCGTGCATTGAGGACACAGGCATAGTACGACTACGCTTGTACAAAAAGAAAAAAACAAGAGAAGGAATTAGTTGTTAGGCAACGTAACAATCGTGGAGTCGGAGCTCTCAAGCAACTGAGGAATAGTCATCTGATGGTGCTTCTGCATGTAGGTATTGACGGACTTCACCTCAGGACTGGTGAAGACCTCCTTCTTCAGCAAGTGGTTGACCACCCATTGTATCTTCATCATGTGATTATGACGAAGCGTCATGGAACTGGTCTCGGGGAATGGGAACAGGCTGAGGATATAGAAACCGAGGCAGTCGGGCACAATCATCTTACGCACCATCTGATGGCGCTCGCTCTCGGTATAGAACTTCTGATAGATAGGATAGTTCTCGCCCAGATACTTGTCCAGACAAATGCCCAGCGTGTTACCCGAGACGACGATGCTCTCCTTCAGCGTACCTATCTGTGCATAAATCATGGGCATCTCAAAGTCGGGCAGCGCGTCATTCAGTTCCTCGAACGCATTGTTCAGCTCACGGCTCAGGTCGCTCATGTCGTCGTACTCACGTTCCACGTCAGCAATGATGGCACGCAGCACCGAGTCCTGATAGAGATGAAGGAACTTTGTGTAGATGTCAGCATCGTTCACACGGCCGATTCTCAACAAATCCTCTATCAGCGTCCGCGTCTGCTCGGGATAACTCGTGTTCAACTGCTGCAAGGCAGCGCGGTCACCCGTCGTCAGATAGAGGGCCTGAATACGGTCATAGCGCTCCACCTCAATCCCCTTCGGCGGCTGTTCGTCGTTGGGTTTGAGGCGCCATTCACATCCGATGCACAGCAGCATCGTCAGCAACAGAAAAGCATATACCTTACGCACGGCGCTTATTAATTTTAAATAGACGATGTTAAAATCGTCTGCAAAATTACTAAAAAATCTAATAAAAACCAAATTTTAACCTAAAAAACTTAAATATAACGCTAATTTTTGTTTATCTATACACAAAAAACAAACCAAAAACGCATCAAACAAGAAGAAAGTTTACATAGAACACAAACACAGTTCGTGAATCATTCGATAGTTTCCCAAAAACAGTCCGACTATTTGGGACAGTTTGTCCGGACCGTTCGGACAACTTGTCCGGATAGTGCGGACGACTTGTCCGGAGTATGCGGACAAAGTGTCCGGAGCACCCGGACAACTCAACCCGTTCGTTTCCTCGGTAGAAGGGGACGGTTCTGCGTGATACCATTTTCGAAAAAAATTGGATCATCAGAACCGTCCCCGTGGTGCGTATGTTGTGCGTTGCTTGGGCTGGCCGAAGGCCTCAGCCCTTGGCTTACGCACAACGTGTTTTTGTTTCTACTTTTTCTTTGGAACTCAAAGGGCGAGCCTGAGTCCGACGTCGTAGTTGCGGAGCGCCGGCGAGCTGCCGTTGCGATCCGACACACGGCAGTCCCTGGCGTAGCTGTACCAGCAGCCCCCACGGTACACGCGATAGGAGCCCGAAGACGCACCATGAGGGTTCGTCTGGGCTCCAGAACTGTAACTTCCAAACCAGTCACTGCACCATTCATAGACGTTGCCAGCCATGTCGTATAAGCCCAACTCGTTCGCACGCTTTGTGCCTACGTCGTGCGTTGTCGAGCTGCTGTTGTCCGTGTACCAAGCCACGTCGCCAATGCTGTTGCTGCCGGCATACTTATAGCTGTTGGAGCGGTTGCCGCCGCGGGCGGCATACTCCCACTCAGCCTCAGTAGGCAGACGATAGTTCTTGCCTGTCAGCTGGTTCAGCTTCGTAATGAACTGCTGGCAGTCCTCCCAGCTCACTTGTTCTACTGGGCGCTTACTGCCCTTGAAGTTGGAAGGGTTGCTACCCATCACCGCCTGCCATAACTCCTGCGTCACTTCATACTTGCAGAGGTGGAACGAAGACAGCGTCACCTGATGAGTCGGTTTTTCATGATCCCAGGCATCCGAGCCCTGCTCGCTCGTGGCACCCATCGTGAACGTGCCGCCTTCCACATAGACCATGTTCGCCTCTAACTCACGAAACGGACGCATGCGTTCACGCTCTTCCGCTTCGCGTTTCTTACGCGCTTCTTCCTCACGCTGTCTCTGTGCGGCAGCTTCAGCTTCACGTTTCTTACGTGCTTCTTCGCGCTGTCGGCGAGCTGCAGCTTCTTGCTGCTGTTTCTTCTTGCGAGCCTCTGCTTCACGAGCCTCGCGAGCCTTACGCTCCCTCGGGGTTTCAATGTGACCCGCAGAACCAGTCCTGTCATTCTGGGCACAGGCATACGTCGCAGGCACCATCGTCAGCACAAACGCTGCAAGAAGTATTTGAATGATTCGTTTCATATTTTTTTGTTCTTATAGTTTATGCTGCAAAGATACGATTAAGCAAGCAGATATACAAGACTTTTCCCATAAAAAACAGGCCTTCATGCTAAAAAAAGGCGCAAAGCGTTCGTTATGTCAGGAAAAAGCAGTAAGTTTGCAGCTCAATGGCTGGTATTTATATCCATATTCCCTTTTGTAAGAGCCGCTGCATCTACTGCGGCTTCTACTCAACGACGGCGCTGGAACTGCGACAGCGCTATGTGGATGCGGTGTGTAAGGAAGCCCACCCCCTACCCCTTCCCAAGGGAGGGGAGATAGATACCATATATATTGGGGGAGGCACGCCGAGCCAGTTGAGCATTGCACAGCTGGAGCAGATATTAGCCCCCCTCATTCCCCCCAAGGGGGGAGGACTCCCCTCTCCTTCGGGGAGGGGTCGGGGGAGGGGGTTCGAAGTCACGATGGAGTGTAACCCCGACGACGTAACGGTCCAGTATGCTGCGGCTTTACCGCAGTTGGGCATCAACCGCGTGAGCATGGGAGCACAGACGTTCAACGATGAACGGCTGCGGTTCCTGAATCGCCGCCACACAGCAGCACAGGTGCAGCAGGCCGTCCAGCGGCTACGCGATGCTGGCATCAACAACATCAGTATCGACCTGATGTATGGTTTCCCCAACGAGACGCTGACAGATTGGGAGCGCGACATTGACACGGCCCTGGCTCTCGACGTAGAACATATCTCTTCCTATTGCCTGATGTATGAGGAGGGTACTCCGCTCTATGAGCGCATGAGGAATGAGGAATGTGACGAGGAAACGGAGCGGCAGATGTATGAGCTGCTCATGGATAAGCTGGAGGCCGCAGGATATGAGCATTATGAGATAAGTAATTGGAGCCGAAGCCACCGCTCAAAACATAACAGTAATTATTGGAAGGACGTGCCGTATATCGGCATAGGAGCTGCGGCACACTCCTATGACGGACATAGGCGTTGGTGGAACGTTGCAGACCTACGGGAGTATATCCGTCGCATAGAAAAGGGCGAGTCGCCTGTAGAGGGCAGTGAACTGATAGAAGGATGGACGCGCTATAACGACCGCGTGACGGTGGCGCTTCGCACTTGCGAAGGACTTGACCTCACGACGCTGACGGACGAGCAGCGAGACTACTGCATGAAAAATGCCCGCCGCTTTATGGACGACGGGCTGCTGCAAGAAAAGGCTCATCATCTTGCGCTGACCCGAAAAGGGTTGTTTGTCAGCGACATGGTGATGAGCGAACTGATGAAGGTATAGGCCCTATAGGGCTAATGGGTCCTATAAGACTAAAAGTGGAGACTGACGTCCACGCCCACCTGCAGGGGATTGGCACGCTGGGCGAAGTAACGAGTACCGCCGGCGGCGCTGCTCTGTACAGCAAAGGTGTTGTATTTCGTATCAGTCAAGTTACGTCCCCACAGGCTGACAACCACAGGACCGAAGTCATAGTCAGCGTGGGCACCCAGCAAGGCATAGAACTTCTGGCTAAACGTGTTGGCCTCATCCCACCAGATCTTTCCCTGACCTGAGACATTGGCACCCAGGGTAAACTGACCAATATGCCAGTCAGCCATTGCACTGAACGAGTGCTGAGGCACGAAAGGCACGTAATTGTCCTTATAGTCGGTAGGAATGAGCTCCTGCGTATGATAATCCGTTGAAGATGCCGTCTTTTTCTCGCTGTATTCATCGAACTTGGCATTGGTAAAGGCATAGGATGCGCTCCACTCGAAAGCATTGTCGAAGGCACGGCCACGCAGCGTAGCCTCCAAACCACAGGAATGACTCTTACCAGCGTTCACCATAATACGTCCATAGTTACTGTTCGGTTCCATGACGGAGAGCTGCTGGTTGCGAATCTGCATGTAGTAAAGTGACAGGTCAGCGTGCAGAGTACCGTCGAAAAGATTGAGGTGCGTGCCTATTTCGTAATTCCAAGACTCCTCGGGTTTGTAACTAATGGTTTCCTCGATGGCATCATAGTTCTCGGGAGTGTGCTCCACGTCATAGTCGCCACGCATGGCGTCCTGCTGATGGGCATTAAGGTCGGTCTGCAGAATGTCGCTGAACATCTGGATGTTATATCCACCCGTGCGGTAGCCCTTTGAAACAATGGCATAGACATTACCGAGATTATCATCGAAAGCCCACGTCATACCGAACTTCGGCAACAACTGTGTAAAAGACTTCGATTGGCTATCGACAACATGTGACGTCAGGTGATAGGTAGCCTGCCGCTCTGCCGTGCCACCCGTAATATTCATATAGGCCAGCGCGTCGTAGTCAATCTTTACGCGGTCGTAGTTCAGGCGCAGTCCAAGCGTCAGCTTCAGGTGGTCGCCCAACAGGATGTTCGACTCATGGAACAGACCGAGGTTGAGCGTCGGCGTATGGAAAGTCTCAGGTACCGCCATCTCTGCCGACATGTTAATACCAGCCTTGGCGACGGCAGCCTCTGCAGCGGCCTTAGCAGCAGCCTCGGCAGCAGCCTGCGGCATACCACGATCCAGCATCTGCTGCAACATCTGTCCATACATAGCCTGTTGCATGGCATTGGTCATGGCATTCGTGATAGCGGAACCGATAGGTCCTGTGACGGCGTCGCCGAAATAGACAGGGGCATCGGTACGCAGCCACTGATACGACGCAAAGAGGCCGGTGGTGTGCTGCCATGCGCTATTGTCATGTGAACGAAGCACAAACTCCTGCGTCAGGGCATTCATCTTCTGGCACTGTTCCAGTCGCAGATAGTCGGGCGTCATATAGTCCTGGTCCATCAGCATCATGTCCTGCAGGAACTGGTAGCTGGTAGTGGAGGTGAAGAGCAGTCGTTGTGTCTCATAGCTCAGCGTCAGACCCGTGTTCAGCATGTTACGCTTGTAGCCATTCATAATAGTGGTGGCAGGATCCTCCACATCAAGGCTATAGGGTTTCACCGAACTGGTCTCAATGGGCTGGAATTCGCCATAGCCAAAGCCGTTCTGGTTGACATACTGATAATCAGCCGTCCAATCAAACTTCAACTTTTGCGAAGGCTGATAGATGAGGCGCACCTTTGCACCAGCCTCGTTCGTCAGGTCATTTTTCTCCGAGAAGTTCTGGTTGTTGATAAAGCCTTTGAGTCCGCTATAGAATCCTGCAACGGAAAAGGCGAGCTTTTCGCTGGGACGATGGTGGTGGGCCACCTCGATGTTAGAATAAAGCCCTGTGCCAATGCCCAGTCGAATATCCGTACCCTGATAGTTCATCGGGTTCTTGGAATAGACACGTACCAGTCCACCTTCAGTATTTTGACCGTAGAGCGTGCTCTGCGGCCCGCGCAATACATCCACGCGGTCAATCATATAGAAATGGTTGTTGAACGCGGCCTTAGACATAAGGGGCAGGTTGTCGTAGTAGATACCTACGGCGGGGTTGTTAATGCGTGAGCCGATGCCACGAACATACATAGATGACGTGAGACGTGAACCATAGGCAGGCATCTGGAACGACGGGATAAAGTCGCTCAACTGACTGAGATCATGCACATGGAGACGCATCAGCTCACCCGACGTCATCACTGTTGAACTCATGGGCTGCAGACGCAAGCCTACGCCTTCCTTGGGCTGAGCCACAATGACGACCTCGTCCAGGTCAAACACACGTGACGAGTCGTTGGTATCAATATCCACTGCCCCTGCCGGCATGAAAACCGCAGCAAGGAGCAGGGAAAATAAAAACTTCTTTTGTTTCATGATGTTCTTATACGTTAATCCTGTAATCTAAATGCGCTGCAAAGGTAAGGAGTTTTTCCTTACCCTGCAATCCTCATTTATGTGGATTTTTGCAAGAAGCTACTCTTCCATCTCTTGACGGAAGATGCGCATGAAGTGCTCGTACTCTTCAGGGGTGATGTCCACCTTACCATAACAACGTGCATCGGGATATTTCTCCCTGTAGGCATTGCGAATCATTTCATGCGTCACGATGTTGGCCGTAGGGATGTGATACTTGGCAATAATGGGGCGCAAATATTCGATGGCGCTGTAAATCTGATCTTCAGTCAGCGGTGCTTCAAGGGTATTGCCCTGAAACTCGATGCCGATGGTAAAGTCATTACATCCTTCACGACCGTTGAGGATGGACTTACCCGCATGGAACGTCACAACCTCGGGGTCGCACATGACATAACGCGTGCCGTCGGTGTCAATGACTACATGTGTGCCTACACCTTTCTTCTTCGACGTGAGTACCTCAAGGGAACGTTCAACGGTAGGCTCGGCTGTGTGATGAAGGATGACGCCCTCGACGGTGTTGCGCTTGTCAGGATCGATGTTAGTTGTGGGATGACGGTGCTCTGCATAGTGACGTTCCACTCCCCTCTCCTGCTTGGATGAGGATTGGAGGGCAACAGAATCTGTTTCTTCCTTGTGTTCCATGTATTCCATGACGGTGGAAGGCTCATCATCGGACAAGAAACTGTCTATAATGGCAACAGCTGCCCCTGCTACAAGGAGCAGGAGCAGCGTGCCGATAAGATATTTTCTCATTTTCATATTATCAAACTTTCATACCCATCAGATGGCTGCCGACGCGTAAATCCAGTCGTAGATAAACGAGCAGACACCAAAGAAGGCAATACCTACCGTGCAGATGGCCAGTGCAGTCTTAGTATTGCCGTCACTCTGGAAGGTGGGCAGCGGCGAGTCGGTCTTCTTGATATACATGGCCTTGACAATCAGCAGGTAGTAGTAAAGTGACACCACCGTGTTAACCAAGGCAATGAAGACAACGAAGTATGCCCAGAAGGGAGCTTGCTCATGACCAGCCACACCTGCCATGAAGACAAAGAACTTGCTGAACATACCAGCAAACGGCGGAATACCTGCCAGCGAGAACAGGGCCAGTGTCATAAGGAACGCCAATTTCGGGTTGGTCTGGTAGAAGCCGTCGTAGGCACTCATAAGTGTTGAACCTTGACCTTTATGCTCTACCACATTGATGACCGTGAAGACAGCCATGTTAGCCACAATATAGACCAGCACATAGTAGATAAGTGCAGTAGTAGCCATCTGGAAGTCATTGCTGATAACAGCGAGCATGATGTAGCCAGCCTGAGAGATAGAGCTGAACGCCATGAAGCGCTTGAGCTCCTGCTGACGGATGGCAAACAGGTTGGCAATGGTGATGCTCAAAACAATCACCACATAGAGCATAACCTGATAATACTCACGCATGGGTTCAAACACACGGAAGAGGATGACAAGCAGCGTGAAGGCTGCCGCACCCTTAGAAATCACGCTCAGGTAACCCGTCACAGGTGTGGGGGCTCCTTCGTAAGTATCAGCTGTCCAGAAGTGGAACGGCACCAACGAAATCTTAAAGCCCAGACCACTGAAGAAGAAGGCCAAGCCCATTAGATGAAGCGGCGAAGCAACATAAAGTTTGTCCAGCTGCATGAAGACATCACCATAATAGAGCGTGCCAGACGCTGCATAGATGAATGAGATGCCGAAGAGCATAACACCACTGGAAAACGTAGCCACGAGAATATATTTAGCAGCAGCCTCAGCCGACTGTTTCTTGTATTTGTCGAACGCTACAAGGCAGGCCATAGGAACAGAAGCCATTTCCAATCCGAGGAAGAACATGAGGAAGTGACCTGACGACATCATGAAATACATACCGAGTAGCGTCGAGACAACGAGCATATAGAACTCACCTGCCAGACGGCGAGCCGTCTCTACCCAGGGCTGGGCCATAACCACTACGATGATAGTACCTGCAGTGAGGATGAGCTTCATGATGTTGGCAGCCTTAGTGGTGACATACATGCCTCCGAAAGCCTCAACAGGCTGAGCCATAAAGCAGGATGCCAGTGCGCCGCATAACAGCAATGTGGTGAGGATGCCGAGTGACTTGGCCTTGCTCTCGCCCTTCATTAGCAGGTCAGCAAAGAAAACGATGACCAGCACGGCAACAAGCGTTACCTCGGGCAGCATATAAAGAAATTGTCCGTAATTCATTTCGATATACTTATTTATATAATGTTAATGTTAGACAATATTGGACCTACGGCATCATTGATGACGTTACTTGCCCACAAGGGGAACAAACCGAGACCAGCCACACAAGCAATCAGGCAGATAACAGCAACACGCTCGTCCCACGTTGCATCCGTGAGCTCAAGGAAGTGCTTGTTCTCCACTTCACCATAGAGAATTTTGCCTACGACACGCAGGATATAGACTGCCGTCACAACAATAGAGGTACAGGCAATGATGGTTGCCACACGATGGAACATATCTGCATTCTCGAACGAACCGACGAAAATACTCATCTCAGCAATGAAGCCCGAGAAGCCGGGAAGACCGAGGTTTGCCAAACCAGCAATGACATAACCGACAGCCAAGAACGGCATGATTTTCATCAGACCTGCCAGCTCACGGATGTCACGGGTATGGGTGCGACCGTATATCATACCGATAAGAGCAAAGAACAGGGCCGTCATCAGACCGTGCGAGAGCATCTGCAGGATGGCACCAGTACAGGAAGTCTTTGTCATCATGAGAAGTGCAAAGAGCACCAGACCGCAGTGCGACACACTGGAGTAGGCATTGATATACTTGAGGTCGGTCTGCACACAAGCAGAGAAAGCACCATAGACCACCGAGATGGTAGTGAGGATAAGGAATATCCATGCCAAGTCGTTGGCGGCCTCAGGTAACAGATACATAGCCACGCGGAAACAGCCGTATCCTCCGAGTTTCATCAGCACACCTGCATGGAGCATGGAAACGGCAGTAGGTGCCGAAGCATGACCATCAGGAGACCATGTATGGAACGGGAACAGTGCTCCTAAAACGCCGAAGCCGATGAAAATGAATGGGAACAACACCTTTTGAATCTCCGGTGCAATATTACCCATAGCTGCAATCTCGTTGACATTCATCGTCGTGGCACCACTGAAGTAGTAGATGCCGAGAATACCGACGATGAGCAGAGCCGAACCACCCATCAGCATCAGCGTGAGTTTCATGGCAGCATACTCCTTCTTACCCGAACCCCAGACGCCAATAAGCAGGTACATGGGGATAAGCGCCACCTCGTAGAACATGAACATAGTGAACATGTCGGTGCAGATAAAGAAGCCATAAACGCCCGTTGACAGCAACGTAAACCAAAGGAAATATTCCTTGGTCAGAGGCTTGAGCTGCCATGAGGCGAAGGTTCCCGTGAAGACAATGATGCTCGACAAGAGCAGCATGACTACCGAGATACCATCAACGCCAACGGAATAGGCGATGTTAAGCGGCTTAAACCAGGGCACACTATAAGTGAGCAGCATCTCTGCCGTATTACCTGCAGCACGCTGCTGAATGAAATAGACGGTCAGCCATATAGACAATGCCAGCAGACACGAAGCGCCGGCAACCATCACACCACGCACCTGATTAAGAGACTTAGCCAGCCAAAGGCCAAGAAGCATCAGGGCGGGAATTACGACGAATAAACTTAATATACTCATATCTTCGAATTTTCGATTTACTAATTTTCGATTTTCGATTTATAACGCAAGCAATATTAATGTTAATGCCACAGCGCCGGTAAGGAACCAAACTGCATACTGACGGACATCACCGCTCTGCCACGGACGAATACTCTCACCGGCCTCGTTTGCCCCCCATGCCATGAAGTTGAACGTGCCGTCAACAACATGACGGTCGAACCAGGCAATAGGCGTACTGACACAGCGGAAAATGATGCGATGGGTGACAAACTGCCATATCTCGTCCTGATAGAAACGCTTATAGGCTGCACGATGCAGCTTAGGGAACGTCTTATAGAGACGGTCGGCTATAGGCTGGCGGTCTCCCTTATATATATAGGTAGCCACACAAATGCTCAATATGGCAATCACCGTAGAAATAGTAGCGATCTTCGTGTCGAAATGGATGGTATAATCCTGACCATTGGCTGTCACGAATGAACCGAAAGAACCACCCCACTCTAAGAAGCCTGCTAACGTACTATAGACACCAACTCCCACAGTGATGACGGATAGCACGATAAGCGGAATGGTCATCGTAAGAGGAGCCTCGTGCGGTGTGTGGTGCTCATGGGCCTCCTTGTTTTCTGTACCCCAGAAAATACCATAATACAGACGGAACATATAGAATGCCGTCATTGCTGCTATTCCCGTCATAATCCAACCTACCACAGGATTGTAGTTCATGCAGGCAGAGATAATCTCATCCTTTGAGCTAAATCCCGAGAAAAACGGAATACCTGCGATGGCAAGACATGAGATAAGGAAAGTAATATGCGTAATAGGCATATATTTACGAAGGCCCCCCATGAGAGCCATCTCGTTAGAATGGACGGCATGGATGATACAACCGGCTCCGAGGAACAGGCAGGCCTTGAACATGGCATGGGTGAACAGATGGAACATCGAAGCCATGTAACCCAAAGAGCCATGAGCATCAATGACCGACTCATGTCCTGGCAGACAAACACCAAGAGCTACCATCATGAAGGCAATCTGTGAGATGGTGGAGAAGGCCAGCACACGTTTGATATCACTTTGTGCACAAGCCACGGCAGCAGCATAGAATGCGGTGAATACACCAACCCATACCACTACGCTCAGCGTCTCGGGAGCATAATGAAGCCACAACGGGAACATACGTGCAATCTGGAACACACCAGCTACCACCATCGTAGCAGCATGGATGAGAGCAGATACCGGCGTCGGGCCTTCCATAGCATCGGGCAGCCAGATGTGCAACGGGAACATAGCCGACTTACCGGCACCACCGATGAACATCAGCACTAAGGCCGTAGGCAATACGAAGGCAGCGCCTGCTACAGCACGGACATCACCCGACACGGTAAAGTCAAAGCTGAATGTACCAGCATAATAGCCGAATAGCAGGATACCAATCAGGAAGAACATATCAGCGAAGCGTGTCACGATAAAGGCTTTCTTTGAAGCGGCAATAGCAGGCTTCAGCGGATAGTAGAATCCTATCAGCAGATAAGATGACACACCCACGAGCTCCCAGAACAAATACATCTGGAAGATGTTAGTGGCTACGACGAGGCCGAGCATTGACATCGTAAACAGCGAGAGAAAGGCGTAGTAACGTTGAAAACCTTTTTCTCCGTGCATGTAACCAAAGGAATAGATGTGTACCATGAGGCTGACCGTTGAAATGACAATAAGCATCATCACCGAAATGGGGTCCAACAGAATACCCATATCGAAACTCAACTTGCCTAAGGGCAGCCATGTGAAGTTATAGGGGACAAGTGTGGCGAATGCTCCATCAGCCGTACGGTCTGCCGTGAAATAGGCAAAAGCCGTCCAGTAGGAAAGCACCGTAACCAGTCCCAGCGATGTAGTGCCGATAAGACCTGCGGCCTTATGCGACATCTTCATACCTGCCAGCGCAAGAATCACAAACGAAAGCGCAGGCAGCAGAAGGATCAGAAATGAATAACTATATATTTCCATAACCGTTTACCATTTCATGTTTTTAATACTGTCAACGCTGTCGCTCTTGAAGTTGCGATAGACATTGATGATAATTGCAATGGCTACAGCCGACTCTGCCGCAGCTATACCAATGACGAAGAGTGTCATGAACATACCTTCCATTCCCTCGGGATACATCAGGCGATTGACAGCAGCAAAGTTGATGTCAACGGCGTTCAGCACCAGTTCCACAGAGATGAGCATGGCAATCAGGTTGCGGCGGGTAATGAAACCAAACACGCCGATGAAGAACAGGAGTGCACTCAGCACGAAATAATATTCTACAGGGATAGTCATTTCTGTTCCTCCTTTCTTGCAACAATCAAACCACCAATAATACATGCCAACAAGAACAGTGAGATAAACTCGAAGGGAAGCACGTATTCATACTTATCAGCACCGACAAGTGCATGGCCTATGGCATTCATCGATACTTCCTGACCAGCAGATGACAAGGTAAGGAAGCCTGTCTTCAGCAAAATCAGGCAAACCACCACAAGTCCGGCTACAGATGCCAGCGCACCACGAACGAGCTTGCTGGCCTTCAGCTTCTCCTCAAGTCCCTGAAGCGTACGCTTGCTGACCAGCTGGATGGCAAAAACATAGATCATCGTTACGCCTCCGGCATAGACAGCAATCTGAGCTGCACCCAGGAACGTGTAGTCAAGCAGGAAATAGACACCTGCCACTCCAAAGAGCACGAACAACATAAACGTTGCCGCGCGCATGATTCGCTTTGTCGTCACGCACAGCAGAGCCGATGCGACGATGACAATAGCGAGAATTGTAAACATAATGATATTACCCATAGCCGTTTACTTCTTTTTAGTGTTAAACTTACCGATTTCCTGAGGAGCACCGCCGTCAATCACATGAGGCAGCGAGCCTCCCTTGTAAACTTCCTTGTCAAGGTGAAGCACCAGCTTTTCGCGGTCGAACACGGCATTCTCAAAATCATTGGTGAACTCTATGGCATCGAAGTTACATGAGTTAGTGCAGAGCTGACAGAACATGCAGTCGCCCAAGTCGTACTGATAGTCATCAAGCACTTTCTTTTTCTTACCCGTCTCAGGGTCTTCGGCCATGTGCGACGTAATCTTGATGGTACCATTCGGACACGACTTCTCACATAACGTACAAGCCGTACACTTATAGGAACCGTCTTCATTACGCTTGAACACAAGGCGTCCGCGGTGGCGCTTGGCCACATGGAGCGTCGTCTTGCGGTTCTCAGGGTACTGCTCGGTTGACTTGTTGGTGAAGAAGTCCTTGAAGTACTCCTGCCAGGTAATTTTCATACCTGTCGCCAACGTCTTGATGCCGTGCCCTATTTCTCCGAAATATGTTTTGTTATCTTCCATTGCTATACCTATTTAATATATAAGCCCAAAGCCACGATAACCGTCATCAGCACGAGGTTGATGAGTGTCAGCGGCATCAGGTATTTCCACTCCAGCTTCAGAATCTGGTCAATACGCAGGCGGGGGAACGTCCACTTAATCCACATCAGCAGCCACACAAGGGCAAAAGCCTTACCCATGAACCAGACAATGCCAGGGATGTAGTTCATGACGGCATCGAATGCCTCAATACCGACATTCACAGGAGCCCAACCACCTAAGAACACCGTGGCGGCAATACCGGAAATGATAAAGAGATTAAGGAACTCAGCGAGATAGAAGAAGCCAAAGCCCATACCCGAATACTCTGTATGATGACCTGCTGTCAACTCACTCTCAGCCTCTGCCATGTCGAAGGGGCCACGGTTGGCCTCGGCATTACCTGCAACGAGGAATACCAGGAAGGCTATCAGCGCAGGGATATGTCCCTGGAAGACAAGCCACTTCCAAGGACCTGTCTGTGCCTCGACAATACCCGACATCTGCATGGTACCCGTCAGGATAACTGCTGTTATCAGGCAGAGACAGAGCGACATCTCATAGGATATCATCTGCACAGCACCACGCATGGCACTGACCACAGAGTATTTGTTGTTGGAACCCCATCCGGCGAGGAAGATACCAACCACGCCAATAGAAGAAATAGCGGTCAGCAGGAAGATTCCTACATTGAAGTCAAGAATCGTGGCTCCCTTGTTCCAAGGCAGGAACGAGAAGGCACCTACTGAACCGAAAATCACCAGCAACGGAGCTACTATATAAAGGAACTTGTCTGCCTTGTCAACAAAGAAGATCTCCTTGATGAGCATCTTGAACACGTCGGCAAACACCTGCAGTATGCCCCAATAGCCTACGCGCATCGGGCCAAGACGGCACTGGAAATAGGCGCAGACCTTACGCTCCATGAATATCAATGCACAGGCAATGAGCGCATAAGCCAACAGAATGGCAACACCCACCACCACACATTCAATCAATATTGCCAACCAGTCGGGGCATCCGACAGACACCCGAAGCAGTTGGTCAAACCATTGTGTTATTATAGAAAAATCGAACATAATATTATCTGTCAATGTCAGGAATTACAAAGTCAATAGCTGCACCCGTAGCCACGAGGTCGGCAATCTTCTGCCCACGCAGCATCGGATCAAGCGCACCCGTCAGCGAGAGTCCCATCGGACGCATCTTCAAACGATACGGGCTCTTGTCGCCACGTGAGTCAAGATAGACGCCAAACTCACCGCTGGCACCCTCGACAGAGAAGTACCACTGTCCTTCGGGCACCTTGATAATGGGCTTCTGCTTCACATAGAAGTCGCCGGCGGGGATGTTGTCAATGAGCTGCTCGATGATATGCAGACTCTGATACATCTCCTTAATGTGACAGGTGTAACGGTCCATCGTGTCGCAGCCCGTCATCGTAACCTGCTCCCACTCCACCTTGTCGTACATATCGTACGGGTGATTCTTACGCACATCGTTCTTCCAGCCTGAGGCACGTCCGGCAGGACCTGTCACGGCATACGAGATGCAGTCGGCCTTCGACATCGGCCCCACACCCTCAAAACGGTTATGGGTAATGATGTTGTCACCAAAGACATCAACATACTCCTGAATGATGGGCTTCATGTAAGCTACAAGCTTCTTCACATTCTGGACGAAGTTCGGGTCAATATCATCCTGCAAGCCACCGATACGGTAGTAGTTCTGAATCAGACGTCCACCGGTGGTTTCCTCCATGCAGTTCAGCACATGCTCACGGTCGCGCATCGAATAAAGGAATGCCGTGAGAGCACCCATATCCTGAGCGCAGCAACCCACGTACAACAGATGGGAGTCAATACGCTGCAACTCATCCATGATAGTGCGGATGTACTTGATACGGTCAGTCAGTTCTACGCCTAATCCCTCTTCGATAACACCCACCAGTGCATGGCGGTGCATCATGGCACTCAGATAGTTAAGCCTATCCGTTAAAGCAAGAGTTTGAGGATAGGTATAGCTCTCGCACATCTTCTCAATACCGCGATGGATATAGCCCAAATGCGGATAGACGCGCTTCACGGTTTCTCCATCAAGCACAGTTTGCAAGCGAAGCACACCATGTGTCGAGGGATGCTGCGGACCGATGTTGATAACATAGTCGTCGCTGGCAAACAGCTTGTTCTGCTTCGACTGCAGGTTGCCGTCTTTATCAATAAAGTATTCCAAACCGTAATCGGGTTCAATGTCGTCCTCTAAGGTGTATTCGTCATTGAACTTCCAGTCCTTACGGAAGGGGAAGCCCTTGAAGTCACTGCGCAGGAACAGGCGACGCATATCGGGATGACCGAGGAACACGATACCATAGAAGTCATATACCTCACGCTCCAACAGGTCGGCCACATGCCAGATCTTTGAAACGGTAGGAATATAAGGAATCAGCTGACCGTCAGTCTCGCCGGTTCCGTTTGACGACATGCCATCACCGCAAACCTGACTCTTGGCCAGCATCTTCACGCTGCAACGCTCATGCGTCTCGCTGTTCTCTAAGATATAAATACAGCCGAGGCCTTCTTCTGCGCCGAAGTCCTCACCCACAATCGTTACCAGATAGTCAAAACCTTTCTGGTTCTTCAAGTTCTGCATCTCCTGTGCGAACTTGTCAAAGTCGAATGATAAGAACTCCAGTTTCATACAGCAGCCTCCTTTTTCTTTAATTCGTCAACAAATTCCTGAGGCACGTCAGTCACCACAATGGGTTCGCGGCGACGGTCACCCAGCTTGCGAGCAACAAGTTCCTCGTTCGACACACCGAGCTCACGCTCCTCCTTCGACTGCTTATGATTAGCACCACCGAAGAACTTTTCAATCTTTACCTTACGCTGCAGTTGCATCATGCCGTACATGATAGCTTCGGGACGCGGGGGACAACCAGGAATGAAAACGTCAACGGGAACAATCTCCTCTATGCCTTTTACGACGTGATAGCTTGACTTAAACGGGCCGCCACTGATGGCACAGCCACCTACAGCGATGACATATTTAGGCTCAGCCATCTCATCATACAGACGCTTGAGTGCCGGTGCCATTTTGTGCGTAATGGTTCCTGCACACATGATAAGGTCTGCCTGACGGGGAGAGTTACGCGTCACCTCGAAGCCGAAACGCGCAAAGTCATAACGCGAACAGCCGCAGGCCATGAACTCGATACCACAGCATGAGGTGGCAAAGGTCAGTGACCATAGTGAATTGGCACGTCCCCAGTTGATGAGCTTGTCGAGTGAGCCGGTCACGACATTCACGCCGCCCTCATGCAACTCATCAACGAGCTTCTCCAGCGACGCGTTGTCGTTCCACTCCTCATAGGGGATGCTCTTAATCTTTGGTTTTATTTCCATTCCAGCGCTCCTTTCTTCCAGGCATAAGCCAGCCCGAATACAAGTACAACCAAGAAGAATCCGATGCTCAGCAAGGCCGCGGCACCGAAATCCCTCACTACTACTGCCCATGGATAGAGGAAAACAGTTTCCACATCGAACATGAGGAAAAGGATGGCGAAGAGGTAGAAGCCGATATTAACAGGCAACCAAGACGAACCGCGCGTGGGAATACCACACTCGTAGGGCTCACCTTTCACCTTGTTATAGCTTCGCGGACCTATCAGCTTAGCAATGACGTAAGCCGCCGCCACCAATGTAATAGCCGTTATTACAACGGTAATTAACAAAGTAAAATTCATAATGTGTCTATAATATATTACGTATTCTCGCGAATTTGCGTGCAAAGGTACTAAAAATTTCGCGAAGAATCCGCATATTTATGGAAAAAGTTTGCAAAATAATTTAAGTCCGCTCCACTTCCAACAATTCCGAGGGATGTGTGATGAGGGTCGTGGCGCCGTGAGCCAGCAGAAACTCCCTGTCACGGAAGCCCCAAAGCACGCTGATGCAGGGCAATCCGCTGTTACGGGCCGTCATGATATCCACATCGCTATCGCCGATATAGACAGGGTGAAAGGTGGAGAGTTTAGAGTTCTGAGATAGTTGTTGAAGTGCTTCCAACACGGTGTCGGGGGCGGGTTTCTTGCGGATGCCGGCTGCCTCGTGCTCGCCGATAGCCACATCAACGACATCCCCGAAGAAATGACTGACCAGCTCCTGGGTAGCAGCCATAAACTTATTGCTCACCACAGCAATATGCTTGCCTCGACGATGCAGTTCGGAGAGCAGTTCCGGGATGCCATCATAAGGATGCGTAGTATCTAACGAGTGTTCAAGATAGTATTGACGAAATGAACTTAAAACACTGGCGTACTGAGGATTATCAACACTATCAGGAATGGCACGTTCGATGAGTTTTGCCACACCGTTACCCACAAAACGACGCACGTCATCGACAGAATGCTCTGGCATGTTGTGCTGGCGCAGAGCATAGTTCACGGAGGCTGCAAGATCGCCTATTGTATCAAGCAATGTCCCGTCGAGGTCGAAGATATAGGTATCGAACATGGGGCAAATGGGGCTAATAGGACTCATGGGGCTTATCTGTCCTACGGGAGTCATAAGGCTCTGCGACTTCGGGTAATCATTGTCTTTATCTTATTATTATAGCGCTCGGCACGCAGCAGTTCCTCGATGGTCAGGTGCATACGCCACTGCCATCGGTTGTAGGGGTCACTGGGCGTATTGATGCGCTCGGCACGCACATCCTTCCCACGCAACTCACCGTCCATCGCCAACCAGTCTTGCAGTTGCAGAATACAGAACATCGACGGACAATAGAGATGACGGGCTATGATTTCCTCTGCCAGATGAGCAGGTAACTGCTGAGGCACCCTACCCTCTTTCTGCAACATGGTAATATAGTAGCGCTGTGTGCGCTCAGGACTCTCTTCCCACCACAAGCGCATCGGCGGCATGTCATGGGTAGAGATGGTACATACACTCCGCTTCGGATAGGCATCCACATGGGCAAACTCCTGTCCCTGCTGCTTCGGCATGGCCTGAATCTCAAGGGTGAGGATGCGCAGCTGGTCGAGCACAGGTTGCACACAGTCGGGCAGCATACCGAGGTCTTCGGCACAGACGAGCATCCGCGTGTCATGCAGAATGGCAGGCAACCGCTTCAGAGCCTGTGCCCCCCAGTAGAAGTTATGACGCTGATAGAAGAAGTTGTTATAGATGCGGCAGAAGGCATCTTTCTGCTCCGCACTCAGCGAGTCATAGATGGGTTCATTGAGTACGCCGATACGGGGATGGTACATGTCTGCCTGCCGCGGGTCTTCAACGAACAAGACATTACTGATGAGACGATAAAGACCGTCACGTATCCAGACGCTGTGCTCATCGTTACGTCCTTCAAAATATTGCTCTACCTGTCGCTGGGTACGATATTCGGCCTTCAGGTCGTAGAGACCATAGGCCTTGGGCAGCAGGAAGTTTTCACGGACATATTGTGCATGAATACCAAAGAAGCGCTCTATGATTCGGTCGTTGATGTAAGGCTGCGTATAGAGCTCCTTGCGGAACGGCAACCCAAAGTATTCGATTTCGCCCACCGTCAGGGGCAATGCGGGAGAGAAATGACCCATGATACCACTCACGGCGTCAACAGGAATCTCCCAGATACGGAAGAAGCCCAGCACATGATCGATGCGTAACGCGTCGAAATACTGCTCCATGTGGCTGAGACGGTGACGGAACCACTCCTTCAACCCCTCACCCTCCAGATTGTCCCAGTTATAGGTGGGGAATCCCCAGTTCTGACCATTGACGGAGAACGCGTCAGGCGGCGCCCCCGCCGACATGTCGATATGGAACAGTTTCGGGTGTACCGTCGTTTCCACGCTTTCACGATTCATACCAATAGGCAAATCCCCCTTGAGGATGATACCCTTGGAACGGGCATAGTCGGCAGCCTCCTTCAGCTGGCGGTGTAAATGGTACTGGGTAAAGAGTATTTGTTGAGGGTCAAGGGTGGAGAATTGAACATAATCCTTCAACCAGTAGTCATTTTCCTCCTGCCACTCCTTAAACTCGTCAGATTGTAGCGTCTGCTGCCCCTGTTCCTCGAAGAACTCGCGGATGTAAGCGTTCTTCACACGGTCAACAGCCTCGTAGTCACTATATGCCAGCGCGTTCAGTTCACGCTGCTGACGACGATAGGCCGTCATGCGTTGCTTTGATTTCAGAGAACCCAAAGCCTCCAGATCCATATAATGGGGATGCAAGGCAAAAGCGCTCACAATGTTATACGGATAGCTGTCGCCCCAGCGATGGGTCAGCGTCGTGTCGCACACCGGCAACGTCTGGATGACCCTCATGCCCGTCACCTCAGCCCAATCAACAAAGCGCCGCAGGTCACCGAAGTCACCCACACCATAACTATGTTCCGAACGTAGCGAAAAGACAGGAACTACCACACCTGCGGCCCGCCATTCATCTTCCTTGACACGCAACATTCCGCCATGTAGCACAAGGACCGAACCGTCTTTTTGCTGTGTGCTGAGGGCAGAGGGTTCCGTGATGCTCCGATTCTCCCCCTCTTCCCAAGCCGTCAGTTCATGGGTGGCATCATCCACAATCACATATTTATATTCTATGGGCAGCAACATACCCAGGGCATTGACCGAAAGCAGCCACTCATGCTGTCCAGCATACTCCATACGCAAATAGCGGGAAGTGTTCCACGCCCCTAATGCGGGATGGCTGCCGCAAATGGCTACGGCCTGTCCATACCTCAACTGAGGTGCAGAGATGCGGAACACCAGTGTGTGGCGGAACAAGGGCAAGGGCAGCGCCTTTACCTCTTCGCCCACGGCACGGTGCGTCATGACGGCATAGGCGTTACTATAAAGATGAGCACAGAGCGGACGGTCACGCCACTGGTCGGGAAACACATAGTCGCGCGTAGCATCGAAGGCATAGCGCCGGGGAATGTCGTCCCATTCACGACGCAGGACGATTCCGTCAGCGTCGCACACCTCGTAGGCATAGCATATCTCGCTCACCGGATGCTGCCTCGTTTCCAGTGCCGCCGTCTCCAAAGTCCACTGTTGTCCGTCGTCCGTCAACATCGGCAACCGACGGCAGCGTTCCATTCCGTCGCTGCTGCGATAAGTGATACAGACATACAGGCTTTCGCCCCACGCCGTACCATACTCAATACTGAACCTTAGTTTCATGACTGCAAAGATAATCATTTTTTCCCTAACCGCAAAAAAGAATTATATGAAAAAAACTTAATAAACCCATGTCGCCCGAAGTATAGAAAGTGGCGGTGCCGCGCACCTTTACGGGTTCAGTCTTCTTTGTTTCCATTGAATACATAAATTAAACGAATTTCTGCGCAAAGCGCTAACAATAAGCGTATTACCATAGTCAAAAGAAAGTTGCAAAGTTGCATTAAGCATTTTTCGAGGCGGAAAATTGAATTTTATGTTTAAAATATATATTATAATATATATTTTATTTTTTTCTCCATTTCTTAATGCAACTGCAACTTTGCAACTTTGACACTTTTCAGTTCAATCCTTCATCCGCCTCCTCCATTCCTCTGTAGTCGGGGTTCTGTAGCCGTGACCGTCGTACACCAGCATGCCCTCACCCCGTGCCACAAGGCACCTCACCGCTCACGAGGCGGCACCAAAGCAACGATGAGGCGGCACCGCGTCAAGCGTTTAATGCTATCCCTTGGGTACGAAGGTTGCGAGTAAACTGAGTAAAATGTGACATTGTGACGTTGTGACATGTGACATTAAGCTTTTTTCATATAATTCTTTTTTGCGGTTAGGGGAAAAATGACTACCTTTGCACTCGTATTCAAACCGAAAGGACATGAAAGCAAAGAAAATGAGATTCCCCAAGGTCTATCTGTATGCCGCCGCTGCTATTGTAGTGGGCATTGGTGCCTTGTGCTACTATTACCTCTTTACGTCTCTCTCGAAGAGCGAACAAGTGGAATATATCTATATTGACAACGACGACACTGTGGACTCGGTGTTTGCCAAAATAGATCCACATGCTAACTGGGCAGCCATGAAGACGCTGCATACATTGGCACGTCACTCCTCCTACGCAGAGCACATTCACACGGGGCGCTACCCCTTGCGTCCTGGCGACGGGGCACTCAGCGTCTATCAGATGCTGAACCGCGGCGAGCAGGAACCGCTGATGGTCACCATCCCCGAAGCCCGCACGCCGGAGCGTATGGCTGCACTATTAGCCAAGAAGCTGATGATGGACTCGGCTACCATTGCCAAGGCGCTCATCGACAACGACTTCTGCCGCAAATACGAAAAGGACACGACCACCGTGTTCTGTCTGTTCATCCCCAATACCTACGATTTCTACTGGGACGTGAGCATCGACGGCCTGATGAAGCGCATGAAGCGTGAATACGAAACATTCTGGACGGCTGAACGCAAGCAGAAAGCGCAGGCAGCAGGACTGACGCCCGACGAGGTGCAGACGCTGGCAAGTATCATCGACGAGGAAACGGCGAACGCAGGAGAGAAGCCGAAGATTGCGGGCATGTACCTGAACCGGTTGAGACAGAACATGCCATTGCAGGCCGACCCGACGGTGAAGTTCGCCATGAAGCGCTTTGACCTGCGCCGCATCCTGAACGAGCACCTGAAAACGGAGAGTCCCTACAACACCTATCGCCACGCAGGACTGCCGCCAGGCCCCATCAAGGTGGCTTCTCTGGTGGGTATCGACGCTGTGCTGAACTATGTTCCGTCAGACTATTTATATATGTGTGCCAAGGAGGATTTCTCCGGAACGCATAACTTCGCCCACACCTATTCGGAGCACCTGGCCAACGCCCGACGTTATCAGCAGGCTCTGAATCAGCGGGGAATCAAGTAATAATAAATAAATACAACAGAAAATGACAGAGAATCACATTGAGAATGAGGAGAAGCGAAGCCTGAGCTTCGTGGAACAGTTTGTGAAGGAAGACTTGGAAGTCGGCAAGAACGGCGGGCGCATACAGACACGTTTCCCGCCGGAACCCAACGGCTACATTCACATAGGACACGCGAAAGCCATCTGCATGGACTTCGGCGTAGCAGAGGAGTTCGGCGGAGTGTGCAACCTGCGCTTCGACGACACGAACCCCTCGAAGGAGGGCACGGAGTATGTGGAGAGCATCCTGCACGACATTCAATGGCTGGGCTTCAAATGGGGCAACCTCTATTATGCCTCCGATTACTTTGAGAAGCTGTGGGACCTCGCCGTGTGGATGATTAAACAAGGGCTCGCCTATGTCGATGAACAGACCTCGGAACAGATTGCCGAGCAGAAAGGCACCCCTACCCAACCCGGTACGGCAAGCCCCTATCGCGACCGTCCTGTGGAGGAGAACCTCCGACTGTTTGAGCAGATGAACACGCCGGAAGCCGTTGAGGGCAGCATGGTGCTGCGCGCCAAGCTCGACATGGCCAACCCCAACATGCACTTCCGCGACCCGGTCATTTACCGCATCATCCATACCCCCCACCACCGCACGGGAACAAAATGGCACGCCTATCCGATGTACGACTTCGCTCACGGACAGAGTGACTACTTCGAGGGCGTCACCCATAGCATCTGCACGCTGGAGTTCGTTCCTCACCGTCCGCTCTACGACAAGTTCGTGGACCTGTTACAGGAGAAAGACCAGCAGTACGACTACCGCCCCCGTCAGATTGAGTTTAACCGTCTGAACCTGACCTATACCGTCATGTCAAAGCGTAAGTTGAAGGCTTTGGTTGACGAAGGACTGGTCAGCGGATGGGACGACCCCCGCATGCCGACCGTCTGCGGTATGCGTCGCCGCGGTTATTCCTCACAGAGTATCCGCAACTTCATCGACAGCATTGGTTATACCAAGTTCGACGCCCTGAACGACTACGCTCTCTTGGAGGCTGCCGTGCGTGACGACCTGAACAAGAAGGCTTGCCGCGTGAGTGCGGTGCTCGACCCCGTGAAGCTGGTCATCACTAATTATCCGAAAGGGAAGACCGAGGCATTGGAAGCCGTCAACAATCCTGAGAACGAGGCAGACGGCACGCACACCATCGAGTTCAGCCGCGAGCTGTGGATAGAGCGCGACGACTTCATGGAGGTGGCCGAAAAGAAATTCATGCGACTGGCACCTGGCAAGGAGGTGCGTCTGAAGAACGCCTACATCATCAAGTGTGACGAGGAACACCCCTGCGACAAAGATGCCGACGGCAAGGTGACGACCATCTACGCCACTTATGACCCCGACACACGAAGCGGAATGCCGGGCGCTGACCGTAAAATCAAGGGAAAGACGCTGCACTGGCTCAGCTGCAACAGCTGTCTGCCCGCCGAGGTGCGTCTCTATAACAAGCTGTTCTCCGTCGAGAACCCAGCTGCCGACGAACGGGATTTCCGCGAACTGCTGAACCCGGAGTCCTTAGTGGTGCTGAAGAACTGCTACGTAGAGAAATACCTCACCGAGAAGAAGCCCGGCGACTTCCTGCAGTTCCAACGCATCGGCTACTTTACCCTCGACACGGAGTCAACACCGGAGCATCTGGTGTTTAACCGCACCGTGGGACTGAGGAGCTAAGCATAGGATATTGAATCTTTAAAGCAGATCCGTCATTGAAAAGAACCGGCGACGAATACTTCGACAGCGAGGAGTTTCAAAGCATTCTCGAATCCTTCGAGCAAGCGTCTGACAGCGGAGGCTCTATCTTTCAGGATGCCGACGACCTGGCAGACATCGCCGACTATTATCACTACATCGGCAACCACGAAGCAGCCGAGGAAGCCATTGGCCAGGCGCTCTCCATGTTCCCGACAGCTACGGCTCCGCTAATATACAAGGCACGTGAAGCGCTGGAATACGAAGACGTGGAAGGCGCCGAAGCGTATCTGGAACAGATGGACGACAAGGAGTCGCCCGACTACCACTACATGCAAGCCGAGCTGCTCATTGCACAAGACAAGATAGAGGATGCCGACCTGCTGCTGCGTGAATACTTCAAAACGGTGCCGGCCAATGAGTACAACGACTATGTCATGGATGTGGCCAACATCTATCTGGATTACGGCGTAACGGACAAGGCCTATGAGTGGAGCATGCGCTCGTCAGGCAACAACTCCGAGGACTTCAAGGAACTCATGGGAAACATCCTCCTCGGATTGGGGAAGTTCGAGGACAGCCAACGCATCTTCAACGAGCTGATTGACAAGAACCCCTACTCCACCCGTTACTGGAACTCGCTGGCCAATGCCCAATATATGAACGAGGACTACGGCAGTTCTATTGACAGTAGCGAGTATGCCATCGCCATAGACCCCACCGACCCGGAAAGCCTGGTCACCAAAGCGAACAGTCTCTTACGCCTCAACAACTTCGAGGAGGCATTGAAGTACTTTGAACGCTATGCCGAAGTCGCCGGTGAGGATGCTTTCAGCGAACTCAACAAGGGCATCTGTCTGCTCAGTACCAATAGACCAGAAGAAGCGTTGGAGCACTTAAAGAAGGCCGAGGAACTCAGCAACCAGGAATCAGAGTACCTGGCACAGATTTATCAGGAAACAGCATTCACCTATAGTGCCCTGCACGATGTGGACAAAGCTATAGAGGCCTTAGAAAAGACTTCAGAACTCCCCTGCAATCATGCTGATATGGAGGTACTTAAAGGTCATATCCTTCTTGAAAACGAAAAGATGGAGGAAGCCACCAATGCCTTCAAGAAAGCTTTGCTGAAGTCTGACAGTTCGCCGGAGATTATGATTCGGATTCTCGTATCGCTATACGACAACCATCTCGTCCAAGCCGCCTATGCCATTTTCAAAAGGTTCTATAAGACCATCGTTGACGAGGACTATCAGAACGGACATGCTTACATGGCACTCTGCTGCTGGGATTTGAAAAAAGACCAGGAGTTCCTCGACTACCTCAAGCTGTCGTGCGAGCGCAACCCGCAAGAGGCACGCCTCGTGCTGGGAAATCTGTTCCCCGAAAAGATGAAGGTGGAGGACTATTATAATTATATGAAAGAAAAACTGACATCATGAGTTTCATAACAACACTTCTACACAACCTCAACTACCCTACCATCCTGTTGCTGATGCTGCTGGAGAGCACGGTAGTTCCCGTTCCCTCTGAACTCGTTGTGGCTCCTGCCGCCTACCACGCTGCCAGTGGGGAGCTGAATGTCATCCTGGTGGTGCTCTTTGCTACCATCGGCGCTGACATAGGGGCCAGTATCAATTATTTCGTTGCCCTCTACCTCGGCAGGCCTGTCATCTACAAGTTTGCCAACAGCAAATGGGGCAAGCTCTGCCTGCTCAACCAGCAGAAGGTGGAGAAGAGCGAGCGTTACTTTGACAATCACGGGGTGGCAGCCACGCTGACCGGCCGACTGATTCCCGGCATCCGTCACCTCATCAGTCTTCCGGCAGGACTGGCACGCATGAACTACTGGAAGTTCCTGTTATACACAACCATCGGTGCCGGATTATGGCATAGCATTCTGGCTGCCATGGGCTGGTATCTGTCAACGATTCCGGGATTCCAGGAAGACCAGTTGGAAGATACCATCAAACAGTATAACCATAGTTTCGTCATTGGCATCGTCATCATCATTGTTCTGATTGCCGCTTTTTATAGTATAAAATGGTATATTAAACACAAGAAGGGCAAAAAAGACGCATAAACATTCGTTCGTTTCAAGAAAAAGTCATATATTTGCAAACTGATAATTAGCTTCATTCATGATATTATGGCAAGGACAAACAACCATCTCGTGATTATGGCAGGCGGCGTAGGCAGTCGCTTCTGGCCGATGAGCACAGCTGAGCGCCCCAAACAGTTTATTGACGTTCTCGGCGTAGGAAAGACGCTGCTGCAGTTGACCGTCGAGCGTTTTGAAACCATCTGTGCCCCGGAGAACGTCTGGGTGGTAACCAATAAAAACTATGTTGACATTGTACGTGAGCAACTGCCTGACATGCCCGTCAGCAACATTCTCTGCGAGCCATGCCGACGGAACACGGCACCCTGCATCGCCTACGTCAGCTGGCGCATCAAGTCAAAAGACCCCAAAGCCAACATTGTCGTCACACCCAGCGACCATATCGTCACGAATACCGTAGAATTCCGGCGTGTCGTCAGCGGCTGTCTGAAATTCACCGGTGAAAGCGATGCCATCGTCACACTCGGCATGAAGCCCACACGCCCTGAGACAGGTTACGGCTACATCCAGGCAGACCTTTCTACCAGCACACTCCGCAACAAAGAGATATTCCGTGTGGATTCCTTCCGCGAAAAACCGGACTTGGACACCGCCAAAGCCTATATCAGCAAGAACAATTACTTCTGGAATGCCGGCATCTTCATCTGGAATGTATCTACTATCGTTAACGCCTTCCGCGTTTATCAGCCCACCATGGCCAAGATATTTGAGTCATTGATGGATATCTATAATACGGACAAGGAACAGGAAGAGATTGACCGTCTGTTCCCCGAGTGCGAAAGCATCTCCGTCGACTACGCCATCATGGAAAAAGCCGAAGAAATCTTTGTCTGTCCTGCAGACTTCGGATGGAGCGACCTCGGCACGTGGGGTTCCCTGCACGAACAAACCAAGCAGGGCCTCAACGGCAATTCCTGCATCGGTCAGGACATCAATCTCTTTGAAACACATAACTGCATCATACACACTACACAAGAGAAAAAAGTTGTCATACAGGGGCTCGACGGCTACATCGTCGCAGAAAACGACGATACCTTATTAATATGTAAGCTCTCTGAAGAACAACGTATCAAGCAGTTCAGCGGACAAGACAAATAACAGACAACAACTACGAAACAAGCCTATGCAACCTATTAGAACACTAAATGACATGATTGTCTTCCTTCAAGAGCGGGGAGACCAGAAACGGGTGGCCGTGGTATGTGCTAACGACGCCAGTACCCGTTACGCTGTTGAAAAAGGCAAGGAAATGGGATTCATTGAACCTATCTATGTCGATGGTGACGACAAAGAAGAGTGTGCCCGCCAAGCCGTAGCACTATGTAAGAGCGGTGAGGCAGACATCCTGATGAAAGGACTGATTAATACTGACGTGCTGCTACGTGCCATATTAGATAAGGAGAAAGGCATATTACGTCAAGGACATGTACTCACCCATGTGGCTATGGCCGAGATTCCCAAGTACGAAAAGCTGCTCTTCTTCACCGATGCCGCTGTCATACCAGTTCCTACCCCCGCCCAGCGGCGGCAGCAGATACACTACATGAATTATGTGTGTCATGCTTTGGGTATCGAAGAGCCGCGCATTTCGCTTATCCATTGTGCCGAAAAAGTCAGCGCCAAGGCTTTTCCCTATACTGTTGACTACCTCGAGATCATTGCCGAGGCACAAACGGGACTGTATGGACGTTGTATCATTGACGGTCCGCTCGACTTGAAGACTTCGCTCGACTCTGTCAGTCTGCACGAGAAAGGCATTCACAGCGTCATTGACGGACAAGCCGATGCCCTCATATTCCCTGACATTGTAGCCGGCAACGTCTTTTATAAGACACTAACGCTCTTCGGTTATGCCAAAACTGCCGGTGTGTTACAGGGAACCCAGTGCTGTTGCGTGCTTCCCTCACGTGCCGACAGCCCCGAATCCAAATATTACTCACTCGCCCTCGCAGCTATATGAAAATACTTGCCATCAATCCTGGCTCCACATCTACCAAGATGGCCGTCTATGAAGACGAGAAACCAGTACTGCTACGAAACATTACCCACTCCGCAGAGGAACTTTCCCACTTTGGCGATGCTACCGACCAGCAGGGCTTCCGTAAACAGTTGGTGCTTGACGAACTGCATGCGGCTGATATTCCGCTGGAATTTGATGCCGTCATCGGACGCGGCGGACTCGTTAAGCCCATAGCAGGCGGTGTGTATGAAATCAACCAACAGATGCTGGATGATACTCGCTATGGATGCGTCATGCATAACCACGCCTGTAATCTCGGCTGCCTCATCGCCTACGACATCGCGATGGATATTCCCGGGTGCAGGGCTTTTATTGCAGACCCGGGTGTTGTTGACGAGCTATCGCCACTGGCACGTATCAGCGGCTCCCCCCTCATGCCTCGCATTTGTATCTGGCACGCATTGAACCAACGGGCCATTGCGCGGCGCTTTGCCAATGAGATTGGTCGCGAGTATGAAGACTTGAACCTGATTATTTGTCATTTAGGTGGAGGTATCAGCGTGGCAGCCCACGACCACGGGCGAGCCGTTGATGCCAACAATGCCCTCGATGGCGAAGGTCCATTCTCACCAGAGCGTGCAGGAAGTCTGCCTGCCGCCGACCTTATACGTCTATGCTTCAGCGGTAAATACTCAGAAAAACAGCTGCTCAAGCGCATTGCAGGAAAAGCAGGACTAAACGCCCATCTCGGTACCAACGATATGCGAGAGATACTCCAGCGCATCAAGGATGGTGACGAGCACGCACGCTTCATTGTCGAGGCCATGCTCTACCATGTAGCAAAGAACATAGCAGCTGAGGCTGCCGTGCTATGCGGAAAAATTGATGCCATCCTGCTGACTGGCGGTATGGCCCACTCCGACTACATCGTTAACGAGTTGCGCCACCGTGTGGGTTTCCTTGCGCCTGTCTATTGCTTCCCTGGCGAGAATGAACTGGAAGCCCTCGCTCTCAACGCCTTGGCTGTGTTAAGAGGCAAGCGTGAAGCAAAAGTCTATGAATAAGCTTACCTGATGCGGTCTGCGGCACGGACAAGTTTCTCATCGCTGATGATGGCACGACGTGCCATGATATAGAGAATACTTGCAACACAAGGAAAAGCCGCAGCAATAGAGGGAGCGAACGAAAGGGATACGCTCCCAGGAACGATGCTGCTGAGCGTCTGGCTAAAAACGGCATAGAGTATATACCAGCCAAGGATTAGCAGCATGTTAAAAGAACAAATGCGCGCCTGCATCTTACGGTTCATGTAAAGGAAAATATTGCATGTGCCCACGGATGCGGACAACACAAGAACAGCAAAGAGCGGCCACGGCGTAAAGTGGTGCATACCCACAGGGTCTGTCAGCCACAAATTATACTCGCGCAACGATACATCGGCTGTACTGAAGGTGCCTATCTGCATACACAGACAAAGCACCGTGAACACCACAGCCAAAAACATATATATGGTTTGTATGCGCTGTATCATTTCTTAATAATCCTGTGATGCTGAGGCAATCTGCGCGTCACGAACAGGGTCGCGCCAATATACCTTATCCTCAATAAATTCCTGAGTAGCCAGCAGAGAGGGCTTCGGAAGTTTCTCGTAATAGCGTGAGATTTCTATCTGTTCACGATTCTCAAACACTTCTTCCAAAGAATCGTTATAGGAAGCAAATTCAGCCAGTTTCTTGCTCAGGTCTTCCTTAATCTGAACAGATATTTGGTTAGCGCGCTTGGCGATAATAGCCACACTCTCGTAGATGTTTTCTGTGTCACGACACAGGTCCATAATGTTGCGGGTAACGGTGTTTACCGGAGCTTTTGATTTCTTGTAATCCATCTCTATTATTTATACAATTTGACGATTTACGATTTATATTTATTCAATCTCTTGTTATTTTCTTACATTTTACAATGTACTTCTGTGCCCGCTCAGCCTCTTTGCTGTCAGGGTATTCATTGAGGAAGCCGTAGCACTCGTCCTCAGCGTCACGATAGCGGTCCAAGCGCTTTTCCTCTGAACTATTTTCTGCCAGTTCAAACTTACTCTTCATAATAAGCACAGAAAATTCCTCGCGCATCTTCGAGTAAGGATAATTCTTCAGGGCGTTCTGGGAAGTGATGATGCAGGCTTCGTAGTTCGAGCCTCCATTACTGCAATTTCCAAAATAACCGCCGAGATTATAGTAAAGTTCCGCTGAGAGATATTCTTTCATGACAAGTTTGTCCTGTAAATCAAAGAGCCGTTCCTGAGCCCTGGCGCGTAACGAACTGCCGGGGAAGTTATCAAGAAACTGCTGATAAGCATTGATGGCTCCGACAGTAGGTGTCTGATCAAGACGCGGCTCCGGGCAACTTTCAAAAAGCGACTGTCCCACATAGAAAGCAGCCTGTTCTGCAAAAATGCCTCGCGGATAGGACTGATAATACTTGCGGAATGTCATAGCAGCGCTCTCATAGTCGCGGTTACAGTACTCTGCCATAGCAAGCATATACAAGCACTCCTCTGCCTGATCAGTACCTTTCTTGATTTGTACCAACTCCTCAAGCAACGTGATGGCTTTAGTGAAATCACCCTCGGCAAACATTTGCTTGGCGTACTCGTATTTGTAGTCGTAATTTGTTGTCTTATAGACACGGTTAAACTCAGCCGCACAACTACTCAACAGTACAAGTACACATGACCATATGATGACGCTTTTCTTCATTCTTTTGCTTTTTGACCTGCAAAATTACGCATTTTCCTACGAACCACAAAGCAAATAAAACGATTTTTTGCAAATCTTCAGTTTTTTATAACGTTTATTATCCAAAAGAGCATTTTTTTCCTTACCTTTGCAGACGAATTATGAATGTTTCATTAGTGTGAAGAATTTTATACTGACATCGAAATACCAACCCACAGGCGATCAGCCAGAAGCCATCCAGCAACTGACCGAGGGACTGGAGCGCGGCGACCGTGCACAGGTACTATTGGGTGTGACCGGCTCGGGAAAGACATTCACCGTGGCGAATGTCATTGCCAACGTCAACAAGCCGACACTCATCCTTTCACACAACAAGACACTGGCCGCACAGCTCTATGAGGAGATGCGCGGTTTCTTTCCACAGAACGCCGTAGAGTACTATGTCAGTTATTACGACTACTACCAGCCGGAGGCTTATCTGCCGTCAACGGACACCTACATCGAAAAAGACCTTGACATCAATGAGGAGATAGACCGTCTGCGTCTCTCTGCGGTGTCAGCATTACTGTCGGGACGCAGGGATGTCGTTGTCGTGTCATCCGTGTCGTGCATCTACGGCATGGGGTCCCCCATTGCCCTGCACGAGAATGTGATAGAACTGCGTTGCGGACAGGTTCTTGACCGTAATGCCCTGCTCCGGAAACTTGTGACTGCACTCTATGTACGCAACGACATCGAGCTAAAACGCGGATGCTTCCGAGTCAAGGGCGATACTGTCGATATTGCTGTGGCCTACAACGAAGTCATCCTGCGCATCACGTTTTGGGACGATGAGATTGACAGCATCGAAGAGTTAGACAGCGTCACGATGACCCGCATGGCTCAGTTCGACGAATACAAGCTCTATCCCGCCAACCTCTTCATGACTTCACAGGAGCAGACGAACATCGCCATCCGCCAGATACAGGACGACCTCCTCAAGCAGATAGATTACTTTAACGAATTAGGCGATGGCATTAAGGCACAGCGCATTAAGGAACGTGTAGAATACGACATGGAGATGATTAAAGAGTTGGGACATTGCTCAGGCATCGAGAACTACTCACGCTACTTTGACGGACGTCAGGCTGGTGAGCGTCCCTATTGTCTGCTCGACTTCTTCCCTGACGATTTCCTGCTCGTTGTTGACGAGAGTCATGTATCTGTTCCACAGATTGGTGGTATGTACGGCGGCGACCGTGCCCGCAAGAAAAACCTTGTGGAGTACGGCTTCCGGCTTCCCGCGGCCTTCGACAATCGTCCGCTGACATTTGAAGAGTTCAACAACATGATTCATCAGGTTATCTACGTCTCTGCCACACCTGCCGACTACGAGTTGAACGAGGCTGAGGGTGTGATAGTGGAACAGCTCATCCGTCCCACAGGACTGCTCGATCCCGAGATAGAGGTTCGCCCCAGTGAGAACCAGATAGACGACTTGATGGAAGAGATAGAACAGCGCACAGAACGTGGCGAGCGAGTATTGGTAACGACACTAACCAAGCGCATGGCCGAGGAGTTGTCGGAATACCTTCTGAACCACAATATCCGCACAGCCTATATCCATAGTGACGTGGCAACGCTTGATCGTGTCAAGATACTGGAAGACCTTCGCCGCGGGACCTATGACGTCCTTGTCGGTGTGAACCTGCTACGTGAGGGACTTGACCTGCCCGAGGTTTCATTAGTGGCCATCCTCGATGCTGACAAAGAGGGATTCCTGCGCTCCCACCGCTCGCTGACGCAAACCGCCGGCCGTGCAGCACGTAATGTCAACGGCAAAGTCATCATGTATGCAGACAACATCACAGCCTCCATGCAACTCACCATTGACGAGACCCAGCGCCGGCGCACCAAACAGATTAAATACAACACCGAGCACCACATCACGCCCACACAAATCAAGAAGGCTCTGACTGCATCGTTGTTACCCAATGGGGAACCTGACGCCCTCGCACCTCGTACCTCGAACCTCACACCTGGCACCTCTACCCCTACAGTCTTTGCTGCTGACCCGATTGTACAACACATGACCCGACCACAGTTAGAGAAGAGCATCGAGAACACCAAGAAACTGATGAGAGAAGCCGCCAAACGTCTCGACTTCCTACAGGCAGCACAGTACCGCGACGAAATCATTCGACTGCAAAAGGAACTGGAAATGAAATAAAACGAGTACTACAAACAAAAGATATAAACCCTGAGATATTAATAATTCATAATTCCTCATTCATAATTCATAATTATTTTTTACCTTTGCACGCAAAACAAAAAAATAAAAGACGATGAAGAAACTATTAATAGCCGTGCTGCTCGGCCTGCCATTGTGGGCAGTTGCACAAAATGACTGGGAAGTGCCTGATGCAATATCACTCGAAGCGAATGCAAATCCTAACCAGAAATATCTGGCCGGTGCTGTTACTGAAGAGAATGGTAAGGTGGTCTTTCACAAGGTTATCAGCGCTCCCGGCAAGTCAGCAGAAGAGATTTACAACATGCTGCTCGACTTCACCACACGCATGACGAAGGGTGGTAACCAATTTGAGACCAGCCGCATTCTGCTCGCTGATCCTGAGATACACAGCTTCGCCGCATTCTTTGAAGAATGGCTTGTGTTCAAGAGTTCTTTGATTGAACTTGACCGCACACGTCTGAAGTTTACCCTGACCATTTCCTGTAAGGACGGTGAGGCAGACGTTCGAATGCAGCGCATCAGCTACTACTACGATGAAGAACGCACACCCAAGCGCTATACCGCAGAAGAATGGATTACCGACGAGGAGTGCCTGAACAAAAAGAAGGACAAATTACTTCCGGTATCAGGTAAGTTCCGTCGCAAGACTATCGACCGTAAGGACTTTATCTTTAATAAGTTCGAGGAGTTATTAAATAAGTAAGATGGAAGAAATAGAAGAGATACACAGCCATCACCGGCTACGTGAACACAAAAAGCCCGTTCCCCACCCTCGGCTGCGTAACGCGCTGAACATCATCTTCATGGTGGCGGCCATTACAGGTGTCATCTGGTATTTCGTCAGCGACCATTATACTGGAACCATCATTGTACTTACCGGTATGGCATTCAAGTTCATAGAACTGGTTATCCGCATATTCAAGCTCTAAATGAAGAAAGCGCGATACATATTCTTATCTCTCGTCTGTTGCCTGATGTCTGTGGCAGCAGAGGCACAGGTATATAACCAAATTGACGAGGAAGGCAACATCACGCAGCGTGACGAACAAGGAAATGGCAACTTCAACAAACACCGGACAGACACCACCAAACAGAAGAAAGAGATACCCCGCGGACTCTATGTGTGGGCCATTGACCGGCGTTTCGGTGATGTGCGCCCTGCACTACCCGACACCATGCCACACCTCTTCATGAACAGCATCTTCAACACGGGTAAGGAGGGAGAATTTAACACTACGGGCAACAACTACACCGCCCGGCTCAACCGCATCGTCATCGACCGTCCTGAGTTCGACCAGTTTCTCTTCACACAGCCCTACAGCTGGGTGATGAAGCAACCCGACGAGTTTCACTTTACCAACACCCTGTCGCCATTCACCAACATCACTTACGACAATTGCGGCAACAACCAGAACGGCGAAGATCACATCGATGCCAAGTTTGCCGTCAACGTTAACAAGCAGCTCGGTTTCGGCTTCGACCTCAACTATGCCTATGCACGGGGCTACTACAGCGGGCAGAGCACGTCGCACTTCGGAGCCACGTTCTTTGCCTCCTACCGCGGTGACCAGTACCAGCTACATGCGCTTTTCTCCAACTACCATCAGAAGGCAACTGAGAACGGAGGTATCACCAACGACACCTACATCAAACACCCCGAGAGCATTGAGACCACTTTCTCTGAAAACGAGATACCTACCGTGCTTTCCAGTAACTGGAACCGTAACGACAACACCCACTTTCTGCTGAGCCACCGCTACAACATTGGTTTCTACCGTAAAGTGAAGATGACTGACGAGGAAATCAAGGCCCGTCAGTTTGCCGCAGCGTCGAAGAAAGAGAATGCTCCCAACATCAAGGAGCAAGGGGCAAGAGGCAGGGAGCAAGACGGTCCAGCACCCGCCGGACGTCCAAAGGGAGCTGCCATTGCCGGTTCACTCGAGCCCGCTAACCCTCGACCGTCAACCCTCAACCCTCCATCAGACAGCACCCGCATCACCGTCGATTCCCATGCTGTGCGTGACAGTCTGTTGGCAGTAGAAGCCCGTAACGACTCGTTGGAAGCTCTGATGAAACATGAGTTCGTGCCCGTCACCAGCTTTATCCATACGCTCGACATCAACAAGTACACCCGCATCTACCAAGCTTATAAGTCACCGGATAACTACTATGCCGACACCTATTATAATCGTAACGACGACCGTGCTTACAGCGGCGACTCCATCTACGACCAGACGAAGATGCTCTCCATCAAGAACACCTTTGCCATTGCCTTGCTTGAAGGTTTCAACAAGTACGCCAAGGCAGGACTGAAAGTCTTTGCCTCCCATGAGTTGCGTAAGTTCCAGATGCCCGACACCATTGCCGGCGAGAACTATACCCAGATAGAACGGTGGAACGAACACAGCGTCAGCATCGGCGGACAGATTGTCAAGACACAAGGTCACACGCTCCACTACAACCTGCTGGCCGAAACATGGCTCACTGGTAAGGATGCCGGACAGATGAAGATTGACTTCAATGCCGACCTCAACTTCCCCCTATTCGGTGACACCGTGCAGTTAGCTGCACATGCCTACTTCCATCGCCTCACACCTGTGTTCTACCAAAGGCGCTACCACTCCAAACACCTGTGGTGGGACAATGATGATTTGAGCAAGGAGACACGCACACGCTTGGAAGGGCTCTTTACCTATCGCAAGACCAATACCCAGCTGCGTTTCGCCATTGAGGAAATACAGAACTACACCTACTTCGGTATGTCCTATAACGCCAACGACAAAGGACGCACCAATATGACGGCAGGTGTCTATCAGGCCAGCGGCAATATCAACCTGCTTACCGCCCAGCTGCGCCAGTCACTCAGCTTTAGCATCATCAACTGGGAGAACGTCATCACCTATCAGAATTCCAGCAATCAGGATGTGCTGCCCGTGCCCGCACTCAACATTTTCAGCAACCTCTACCTGAAGTTCAAGATAGTACGCCAGCTTACCGTCGAGTTAGGTGCCGATGTCACTTACTTCACTAAGTACTACGCCCCCGACTTCTGCCCGCAGCTCAATCAGTTTGCCATACAGCGCAACACAGACAGCCGCGTCGAGATAGGCAACTATCCCTTCATCGATGTCTATGCCAACATGCACCTGAAGCGCACTCGCTTCTTTATCATGTATTCCCACATCAATGCAGGCAGCGGCTCCCGCAATTACTTCCTCACGCCCCACTATCCCATGAACGACAGCATTCTCCGCTTCGGCGTGTCGTGGAACTTCTATAACTAAGATTCTACTCTGGTAGTATGAAACGAACGAAACTCTTTTTCATAGCCATTTGTTGTGTGGTGCTTGGCATCATGGCAACGACACAACGGCAGGACGGCGACGGTCTGTCGGCACTTCGTGCATGGCGTGCCGGTAGCACGGTGACAGCGAGTGACGTTCAGAAGTTTGGCATAGAGAAATGCTTTGCTGCTGAGGAAATTCCCGACAAGGTGTGGCAACGCATGCAGGGCAAGAGCTACACGCCCAATCCGCACATCAGCCGCAGCAATCTGCGCCATGTCCGTGTGCTCCACTGGGACACAGACCAACAGATTCACATCGGCGAAATGGTATGCAACAAACGCATTGCAAAGGACTTGGTGGACATCTTCCGTCAGCTATATAACGCCCACTACCCTATTCAACGCATGGTATTGCCCGACGAGTATGATGCTGACGACGAACGCCAGATGAGGGACAACAACACATCATGCTTCTGCTACCGCAAAGTTGCCGGCAGCAAATCGCTATCAAAACATGCTCTGGGATTGGCGGTGGACCTGAACTCGCTCTACAACCCCTGTGTGAAGCACTATAAGAACGGAAGAGTTTTCATCCAACCCTCAACAGCTGCAAAGTATTGCGACCGTAAGGCAGACTTTCCTTACAAAATAGACCATAACGACTTAGCTTTTAAATTGTTCAAGCAGCACGGATTTACCTGGGGCGGAGACTGGAAATCAACCAAGGACTACCAGCACTTTGAATACAAGAAGTAATCATAGTTTACTCTATTCGCTACTTCCCAAAATCCTTTATAAAGTGTTTATAAAGGTTAAATAACTCTCAATAAAGTGTAAAAATAACACCTCAGAAGAAAATTGTCAGTTTATTTTATGGTCAATTCGGAAATTAGTTGTAATTTTACACCCAAATAATAAAAGACCGTAAAAATAATAACATCTAAAACAATTTTCATTATGAAAAGACTTAAAGGATTTATGATGGGCTTCGGTGTTGCAGCTGCAATGCTGACGGCCTGCACGACTGGTAACAACCAGACAAAGACTTTATCGGGTCTTACTCCTGCCGATTTCGATTCTACCATCAACGGCAAGAAGACCGAGTTATTCACCCTGAAGAGCTCTCAAGGCATGGAAGTGTGCATCACGAACTATGGTGGCCGCGTGGTCAGCATCGTGGTTCCCGACAAGAACGGACAGCCCACCGACGTGGTGCTGGGCTTTGACAACATCAAACAGTATGCCGACACGCTCAACTCCCCCTCTGACTACGGTTCGACTGTGGGACGCTATGCCAACCGCATCAACGACGGTAAAATAACCATCGGCGACCAGGTCTATCAGCTTCGCCAGAACGACACGGGCAACGGTGCCAAGCATTGTCTGCACGGTGGTGGCAACACGGGTTGGATGAATCAGGTCTATGATGCCGACCAGCTCAATGACTCGACGCTGGTGCTGACACTGGTGAGCCCCGACGGCGACAACGGCTTCCCCGGTGAGGTGAAAGCCAAGGCTACCTTCACCGTTATCGGCATGACGCTCGACATCGTGATGGAGGCTGAGACCGACAAGGAGACCGTCATCAACATGACCAACCACTCGTACTTCAACCTGAACGGCGACCCGACGAAGGACGGCGAGAACATGGTGCTCTATGTCAATGCCGACAACTACACCCCATCAGACTCGACCTACATGACCACAGGTGAAATCAAACCAGTGGAAGGTACCCCAATGGACTTCCGTGCTGCCACTCCGCTGAGTCTGAACATCAACAACGAGGAGTTTGACCAGATTAAGAACGCTACGGGCTTTGACCACAACTGGTGTCTGAACACCTATAAGGATGGCAAGGGCGACGACAAGACGGTCTGCGCTTCGTTGTGGTCTCCCGAGTCGGGCATCTTCCTCGAGATGTTCACCAACGAGCCGGGTGTACAGGTTTACAGCGGTAACTTCCAGGGTGTAGGCAAGGAAGCCAGCATCGTCCGCAAGTTGGGCAAGAAGTATCCGAAGCACGTCAGCGTCTGCTTGGAGAGCCAGAAATATCCCGACAGCCCCAACAAGAAAGACTGGCCCAGCCCCATTCTGAAGCCGGGTGAGAAATACATGAGCCACGTGGCTTACAAGTTCTCCATCAAATAATTCATCATTCATAATTGACAAATCATCATTATGAGTACAACAGATAAAGGTAGCAAAGGCTATCTCATTAGCATAGTCATGGTGGCCGTTTTGGGCGGTCTGCTCTTCGGTTACGACACAGCTGTCATTTCTGGAGCCGAGAAGGGACTTCAGGCTTTCTTCATGGAAGCTAAGGATTTTGTCTATAACGACACATGGCATGGTTTTACTTCTGCCAGTGCCCTGATCGGCTGTATCATCGGTTCGGGTTTGTCGGGATTCCTTGCCACGAATCTGGGGCGTAAGAAGTCGCTGATTGTTGCCGGCTTGCTGTTCTTCATCTCAGCACTGGGTTCAATGGAACCTGAGTTCCTGTTCTTCGAGCATGGAACACCGACATTCTCTCTGCTCATCACGTTCAATATCTACCGTGTCATCGGTGGTATCGGTGTCGGTCTGGCATCGGCCATCTGCCCGATGTATATCGGTGAGGTGGCACCCAGCAACATTCGTGGTATGCTTGTCTCATGGAACCAGTTTGCCATTATCTTCGGTCAGCTGGTGGTTTACTTCGTCAACTTCTTCATCCTGGGCGACCACATTCAGCCGCTTGTGGAGGAGATGGGTAAGGGCATTGCCGCCATCACTCCCGCTGCTCAATGGACGGTTACCACTGGCTGGCGCTACATGTTCGGTAGTGAGGCTGTTCCCGCAGGACTCTTTGCCCTGTTGATCTGCTTCGTGCCTGAGACTCCGCGTTATCTCGTTTCTGTCGGCAAGGACCAGAAGGCATTGGGCATCCTGTCGAAGATTAACGGTTCGACAAAGGCTGCACAGATTCTTCAGGACATCAAGGACACGATGACCGTAAAGACCGAGAAGCTGATGACCTATGGCTTCATGTGTATCTTCATCGGTATCATGCTGTCAGTATTCCAGCAGGCTGTGGGTATCAACGCCGTGCTGTACTATGCTCCGCGTATCTTCGGCGACATGGGTATGAACGACCCCATGATGCTTACTGTTTTCATGGGTATCATCAATATCTCGTTCACGCTCGTTGCCGTATTCACCGTTGAGAAGTGGGGTCGCAAACCGCTGCTTATCTCCGGTTCGCTGGGTATGGCACTGGGTGCCATCGGTGTGGCAGTGACCTTCGGACATGAAGGAATGGAAATGGTAACTGCTGCCAGCCTGCTCATCTACTCGGCTTCGTTTATGTTCTCATGGGGACCCATCTGCTGGGTGCTTATCGCCGAGATTTTCCCGAACACCATCCGCGGTGCTGCTGTGGCTATTGCTGTTGCCTTCCAGTGGATTTTCAACTTCATCGTCAGTTCGACATTCGTTCCGATGTTCAACATGCACCTGACTGAGGGCGATGACTTCGGACACTGGTTCACCTATGGTCTCTATGGCATTATCTGTGTGATTGCCGCTATCTTCGTTTGGCGCCTGGTTCCCGAAACGAAAGGCAAGACCCTCGAGGATATGACAAAACTTTGGAGACAGAAGAAATAAAGAAATTTAAATATTAAAGACTAAAAATTAAAGATTATGCAATTGTATGACTGGATTGTCATTGGCGTCTTCTGTTGTGCGCTGATTGGCATTGTGCTGTGGGTTGTCAGCAAGAAAAACAACAACTCAGCTGACTACTTCTTAGGTGGTAAGGACGCAACATGGATTGCCATCGGTGCTTCTATCTTCGCCTCGAACATCGGTTCGGAGCACCTCATCGGACTGGCTGGTGCCGGTGCATCGTCAGGTATGGCTATGGCTCACTGGGAGATTCAGGGTTGGATGATTCTGTTACTCGGTTGGGTATTCGTTCCCTTCTATACCCGAAGCATGGTCTATACCATGCCTGAGTTTCTGGAGCGTCGTTATAACACTCAGAGCCGCACGATCCTCTCGGTTATCTCACTCATCAGCTACGTGCTGACCAAGGTGGCCGTGACTGTGTATGCCGGTGGTCTGGTATTCCAGCAGGTATTCGGTATTGAGGAACTGTGGGGTATCGACTTCTTCTGGATTGCAGCCATCGGACTGGTTGTCATTACAGCTATCTACACCATCTTCGGCGGTATGAAGTCAGTGCTTTATACATCTGTGCTGCAGACACCTATCCTGCTGCTAGGTTCGCTCATCATCCTCGTACTGGGTATGAAGGAACTGGGCAGCTGGGACCAGATGCTTCAGCTCTGCGACGTGAAGCCATCCTATGAAGGTGCAACAGGTACGATGATTCACCTGATGCGTTCGAACACTGACCCACAGTATCCTTGGCTGGGTGCGCTGATTGGTTCGGCTGTCATCGGTTTCTGGTACTGGTGTACTGACCAGTATATCGTTCAGCGTGTGCTGTCTGGTAAGGACGAGAAGGAAGCACGCCGTGGTACCATCTTCGGTGCTTATCTGAAGCTGTTGCCCGTGTTCCTGTTCCTCATCCCTGGCATGATTGCCTTTGCCTTGCATCAGAAGTATGCTGGCGAAGGTGGTTTCCTGCCCCTGCTGGCTGACGGTATGCCTAATGCAGACGCTGCCTTCCCCACCCTTGTGGCTAAGATTCTGCCTGCCGGCGTGAAAGGCCTCGTGGTTTGCGGTATTCTGGCAGCCCTGATGTCTTCACTGGCTTCCCTGTTCAACTCTTCGGCCATGCTGTTCACCATCGACTTCTGGAAGCGCCTGAAGCCCCAGACCTCTGAGAAGAGTCTGGTGCGCATCGGTCAGGTTGCCACTGTGGTCATCGTGGTGCTTGGTATTCTGTGGATTCCCATCATGCGCTCTGTAGGTAATGTGCTCTACAACTACCTGCAGGACGTGCAGAGTGTGCTGGCTCCTGGTATCGCTGCCGCCTTCCTGCTGGGTATCTGCTGGAAGCGTGCATCTGCCAAAGGTGGTATGTGGGGTCTGCTGTCAGGTATCATCATCGGTCTTACCCGTCTGGGTGCCAAGGTGTATTACAGCAATGCTGTTGACGCCTCCGACAACTGGTTCAAGGCTGTGTTCTACGACTTCAACTGGCTGTTCTTCTGTGGTGTCATGCTGATTGTCTGCTGTCTGGTGGTCATCGTCGTGTCAATGATTACCGAGGCTCCTGACGAGAAGAAGATCCAGGGTCTGGTGTTCGGCACCTCTACACCTGAACAGATTGAGGCAACCCGCAAGAGCTGGAACCATTGGGATATCATCCACACCGTGATTATTCTCGGCTTCACCGTTGCATTCTACATCTATTTCTGGTAATAAGAGGACATGACTATATTCTATAGTGAACACTCGAAGGTCTATGTCGCTGTGGACTGTATCATCTTCGGCTTTGACGAAGGTAAGCTGAAAGTGCTGATAGGCAAACGACAGATGGACCCGGGTCGTGGCGAATGGTCACTCTATGGTGGTTTCGTCGGCGCTCAGGAGAGCGTTGACGATGCCGCCAACCGAGTGCTCTACGAGCTGACTGGCCTTCGCAATCTCTATATGCGACAGGTAGGAGCCTTCGGTAGTGTGGACCGTGACCCCGGCGAGCGTGTCGTCTCCATTGCCTACTATGCGCTGATTAACGTGAAAGACTACCACGACAAGCTGCGCAAGGAACATGGTGTGGAATGGGTGAATTTTAACGAGCTGCCGGACATGTACTCTGACCACCGCACGATGATCAGTAAGGCCCGACAGCTGATGAGCGACACCATCAAGACGGAGCCCATCAGTTTCCGTCTGCTACCTAAGCTCTTCACGCTCACACAACTGCAACGGCTCTACGAGGCTGTTAACGGCGAGCTGGTAGATAAGCGGAACTTCCGCAAGCGCATCAAGGAAATGGATTTCATTGAGAAGACAGAACTGATAGACAAGACCGGCTCCAAGCGCGGTGCTTACCTCTATCGTTTCAATAAACGCGTTTTCAAAAAAGATTCCATCTTTAAACTATAATTCGTAAATAAGCACATGTTAGAAGAACTCAAACAAAAAGTATTTAAGGCCAATCTGGACCTTGTGAAGCAAGGATTGGTGATATTCACATGGGGTAATGTCAGCGGTATCGACCGTAAGAGCGGCCTTGTCGTCATCAAGCCCTCGGGTGTCAGCTACGACGAGATGAAAGTCGAGGACATGGTGGTGGTTGACCTCGAAAGCGGCAAGGTGGTTGAGGGTGACCTCAATCCGTCAAGCGACACACCTACTCACCTTGTGTTATACAAGGCTTTCCCCAACATTCAGGGCGTGGTTCATACCCACTCTACCTATGCTACAGCATTTGCCCAGGCCGGCAAGGACATTCCCAATATCGGCACTACCCATGCCGACTATTTCTACAAGGACATTCCCTGCACCCGCGACATGACAGAGGCTGAGGTGAAAGGACAGTACGAGTTGGAGACGGGTAACGTCATCGTGGACGAGATTCTGAACATCCGCAAGATTAACCCCGACCACACACCTGCCGTGCTGGTGAAGAACCACGGCCCGTTCTCATGGGGCACAAGTCCTGACAATGCCGTGTATAACGCCAAGGTCATGGAGCAGTGTGCTAAGATGGCATTTGTGGCTTTCTCGGTGAATCCTGCGCTGACCATGAATCCGCTGCTCATCGAAAAGCACTATATGCGCAAGCATGGCCCCAACGCCTATTATGGACAAAAGAAGAAGTAAAAACCTAAAAAAGTAAATAATATGAAAGCATTTGATAATTATGAGATTTGGTGGGTGACCGGCGCACAACTCCTGTATGGAGGCGACGCTGTGGTTGCAGTGGACGGACACTCCAAGGAGATGGTCGAGGGCCTGAACGCCAGCGGCAACATCCCCGTGAAGATTGTGTATAAAGGCACGGCCAACAGCTCGAAGGAAGTAGAGCAGGTGATGCTGGCAGCCAACAACGACGAGAAATGCGTAGGTATCATCACATGGATGCACACCTTCTCGCCTGCCAAGATGTGGATCAAGGGTCTGCAGCAGTTGCAGAAGCCCCTACTCCACTTCCACACCCAGTACAACGCAGAGATTCCCTGGGGTGAGATTGACATGGACTTCATGAACCTGAACCAGAGCGCTCACGGTGACATTGAGTTCGGACATATCTGTACTCGTATGCGCGTAGCGCGTAAGGTGGTTTGCGGTTACTGGAAGGACGAAGAGGCCCAGAAGAAGATTGCTGTCTGGGCTCGCGTCGCTGCCGGTGTTGCCGATGCCAAGAACGTTCGCTGCCTGATGTTCGGTATGAACATGAACAACGTTGCCGTAACCGACGGTGACCGCGTGGAGTTTGAACAGCGCTTGGGCTACCATGTTGACTACTACCCTGTTTCTTCGCTGATGGAGTACTACAAGAAAGTGACCGACGCAGAAGCCGACGCATTAGTCGAAGAGTATAAGAAGCTCTATACCATTAAGATAGACGAAAGCGGTGAAGAAGTTTATTGGGAAAAAGTCAAGAACTCTGCCAAGGCTGAGATTGCCCTGCGCCGTGTATTGAAGGACGAGAATGCTACCGCCTTCACTACCAACTTCGACGACTTGGGTGATGCTGACATCGACGACCCGAACTTCGTAGGTTTCGACCAGATTCCTGGTCTTGCCTCTCAGCGTCTGATGGAAGAAGGCTATGGCTTCGGTGCCGAGGGTGACTGGAAGACAGCCTGCCTCTATCGCACCCTGTGGGTCATCCAGCAGGGTATGCCTACCGGCTGCTCGTTCCTTGAGGACTACACGCTGAACTTTGCCGGTGACCGTTCGTCGTGCCTGCAGAGCCACATGCTCGAAATCTGCCCGCTGATTGCCAACGACAAGCCCAAGCTCGAGGTTCATTTCCTCGGCATTGGCATCCGCAAGCAGCAGACCGCACGTCTCGTCTTCACCTCGAAGACCGGTCGTGGCATCAAGGCTACGGTCGTTGACCTGGGTAATCGCTTCCGCCTGATTTCACAGGAAGTGGAGTGCATCGAGCCGAAGCCCATGCCGAAGCTTCCTGTTGCCAGCGCCCTCTGGGTTCCCCAGCCCACCTTCGAGATTGGCGCCGGCGCCTGGATTCTCGCCGGTGGAACGCACCACTCTGCTTTCTCCTACGACATCACCGAGGAGTACTGGGAAGACTTCGCCGAGATGGTTGGCATCGAGTATGTCAAGATCAACAAGGAGACGAAGACCTACGAGTTCAAGCAGCAGCTGCAGAACAACGAAGTGTACTATATGTTGAACAAAGCACTTCGCTAATTCACAATTCACAATTCATAATTCACAATTCATAATTATGACAGCAAAACAGACAATCGAAGCAGGTAAGGCCATTCTCGGTATCGAGTTTGGCTCTACCCGCATCAAGGCCGTCCTCATTGACGAGGACAATAAACCTATTGCACAGGGCAGTCACGAGTGGGAGAACCAGCTCGTGGACGGACTGTGGACCTATAGCATCGAAGCCATTTGGTATGGTTTGCAAGACTGCTACGCAGAACTGCGCAAGGACGTGCTGAAGCAGTACGACTGCGAGATTGAGAGCCTCGCCGCCATCGGCTTCTCAGCTATGATGCACGGCTACATGGCTTTCAACGAGCAGCAGCAGATTCTCGTGCCCTTCCGTACGTGGCGTAACACCAACACGGGCAAGGCCGCTGCCGAACTCTCGGAGCTGTTCAACTACAACATCCCCCTGCGCTGGAGCATCAGCCATCTGTATCAGTGCATCCTGAACGGCGACGAGCACGTGAAGGACATCAAGTACCTGACTACCCTTGCCGGTTATGTTCATTGGCAGGTAACAGGTCAGTTCGTGCTGGGTGTCGGCGACGCATCGGGCATGATTCCCGTTGACCCTGCTACAAAGACCTACGATGCCACGATGGTGGAGAAGTTTGACGAAATACTTATTGCGAAAGGTTTTGCCTTTCGCCTCTTAGACATCCTCCCCAAGAGCCTGAACGCAGGTGAGAGCGCAGGTTTCCTGACTCCCGAGGGTGCCAAGAAGCTCGACGTCAGCGGCCACTTGAAGGCTGGCGTCCCCGTCTGTCCTCCCGAGGGCGATGCAGGAACGGGTATGGTTGCCACCAACGCCGTGAAGCAGCGCACGGGTAATGTCAGCGCCGGCACATCGTCATTCTCGATGATTGTACTGGAGAAGCCACTGAGCAAGCCCTACGAGATGATTGACATGGTGACGACACCCGACGGAAGCCTTGTCGCTATGGTACACTGCAACAACTGCACCAGCGACATCAATGCCTGGGTGGGTCTCTTCAAGGAGTATCAGCAACTGCTCGGCGTGCCCGTTGACATGAACGAGCTCTACGGTAAGCTGTTCAACAAAGCCCTCGAAGGCGACACCGATTGCGGTGGTTTGATGGCCTACAACTACGTGTCAGGTGAGCCTGTCACCGGTCTTGCCGACGGTCGTCCCCTCTTCGTACGCTCGGCCAACGACAAGTTCAACCTCGCAAACTTCATGCGTGCCAACCTCTATGGTGCCATCGGCGTGCTGAAGATTGGCAACGACATCCTGTTCAAGGACGAGATGATTCGTGTCGATCGCATCACGGGTCACGGCGGTTACTTCAAGACTGCCGGTGTAGGTCAGCGCATGCTCGCTGCTGCATTGAACTCGCCCATCAGCGTGATGGAGACCGCAGGAGAAGGCGGAGCCTGGGGTATCGCCCTGCTTGCCGGATATCTTATCAATAAGAATGGTAAGAACCTCGCCGACTATCTGGAGGAGGTGGTCTTCGCCGGCAACACAGGCACATCTATTGCCCCGACAGCCGAAGACGTTGCAGGCTTCGAGAAGTACATTGAGAACTACAAGCGCTGCCTACCCATTGAGCAGAGCGCCGTAGATCATAAAATCTAAACAAACAATCCCCCTCTGAATCGTTCCAGCCCCCTGGAACGATTTTTTTTGCTCCAACTGTAACAATTTGGTCGCACAGAGAATACCTACCATGATACATTCAATTATAAGGGTTAAACATTCAGAAACTTAGCCTGTATGGAACTGCTGACACGGGATGTTATCAGCGTTGACTCGGCATGTTAGCGACTTTGCGTCGGTGAACTAAAAGCCCTTTAACATTATTTAAGGGGGGGTAAGGGGTTTTAACAACTTTCTTTGTATCTTTGCAGTCAGTTTCTGCTTCGTGCAGTTTCTACACGGATGATGTGTGATCAATGAGTTTAGTAATTATTAACCTAATTAAGAACGATATGAAAAAGATTTTACTTTTGGTTGTTATGGTCGCTATGACCATAGGGGCGAATGCTCAAAGTAGCGGATCGAACCAGAATGGTCTTGATACGCTCGTTGTGTCAAAGATTATTCGCTGGTCAGCAGATGCCGGTCCTGGCGAAGTGGCCGAGTCGTATGTAGGCACTACCAACAAATACGGTTCTGCATCCTCGACATCGTCAAGCAGAGTCTCCAATCGTGCGGCAAGTACTGATACCTTGGTGGCAAACATTACCGATATTGAAAAGGAAATGCAGATTGTCACTGATACGGCTTATTTCTATCATGCCGTAGATCCCAATGACGTGGAGTTTAAGGACTCGGTGTTCGTCACACGCTTTACGCATTATCTGGACACCGACCATGAGACGAATGACAATTACAGCATCTCTTTGAATGCCTTGATGGGCGGAACGCTGAAGATTTATGCCGCCCCGCGCAAGAAGACGGATGCCGACGTGGAGGTTACTGTCAAGCAGAACGGACGCGTCGTATTGCAGGGCAATGTCGTTGCTACACCTGCTGAGACTGATACCATCTCCATCAATGTCTCTGCTTTTGACGGAATGGAGATTATGGGTTATGTCATTTCACAAGGCGTTGACAACTACAACCTGACGAATCCCCCATCGAGTAGCTCAAGCGGCTCAACTGGCACAGGTGGCAGTTCTACCCCCACCCAGATCAGTTATTTCCGTCCTCTGGTGTCAGCTGGCCCCGTCGGTGTGGGTGAGTTGACCATTGAATATCCCAAGGCTGTCCGTATCTATGGCATTGAGCTGGTTCAGATCGAAGGACGTGAAGGCAATCAGGCTGCCTTGGTGGAATATCCGGGCAGTGAGTATTTGACCAAGCATAATGTCTCTAACGAGTTTGTAAAACTGAAGAACGACAGTACCATCTCCTGCATTGAGTTCGCCAATGATTACACGGCAACAGAAAACTATCTGGAGATCATCCCGCCGGCCGGATTCAAGAAGAACGACGTAGTGAGAATCGCCGGTGTCTATAGCGCGGAGGGTAACGAGAATTCCCAGCTTGACCTCTTCCAGATTATTGGTGAGACGCCTGATATCGTGCTGACAACCAATCCGCTGGCAAATGCAAACAGTACGAGTGCTCCTGCTTACGAGAGCATTATCTTGTCACGCGGCTACGATAGGCTTTGCATTGGCCGCACGGTAGGCTCTACAGCCAATCCCATGTTGACCAATCTGCGTGTGGAGGGTGAGCGTACCTACGAGGAAATGCAGCCCACAGGTATCAACGATCGCGTGGTGAAGTTTGAGATTGATTTCACCAAGCCTTTCTACAACCTCGCTGGTCAGCGCGTTGGTGATGACTACAAGGGTATCGTGATACAGAATGGCATCAAGATCATTCGTCACTAATCCTTGCCCGCAACAAAGAAACCAATAGTATAAACAGAAGATAAACGACATGGGAAAGAGAAAAGCTTTGATATGGACGGTGGTGATAGGCACGGCAGTCTTCGGTCTGACGGCGTGCGGATTGGATATGCCCAAAGAGACGAAGACATCGTTCGAGACGATGACGGTGAAGAAACAGGACCTTACGGTACCTGTGAAGTTCAGCGCCAAACTGAAAGGACAGGCTGACGTGACCATCACGCCGCAGGTAAGCGGTCAGCTGATGAAAATCTGTGTTAGCGAGGGTCAGCAGGTGACGAAAGGAACGGTGCTCTTCGTCATCGACTCACGCAACGCTCAGCTGGAGCTGGAGGCTGCCCAGGCAAACCTGCAGGCAGCACTGGCAGCCGAGAACAGTGCTAAACTGGAGTACCAGTCGAACAAGAATCTGTTTGAGAAGAAGATTGTCAGCAGCTATATGCTTGACAACTCGCAGAATGCATACAAACAGGCACAGGCTTCTGTGGCACAGGCCCGCGCCGCCGTGAATCGCGCCAGGGTGAACCTCGGTTTCTGCACCATCTCGTCGCCTGTGACGGGTGTCATCGGTGAGATTCCTGTTCGTACCGGCGACCAGGTGTCGCCTGCTTCGCATATGACCATTGTTAGCGGCAACACGAACATGGACGCGGAGTTCTCGCTGCCTGAGTCGGTGCTGGAACTGGCCATTGCCAACGGCTTCAACGGCAACGCTGCGGAGTCGCTCAAGATGTTCCCCGATGTAACGTTCGTCATGAAGAATGGCACGGAGTATGAGCACAAGGGACGTATCAGTAGCGCTACGGGCATGGTGAACGCCACGACGGGAAGCATCGCCTGCAAAGCCACGTTCCCCAACCCTGACGGCATTCTCTATTCGGGCATTCAGGGCACGGTGGTGATGCCGGCGGCCAAGCAGGACGTGATAGTCATTCCGCAGACTGCCGTGCTGCGCCTGCAGGACAAGACGCTGGTTTATAAGGTAAAGTCAGATAGCACTGCAACAGCCGTTACCGTGACGACACAGGATGCAGGCAACGGCAAGGACTTCATCATCACGAGCGGCTTGAACGTCGGCGACAAGATAGTGACCGTAGGTGCCAACAACGTGCAAGAGGGAGAACAGGTGCTCTTTTAATTGATAATTATGAAGAACAACATTTTTATCAACAGATACGTGATGGCATGTGCGATAGCGATTGTCATTACGTTGGTGGGCTTCATCTGCATGAGCACGCTGCCCATTGAGCAGTACCCGAATATTGCTCCGCCGACGGTGCGCGTTTCGACATCATACACCGGTGCCGACGCCAACACCATCATGAAATCGGTGGTGCAGCCACTGGAGGAGAATATTAACGGCGTGCCAGGCATGACCTACATCACCAGTTCGGCTTCGGCCTCGGGCGATGTCTCCATTCAGGTCTATTTCGAGCAGGGCACCGACCCAGACCTCGCCGCTGTGAACGTGCAGAACCGTGTCAGCAGGGCTACAGCACTGCTGCCCTCGGAGGTGACGAAGGTTGGTGTGCAGGTAATGAAGCAGCAGAGCAACATCCTGCATATCGGTGCGCTGAAGAGCGTTGACGGCAAATATGATGCCGACTTCATCGCCAACTATATCGACATCAATGTTCGTCCCCGACTGATGCGTATCACTGGTGTGGGTGACGTGATGGCGCTGGGTAACACCTACGCCCTTCGTATCTGGTTGAAGCCTGACGTGATGGCGCAGTACGGTCTGGAGCCGAACGACGTGTTTACAGCCATCGGTGGGCAGAGCTTCGTCGCCGCGACGGGTTCGCTGGGTGAGCAGAGCGAGAATGCCTATCAGTACTCGATGGAGTACAAGGGTACGCTGAAGACCGTTGAGGAGTTCAATGACATCGTGCTGCGAACGAGTGAAGGCGGTCACCTGCTGCACTTGAGCGACGTGGCTGAGGTGGAAATAGGTGCCGTGAGCTATAACTTTACGTCGAATATCGACGGTAAGCCAGGTACTATATACATGGTGTTCCAGGCTCCGGGTGCCAATGCCACCGAGGTGAATGCCCGCATCAACAAGCTCTATGAAGACCTGAAGCCTACGATGCCTGCAGGACTGGAGTTCGAGATATTGGAGACGAGCGACGACTTCCTCTTTGCCGCCATCCACAACGTGGTGGAGACGTTGGTCATCGCTATTATCCTCGTCATCCTCGTGGTGTATTTCTTCCTGCAGAGTTTCAAGGCAACGGTCATCCCCTCACTGTCGATTATTGTGTCACTGCTGGGAACCTTCGCCATCGTGTCGCTGGCTGGCTTCTCGCTGAACATCCTGACGCTGTTTGCTCTGGTGCTCGCGATCGGTACGGTGGTCGATGACGCCATTGTGGTGGTTGAGGCGGTGATGGCGAAGCTCGAGAGCGGTATATCCGATCCCCGAGAGGCTACACGTCAGGCCATGAGCGACGTGTCAGTGGCTGTCATCTCGTGTACGCTGGTCTTCATGGCGGTGTTCATTCCTGTGGCCTTCATGCCCGGCACGTCCGGCTCGTTCTTTACACAGTTTGGTGTCACGCTGGCCTCGGCAGTCGGTCTGTCGTGTGTCTCGGCGCTGACGCTGTGTCCCGCCTTGTGTGCCATCATGATGCGCTACTCGAAGGGGGCAAAGGAGAAGAAAAACCTGAACTACTACATCACCAAAGCCTATACCGTCAGCTATAATGCTATCCTTAATAAATATAAGAAGAGTGTCAGCGGTTTCATCAAGCATCCGTGGATTTCGGGAGCTTTGCTAGCTATTACTGCTTTGTTGCTTATCATCTTCATGCGTGGCCTGCCGTCAGGACTCGTGCCGCAGGAAGACCAGGGCGTGTTCTTCGCCGAGGTGCGTGCTCCGGAGGGTTGCACCCTGCATGAAACGCAGGAGATTGTGAAGAAGGTGGAGGAAAAGGTTAAGAAGATTCCCGAGCTGGAGAGCTATGCTGTGGTCAGTGGCTACGGTATGATGGCAGGCAGGTCGGGAAGTTGCTACGCCACACTCATCATCCGTTTGAAGAACTGGGACGACCGCCCGGGCATGAACCACAACATCATGCTTGTCTATGGACGCTTTGCCTACGATTGTAAGGATATCAAGAATGCGAAGGTCATTCCCTTCCAGATGCCGCAGGTGCCGGGTTATGGTTCGAACAGCAGCGTGAACCTCGTGTTACAGGACATGCAGGACCGTCCGATGTCGGAGTTCAATGTTGATGCCACCAAGTTCCTGACCAAGTTGAACGAGCGTCCGGAAATTATGATGGCGATGTCCACCTACTCTGAGCGCTTCCCGAAGTATCAAGTAAGCGTCGATGCGCCTCAATGCGACCGTGCAGGAGTGTCGCCCGCTGCCGTGCTCAGGACGCTGGGCGCCTACTGTGGCGGCTCATATGTGGGTAACTTTAATCAGTTCGGTAAGGTCTATCGCATCATGGCCAACGCCTCGCCGGAGTATCGACTCGACCCGTCATCACTGAACAACATCTTCGTAAAGGTGCGTGGCGGAATGATGGCGCCCATCTCGCAGTTTGTCACGCTGACAGAGGTTGTCGGTTCGGCATCGGTTGACCACTTCAACCTGTTCCAGAGCATCACCTGCGGTGTGATGACCGCCAGCGGATTCTCTGAGGGCGATGCGCATCAGGCCATTGCCGAGGTGTTCAAGGAGACGATGCCCGCCGGTTACGGCTATGAGTACGGTGGTATGTCACGTGAGGTAGAAGAGGCTTCAGGCTCAAACGCCACAGCCCTCATCTATGTCATCTGTGCTATTCTCATCTACCTCATCCTCGCCTCGCTTTATAACTCGTGGTTCACGCCGTGGGCCGTGCTGCTCAGCGTGCCCTTCGGACTCATGGGCTCCTTCGGCATCACGTGGCTTGCCTCACTGCTGCACCTGCCAGGCATGGAGAACAACATCTATTTGCAGACGGGTGTCATCATGCTCATTGGACTGTTGGCAAAAACGGCGATTCTGATTACGGAGTTCGCATCGGAACGACGTGCACAGGGCATGACCATTCGCGAAGCTGCATTTGCTGCCTGTGAGGAGCGTCTGCGTCCTATCCTGATGACGGTCGTCACGATGATTGCGGGTATGATTCCGCTCATCATCGCCGGTGGTGCGGGTGCCAACGGAAACCGTGTGCTGGCGCTTGGCGTCACAGCAGGTATGGCAGTGGGTACCTTGGCGCTGCTGTTCGTCGTACCGGCTTTCTTCATTGTGTTCCAGAAGCTGCACGAACGGTTCCAAGGAAAAGCAGTAGAACAGAAAGATGAAAATAACGAAGTTGTCATAACGGAGTAAAGCAATAACGAAGAAAGACTATGAAATATAGAGATATCATCCTGACAGCAACCGTGGGCTTGATGCTTACGGGCTGTGGCATATACGATAAGTACGAGTCGAAGGCTACGGTACCCGCCGATGTCTTCGGTACGACGCAGGACGTTAACGTTGGAGGAGCTTCACTCGCCCAGATGTCGTGGCGTGAGTTCTTCACCGATCCGTTACTGCAGCAGCTCATTGACTCGGTGCTGGCCAACAATACCGACCTGAACTCTGCCCGCATCGCCGTGGAGATGAGTGAGGCATCGCTGAAGGCAGCACGCATGGCCTACCTGCCGTCGCTTTATTTCACACCGCAAGGTACGTTGGCAAAGTTTGACAACAATCCGTGGTCGAAAACCTACAACCTGCCGTTGCAGATGCAGATAGATGTCGATTTCTTTGGCTCCATCACCAATAAGAAACGTGCCTCGCAAGCCGTGCTCCTACAGGCTCAGATGCGTGAAGAGGCTGTTCGTGCCAACCTTATTTCAACCACTGCCCAGCAGTACTTTATGCTTCAGTTACTGGACCGCCAACTGGAAATTCTGAGTATCACCGACAGCCTTTGGAATGCTTCGTTAGAGACGCAAAAGGCGCTATGGGAGAACGGTAAAGCCTATTCTACCTCCGTCAACCAGATGGAGTCATCGTACCTGAATGTAAAGACACAGATTGTTGACACGCGTCGTAATATCCGTAGCGTGGAGAATGCCATCTGCCGCCTGCTGGCCGTCACGCCGCAGCACATCGAGCGCAGCAAGTGGGGTACTTCGGCCTTGGATTATAATCCAGAGCAGAATACGGGTCAGCGCATGTTCGACCCGCAGTTCCTGAAAGTCGGCGTGCCAGCCGCTCTGCTTGAGTCGCGTCCTGACCTCCGCATGGCTAACCACGCGATGGAGGAGGCTTTCTATAATACGCAGGCCGCCCGCTCTGCCTTCTTCCCCAGCGTCACGCTGACGGGAAATGCCGGCTGGACCAACTCGGCAGGGAGTGCTGTCGTTAATCCGGGAAAACTGCTCCTCAGTCTTGTGGGACAGCTCACACAGCCCATCTTTGCCCGTGGCAAACTGAAGGCCAACTTGAAAATCAATCAGTTGACGGAAGAAGACCTGCAGAAGAAATACGTGCAGGCTGTTATTGATGCAGGTAACCAGGTTAACGAGGCGCTGGCCGATTGTCAGGCTGCCCGTGAGAAGCATGCCTACTACCACCGTCAGGTGCAGGTGCTCTACGATGCCTATACCGGCACCCACGAGCTGATGGACAATGGCAAAGCCAACTACCTTGAAGTACTCACCGCCCAGGAGAGTCTGCTCAATTCGCAGCTCAACGAGGTCATGAACATGTATCAGGGTGCCCAGGCTGTCATCGCCCTTTATATCGCCCTCGGAGGTGGCACGAAGTAACGTGGAAAAGCTAAATAAAAGGATAATTACTTGTTAGATAAATGTCAGAACTTGAACCACTTATAGCCGACTTAGCGCTTATACTCATTTGCGCCGGTGTTATGACGCTGCTATTCAAACGTCTGAAGCAGCCCATTGTCCTCGGATACATTGTTGCGGGATTCCTTGCCTCACCCAATATGCCTTACATGCCCAGTGTCCACGACCTGCACGGCATACACCTTTGGAGTGAGATAGGTGTCATCTTCCTGCTCTTTGCGCTCGGTCTGGAATTCTCGTTCCGCAAAATTCTGCGCATGGGCGCAGCACCGATTATCGCTGCCTGCGCCGTCATCATGGCGATGATACTTGTCGGCATGTCAACAGGACAGCTTTTCGGGTGGAGCCAGATGGACTGTATCTATTTAGGCGGTATGCTGGCTATGTCATCGACGACCATCATCTTCAAGGCATTTGACGACATGGGGTTACGCCAGAAACGCTTTGCCGGACTTGTGCTCAGCGTGCTCATCATTGAGGATATCCTCGCCATCGTGCTGATGGTCATGCTCTCCACGCTGGCCGTCAGCAAGGAGTTCGAAGGAACTGAGATGCTGATGTCCATCCTGAAGCTCGGCTTCTTTCTGGTTCTGTGGTTTGTGGTGGGCATCTTTCTCATTCCGCTTTTCCTGAAGAAGACGAGGCACCTGATGAGTAACGAGACCATGCTCATCACTTCCCTTGCTCTATGCTTCGGCATGGTGGTCATCGCATCGGCGGTGGGCTTCTCGGCAGCATTCGGAGCCTTCATCATGGGTAGCATCATGGCTGAGACAGCCGAGAAGGAGCAGATAGAGCACCTCGTCGCACCTGTGAAGGACCTCTTCGGTGCCATCTTCTTCGTGTCCGTCGGTATGATGGTTGATGTGGCACTCATAGCCGAATACATCGTGCCCATCCTCTGCATCATTGTTGCCATCATGCTGGGTCACACGCTGCTCAGCACGGGAGGTTTCCTGTTGGCAGGGCAGCCGTTGAAGACCGCCATGAAGTGCTCGTTCTCCCTGACACAGATAGGTGAGTTCGCCTTTATCCTTGCCACCCTCGGCACGTCGCTTGGCGTCACCAGCGACTTCCTCTACCCTATTGTCGTTGCCGTCTCCGTATTTACCACGTTTACCACACCTTATATGATACGTCTGGCTGAGCCAGCCTATGGGCTTGTGAGTCATGTCATTCCGAAACGTTGGCAGGAGAAGATGGAACGTAACGCTTCTGACAATGATGAGGAAGAGTCCGAGAAGGAGCAAAGCTGCTGGAAAGCCTACATCAAGAATGTGGGAGTCATACTATTGATACACAGTGTCCTCTGCATGGCCATCATCGGCCTGATGCTCTATTTTGGAAGACCGTTCATAGCCGATCTCTTGCCCACCCCATGGGCAGACGTCGCCACCACCCTGCTCACCATCATCTTCTGTGCCCCCTTCCTATGGTCACTAATGCGCTACGGCAGTCACAGCGACGTTGTCAAAGCACTTTGGAACAGCGGACGCATCAGCCGCGTGAAGCTGATTGCCTTCCAGCTGTTGCGCTTCGTCATTGCCGCTGCCTTTGTCAGTTATATCGTCGGTCGTACGTTCCCTGCCTTCAGCGGAGCCAGTGGTGTGCGGTTCGTGATTGCCGTCTTTGTCGTGCTCGCCGTGGTCTTCAGCATCGTTTTCTCACCGAGCTTGCGCAGACAGAGTGAACGCATGACTACGACCTTCACGGAGAACCTCAATAAACGCGAAACATAAAACAAAACCTTAACATTATTTAAGGGATTGGCAACAGCTTTTAATCAATTTCTTCGTATATTTGCAAACGATAGATATAAGGAGGAAAGCAAAACGACAAAATATGAAAAAGATTTTACTAATGGCCACAGTCGCCATGATAACTGCCGCAAGCAATACTGTCCAAGCCCAGAACTTCCCTGTGGGCATTGTCAGCGTACAGGACACGGTAAAGAGTTTCCAGCTCGGCATCATCTCGTCGGTGGCCTCTGGCGGCGGTAAGGGCGTGCAGCTGTCGGGTGTTTCCAGCATGTCGGCAGACCGCTTCAACGGCCTGCAGCTGAGTGGTGTCAGCAACATCACCAACGGCATGAACAAGGGCTTGCAGTTGTCGGGCATCCTGAACATCTCGTCATCGATGATGCGTGGCTGGCAGTTGGGTGCCTTCAACTATGCCGACTCGCTCAATGGTGCGCAGATCGGTGTCATCAACGTGGCCAGCAAACGTCCCAAGGGATGGCAGGTCGGCATTGTCAATGTGTCGTACGACACCATCGGCCATAAGATAGGACTGGTGAACATCAATCCGCTGACCAACATCGACGTGATGCTGTATGGCGGTTCTTCGTCAAAGACGAACCTGGCCCTGCGCTACCGTAACAAGAGCACGTACAACATCATCGGTGTGGGAACGCACTTCATGGGACTTGACTCGAAATTCTCGGGAGCCATCTTCTACCGCATCGGACAGTACTTCCAGCTGTCGCCGAAATGGAGCCTGAGCGGTGACGTCGGCTTCTACCATGTGGAGACGTTCGAAAAGAACAGCAACGACAAGCCAGAGCGTCTGTACTCCTTGCAGGCACATATCAACCTCGACTACCAGATTAGCCAGCGAGTGGGTGCCTTTGCCTCGGTGGGCTGGGAGGAGACACGCTACTACGACCACAACCTGAGCTACCATAGCCGTCCGCTGTTTGAACTCGGTCTGACGTTCCATCAAACGCGTAGCCAGCACGACACCTGGAAACGTGCCTGGGAGGAAGACGTGAACGCGATAGAATATACGGACTCCACAATGGCGCTGCCCGTGAAGAAGCGCTACTGGCAGGCTGCTGCCGAGGTGACGGGCATCAATGTGGGCGTGCACCTGTTCGACCGCTACGTTCTCAAGACTGACTTCTCGGAAACCACGATGCGCACGCTGAAGCGTAACTTCACCGACGGCATGGTGTGGGACAACGACTTCTTTATCACCAATATGTTTGCCCACCCGTATCACGGCAACCTCTACTTCAATGCGGCACGTACCAACGGCCTGTCGTTCTGGGAGTCAGGACTCTATGCCCTTGGCGGTTCGCTCATGTGGGAGTTCTTAGGTGAGACAGAGCCGCCTGCCATCAACGACGTCATTGCCACCAGCTGCGGCGGTATGGCCCTTGGTGAGATGACACACCGGATGAGCCGTACCATACTGGATGACCGTGACCGCGGCTTCCACAGGTTCCTGCGTGAGGCAGCTGCCGCCATCGTCAACCCCATACAGGGACTGCACCGCATCTTCAGCGGCGATGCCTGGCGGGTACGTAGCAGCCACTACCGCTACCACGACTACAATGAGTTCCCCGTCGATTTCTCGTTTACGCTCGGCTGGCGCTATCTGGCTGACGACGGTGCCCTGTTCCGCGGCGTCCATGCACCCTATCTGAACATGACGCTGACCTATGGCACGCCGGTGGACGGTGAACGGCATTCCACACCCTATGACTTCTTCGATGTGGACTGCACGATGGGTATCGGCGGCGGACAGCCGTTTGTCAACTCACTCCAGATTGCGGGACGCCTGTGGAGTACGCCCATTCTCGACAAGAAAGGCATGCTGGGTGAGTTCGGTATCTACCAGCATTTTAACTACTACGATGCAAAACCCATCGAGGACGGTTCGAGTCTGACACCTTATCGTATCAGCGAGGCAGCCGGCTTCGGTCCCGGCTTCATCCTGTCGCTGCCTCAGACGGGCGGCATGTCGAAACTGGAACAGCGCATCTTCCTCAGCGGCATCCTGTTGGGTGGTACCAAGAGTGACTACTTTAACGTCATCGAGCGTGACTACAACATGGGCAGCGGCTTCAGCATCAAGTCGAAGACACAGCTTGACTTCGGTAAGCTCGGCCGTTTTGTGCTCAATGCCAAGTACTTCCGTATCTATACTTGGAAGGGCTACGAGGACAAGGACCTGCAGCCATACGTCGATGGCACTGCCGACCTGCACTACCTGAACGTGCAGGGCGACCACAGCAACGCAGCCCTGCTGGTCATCAACCCTGTCATTGAGATGCACCTCGCCAAGCAGTGGTCTGTCACACTGTCAGGTGCCTACTATTCACGCCGTACACACTACAACTATTACTATGACGAAGACCAGGTATTGCGTGAGAATAGTACAGTGCGTGCCAACACCTTTGAAACCAAGGTGGGCTTAACGCTCAGGCTGTAAGGGATAAAGGATGAGAGATTACGGGTTAAACAGTTGAGTTCCATGCTTAGAAGATTTCTGCTTGTCATGCTGTTCCCCGCTGCTGTGACGGCGAAGGCGCAGACCGTTGTTACCGACAGTCTGGTTCAGGATACCGTTACAACGGCAGAAACCAAGCCGAGCCTGCCGAAGCGTATCATCAATAAACTCACCGACAGCTATTTCAAGTCAGACTATGATACGGCATACGTCCTCAGACCCAAGGAGAAGTGGCTGCTGCGGCTGATGGTGAATCAGACAGGCAACCATCTTCATGCCAAGGGAACAGTCAACGATGTCTATTCGAAGTACGACCTGCATACCAAGTACAATACCTCTATCAGTCCGCACTCATCAACACCTCCATCTTTGACAACAGCAATGTGACCATCAGTCAGAACAAGTGGAAGGCCCGTGCCTTCGTCGGTCTGAGGCTGTAAACGGAGGGTAACATGTCTCATTTAGTCTTTGTTTATCTATTTGACGCCCCCCCCCATTAGTTTAGTCGGAGGAAGAATTTTCAGGAAAAATGTTCGCAAAATTTGCGAATGTCGTAAAAATGTTTTATCTTTGCGGTCAAAAGAAACGTATGTAAACCCTAACAAAATGAAAAGATTATCTCTGGCTATCGTTTTTACCTGCTGCACGCTGGCACTGGCGGCACAGGATGTCATCAAAGTGAAGTACAAAGGTGCAAAGCCTACCATCAGCGACTTTGTGACGGCCTTCGTTTATTCCCACGACACTGAGGCGGACGAGGACGAGTGCGTTGACGAGTCGTTCAACGCCATCTACAATGTGTGGGACAAACACCTCAAGGGCCAGCCCTTAGACGAGGGACAGACGCTCATCGTCGATGAGAAGAACGGCTATGTGTGCTATGAGAACAGATCAGAGTACGAATCCGTCGAAGACGTAGGAAGATGGGAGATGTGCTACTGGAACGAGTCTGACGGCAAGCACAAGCTGTTCGCCTACAACGTGCGGTGGTTCAGGAACGGCGTGTACAGCCCGGGCCAGTTTGACGGCCTGACGTTCTACCGCTACGACAACGCCACGAAGAAGATGAAGTATTGTGAAGCCCCGGGCTTCGAGGCACGCTTCGGTAACGACAGCGGTGACTGGATGTCCTACGAGCTGCCCCGCTCGGGCAAGGACATCACCGTCAAGACATGGTGTAAGAACGGTCCGAAGGTGCAGAAGCTGAAGTGGAACGGACGGAAGTTCAGCTTGTAGCCTCTAACGTCAAACGATGAGAATAGATATTATTACCGTACTGCCCGAGATGCTGGAGGGCTTTGTACACGAGAGTATTCTGGCCCGTGCCGAGAAGAAGGGACTGGCTGAGATCCGGCTGCACAACCTGCGTGACTACACGCTGGACAAGTGGCGTCGCGTGGATGATTATCCGTATGGCGGCAGCGCCGGCATGGTGATGCAATGCGAGCCTATTGACCGCTGTATCACAGCGCTGAAGGCTGAGCGCGACTACGACGAGGTGATATTCACGTCGCCCGACGGCGAGCGCTTCGACCAGCACATCGCCAACGAGCTGTCGCTAAAGGGGAACCTGATTATCCTTGCCGGACACTACAAGGGCATAGACCAGCGCGTACGCGACCACCTCATCACCCGCGAAATCAGCATCGGCGACTTCGTCTTAACAGGCGGAGAACTGGTAGCAGCGATGATTGCCGATGCTGTGGTGCGCGTGGTGCCGGGCGTCATCGGTGACGAACAGTCGGCTCTCAGCGACTGTTTCCAGGACGACCTGCTAGCAGCACCCATCTACACCCGGCCAGCAGACTATAAGGGGTGGAAGGTGCCGGAGATTCTGCTCAGCGGCAACGAGGCGAAGATTCGTAACTGGGAACTGGAACAGGCGATGGAACGCACCCGCAAGCTCAGGCCGGACCTTCTTTAAATCCTACCAGTCAAACACGTTCCTCAGTACCCACCAAAGAATAGTGATAACGAGGAAGCCGATGCCGATGTAGGAGAACGACAGCCACCTGTAGAAGCGACAGAAGCGGTTGCGGTAGTGCTCCAACACCAGCAAGAAGAAGGCAAACGGGAAGACGACCATAAGAAACGAATTATAACGGAACGCTTCCAACACCTCGCCATGGAGCAGGGCATGAACCATGCGCTGCATGCCACAACCGGGACACTTGTAGCCCGTCAGCATGTAGAAGGCGCACTTGGGGAAGAGCTGGCTGCTCGTGGGGTCAACGAGGAAATAAATAACCACAGCAAGTATTGCCAACACGACAATGCCCGTCACGACAATAGTCTTGACGGGCAGTCGTACGAGTTTACGTCTGGTAGAGTATTTCATGAATCATCAGAACACGCTGCCGCTGTCAGCCATCGCAGCCAATGTGCCACCGAAGAACACTAAGACGATAATGTAGGTCAGTGCCGTCAGCAGCAGACTCAGGAATATCAGCACCCAGCCGAATTTCGCCCAGCGGTTGGCACTCTTGCTCTTGTGCAACGACTCATTGTACTGACGCACATAGTAGAGCGTCTTCACGTCCTTGGCATGTACCATCGCCACGATGCCGCAAGGCAAAGCCAGGCACATGAGGAAGCTGAAGTTCAGGAACAGGAAGATGGCCCATCCTGCCGACAGCCACGTGATACAGCACAGCGAGGAGAGAATGGTAATGATAAGTCCCTCGGCATAGTGGGTAGGAGGCATAGGACGCCGTTCCTCACGGAAGATGCCTGTCTTCGGTTGCTGTTGCTGGTAGGGCTGCTGATAACCCTGCTGTGGGTAGGGTTGCTGGTAACCTTGCTGTTGGTAGGGCTGCTGGTAGGGTTGCTGATAAGGCTGCTGCACTACCGGTTGCGGATAACCCTGCTGAGGGTATGGCTGCTGATAGCCTTGCTGATATACGGGCTGCTGGGGTTGTTGGACGTATGGCTGTTGCGGCTGAACAGGCTGCTGTACCTGTTGCGGCTGAACGGGTTGTTGCACCTGCTGCGGCTGAACGGGCTGAGCCTGGACCGCAGGCTGTTGCTGCGGGAGCAGCACCTGCAGTTCGGGCACGTCCTTAATCTGACGCCAGTCAGTCCATCCGTCTGTCCATACCAAAGACTCTCCCGTCAAGGATAGTGCCTTGAGGTTATCCAGCGAATAAGGACCTTTTTGCTGACCGTTATCTACAATAAAGTAATTTGCCACGTTTTTACCTTAACGAATTCACAATCAGGAGTTTGCTAACGCGATAATATAGACAATCATTCCGATAATGAAGCCGACAACCACGAGGACGCCGCCAATGATGACATACAAACGGGCCTTGTCGCTGGCAGCCTTGGCTCCGGCAAAATCCTTCATGTTGTAGAGGTTATCCACCTTGTTAGCTGACTGATATGCCATGATACCCAAAATCAGGCTGATGATACCACCACAGACGCCGCAGCATACTACTGAAGCCACCATAAGTCCAATGGAGAAGGGCCTCCAGTCCATCGGTTTGGGCATCATCTCACTACTCTTGGTCGTTGAGCGCTGGGGCTGAGCATAAGACTGCTGTTGCGGCTGAGCCTGATACTGAGGCTGTGCGTATGGCTGCTGGGGCTGGGGCTGAGCCTGATACTGAGGCTGAGCAGGCTCAGAGATTTTTACGGTCTCTGTATAAGCCTGCGTTTGCGGCTGGGCCTGATACTGAGGCTGAGCAGGCTTGAAAAGCACTTGCAACTCGCTGACATTACTGGCCTGTTCCCATCCTGACATACCTTCAGACCATACATAGGTTTCGGGGGCAATGCCCTTTGCACGCAGCTGCTCAACGCTGAACGGGCCAGCCTGCTGATTGTTTTCAACAATGTAGTAATTCATATTCTTTATTAATTAATTGGTTTCATTCGGTTGACAAAAGTAAACAATTATTTGCTTTTTACCAAACAATATGCCAACAAATTGCAAAAAAAATGCATTTAGGAGCAGAAACAGCCCTAAATCACCCTTCAGCTATCATCTATTCTCCAAAGCGAACTGCTCACCGAGGCGGAAACCTTCCTCATAAAGAGCCTCCAGTTTACGCACGTCACGTTCCATACGTCCGACCTCCATAGGGCGTTGCGGACGGATGACGGTAATGCGTCCCTCGTCCTCCATGCGCTCCACCATTTCCAGCTGCGCATTATAGACTGCCACACGATGACTCAGCGCCACACGGAGCCGAGGATAGTTGCGATAGATATAACGCGGGATCTTCAAGTCACGGCTGGTATTACGGAAGCCTCGGTTACGCGTCATCACCACGACATTATGCTCATGACCCGTCTCAATAGCCCGTTCCACAGGAATGCTATCAATGATACCCCCGTCAAGATAGGGCTGACCGTCCACCTCAACAATCTTGCTGACGTAAGGCAGGCTGCTTGATGCACGGCAGATGTCAATGAGTCGCTGACGGTCGCCGCTGTGCTCGGTCAGGTATTCTACATAACCCGTATTACAGTTGGTCACCGCCATCTCAAAGACTGCATCCTGACGGAAATATGTATCGTAGTCGTAAGGCACCAGCTCGTTGGGGAAACGGTCATAGAGCAGCTTGGGGTCGAAGATACAGCCTTGTGTCACCAAATGGCGCAGTCCGATGTAGTCGTACTTCTGTAGCATGTCGATGTTTGAGATGCGGGCACGCCGAGGCTGACGACTCATATAGGACAGTCCGTTACATGCTCCGGCAGAAACAGCCACCACGTAACGGAAGTAGAGGTCGTGCTTCATGAAGCCATCGAGCACACCGCTGGTGAAGACGCCACGCATGCCGCCACCCTCTAACACAAGTCCTGTTTTTCGGTCTAAACGCATATTTATTTATAATTTATGTTACAAAGATACGACTTTTTCAATAAAAAAGCGTAACTTTGCAGAATATTTGACTATAAAAAGAAAATTTATTGACTTATGTTTGGTAAAGAGACATACGTGAGACGCCGCGAGGAGCTGAAAAAGCTCGTCAAGGAAGGCGTCATCATCCTGTTCGGAAACAACGAGGCGCCCTACAACTATCCGGCCAACAGCTATACCCCGATGAGGCAGGACTCTACGTTCCTGTACTATTTCGGTCAGCACCGCGACGGGCTGGTGGGTGTCATTGACATTGACAACAACGAAGAGTGGCTCTTCGGCGATGACATCGACGTGGAGGACATCGTATGGATGGGCTTCACGCCAACTGTCAGCGACCTTGCTGCCGAAGTGGGCGTCACCAAGACAGCACCGATGAAAGAACTCAGTAAGGTATGTTGCTGTGGCACAGCAACAAACAGAAAGATGCATTTCCTCCCACCCTACCGTCACGACACGAAGATACAAATCATGGATCTGCTGGACATTCACCCGTCGAAGCAGAAAATGGCAGCATCGCTTCCGCTCATCAAGGCCGTAGTGAAAATGCGCTCCACGAAGGAGCCGCAGGAGATTGAGGCCATTGAACGTGCCTGCGAAGTGGGTTACCTCATGCATACCACTGCCCAGAAGCTCATTCGTCCTGGTGTGACAGAGCGTTACATTGGCGGACAGGTAGATGGCATTGCCCGTTCTTTGGCTCAGGGCACGAGTTTCGGCACTATCTTCACACAGCACGGAGAGATTATGCACGGCTCACCCAGCGACGCCAAGCTGGAAGATGGGCGACTGGTGCTCTGTGATGCCGGTTGCGAACTGGACGACTACTGCTCGGACCATACCCGTACGATGCCCGTCAACGGCAAGTTCACACAGCGGCAGCTGGAGATATACAGCATTGTCGAAGAGTGTCACGACTACGTGCTGCAGGTGGCCAAGCCTGGCGTAAAGTATATGGACGTACACTTTGCCGTGTGCCGTCTGATGTCGGAGCGTCTGAAGGAGCTTGGACTGATGAAGGGTGACGTGGACGAGGCTGTCAAGGCCGGTGCCCATGCCATGTTCCTGCCTCACGGACTGGGACACATGATGGGTATGGACGTGCACGACATGGAGGGACTGGAACAGATACACGTCGGTTTCAATGAGGAGACACCGCCTAACCTCGAACAGTTCGGCACCAACTGCCTGCGCATGGGACGCCGTCTGGAAGAGGGTTTCGTCGTCACCGACGAGCCTGGCATCTATTTCATTCCGGCTCTCATCGACGACTGGAAGGCATCAGGGCATTGCAAGGAGTTCCTATGCTTCGACAAGATCGAAACATACAGGGACTTCGGCGGTATCCGCATTGAGGATGACCTGCTCATCACCAAGGACGGCTGTCGCTTCCTCGGACAGAGCCGCATACCTTATCACCCCGAGGAGTTGGAAAGTCCCCTAAGTTAGGGGACCACAGGGGTCTGAACAAGATAACAAATAAAAATAGTAACAACAACGCCTCATCTCCTCCACAAACTGAGGCTCCCCTCCTTTGGAGGGGTCGGGGGAGACTCTAAAATGAAAAAATTACTTACCCTTGCGCTGCTCGCAATGATAGCAATAAACGCCAGCGCACAAGACGAGAAGAAGGCAGCCGACAACAAGCCCGTATTCACCGTGGTGAAGGAGCTGCCCATTACAAGTATCAAGGACCAGAACCGCTCAGGTACGTGCTGGAACTACTCCACCCTCTCCTACTTCGAGTCGGAGATTCTGAAGAAGAGCGGCAAGACGTATGACCTCTGCGAGGCATTCGTTGCCAACAAGACATACATGGACCGTGCCATTCAGGTGGTGCGTCTGCATGGCGACTGCCAGTTTGCACAGGGTGGCTCTGCCTATGACGTGCTCTACGCTATACAGCACTACGGCATCTGTCCCGAGGACGCCATGCCTGCCCCGGGCTCTATGCAGGGTGACTCGCTGTTTAACTTCAACGAGTTCTTCTCTCTTCTGGAGCCTTACGTGAATGCTGTGGCAAGGAACAAGGCCAGCAAGATCTCGAACCAGTGGAAGCCCGGACTGCAGGGCATTCTCGATGCCTACCTCGGCAAGTGCCCCGAGACGTTCACTTACGAGGGCAAGACCTATACGCCGCAGTCGTTTGCTGCCTCTCTCGGCCTCGACTGGAACGACTATGTGAGCATCACCAGCTATACACACCATCCATTCTACACAGCCTTCCCTGTGGAGGTGCAGGACAACTGGCGCAACCCGCTGAGCTACAACCTGCCGATGGACGAGATGATGCGCATCATCGACAATGCCATTGCCGAGGGCTATACCGTAGCTTGGGGCGGTGACGTGTCGGAGGATGGCTTCACCCGTCAGGGACTGGCATATGCTGTTGACACCAAGGCTGCCGAGAGTATGCAGGGCAGCGACATGGCCCGCTGGCTGAAGCTCTCTTCCTCGAAGAAACGTGACATCCTTGACGAGATGGGCTGCAACGTACCTGAGCTGACTCCCACACAGGAGCGCCGTCAGGAGCGTTACGACAACTGGGAACTGACCGACGACCACGGTATGCTCATCTTCGGTATTGCCAAGGACCAGAACGGCAAGGAGTACTACATGGTCAAAAACTCATGGGGTGAGAGCGGCAACTACAAAGGCATCTGGTACATGACCAAAGCCTTCATCGCCGACAACACGATGGACTACATTGTCAACAAGAACGCCATTCCCAAGGACATCCGCAAGAAGCTCGGCCTGTAATAAATTTAGGCAGGACATTAACCTCCTTTTAGCAGGACATTAATACATTTTAGGCGGCACCTAACTCATGTTTTGGTGCCGCCTAAATTTTGACTTGCTTAGAAATCATGCTTTGCATGAAAAAGAAAAAAGAGTGAAAAGATAGAATATCTGTTAATTTTTCGGGCAGAGTCATCGTTATATGGAGAATTATTACTAACTTTGAAGGCCAAAGCGAGAAGAAAGAGAATAAAAACAACATATTAATGAATTTCAAATGGAATTACGAACCTCCTACACCCGAACGACAGCAAGCGGCTAAAGAACTGGCCGACAAGATCGGTATGAGCCCGATACTTGCCGACCTGCTGATTCAGCGCGGCATCAAGACGGAGAGCGCAGCCAAGCGATTCTTCCGACCTATGCTCAGTGAGCTCATCGACCCCTTCCTGATGAATGACATGGACGTGGCGGTTGACCGACTCAATGACGCTATGGGACGCAAAGAGCGTATCATGGTATATGGCGACTACGACGTCGACGGATGTACGGCGGTAGCTTTGGTTTACAAGTTCCTACAGCAGTTCTATTCCAACATCGAGTACTACATTCCCGACCGCTACGACGAGGGCTACGGAGTGAGCAAGAAAGGAATAGACCTTGCGAAGGCTAACGACGTGAAACTCATCATTGTGCTCGACTGCGGCATCAAGGCAGTCGAGGAGATTGCCTATGCCCGGAGCATAGGCGTGGACTTCATTATCTGCGACCACCATGTGCCCGACGAGGTGCTGCCGCCGGCAGTGGCTATCCTCAACCCCAAGCGCGAGGACTCCACCTACCCGTTCAAGCACCTGTGCGGCTGCGGCGTGGGCTTTAAGTTCATGCAGGCATTCGCCAAGAACAACGGCATACCGTTCTCGCGACTCATCCCCCTACTCGACTTCTGCGCTGTATCCATCGCCGCCGACATCGTGCCCGTGACAGGCGAGAACCGCATTCTGGCCTTCCACGGACTCAAGCAGCTGAACCTGAATCCGTCAATGGGTCTGAAAGCCATCATCGAGATTTGCGGACTGACTGGTCGCGAGCTGACCATGAGTGACATCGTGTTCAAGATAGGTCCTCGCATCAATGCCAGCGGCCGTATGCAGAATGGCAAGGAAGCCGTTGACCTGTTGGTGGAGCGCGACTTTACCCGTGCACTGGCTATGGCGAACCATGTCAACGAGTACAACGAGCAGCGCAAGGACATCGACAAGCAGATGACGGAGGAGGCCAACGAGATTGTGGCCCGACTGGAGAGCCAGCAGCACATGCAGAGCATCGTGCTCTACGACGAGAACTGGAAGAAAGGCGTGGTGGGCATCGTCGCCTCACGCCTGACGGAAATGTACTTCCGTCCGACGGTGGTGCTGACCATCATTGACGGACTGGCCACAGGTTCTGCTCGTAGCGTGGCCGGTTTCGACGTTTACGACGCCATCAAGTCATGCCGTGACCTGCTGCTCAACTTCGGCGGTCACACCTATGCCGTAGGCTTGTCACTACGTCAGGAGAACATCCCCGAGTTCCGCAGACGCTTCCAGGAATATGTCAGCCACCACATCCTGCCCGAACAGACACAGGCTCTGCTTGACATCGAGGAGGACGTGGACTTCCGCGACATCACAAAGAAACTGCTCAACGACCTGAAGAAGTTTGCACCTCATGGTCCGGAGAATCCCAAGCCGCTCTTCATGACAAGCAACGTCTATGACTACGGCACCTCGAAGGTGGTGGGGCGCAACCAGGAGCATATCAAGCTCGAACTGGTGGACTCGAAGTCGAGCAATGTCATGAACGGCATCGCCTTCGGACAGAGTGACGCTGCACGCTACATCAAGTCAAAGCGGTCGTTTGACATCGTTTACACCATTGAGGAGAATGCCTATAAGCGTGGTGAGGTGCAGTTGCAGATAGAAGACATCAGTCCTTCGGAAACTGACAATTGAGAATTAGAAATTGAGAATGATGATTACTTCTAAAGAGAGTAATGCTACGGAATCAAACTTCTAAATTAATTCTCAAGCAATACTGGGGCTACGATGACTTTCGCGGCATACAGCGTGAGATTATCGAGTCCATCAGTAGCGGACATGACACGTTAGGTCTCATGCCCACCGGTGGCGGCAAGAGCATTACCTTCCAGGTGCCGGCACTGGCGATGGAGGGTGTTTGTATCGTCATCACGCCGCTCATCGCCCTGATGAAGGACCAGGTGCAGCAGCTACGGCGACGTGGCATCATTGCCGACGCCATCTATTCCGGGCGTAGCCACAACGACATCATCCGCATACTCGAGAACTGCATCCTCGGCAACACGAAGCTGCTCTATGTGTCACCCGAACGCATCAGCACGTCGATATTTCAGGATAAGCTACGCCACATGAACGTGAGCTTCATCACCGTTGACGAAGCACATTGCATCTCACAATGGGGCTACGACTTCCGCCCTGCCTACCTCAACATTTCCGAGCTTCGCCGACTCAAACCCGACGCACCTGTACTCGCATTGACTGCCACCGCCACACCACAGGTGATGGAGGACATCTGTGAGAAGCTAAAGACTCTCCCCCAGCCCCTCCCTGTGAAGGAGGGGGAAAATGACTCTCATGGAGGCTTTCGAATCTTTAAAATGTCCTTTGAGCGTAAGAACCTCACCTATGTGGTGCGCAAGACAGAGGACAAGCAGGCTGAGCTGCTGCATATCCTCAGCCACGTGAAGGGCTCGGCCATTGTCTATGTGCGCAACCGACAGCGGACCAAGGAGATTTCGGAGCTTCTCAACCTCAATCTCAATACTCCACTTTCCACCATCACCCCTCCACCCTCCACCTACTACCACGCCGGACTTGACCACGCCATGCGTGACGAGCATCAGCGGCAGTGGCAGAAGGACGAGCGGCGTATCGTCGTTGCTACCAACGCCTTCGGCATGGGCATTGACAAGCCCGATGTGCGAATCGTCATCCACTTCGACTGCCCCGACTCCGTGGAGGCATACTTTCAGGAGGCAGGACGTGCCGGGCGCGACGGGCAGCAGGCTTATGCCGTACTGCTTTATAACAACAGCGACGCCACGAAACTACGCCGACGGGGCAACGACAACTTCCCCCCGCGCGCGTATATTAAAGATGTATATGAGCATCTCGCTTATTACCTTCAGGTGGCTACCGGCTCCGGCGAAGGAAGGCTGTTTGAGTTCTGCCTTGACGAATTCTGCCACCGCTTCCATTACTTTCCCGTTGCGGCCGATGCCGCATTGAGGATACTGGAACAGGCCGGCTACATCGAATATATAGAGGAACAGGACAATGCCGCACGTGTACTCTTCCTTCTGGATCGTGACACACTCTATCGGCTCAAGGGCAACACACCCGACGAGGAAAGCGTCATCACCTCCTTGCTGCGTCTCTATGGCGGACTATTCACCGACTACTGCTTCATTGACGAGAGTCTTGTAGCAAGTCAGGCAGGGCTGACGCCCCCCATCACCTATCAGGTGCTCAAGCAACTCGCACACAAGCGCATCATTGATTTCATTCCACGTAAGCGCACACCTTACATCCGCTACATACGTCGCCGCGAGGCCGAGGAATTCATCCAGATACCAAGCACCGTTTACGAGGATCGGCTTGCCGTCTTCAAACAGCGCATCGCGGCCATGCTCGACTATGCCACCAATGACCACGTCTGTCGCTCACGTCAGTTGCTGCATTATTTCGGTGAGACTGATACACACGACTGCGGAGGCTGTGACGTGTGCAAGGAACACCGCCACAACCCCTCGGCAGCCGATGCCATCCGCCAGCTATTAGCCGACGGCAAGCAGCATCACATCACAGAAGTGGGGAAACTGCCCTTCGACAGTAACGACATCGACGATGCACTCCGCCAACTCGTCAACGAAGCACACGTCGAGGTAAAAGACTGTTTTATTTACTCAAAGTAATACAGGAACGCCACGATGCCCTCAAGTGCGGGCTTGCGCTGTCCCTCTATTTCAATGCGAATCTTGATTTCCGCCTTACAGATGCCACGCAGGTTCTGAATGTTGTGCAGCGATGCCACCAGACGTACACGTGAGCCGGTGATGACAGGCTGGCCGAAACGCATCTGCTCAATGCCGTAGTTCACCAGCATCTTGATGTTGTGAACCTCAATAATCTGGTTCCACAGATAAGGCAGCAGACTCACCGTCAGGTAGCCGTGAGCAATAGTACTCTTGTAAGGGCTCTCCTCCTTGGCTCGCTCCACGTCCACATGAATCCACTGGTGGTCGAGTGTGGCATCGGCAAAGAGATTGATACGTTCCTGGTTGACCTCCAACCAGTCAGAAACACCCAGTTCCTGTCCCAGATGGGAAGCAAATTCGTCGTAGCTGTTGATGACTAACATAATGATAACAATTAAAAATGAGTAATGAGCGGCTGCTCATTACTCATAATTCATTTCTTACAATTAATCTTCCTGATTCTCGGGACGCAGCTTGCGTACGGTCTCACCGGCACGCCACATTTCCTGATTACGCATAGCCTCCAGCTCCTTCTCCAAGCCGGCACGGTAGTCGGGCTTTGAGTTGGCGTCGATGGTAATCTGTGCCTCGTTACCCGTCTGCACCGAGTAGTAGAGCCACTCCATCACGGGCTTGATAGCATCGTGGAAACGGGGAGCCCAGTCCAATGCGCCACGCTGAGCGGTGGTCGAGCAGTTGGCATACATCCAGTCCATACCCTTGGCACCAAAGAGCGGGCCAAGGCTCTGGGTCAGCTCCTCAACGGTCTCGTTGAAAGCCTCAGAAGGAGTATGACCATGCTCACGCAGCACCTCATACTGTGCCAGCAGCAGACCCTGGATAGCACCCATCAGCGAGCCGCGCTCACCGGTGAGGTCACTCGTTGCCTCACGCTGGAAGGTTGTCTCGAACAGATAACCGGCACCGATACCGATACCGAAGGCCAGCGTCTTGTCCTTAGCCTTGCCCGTAGCATCCTGATAAATGGCGTAAGAGCAGTTCAGGCCACGACCCTCGCAGAACATCGTGCGGAGGCTGGTGCCGCTACCCTTAGGAGCTACCATGATGACATCGACGTCAGCGGGAGGAACAACACCCGTGCGGTCACTCCAGTTGATTGCGAAGCCGTGACTGTAGTACAGCGTCTTGCCGGGCTTCAGATATTTCTTGATGGTGGGCCACTGCTGAATCTGACCAGCGTCAGAGAGCAACATGCAGAGAATGGTACCCTTCTCGGCTGCCTCCTCGATGCTGAAGAGCGTCTTGCCCGGCACCCATCCGTCGGCAACAGCCTTCTCGTAGGTCTTGCCCTGACGCTGTCCAACGATGACGTTAAATCCATTGTCGCGCAGGTTACAAGCCTGTCCAGGGCCCTGCACACCATAACCGATGACGGCAATGACCTCATCCTTTAATACTTCACGTGCTTTCTCCAAAGAGAACTCCTTGCTGGTGACCACAGTTTCAATCACGCCACCAAAATTCATTTGTGCCATAATGCAATTGTTGTTTTAAATGTTTAACTTATCCATTGGAGCCTTACCCGCCCTACACGAGAGCAGGACGCTTGGTGCTTACCACCGTCTTTTTTCAGGCCTCCCTCCCACCCTTCACGAGGGTACGACTATGGGTTAACTAAAAATACGGGTGCAAAGATAGTGCAAAATTTCGATTTAGCGAAGAGAAAGCGAATTTATTTGCTTTCTTGAGCGTGATTATCTCATGGCGAAGTAGTTGGCGTTCATGTCGGCAACAGCCTCCTGCACCTGCATCAGTCCAGCCTCGTCGGGGCTGACGGTCAGCGTCTGTCCGTTCTGCAGGTAAGCCTCAATGGTGCCGTCCTCGTTGAAACGGAAGATATCGATAACCTTGCCGTCCTGCTTCATTGACCATGAATCGTTCTGTGCATCGTGAGTGAACAGCGTCACCTCACCAGTGGGAGCCTTCACCTCATAACCGTCCTTCAGCACCTTCACGGCATAGTAGCGTCCGTCGCGGCCCTGCATTTCAAAGGTGTCGCCGACACTGGCTGACATCGGATTGTTGCCACTCCAGAACTCGATGGTGTTCAGCACCAGCGCGTCAACCACGCAGCATACGGGGGCGCAGATAGGCTGGAGAATCAGACCAACGATACCGTTGACATACTTGTTGCTTGTCATGTTGCACTGCCACTTTTCATACTTGTTGAAGAGGCTGAACGAACCGATGCAGGAAGTGCAAAGCAGCGTACCCGCGAGTAGCACGACGGCTACCATAATCTTGTTTCTTTTCATGTTGTTTTTGTTAATGATTAAATATACGTGTTGATAATGAATTGCGAAATCTTTGGCAAAAGTAATCATTTTCGGTGAAATACGATTATATTTCCCCCATTTTTTTGCCCGCCACGCAAAAAATGATGCATCAGGGTATCGTGGACAAAGATGGTAGTTCGCCCAAACTATATGTTTAAATGTTGGTTGCTGTCAGAGAGTGCCTATGAGACAGGGAGAAAGTGCCATACAAACAGGGAGTTTCTATAGGACAAACTAGGAGAAAGTCTAGGACAAACTGGTGAACGGGCGGGCGCTCCAAATAAAAAGGGCGCCCGCTCCAATATCTTGGGGCGGACGCTCCAATTGTTTGGGGCGAGCGGCCAAATCCTTGTTCCTAACGAGAACTATTCATTGACCTTGACATAATGATAGGTCGTTCCCTCCTTAAACCGCTGAAGACGAGGATGTTCTCCCTTACAGAGATTATCAAGAAAGTCTTTGGCCTTATCGTATTTGAAGCCAGCTTTATAACTGAAACGTTTTGCTGTGGTATAACCTCTGCTCAAACAGCTTTGCAGGGCTGACTCAATATCCTCGGGATTGGTCAACGGATGGCGCTCAACGACCTCTTTTGTCTTGAGGAAACCATAGATGATTTTCTTCTCCAGCTCCTGCTCGAAGCGCTTGGAGGGGATGAACTCGATGCCGCCAAAGCGGACATTCTTGTGCTGCACCTTGTCGGGGTCGGTATAGTCACCGTCGATTTTCAGCTTCGGTGCGAACGAGCCGATGGGTGTCTCTACACGCGAACCGTCACTCATCATGTTGGCTGCTACGTCAAGGAAGCACTCGAAAAAGTGCGTCATGTCGCCCTCGTGCTTGGCACGGTATTTCACGCAATAGTTGTCAACGGCCTGCGTCGTATATTTGAAGCCAATGGATGGCCGTGCGTAGAGCAACGGCTTACCGTCCTCACCCTTCGTCGGGCGCGGCAACAGCTCAAACTTCATTCCGTACTTCTTGCGTGGCATAAGCGTTACTTTTATTTTCTGCAAAGGTACAAAAAAGATGAACACGAACCAAATTTTTTAACATAAAAGTTGGTCAGGTCAGTTTATTTTCGTACCTTTGCAAACGATGCGTGTGCATGCTGCCCACGCTGCCACGGAGCAATCAATATTTCATAATAACAATTAATAATATTCTGCGTATGAAAAAAACACTCATGGCTACAGCTGTCGCACTGCTGGTGACTGCTACGGCTTGGGCTGACGACGTGAAGGGAACCATCCACGCCGACCAGCCAGGAGCAACTATTAACCGCGAGATTTACGGACAGTTCTCCGAGCATCTCGGCTCGTGCATCTACGGAGGTCTGTGGGTCGGCGAGAACTCTCCCATTCCCAACATCCAGGGTTACCGCAAGGACGTGTTCGAGGCACTGAAGGTGCTGAAAGTACCCGTGCTGCGCTGGCCTGGCGGATGCTTTGCCGACGACTATCACTGGATGGACGGCATCGGCCCGAAGGACAAGCGTCCCTCGCTGCGTAACAACAACTGGGGCGGAACGATTGAAGACAACTCCTTCGGCACGCACGAGTTCCTGAACCTCTGCGAGATGCTGGGCTGCGAGCCTTACATCAGCGGCAATGTCGGCTCTGGCACGGTGAAGGAGATGGCCCAGTGGGTGGAATACATGACCAGCGACGGCGACACTCCGATGGCTCGTCTGCGTCGCCAGAACGGACGCGAGAAGGCCTGGAAGGTCAAGTACTTCGGCATCGGCAACGAGGCCTGGGGCTGTGGCGGCAACATGACACCCGAATACTACAGCGACGAGTTCCGTAAGTTCAACACCTACCTGCGTGACTATACGGGCAACAAGCTGTACCGCATCGGCAGCGGCGCCTCTGACTACGACTACAACTGGACAACGGTGCTGATGGACCGTATCGGCGACCGCATGCAAGGTGTGTCCCTGCATTACTACACCTGCTCTGGCTGGGATGGTCCCAAGGGCTCTGCCACCCACTTCGACAACGACCAGTACTACTGGGCACTGGGAAAATGCCTTGAGATAGAGGAGGTTATCAAGAAGCACAAGGCCATCATGGACGAGAAAGACCCCGAGGGCAAGGTAGGTCTGCTCGTTGATGAGTGGGGAACCTGGTGGGACGAGGAGCCCGGTACGATTGCCGGACACCTGTATCAGCAGAACTCTCTGCGCGACGCTTTCGTTGCATCGCTCTCACTCAACGTGTTCCACAAATACACCGACCGCGTGAAGATGGCGAACATCGCCCAGATTGTCAACGTGCTGCAGTCGATGATTCTCACTGACCAGGAAGGTACGGGTCACATGGTGCTCACTCCGACCTACCACGTATTCGAGATGTACGTGCCCTTCCAGGAGGCCACCTATATCCCGGTAGATCTGGAGACCAAGGTCATTCAGGTGAGCAAGGCTTACTTCAAGGAGAAGGAAGGTGCCCGCGATGCTGGCTACCGCCCCTGCCCCATGCTCTCTGCCTCGTGTGCCAAGACCAAGGACGGCAGCCTCGTGCTCGCCATCACCAATGTCAGCCTCAACGAGGACACCGAAGTGGAACTGAAGCTGGATGGCTTCAACGCCAAGACCGTCAGCGGCCGCATCCTCACGTCGGAGAACGTTGCCGACTTCAATGACTTCCAGCATCCCAACGTCGTGGCTCCCAAGGAGTTCAAGGACGCCAAGATCAAGAAGGACGTGCTGACCGTGAAGATGCCCGCCAAGAGCATCGTCGTACTAAGCATCAAGAAATAGAAAGGATTGCAGCATCTGCTGCCATCACATCAACGTAAACGAATCTGCATCGCTGAGCACCGGAAATTTCTGGCGGAAGCGGTGCAGATTTTCCATGTCCAGTTCAGCAGAAGCCGTTTCTATCCTACCCGACGCACACAGGGCAATGGTATGACCATAGGCATCGATGATAACCGAGTCACCTGCATATTCGCAGACCTTGTCGCTGCCCACAATGTTTACACCCACGACAAAGCACTGGTTTTCAAGGGCACGGGCTTTCAAAAGCGTCTGCCAGACGTCACGACGCTTCTGGGGCCAATTGGCAACATAAATGATGGCATCGTAGTCGCTCTGACTGCGCGAGAATACCGGGAAGCGCAGGTCGTAGCACACCTGCAACAAGAACCGCACGCCACACCACTCTACAATCACCCGCCTATTGCCAGCCACGTATTCGTCGGTCTCGCCGGCATAAGAGAAGAGGTGGTGCTTGTCGTAGTAGTCATAGCTGCCGTCAGGACGGACGAAGAACAAGCGATTACGCAACTGCCCCAGTTCATCGACGGTAGCCACACTACCGGCAACGGCAGCATCAAGACGACGCGCCTGCCGCTGCATCCAGCAGAATATCTCACGGCCCTGCTCATCGGCCTGAGCTGCGGAACCTTCGGCAAGGAATCCCGTGGCAAAGGTCTCGGCCAACACATAGAGGTCAGCCCCCGACTGCTGGTCGAGCAGCGCGGAGAGTTGTTCCAAGTTCCACTCCAACTGGTTCCAACGGATAGTATGTTGTACGATTGCTACCTTCATTTTTTACCTATATTATAATATACGGATGCAAAGATAACATTATTTTTCAAGATTTATCAAGAAACAGGCGATTGTTTCGGAATTATTTTGTATCTTTGTAGCCAAATTAACGTTTTTCAATTAATTCATTCATTATGAACGACAACAAAGTTATGAACATGGCAGCGGATAACATTCGTATTCTTGCTGCTGCAATGGTTGAAAAGGCTAAGAGCGGACACCCCGGCGGTGCCATGGGTGGTGCAGACTTTATCAACACGCTCTACAGTGAATTCCTTGTTTACGATCCCGAGAATCCCACATGGGAAGGTCGTGACCGCTTCTTCCTCGACCCCGGACACATGGCTCCGATGCTTTACTCACAGCTTTGCCTCATTGGTAAGTACGAGTTGGAAGATCTGAAGAACCTGCGTCAGTGGGGCTCTGTAACTCCCGGACACCCCGAGCGCGAAATCGAGCGCGGCATCGAGAACACCAGCGGTCCTCTCGGACAGGGTCACACGTTCGCCGTCGGTGCTGCCATCGCAGCCAAGTTCTTGAAGGCACGTTTAGGTAACGTCATGAACCAGACCATCTACGCATATATCAGCGATGGTGGTGTGCAGGAGGAGATTTCACAGGGTGCTGGCCGTATTGCCGGTAACCTGGGACTCGACAACCTCATCATGTTCTACGACGCGAATGACATCCAGCTCTCTACACGTACCGAGGTGGTAACCTGCGAGGACACCGCCAAGAAGTATGAGGCGTGGGGATGGTACGTACAGAAGATCGATGGTAACAATGTTGACCAGATTCGTGAGGCCATCAAGAAGGCCCAGGCCGAGAAGGAACGTCCCTCACTGATTATCGGTCATTGCATCATGGGTAAGGGTGCACGTAAGGCTGACGGCAGCTCTTACGAGTGCAACTGCGCTACCCACGGTGCTCCTCTTGGCGGCGACAACTTCGTGCAGACCATGAAGAACCTCGGCGCTGACCCCGAGAATCCGTTTGTCATCTTCCCAGAAGTGCAGGAGCTTTATGCCAAGCGTCGTGAGGAGCTGAAGAAGATTGTTGCTGAGCGCTACGCCGAGAAAGCTGAGTGGGCCAAGGGTCATCCCGTACAGGCCAAGCAGCTGGAGGAGTGGTTCAGCGGTAAGGCTCCCGTCATCGACTGGACAAAGGTGGAGCAGAAGGCTGGTTCCGCTACCCGCAGCGCCAGTGCTGCCGTACTGGGTGTACTCGCCGAGCAGGTGCCCAACATGATTTGCGCTTCTGCCGACCTGTCTAACTCTGACAATACCAACGGCTTCCTGAAGAAGACCAAGGACATCGTGAAGGGTGACTTCAGCGGTGCCTTCTTCGAGGCTGGTGTAGCTGAGTTGACGATGGCTTGCTGCTGTATCGGTATGGCTCTGCATGGTGGTGTTATCCCCGCATGCGGTACCTTCTTCGTATTCTCTGACTACATGAAGCCTGCCGTCCGCATGGCTGCCCTCATGGAGCTGCCTGTGAAGTTCATCTGGACCCACGACGCCTTCCGCGTTGGTGAGGACGGTCCTACCCATGAGCCCGTTGAGCAGGAGGCACAGATTCGCCTCATGGAGAAGCTGAAGAACCACCACGGCAAGAATTCTGTATTGGTAGTTCGTCCTGCTGATGCTGAGGAAACCACCGTTTGCTGGCGCATGGCTATGGAGAATGTTGACACGCCAACCGCTCTCATCTTCTCTCGTCAGAACATTGACATGCTGCCCGAAGGCAACGACTACAGCCAGGCCACGAAGGGTGCATACGTTGTTGCCGGCTCTGATGCTGACTACGACGTTATTATGCTCGCTTCAGGTTCTGAGGTTTCAACCCTCGAGGCAGGTGCCAAGCTGCTCCGCGAGGACGGCGTCAAGGTACGCATCGTCAGCGTTCCTTCTGAAGGTCTGTTCCGCAGCCAGTCGAAGGAGTACCAGCAGAGCGTGCTGCCTGCAGGCAAGAAGAAGTTTGGTCTCACCGCAGGTCTGCCCGTCAACCTCGAAGGTCTGGTAGGTGCCGACGGTACTGTATGGGGACTCGAGAGCTTCGGTTTCTCTGCTCCTTACAAGGTGCTCGACGAAAAGCTCGGCTATACTGGCGAGAACGTTTACAAGCAGGTAAAGGCTCTGCTGGGATAAGCTGTCCATCATCAATTGCTAATAATCAATTGAAATCAGTATGGAAGTAAAGACAATAGGCATAGCCAGCGACCACGCTGGCTTTGCCTTAAAACAGTTCGTAAAGAAGTATCTCGAGGAGAAGGGCTACGAGTATAAGGACTATGGTACTTATACCGAGGACTCCTGCGACTATAGCGACTTCGGCCATGCACTGGCCCGAGGCATTGAGGCCGGCGAGGTATATCCCGGCATTGCCATCTGCGGCAGCGGCGAGGGTATCAATATGACGCTGAACAAGCATCAGTCAATACGCGCCGGTCTGTGCTGGATTCCCGAGATTGCCCACCTTATCCGTCAGCATAACGACGCCAATGTGCTCGTCATGCCAGGACGCTTCATTGACGAAGACATGGCCCGTAAGATTATGGATGAGTACTTCACCACTGAGTTCGAGGGCGGCCGTCATCAGAAGCGCATCGACAAGATTGCGATTAAGTGAGCGAAGAGAAACTCCTGTTTCACTTCCGAACGTAAGCAAACTCGACCGAAGGTCAAGATTGCGATTAAGTAAGAGAAGGGAAAACTAAAAAAGAATAGCGGCGAAGATGACTCCGCCGCTATTCTTTTAAGACAAATCGAAGAGATTACTTCGCATAGAGGGCTACGATGGTCTCGTATTTCTCCTGCTTGCCGGAAGTCTGCTTCGGCTCTTCAACCTTCTTACCATACTCATACACCTGCTCAAGGGTAAGCTTGCCATCCTCAAACTCCTTACCAAGGCCTGCATCGAACGAAGCATAACGCTCCTTCTTCATGGCGGGCAGTTCAGAGTTCTCCAGGATGTCGGCGGCGTTCATCAGGGCACGAGCCATAGCATCCATACCGCTGATATGAGCAATGAAGAGATCCTCGAGGTCAGTAGAGTTACGACGGATCTTGGCATCGAAGTTCGTACCACCATTGCCAAGGCCACCATTGCGAATAATCTCCATCATAGCCTGTGTCAGCTCGAAGTTGTCGATGGGGAACTGGTCAGTGTCCCAACCGTTCTGGGCATCACCGCGGTTAGCATCGATAGAGCCCAGCATGCCAGCGTCAACGGCGCAAGCCAGCTCATGCTCGAAGGTATGACCAGCCAATGTAGCGTGGTTCACCTCAATGTTCACCTTGAAGTCCTTATCCAGACCATGAGCCTTCAGGAAGCCGATAACGGTCTCAGTATCGACGTCATACTGATGCTTAGAAGGCTCCATGGGCTTCGGCTCAATGAGGAACGTGCCCTTGAATCCCTTAGCACGGGCATAGTCGCGAGCCATACCGAGCATGGTAGCCATGTGCTCCTTCTCACGCTTCTGGTCAGTGTTCAACAGGCTCATATAACCCTCACGTCCACCCCAGAACACATAGTTGGTACCACCGAGTTTGATGGTGGCGTCGATAGCGTTCTTGATCTGCACGATAGCACGGGCAACCACGTCGAAGTCAGGGTTGGTAGAAGCACCGTTCATATAACGTTTGTTGCTAAATACGTTAGCGGTACCCCAGAGCAGCTTGATGTTGGGAAACTGCTTCATCTTCTCCAGAGCATAGTCGGTGATAGCCTTCATGCGCTCCTCATACTCTGCGACGGTATCAGCCTCCTGAACGAGGTCAACATCGTGGAAGCAGAAGTATTCGATACCCAGCTTGTCCATAATCTCAAAGCCGGCGTCCATCTTATCCTTGGCGCGCTGAACGGGGTCAGCAGCCTTGTCCCACTCGTAAGAGCGGGTCTGTCCACCAAACTGGTCAGCAGAAGCGCCACCAAGTGTGTGCCACCAAGCCATAGCGAACTTCAGCCAGTCCTTCATCTTCTTTCCCATCACGACCTTCTCGGGCTCGTAATAGTGGAAAGCCATTACATTCTTACTGTCCTTTCCCTCGAAAGGAATCTTACCGGTAAACGGAAAATACTCTTTTGCCATAATCTTAAATATTAATGTTTAGTTTTTAATGTCAATGTTTCTTTCCAATGGGCATAAGCTGCCAGATATTCTGCACGGCGTGCCTCGTCCGGCTCAATGACCTGCAGTTTCTCAAGCGAAGCAAATGCCTCATCGCTGTTCTTGTAAATGCCGGCACCAATACCTGCACCCTTGGCTGCGCCAACGGAACCGTCAGTGTCGTAAAGCTCAATCGTAGCACCGCTTACGCCAGCCAATGTGTTACGGAACAGCGGACTGAGGAACATGTTGGCCTTACCTGCATGTATTTTACGGATATCCATACCCATCTGCTGCATAATTTCCATGCCATAGCAGAAGGAGAAGACGATACCCTCTTGAGCGGCACGAACGAGATGCGCCTTATTGTGCTTGTTGAAGTTAAGACCATTGATGGAACAGCCAATCTCTTTGTTCTCCAGCACACGCTCTGCGCCATTGCCGAACGGAATGATAGCAACACCTTCGCTTCCAATGGGAACGCTGGCAGCAAGGTCGTTCATCTCTGCGTAGCCAATCTCAGGAGTTATATTACGATGCGTCCAAGCATTCAAGATACCTGTTCCGTTAATGCACAGAAGCACACCAAGACGAGTCTGGTCACTAGTATGATTCACGTGAGCAAAAGTGTTGACACGACTCTTTTTGTCGTAGTTCACTTCACCAAGCACACCATAGACGACACCCGAAGTGCCTGCTGTTGCAGCAATTTCGCCTGGGTTCAGCACATTCAGCGACAGAGCATTGTTGGGCTGGTCACCGCCACGATAGGTAATCGGCGTTCCGGCCTTCAGTCCTAACTCAGCTGCAGCCTCTGTACTAACAACACTTTGCTCAGCAAAGGTTGGAACGATATCGGCAATGAGTGATGAATCAAAGCCATAATACTTCATCAAGAAGTCGGCCACCTGATTGTTCTTGAAATCCCAGAACATGCCTTCACTCAGGCCGCTGACAGTGGTATTAACCGTACCACTGAGGCGCATGGCAATATAATCACCCGGAAGCATGATCTTATAGATCTTTCCATACAAATCAGGCTCGTTCTCCTTCACCCATGCCAACTTAGCCGCGGTGAAGTTACCAGGAGAATTAAGCAGATGACTTAAGCACTGGTCGGCGCCCAATTCCTGAAAAGCTTTATCGCCATAGGGAACGGCACGAGAGTCGCACCAGATAATAGAAGGACGAAGTGCCTTCAAATCTTTGTCAACACAAACTAATCCGTGCATTTGGTAAGAAATACCAATTGCCTTGATATCCTCGCCCGTCACACCAGCATCGGCCATGATTTTCTTTAAACTCAGTTTAGCATTGTCCCACCACATTTGGGGGTCCTGCTCTGCCCAACCAGCCTTAACAGCCATGATGGGCGCTTCTTTCTCGGGAAAAAAAGCAGTTGCGGCACACTTTCCGCTGTCCGCATCCACAAGCGATGCCTTCACTGATGAGCTACCGACATCGAATCCTAATAGGTATCTGTTTGCCATAAAATTTAATGTTTCTATTCAATTATAGTACGTTTTACACCACAAAATTCCCAAAAATATTTTTAAAATACAACTTTTTTCATTTTTTTCATCATTTTTTTATCATTATTTGACTACAATTAAAAACTTTTTTTTACCTTTGCATCGTAAAAAGAGGTTTTTAGCCTCACGAAGCCGGGTAAAATCGGCAAAAAATTATGTCAGGAAATTGAAAAGAATATACGTATATGAAAAGAAAAATTCTAATTTTGGATGACAAAGAGACCATTGCTAAAGTGCTTTCAATCTATTTGATGAGCGAGTATGATGTGCAGTGGCTTCCTGATGGTCTGCAAGGCGTAAAATGGTTGCAGGCCGGCAACACTCCAGACCTCATTATCTCGGATATCCGTATGCCTGGTATGCGTGGTGATGATTTCCTGGAATGGATTAAGCAGAACGAACTCTTCCGCCACATCCCTGTCATCATGCTAAGTAGCGAAGACTCTACGAGTGAACGAATCAGACTTTTGGAGATTGGAGCCGTTGACTACATCGTCAAGCCCTTCAACCCCATGGAGTTAAAGATCCGAGTAAAAAAGATCCTGCCGAACTAAACTTTTTCTGTTTATAATAAATAATAACAGGTACATTATAATATATGATAGGTGTTGTATATTTGGGAAATAATCCAAAGACGCAAGAACGCCTGAAATACATACCTGGACAGTCTGTTCGTATGACAACTGCCTACAAGGAAGCGGCTCAATTATGCACTCCCCGGTTGCATAATGAGCATTTTATTGTCTTCTTTGAACGCAACATACGAAATGAAGACATCACTGCCATCACCTATCTTCGTAAGAAAAGCACTGACATCTACATCATCCTTTTAACAGATCCGCTGACGGAAGAAGACCGCAAGGTGTATCAAAAGTGTGGTATTAATGATACTATAGAGAAGAATGCCTCTGTTACGGATTTGAACAAAAAGATCCGGTTCATTTCAGAGCGCGAAAGTATTTTGTTCAATGATCATGACGCAAAATACAAAATCCTGAAATTTAAAATCCCCGTTTGGAAGCGCCTGTTTGACATCTTCTTCTCGGGATTGGCCATCATATTCCTCTCACCAGTATTTATTATAACCGCTCTAGCTATTCGAATAGAGAGCAAGGGGCCCATATTGTTCAAATCAAAGCGAGTAGGTACTAATTATACCGTCTTCGACTTCCTCAAATTCCGTAGCATGTATGTAGATGCAGAGAAACGGCTAAAGGAAGTCAGCAAGGACCACAACCAATACGCAGAAAAGAACGAAGAGGAGGATGAGGAATACAAGTCAGTCATCACCTCTCCACTTGGTGAAGAAGCCGAACAGCAGATGTACGACATGGGCATGGAATCAGAAATGATGATCAGTGATGAGGAAGTTATGCTTGTCGGCGACGACTTTGTTGTTGCGGAAAGTGACTTCAACAAGCAGAAGGAAGAAGATATTAACAACGCATTTGTAAAAGTGGAGAACGACCCGCGTATCACCAAGGTGGGACGTTTCATCCGAAAATATAGTATTGATGAGCTCCCGCAGCTCTTTAACATTCTCAAAGGCGACATGTCCATTGTGGGCAATCGTCCTCTCCCACTCTATGAGGCTGAAAAGCTGACCGTTGACTCCAGTATTGACCGTTTCATGGCACCTGCCGGCTTGACTGGCCTCTGGCAAGTCGAAGAACGCGGTAAAGGTGGAAACATGTCAGCAGAAGAGCGTAAGCAGTTAGATATCACTTATGGACAAACTTACAATTTTGCCCTTGACATGAAGATTATCTTCCGTACGCTCACAGCCTTCATTCAGAAAGAAAACGTATAACCATCAATATCATTACAGAAAACAAAACTCGAGTTCAATATGTATAGGTTAAAAAGGTATTTACTGCTATTCGCTGTTACAGCCATGAGTTCCTCTGCCTTTGCGCAATATGAGAACAGTGGCATCAGTGCCGGTTTCTTCGATTCCAGTGAGAACAGCACCATCAATTTCTCTACGTTCCACCTGCCGCCATTGGCTGTGCTGTATGAAAACGCCAAGGAGAATCCAAGAAGCTGAGGAAATTGCCGAAGCAGAGGTTGCCAAACAGAAGAGACATATCTTTTCTTATATTCACGGTCACGCCAGCTACAGTTATGGTAAGACAGACATGTGGGGCAACAACTCATCCACCTACAGTACCATGATTTACCAGTTCCAAGGTAGTGAGCAAAGCTATTGGAACGTAGGTGTTAACTTGGCAGTTCCTTTGGAAGATATTTTGGATTTGTCGGCAGCAGTGAGACGCAAAAGGATGGAAGTCGAAAGAGCACAAATTCAAAAAGACATGGCCTACGATGAATTAAAAAGAGAAATTGCGCATCTCTATATTAAAATCACAAATAATTTAGTTGCATTAAAAACTGCCAGTGAGAATGCTGCGATTTATCAGGGAGCAGGTCAATTAAATCAAGAAGATTTCCACCAAGGAAACATGAGCATTGAGCAGTTTGCAGACACAAAACGATGGGAACAATCCGCAGTCTCTACTTATCAAAATTTGCAGACAGCAATTACCCAAGACATCATCACATTAGAATTGATGACTCATACCCCCATCCTTACCAATACAACGACGGAAGTCACATTAAGTGGAAATATAGCAAAGACTCAACGTCAACTTGAAAAAGAAAAGAAAGCTCTTGATAAAAAAATCAAAAAAGAAGCAGAAGAAGAGCGCAAAAAGATAGAGAAGCTCGAAAAAGAGGAAAGAGAAGCAAAGCGCAAGGCAGAGAAAGAAGCTAAAAAAAAGAAATAACAAATTGATAATAACCCTAAAGCATCATAAACAATGGATACATTTAGATATTTAGTCCGTTTCTTATATCGCATTCGCTGGTATTTGGTTATCTTACCGCTGATTGCTATGATTATTGCATGGTTCTTGACGCGTCACATGGAGCGCATCTATGATACCAACACCACTATTTACACGGGTATGATTACTGGTTATAACATTGAGGGTTCTGGATCTGTTGGTGGTAATTCACAGACCAACATTACCAACCTCATGTTGATTATTACTACCGATAACACCATTCACGAGGTGTCCTTGCGACTCTTCGCCCGATGCATGATGTACGGTAATCCCAATAAAGACAACAATTATATCTCAGCAGAGCATTTCCGCCAGTTAAGTGCCTCTGTGCCAGCTGATGTCAAAGCACTGATTAAGCATAACAGTGAACCCCAAACTTATGCGAATCTAAAAGCATATGAAAAGCCAACCAAAGATAACTATATTTTCGGCATTTTGAATTACCACCCATATTTTGGCATTAATAGTATTACCAGCCGGTTGAAAGTTTTACAATTAAAAAACAGTGATATTATTGACATCGCTTACTCTGCCAATGACCCAGGTATAGCCTACAACACCTTGGACATCCTGAATGAAGTATTCGCCCGACGTTATGCAGAAATTCGTTTTGGTGAAACGAATAATGTCATCAAGTTCTTCGAGCGTGAGGTTGCCCGTCTTTACAAAATTCTGACTAATGCAGAGGACGACCTTATTCGCTACAATGTTGCACATCGCATTATCAACTACGGAGAACAAACGAAGATGGTTGCCAATATGGACGCCACCTATAAAACAGAACAGAACAACCTGTTGATGGACTATACTACCACTAAGGCCTTGATGGATTACTTAGAGGGTAAATTGGGAAACCGCGCACAAGTCATTCGTTCCAATAAGGAATTTACCAATCAAGTTAAAGATATTTCACGTATCCAGTCACGTATTTCTAACCTTCAGCTGATGAGTAGCGAAAATGGAGGAGCGGATGCCCAAGCTCAACAAGAGTTAGCCCGAGCACAGCAAGACTTACAAAATGCGACAGGCCGAGTTCGTGATTTAACAAGAGAAATAGAAGCTAATATATATAGTACAGAAACAGGTGTTCGAGCCAATGATATGCTCGGTAAATGGCTGGAACAAGTTTTATTACTTGAAAAGACAAAGGCCATGATGACTGCACAGGACATTATGCGTCAGAAACTGGATCAGGAATTTTTGTATTTCTCTCCAATTGGAGCAACTCTTGACCGTAAAGCCCGTCATATTGGCTTTATTGAAGGCAACTATATGGAAATGCTAAAAGCATTGAATGCTGCTCGTTTACGTCAGCGCAACTTGCAGATGTCAACAGCAACACTCCGTGTGCTTAATCCGCCTATGTTCCCGTTAAATGCTCAGCCCACCAATCGCATGATGATATTGTTAGGTACGTTGCTTTTGACGTTCATGCTGACTGCTCTGTACTTCTTTATCATCGAACTGCTTGACCGTACATTACGTGACCGTATGCGTTCAGAACGTATTACCAAGGTACCAGTTATGGGCTGCTTCCCGAAAGAGAGTAACTTGCGTTATCGCCGCTATAACAAAACCATCTCCGATATGGCATTGCACCAGTTGAGCAAAACCCTGCTTCCTCATTTCAAGGAGGGACAGCAGAATGTATTGAACCTCATCTCAACAGATGCTGCCAATGGAAAGAGCTACATAGCACAGGAACTCGAGAATTATTGGATTTCTATTGGTCTGCAGGTTCGTCGTCTTACCTACGATGAAGATTTCTTGGCAGAAGACAGTAAATTCATCTTGGCAAACGGCATCAAAGATTTGTGTCCTGATATATTGCCCGATGAGATTGCCATCATTGAGTATCCCAACTTAAACGAGAACTCTATTTCACCCGCATTGTTGAACATGGGTACCGTCAACATGATGGTAACACGTGCAAACCGTACTTGGAAAGATGTTGACCAGAAAGCATTGAACGAAGTAGAAGCCATGTTAGATGAAGAGCATAAGAATACGTTGTATATGTATCTGACTGAAGCAAGCCGCTATGCAGTGGAAGAATTTACAGGTCAGTTACCACCTTACACCAAGTTCAAGAACTTTGTCTATCGTATCTCTCAGTTAGGTCTGACCGCAACAGAAAATTCTCATGCGAAATAAGTATTCATGAATATTTCAAATACTAAATATTCGAGTTTTGTCCAAAACAACGGAGGAAGAGTATTATTGCTCTTTCTCCTGTTTTTGCTTGCAATTTACCAATTCGTTACAGCAGGTTTTAATTCATTTGCCATCGTATGTGCTATTCCATTAATAGCATTGGTGGTCATTGCCACATTTAAATACCCTCTTATTCCATTTTGGGCCCTTATTTTTATCAACTATTTTATCATGTGGCGAGGTAAGCCTGCATTACATATACCCGCCTCATTGCCGAATGAACTTCTTGAAATTATCTTAATAGCATTAGCTTTAATCGATGTTAAATATGCACGTTTTGAGCGATGTGCTAATATGATGTTATATGCCCTACTCATTTGGTGTGGTTTTTGTATTCTAGAAGTTCTCAATGATACGTGTGGCATTGGACTTGATGTAGCTTCATGGTACACGACAGCACGATCTATGGCATTCCAAATAATGTATGCCTTCATTGTTTTTTCATTATACATTTCCAATCCCAAGGTATTAAATAAATACCTAATTTTTTGGGGATGTCTTGCTTTCTATGCCGTCTTTTGGGTATGGAAACAAAAAACATTTGGTTTTAATGATTTAGAGAATTCATGGATTCAAGGAGCAGGAAGATCAACCCATATTATCCAAGGAGGTACGCTAATACGTTATTTTTCCATCTTTAATGACGCAGCCAATTTTGGTATTGGCATTGCATCAACAGCTGTAGCGTTTATCATATTTGGCATTACTAGTAAAATAAGGAAATATAAAATTTTCTTTTTAATTATAGGAATTGCTTGTGTTTGGGCTATGTTCCAGTCTGGAACACGAACTGCCATTGCATGTCTAATGGCAGGTTTTATTGCCTATGTATTCTTGTCAAAGTCTATAAAGATTGCGATACCATTTACTCTGCTCTTTGGCGCCTTTGTATTTATTTTGGCTTTTACCAATATTGGAAATGGAAATCAGCAGATTCGACGTATGCGTTCGGCGTTTAACAGGAATGACGCATCTGCTAATGCTCGAACAATGAACCAAGAGGCCATGAAAAAATATCTTGCAGAAGCTCCATGGGGCATAGGAATGCATGTGGGATATAAACATGTACCAGCAAACAACAAATACACATTCATGGCCACAGTCCCTCCAGATTCTGAATATGTTTTTATTTGGATTCACACAGGTATAATCGGTATTACAATATTCTTAATATGTACAGCCATTATGTTTTTGGGGGCATGTTGGATAGTATTTTTCCGTATAAAGAATCCGTCCTTACGAGGAATCGGTGCTGGTTTCTGTTGCGCTTTTGTCTCTCAACAATTAGGAGCATATGGCAACCAGGTATTAATGCAATTTTCCAATTGTCTTGTTTTCTATGGAGGCCTTACGATTGTTTACGTTCTTCCATATATTGAAAAAGAATGGGTAGAATATGAGAGCAAACAACTTGCCATCCAAGAAGAGAAAAAACGAATTAAAATTGAGAAGAGGGAAAAATCAAGAATAAAAAATCTCCTACCATGGTAATGACTTAACCAAACTCCTATTACCCAAATAGGTAAAAAGAAGATAAAGATGAAGAATCTCCTTAAGATTAATGTGACCTTTCTGGTTATGTTTATGATGTCAATCGTAAACTTATTGTTCGTCCATTACTATTTTTTACAAACGATTGCACTGGAAATGGACAGCTTTAAAACCTCATACCTTGACAATCTGCTGGCCTGTCTATTGGATGTGACATTCATCTTAGCCATAGTTTGGATTTTTACGCTTAGGAGGCTCCGAATCAGTTTGGGCATCACCTTTTTCATCACTTTAATCTGGTCTTTCTGTAATGCATTCTATGCACGTTTCTTCCATCAATATCTTTCATGGTCATCCATAGGGCAGGCAGGAAATCTGACAGACCCCATTGTGGTTGACAGCATGATGGTAGGCTTCCAATTTATCGACCTTTATTATCCGCTGATGGCCATACTATTCTGTTGGCTATATATAAGATACAAACATCAAGATGTAAAGAGCAATAGCCTACGTTCAATTTTAATGACGTGGCTATGCTGCATAGTCATGTGTCTGACAGTCCACTCTTTGTATCTTTTCCATCCAACAAAATCCATTATTTCCGTATATGAAAAAACAATGTTTACACCTCCTCTATACAACTCACTATGGCCAAATTGGACTGTGTTTCATAAAGGTTTTTTCAGAAGAATCATCCTTGAACAGCTTACTCGTGAAAGCGACATAAAACTGACTAAGGAGCAAGAGCAAGAGATTGAAAAGGAATATACAGACTATCATCAAAGAGTGACCCAACGGACTGCTTCAGACCATGTCAAAAACATTATCTTCATTCTCGTAGAGTCTTATCTGTCTGTTACCTCAGATTTATTTGTTGACGGAAAGGAAATCACCCCTAACCTCAATCAATTAAAACGCGACAGTAATGTTTATTACAATGGTCACATGCATCCTAATGTGGCAACAGGAGAATCTTCCGACGGACAATTTATATATATGACCGGGATATTACCTTTACACTCTGAAATAACTGTAAGTAAGGCAAAAGACAACACACTAATTGGTCTTCCTAAACTACTAAAGGAAGCTACGCCAAAGATGCAGTCTGCAATCTTGATTCCCACAAATCCTACTCTATGGGAACAAGATACAATGTCCCCATCGTATGGTTTTGACAAATTATATTCAAAAATAGATTATCAAGAGGACATGAACGATAAAGAAGACTCAGATATGGGAGACGACAAAATAATCGCATATGCCTCGGAAAAAGACAAATTATTATGTCCTCCTTTCTTTTTTATGATATTAACGATGTCCACTCATCACCCATATACCACATATATTGAACATGGTTTTCAAATAAACGATAAAAACATAACAGAAAAGTATAGAAACTATCTTATTAACTGCCACTATACTGACATGATGATTGGCAAATACTTGCAAAATCTTAAAGACAAAGGACTTTACGATACAAGTATGATAGTAATCGCATCAGACCATGATGCCCATCTCAAATTTCTAGATATGGAAGGGAAAATATCTAATGAACTTCCCTTCTATATCATTAACGGTGGTATTGACAACGCCAGGGCATGGACTGGCGAATGTAATCAATTGGATGTATATACGACCATCCTCGATATCATGGGTATAGATAGTAAATGGAGGGGATTAGGACATACACTTCTCAACAAGGAATACCAGAACTCTGTCACCGACAAGATACAAGAACTCTCTGACTGGATAATTTATAGTAATTATTTCAAAGACAAGAACAACCATCCATAAATGATGAAAAGGAAAGGATTCGCTTTCATCCTCCTACTCATTCCTGCCGTTCTCATTTTCGTAATATGGGAGCGGGCTCCATTGAAAGGCGAAGATTGGAGCAAACAAACTCTCTACGTAGGTTTATTGGACATTTGGTATGGAGTCTCGACAGATAAAAGGGCCCACGCTCTATGGATAGATGATGACAGTAGCGAAGGAATCTTCACCGTCAAGAAGATTGCCGATGACATAAATATCAATCCAACCTTTGCCGTTATTGCCGATAAGATGGAAGATCAAGTTGCTGATTCATTAGCATCATGGCAAAGACATGGAGCAGGAATTGTATTACACGGATTACGGCACGAACGATGGAAAGATTGGGATGAGAATCAAATCAGAAGAGACATTAGACAAAGTATAATAAGATTGCATGAACAAGGTTTTGACACTACAAAGATTTTGAAGTTCATCATACCACCTCACGGATGCAATACGAGTGCCATACGAAAAGTAATCTACGAAGAAGGCTATCAGATGATATCTGGTGCAAGTTTGATAAATCCTGACCGGCAGGTGTTTCAACTAGGCCGTATTGCTATTACGCCTCAGACAGACACTGTGGTTATGCGCAAAACACTACAAAAAGCATATAATAGGAATGCCTTTGTTATCTTCAGCACACATTCTTCGATTCCATCATGGTTTTCCGAAGAAAAAACTAGACAAATTATTTCAATCGCTAAAGAAATCGGATTCGAATTTAAATTTTGTGACTAAAACATTTGGTCGAAAAGCAAAAAATATCTACCTTTGCAATGACACAAATCATATAATTGTTCATTTAGTAAAACAAACATTATGGAAAGAAACGATATCATAAATCGTGTGCAGGAGGTTTTCCGCGACGAGTTGGAGTTAGACGACTTGGTACTAACAGACGAGACCACCGCCGATGATGTGGAAGAATGGGACTCGCTGTCACATGTACAATTGGTTGTTGCCCTGGAAAAGGCCTTTAACATCAAGTTCACTTCCCGCGAAATCCTTTCATGGGACAACGTTGGCGACCTCGTAGACTGTATCGAAAAGAAACTATAACTGACAGATGGTTGTCAATTCACTGGCTTTCCTATGGTTCTTCCTCGTGGTATTGGTAATTTACTACCTATCCCAGTCGAAGACAAAGGTTCAGAACATATTTCTACTGATATGTTCCTATTGGTTTTATGCCCAGATAGACCTAAAGATGACAGGTCTATTAGCCATACTGACTTTGGTATTCTGGCTGATGGGATATGGAATAGGAAAGGCCATTGAACAGGAGCAAGAACAGCGGGCCTCACTTTTAACAACGCTAAGCGTCGTGGTAGGCATCGGAGCCTTGTTCTATTTTAAATATCTAAATTTCTTTATCGATTCGTTTGTTGCAGCCGCCGACCTCATTGGCCTACACCTATCGTGGACAGCCTCCCATCTTGTTGTTCCTATTGGACTCAGTTTTTTTACTTTCAAACTGATGAGCTACACGCTCGACATCTACCATGGTAAGATAGAACGAGAGCGTGACATTTCCAACTTCGCCAACTTCATTGCTTTCTTCCCCACCATACTCTCTGGACCCATTGACCGACCGAAACACTTTCTAAAGCAACTGAAACAGAGTCGTTTGTTTAACCCAGACAATCTTATGACGGGTTTCCGGCGTGTGTTGTGGGGTATGTTTATGAAGATGTGCATAGCTGACAGATTAGATCTCTACATCAGCGCTGTTTGGAATAACTACGAGCATCATTCTACCGTTTCTATCCTTTTTGCCTCTCTGCTCTACCCCTTCCAAATGTATGCTGATTTCAGCGGATACAGTGAGATGGCTATCGGTGTCGCCCTCATGTTGGGATTCAAGGTGGCCGAGAACTTTAAACGCCCGTTCTTTACTATTAATATCGCTCAATACTGGAGTCGTTGGCACATGACCCTGACCAGCTGGCTCACAGACTACGTCTTCATGCCATTAAACATCAAGTTGCGCGATTGGGGTACAAACGGAACCATTGCAGCCATCATGCTCAACATGACTTTCATCGGTATGTGGCACGGAGCAGACTGGACATTCTTCCTTTTCGGTATCTATCACGGTCTATGGTATATCCCATTGATGATTAGCGGGCAGTTTTTCAAAAAGACAAAAATAAAAGTGAATGCACTCGGTTGGCCGACCTTCCCCTTTGTTTTGAAAATGGTAGGTAACTATCTTGTAGTGACATTTGGCCTCATGCTCTTCCATTCCAAGAACATCAGTGAGTTCTGGGCTGTACTTTGCCGTATTCCGGAAGCATGGAACGGTGGCATTTTTTTCGACATGCCAACTTTGGTCAATGGAGCCATCTGTTCTATAGCACTCATCTATGTAGATATTCAAGAAGAATGGTTCCCTAATAAAAAACTATTCTTACCGACATGGGCAGAGAAATGGCGTTGGGAACTGACTATTTCTTTTGAGATTGTAGCAATCCTACTCTTTGGTATTTTTGACAGTAATCAATTTATTTATTTCCAATTCTAATCCAATGAAAAAGCTTCTCATCCATATATTAGTCGTTGCCTGTTTATTTTTCGTATTTGACAGGATATTGGGTATGGGACTCAAATTCCTATACACCGAGTCTAATGCTACAGATGAGTACAAGATTAGCTATTCCAATGAAACAACTGAGGACTCCATTCTGTTTTTTGGCAGTTCTAGAACGCTGCACCATTATGTACCAGCCATCTTTGAGAAAGAGTTAGGGAAAAGCTGCTATAATGTTGCAGACTGGGGTATTAAAAATATCTACTACCACTATGGTCTCTTGGGTAACATTCTGACACGTTACACCCCTCAAGCCATTATCTTTGAGATACACCCCTGTGATTGGTTGGCAACCCCTTTTTCCGGAAAGGAACGGGCAGCATCACTTGCACCATATTGCGGCATGAGCGGACCCTGCGACGAGATGCTAAAACTATCCGGCAAATACTGGCCGTGCCAATTATCGAAAGTCTATCGGTTTACAGGCAGTTTTCCTAATCTAATAACAGGCAAGATGGGGTCCATGGACAGAAGTCTGAAAGGATGGAAACCAATGGATGGTATCATGGACACAACTGGAGTTGTTGCCGAAGAATATCCTTTCCCTGTTGACCAAGAGCGTGTTGCTCTTTTGGAACGATTCATCAATGAATGCCAGAAGAATGACATACAACTTATCCTTACCTTTTCACCTATGTATGTCTGTTCCAAAGAGGATGTCCTTAAGTTCCCACGTGAATTAGCAGCCAAGCACAATCTTACATTTATTGACCATTATAGGGACTCAGGCTTTGTAGGACATCCCGAACTCTTTTATGACTTCGGCCATCTGAACAGAAAGGGAGCCGAACTGTTTTCCCAAAAACTTTGTCAAGAAATAAAAATAAGATAAACTGAGATTCAACGGTTTACCAATTCTATCAAGCCGATATTGCTTTTCCAGAAATAGCAAATGAGTCGATTGCCGAAAGCTGGAGCTGCAACGGGTTTGAACAACGGTGTGAAATCGTTATCAAGCATCTCTTCATAGGCATCATTCACATCATCCACCAAATAGCATGTATGATAAGGAGAGACACCATGCTTCAACATTTTCTGCATGGTTTTGTTATCTTCATACGGTTCCACCAACTCAATAGTCGTCTCGCCCTGTTTCCGTAGGAAACAGATTCGCGTGCGTTGGGTTTCATCATTGACCACTGCATCAGCCTCATATCCTAACAATCGAAACGATTCTGCTGTCTTGACAATGTCATCTGTAACATACCCAATATGCTCTAAAGTACAATCCATAAGCTATTTCTTTTCAATATAACATTCACGGGGCTCATAACTTTCAACATCTAATACATATTGTGCTGTAGGCGCACCTGCAACTGGAACAAAACCCAAACTTTGATAGTGCTCTTCCACCATTTTGTTCTTCGGCGTGGGCAAGTATTCGCCTACAATACATTTGTATCCTTGAACCTTGGCCTGCTCCACCATTGTGTTGAGGGTAAAGTTCTCCATGCCACGTTTCAATACACGGCAACTCATAAACCAAGTATCGACAAAAAGGGTTTCTTCGTCTTGCTTCTTCATAATAATCACCGCTATTAAGCCGTTATCACCGAATTTGTCCTCCAATGTAAAACTTAAATCTATCACATTATTATCTGCAGCCAACGCTTCAATATCAGCTTCCGTATAGCGTATTGTTCTAAGATTAAATTGATTGCTACGTTGTGATAGTTGGGCAACACGCGGCGTATTAAACTTCGTAAACCCACTAACAACAGAAACCATATTGAGAGACTTGAGGAAATCGGCTTCATTGGCAAAAGTTTTCTGCAAGGACACACGTTGTGCCTCTACTTGATATTGCTTCGTTCGGTCTTTGTCTGTTCCACTATACGAAACCGTTTCAAATAAATTTTCTCCATAGAGGAACTCCAGATAATCACCAGGGTCTTCAGGCAGTTCTGGCACCGTGATGCCCGGAATATTCTCGCGTACCATATTACGCTCAAATGGATTATCGTCAAGGAACACCATCGAATCAAAACCGATATTGAGAATCTGCTGGATAGCACGTATATTATCCACCTTTGTTTCCCAGTTGGCCATGAACACGGCAATATCGTCCAAATGAAGCACCATATCCGGATGCTTCTCGAAAGGCTCCTTGGCAGTCTCTTCATTATTTTTAGAAGCCACACAGATAATGATGCCACGCTGCTTGAGCTTCTTCACCCACATTTGGAACTCTGTAAATGCCTTCCCAATCCCCAAGCCATGTCCAAGTTGGATTCCTTCCAACCCATCGTCACCAATGACGCCCCCCCACAAGGTATTGTCAAGGTCAAGAATCAGACATTTCTTAAACTGCCCACGCAAGGCACTGACAATATCCATCGTCCGCGAAGCCACATAAGGAAGAGCATCTACCGACAAAACCATTTCTGTGCTGACATATACATTGGAAGCAAACATCCTGTCACGTCCGATCTTGTTCTGAACACCAGCAATGTCACAAATGAAGAGGTTTGCATTCTCCTGCGCCAAATGCATCAGTCCAACATTCAACTGACGCACTTGATAAGTAAGCGATGACTCTACCTGATTGGCATAGCTTCCAAAGACAGTATCTTCTATCTCTGGATAATTCATACATATTAGCTTTTTCCCTGACAATTGAGGATTCCGGCAAACCGATGCAATAAAATTGAGACGCTTGGCCGCCAACTGTCTTTGTTCCGTCTCACTCAGCATACTATGATACTCACCCAATTTATGAGTAGATTGGAACAACACAACAAATCCTGCATCAAAGGAATATAATTCACTCGTTGGATCCAGGAACTGACGTTCTACTTGATTATACTCTGCTTCAAACAGATTAACATCATATCCTCGACTGATTGCCTCACCCCGCAAAGCAGTAGCCAAAAATTGAGTAGCAGTATCACCTACTAAAGCAATACGCGGGGACCCGATGGCAACTTCACGACCCTTACAATTCTTCCTAAGTTGCTTAAATGACTGCATAAACTATCGATTTATTTTTGCAAAGGTATAAAAAAAATAGAAATTATGAGATAATAATCAAAAAAAAATGTACCTTTGCATTCATGAAAACAAAATTTACGTTAATAGTACTTGCATTACTTGCATTAACATCATGTCATGAAGTTTATGAATACAAAACTGTTATTTGTATTCCCGTCTATGGTCAAAGTTTAGCTTTAGGCGAAGAGGCCATACGTATCACTGATTTTGATTCTCTTGCAAGCTATGCCGATGGACGCATCGTGACAGAAAACATGGATCATGAATTCGGCTATTTTGACAACAATGACTTTAAACAGACTGTTAAAAAGGTTTTGCACTATCAAAAAAGAGCTTTCGAGCTCTCTGTATATAGCATGGCAGAATTTCTTGCCGACAGCACTGGAAAAGATACACTTATCTGTATTTTCCCTGGTGGACAGGGGGCGACAACTATTGATCGTTTAGGGAAAGGCTCTGAACCATACCAATGCTTTATTGATGACATCGAAAACGCATATAATATTGCCCACAGTCGTGGTTGGGATTTTATCATGCCGGCCTTGTGCTGGATGCAGGGTGAAAGCGATGTGACAGACTATCCAGGAACAGACTATCGTTCCTTATTTTTAAAGTTTTATGAAGATTTGAACAATGACGTTAAAAAAATCACAGGACAAAAACAAAATGTTGAATTTATCTGCTATCAAACAAACCCCATAACGAGAGCCATGAATTTCGACTCGCTGAATTACGATTGTCGCGAGACAGTCATACCACAAGCCATGTTGGAACTTGTTCGTGACTCTGCTCACTTCTATGCTAGCGGTCCCATGTATCCATACAACTTCGAACGTGAAGCCATTCATATTGACGGCAAAGGACAACAAGAGTATGGACGACTGCTTGGAAAAGTTGCACTTGATATACTACACAAAAAGGACATCAAACATGGCTTACTTCCACAAAATGTGGAAAGACACAACAATGAAGTAATTATTTATTTCAATGTTCCCGCAAGTCCACTTGTCATTGACACCATACAGGTTTGGAAGGCCGAGCACTATGGTTTCAGTGTAGTAACGAGAGATCACCGAAACATAGCCGAAAACATTGTTATTAAAGATAATTCCGTTCATATACTCTGCTCTGAAAGTCCTGACAGTTGTCGCGTTCGCTATGCCATTAACGGTGAAACAAGAAAGAGCGGCAGACGTCATGGACCACGTGGCAACTTACGCGACTCTGTAGGCAATTGGTGCTGGCAGTTCGATATACCTCTGTAAAGAAAACTTAAATTCTTCAGTTTATTCTTCATATAATAAGAATATTGTGTATCTTTGCAAGAAAATATGCAAAAGCATTTATCTATCATCACAGTCAATTACAACGGGTTAAAAGACACCTGTGAGCTGATTGATACCATCCCCTTCGATGATTTTTCATTAGAGGTGATTGTGGTAGATAATGGATCTAAGATTGATGAAGCCGCTGAAATCAAAAAGCGATATCCTCAAGTCACAACCATCAGGAGCGAAAAGAACTTAGGCTTTGCCGGAGGAAACAACTTAGGAATCGAAGCAGCAAAGGGCAAGTATCTTTACTTTGTTAATAACGACACATTGTCGCCCTTAAACATACAAGCCCTCATTGACCGTTTGGAATCATCTGAAAAAATTGGCATGGTTTGCCCTAAGATATACTTTTCATGGGAAGAAGGACTCATTCAGTTTGCAGGCTACACCCCTCTTTCATCCATCACTATTCGAAACCAAGCCATTGGATGCGGAGAGAAGGACAAAGGACAATATGATACGCCCCATCCTACCCCATACGCTCATGGTGCGGCTATGATGGTCAAGCGTGAAGCTATTGAGAAAGCAGGAATGATGCCAGAATGTTATTTTCTCTATTATGAAGAATTGGATTGGTCCATGATGATACGACGGGCAGGATACGAAATCTGGTATGAACCTGCCGCAACGATCTATCACAAGGAGAGCCGGTCAACTGGGCAAAACAGTCCCTTGCGGACATACTATATCACCCGCAACCGTCTGCTCTTTGTCAAAAGAAATGTTGACAGCATCGAAAAAAACATATCCTTCATTTATCTTATCTGTATCGTTGCTGTTAAGGATCTTTTTAAATATATCATAAAAGGCCGCAATGACTTGGCAAAGGCGGTATTAAAAGGAGTAAGTAATTATATAAATAATTAAGATATGAATTTTTGGTTTATCATATATACCATTGACTGGTTCTTGTTTTGTGTTGTAGCCATCGCACTACTATACTTGACAATCTTCACCATTGCCTCATTATTCAGCCGGCATCCCGAGATACCCAAAGCCAAAGGACTAAACAGGATTATTGTTTTGATATATTCCTACAAAGGTGACCAACTAGTTCAAGAAACAGTCAAATCTGTTCTAGGACAGACATATCCCCAACGTTCATTTGACATTACCGTCATTTCCGACCATCAGCAGGAAATGACCAATTTCCGTCTCGCCCAATATCCCATTACCTTATTAACCCCCAACTTTGAAGAAAGTACAAAAGAACATGCTCTTCAGTTTGCCATCAACAACCTTCCACAGTTCAAGATTTATGACACTGTTATTATATTGGATGCTGGAAACATTGTTGAACCTGATTACCTGCAACAAGTGAATGATGCCTTTGAAATGGCTGGAACGAAAGCGATACAAACACATCGACTATCAAGGAATCGTGACACCGCGATCGCACTGCTCGATGCGGTATTTGAGGAAATCAATAATTCCATCTTCCGACGCGGACATATAGTAATAGGATTGCCAGCTGCGTTGTCAAGTTCTGGTAATGCATTCCAATTCAATTGGTTCAAGGAAAATATTACCAAAGTAAATGCCACAGACTTTGACAAAGGGATGACATCTCTGCTCATGCGACAGAGTGCATTCATTGATTATTTTGATGACATCTTCGTCTTTGATGAAAAAACCAGAGAAGCTCAGGAATTCAACAAGAAACGCGGGCACTGGATTGTGGCACAATTTCATTCACTGATAACCAACATCCACTATCTGCCTACAGCGATTCTAAACCGTCGATATGACTGGATTGACATGTTTTTACAGTGGATGATTATTCCGCGTTCAGTCATGATGGGTATCATCATATTGATGTGTATAGTTATGCCTATCATTTATTTCACATTGGCACTCAAATGGTGGGCAGCCTTTGCCATCTTCTTGTTCCTATGTGCATTGGCAACACCAAACTATCTGGTCGATAAGAAATGGGACAAGTCATTCCTCAGCCTGCCATTCATTATGATAAAGTCTCTGTTTAATGTATTTAAAGATAAAGAGTAAGAAATACTCCTCACATAAAACTCTTATTAGCCATGCTGTGGTACGTAATACATATCGTTGACGGGGTGCTGTGGATCACTATAGCGGCATCGATTATGTATATCGTGTTCTTTGCCATTGTATCACTTTTTAAAAGAAAAGAAGATGGAACCAACTCAACACTTAACAATAAATTCCTCATACTATTCCCGGCTTATCATGAAGACTCAGTTATTATCAATTCTGTCAAACAGTTTCTTCTGCAGAATTACGAGACGAACCTATATGATGTCTGTGTCATCTCTGATCACATGACCGACGAGACAAACGCACGACTACGTGAACTTCCCATTACCCTTCTCACCCCATCTTTCGAAAAAAGCTCTAAGGCCAAAGCACTCCAGTATGCTATTCAAGAGCATGGTATTAAGAGCAAGGAGCAAAAGACATTTGACTACGTGGTTATTCTTGACGCAGATAATGTCGTTAAACCAGATTTCCTGACACGACTGAACGATGTTTGCAACCAAGGCTACAAAGCCATTCAATGCCATCGTTGTGCCAAAAACAGCGATAATGATGTAGCTGTATTAGACGGAGTCAGCGAAGAAATCAATAATACCATCTTCCGAAAGGCGCACAACATCATAGGTTTGTCATCTGCGCTCATCGGTTCCGGCATGTGCTTTGACTATCGCTGGTTTGAAGAAAATGTCAACACCTTATGCTCTGCTGTTGAAGACCGTGAATTAGAAACGATACTTGCAAAGCAAAAAATACATGTCAAATACGTTGAAGACATCCACGTCTTTGATGAAAAGGTCAGTAATGCCGACAACTTCCAACGCCAACGCCTACGCTGGATGACAGGTCAGGTACAAAGCTTGCTGCTCATGACACCTTATATACCCAAAGCTATCATCAGCGGAAATATCAATTATATTGATAAGACTATTCAGCAGGCACTTATTCCTCGTTCTATTCTTATCGTTCTAACAGTCTTATTCTGTATTATTTCGACCGCCATATCATTCTTTATTCTTCATTCCTTATTCTTTACTCTTAAATGGTGGGGATTACTATTCATATTATGCCTGTCTCTCTTTATCGCCATGCCAGCTCGCCTTCGCAACGGAGCTGTTTTTGGTAAACTTACGGAGCTCCCTCATCTCGTCTGGCGAATGCTATCTAATATCTTCAAGATAAATCATAAGAGCAACGACTTTATTCATACGACACATAACAAATAGTACATATGAGAGCATCCCGTACCAAAAGGACAATTCAAAATTCAAAAGTGTCACTGATACTTTTTCTTATCCAGATATTTGTGGGATTTTATTCTCGCAAAATCTTTCTTGACTATTTGGGCGATGAGGTGATAGGCCTTAACACCACGTTAGGGAATATACTAAGTTTTCTCAATTTGGCAGAACTAGGGATTGGCATTGCTATGGCTACATCCTTATACAAACCACTTCATGATAATAATCAGGAAAAAATTAATGAGATTATTACCGTACAAGGAATTCTTTACCGACGAATAGCAATATTACTATGTGGCTTAAGTATTCCCATTCTAATTGCATTACCTTTTATCTTCCCGTCTGTAGAGTGTGGTATCATTTATGTTTACATTGCATATATTGTTTTCTTAAGCGGTTCCTTATTCAGTTATCTTTGGAATTATCGTCAAGTGCTTATCCAAGCAGACCAGAAAACATTCAAACTGACACCATGGACTAATGCTGTTCGTTTTGCAAAAGTATTCTTTCAAATTGCTCTTCTTATGTTTACCCCTTTTGGGATATGGGGGTGGATTGCTGCAGAATTTGCAGGAAATGTCGTATGTGTGTTTGTCATTAATTATCTATTGAAGAAGGAATATCCTTGGCTTTGTAAATCGAAAGAGCCTGCTAAGATACTTTTGCAAAAACACAAAAAACTTTGGACAAAAACCAAACAGTTATTTGTACACAAAATTGGAAGTTTTGTTCTTACTCAAACATCACCACTTGTCATTTATGCTTTTGTATCTCTAAGTACAGTGACTTACTATGACAATTATATGATTCTCATAGGCTATTGCTCAACACTTCTGAATGCTGTATTTGGTGGTATGGGAGCATCGATTGGCAACTTAGTTGCTGACAACAATAAGCGCCACACAATGGATGTATTTTGGGAACTATTCACATCAAGAATGTGGATAGCAGGAATTGCATGCTTTAGCGTATATATTTGCATCGGGCCATTTATTACGCTTTGGATAGGCAGCAAGTATTTACTTGGAGAAAGTACTTTGTTGTTATTATTATTAACCATGTTCATACGCCTATCTCGGTCCGTTATTGATTCTTTCAGGGAGGCTTATCAACTATTTGGTGATATTTGGGCACCAATTATCGAGGCCTGTATTAATCTAGGGGGATCGATTCTTTTTGGTTACTTTTGGGGGCTGAATGGCATACTCATAGGCGTTAATCTCAGTTTAATCATAATAGTTCTGCTATGGAAGCCATACTATACTTTCCGCTATGGTCTGAAATCTGCCGTGACACCATATTTTATTCAATATGTTATTCATTTGGCTATTTTAATTGGGGGAGCTGTCATTGCCAAGCTATCCATGAAACAGATAAACTATGATGAAAATGCCCCTATACCAACAATTCTTGTCATCCTTTTGGGAGTATTAGTATATATTTTTACGACATACACAATTCTTGTGTTCTCCACTAAAGGCATGAAAATGTTTACAGTTCGAATTAAAAGAATCATAGCCCATAAGATATGAAAGTTAGCATTATCATCCCAGTATATAACGTTACTGATTATATCCAAAGATGCCTTCAGTCTGTTGCAGAGCAGACATATAGAGATATTGAATGCATTTTAGTTGACGACTGTGGAAATGACAATAGCATTGACGTCGCACAAAAATTCATAAATGAATATAGGGGAGATATCATGTTTACAATCCTGCATCATGAAAGAAATAAGGGGCAGGCCGCAGCAAGAAATACAGGTTTAAGATCTGCAACAGGAGAGTATGTTTATTTCCTTGATAGTGATGATGCCATAACACCTAACTGCATAGAGGAACTGATGTCTCTGGCCTTGAAGTTCCCCTATGCTACTTTTGCACAAGGGAACTTTCTTGATAAAAAAGGTAATATTTGCAAATATGGTTGGCACGTCCAGTTACCCGATTATTGCAATGAGCACGAAGAATTAGAAAACATTATACTATCTGTCGTTGTTACAAGTGCTTGCAATAAAGTAATCAAAAAATCATTCCTTACAGAACACGAGCTATATTTTCCTGAAGGTATTATCCATGAAGACATGTATTGGAGTTTCTTCTTGGCAAAACATACAAAGTTTGCAGCTTTTCTCAATAAAGGCACCTATATCTATTATATAAACAATAATAGTACAATGACCTCCATCTCCAATCAGGCAAGAATTAAGAGATACTCCTCACGTCTTTTTGCTTCAGAAGCATTTTGTGCAGATTTGGACAAAGAAGGAAAATCCTCCAAACGCCAACGACATTTTGTCGCAGGAAACCTTACATGCGCTATGATAGAGCTTGCAGCCCTTCGTTCTTTTCATCATTGGAGCATATTTTGGAAGCATGTCTATAAACTATACGCCAGCCATAACAGGCTGACATTCTGGCAGCATCTACTCTTCCTCTTTATGATGCCCCCACTCTGTTTCCCTATAGGTATCAAAGCATGGTACTGGAGAGTACAACGTTATATCGTCAACAACATTTGATTATTTAATAAAGTTATGAAAAATATAGTCCTCATTTTTCCCTATTTTGGGATTCTCCCTCCACAATACCCTGCATGGCGAGCCACGGCCCTAAGCAATCCTTCCATCGACTTCATGTTTTTTACAGATGCAGACGTAGAACCTGCAGAGAATATCATCGTACACAAAATGACGTTTTGCGACTTTCAGCAAATTGTCCAAAATGCATTCGACTTTCAAATTGCTCTCAACCGTCCATACAAACTATGTGAATTCAAACAGTCATACGGATATGTTCTGCAAGATTACATCAAAGGGTATGACTTTTGGGGATATGGTGACTTAGACCTCGTCTATGGAGATATTCGTATGTTTCTCACAGACAGCGTACTAGAGCACAAGTTCTTATTAGGCTGGGGGCATCTAACCTTGTTACATAACGACGAAGATTCCAATACATACTTCATGAAACCTGTGGTTGGCTATCAGAACTACAAAGACGCCTTCACCACAACAAAGATAACATACTTTGACGAATACGGCTATAAAGGATGTAGCGACAAGTGGCGCGACTGTCGTCCTGAAGATTGTTGGTTGGAATGGCCTTTTGACAATGCCTCTAAACCTAAGCAGTCCTATCATTTCAACAGTCTGACACGAGGATGGAAGCAAGTAATCTTTGAACATATTGACAACAAATTATATATGTTACGATTCAATCATGGAAAGTTAGAAAAGAAAGAGTCGCTCTATGCTCATTTCCAGCATCGGGGATTTATGAAGGATTATGTTACCGACTATAGTCATTTCCTTATAACACCAAGAGCTATCATTGACTTTCCTAAACACTTTGTCAGTCTTCGATTACGTTGGCTCTGCCGCAATCGTTCACTGATGACAAAATATTACCAATGGAAAGACCATATCATTTGGAAATTAGGATTAAGTAAATCAAAATAGAATGCTTTGTCTATATACGGAAACGTTAAATATTATTATAAAACAATTATGATAGTATGATAATTGAAATATAATAATTATCTTTGTCATTAGAAAACAATGTAACGATGAAACTTGCAATATTAACCAGTGGTATGCTCCCTATTCCTGCAGTGCAGGGAGGAGCAGTAGAGAACAAAATAGATTTTCTTCTAGAGTATAATGACAGAGTGAAACTCCATGACATCACTGTTTATAGTCCATGGAATAAGAAAGCTTCCGAGCATCCTGCACTTTCATCGGATGTTAATCATTATGTCTTTATTGACGTTAGTAGTTTCAAGGCCAGATTAGCTCGCAGACTATATGGATATCTCCACTCAGGCGAATACTATAACTATTTCATTGAATACTACTTTGAAAAGGTTTATGCCCATCTAAAGAATCAGAACTATGATTGTATTTATCTGGACAATTGTCCTGGGTACGTCTATAAGCTATCACAGCGTGGTTATAAGAAAATTGTCTTGCGCTTAGGTAACGACCTCCTTAACTCCAAAACGAAATACAATGAACTAATATTCAATAACCTCAGCAAAATTCTAACTTGCTCAAACTTTGTAAGAGAGAAAGTTGCCACTATCCAAAGTGACAAAAAGATACAGACACTTTATAATGGTATTAATATCAAAACGTTCTCTTCAACGAATAAACAGCAGAAGAGGCGAACAGACATTGGCCTATCCGAGGATGATTTTGTAATGGTTTACACAGGTCGACTCAACAAGGAAAAAGGTGTCTCCGAACTGATTGATGCCATGCTTGCTATCCACGATAAGCCCAATATCAAACTGATGATTATAGGTAGTCCTTTCTTTGGTAACGTTGCCAATGAAGACGATTTTGTAAGAGGACTCAAACAAAAGGCAAAAGAAATTAAAGACCGAATTGTGTTCACAGGTTTCATCCCACACTCTCAATTGGCACAATACCTAAAAATGTCCGATATTGCTGTCATTCCTTCCTTATGGGATGATCCATGTCCCAACACAGTACTTGAAGCTCAAGCGATGGGATTACCTCTTATTACGACTTGCCGTGGTGGCATACCAGAAGAAGTCACAGATAAAAATGCCATCCTTCTTGAGACAGACGAACATTTCGTGGATAATCTTGCAGCCGCTATTCTCGACCTCTATGAGCACCCCGAGAAACGCCAACAAATGGCATCAGTATCCCTTGAACGTGCAAGCCTTTTCACAAAGGAGAATTATACCAAGAATTTCTTTGGAGCAATAGAAGAACTTAACAGGTAACTTACGGCAGATTTATCCTGTCGCCAATCATCCTTTGAAACTCCATGGTGAAATGGTTGTTCATGCCAGAGAAGGCATAGAATGTCATTTCACCAAAATAAATCTTTCCTCTGACATTATAAAGATCAACCCTTACCTGAGGGAATCCCTGAGCTATCTTTTCGGCAATCTCAATCATCTTCTCCAGATTCTCCGGTCTCGGAACATTCTTGTACTGTACCCCAGGATCAGCCAGATACTGACGCATGGGCTGCCATGTGTGAATATCATACAGGTCATAGACGGTCTTACTGCCACCACTACCACTCTCCAGACTACGATCGTAGCACACCATATCATATTGTGCCTTACCGTCAATACATCTAATCTTATGATCGACTGTCGTTTCAGAAGAAAACTCCTCTGTATTATCCATCTCTATCAAGCTCTCTGCCATCAACCGAGGCTTTATCAAAGTATAGTGAGGTTCACATGAATCATAACCATATCTTTTAGATACGCACTTACCCAGAAAATCAAGAACCTCCTTTTTGTTCATCTTACTTTTGTCACGTACAATGACCGTACTGCCACAGTCATGCGTACACTTCAAAACGAACTTGTCTGGCAGTTTGTGAAAGTCGATGTCTTCGACACGATCCCAGACACCATAGCATTCCGTGAGAATATCCTTCAAGCCCAGTTTCTCTATATGTTTTCGCACTTCATACTTATCGGTATATTCCGTCCATTTCGATGTATCCGTCATCACCTCCATCCAAGTCACCTTCTCATTCAAGGTACGCGGATTCTTCCATGGGAATTTTCTCCTATAGAAACGATTCCATTTCATATCGATTGCTTTTATCGGGTCTGTAGCCACGATTTCATGCCATTTTTCCGTATAAAGTATATTACGGTCAAAATACCATGCTTTGTATGTTCTGATGGGATGCAATACCGACCAAAGGCGCAATCTGGTTTTATACGAAAGACAACTCATAAATATACTCTTTTCTTTATTTATAGACTTTATTCTGCAAAGATACAAAAAAAAAGAAAAACTCTTTGATTATTTTGAATAAATTTGTATTTTTGCAGCAAATTATTAACAAAATGATTAAAGTTAGTATTATACTACCTATCTATAATGTTGCTCCATATCTTGAGGAAACATTTGAATCGCTCTTGAGGCAGTCATTAAAGGACATTGAAATTATTGCCGTTAATGATGGTTCCACGGATAACAGTGAAGACATTATCAAGAAGTATCTACAACAAGATGCAAGGATTAAATCTTTTTCTCAAGTTAATCAGGGGCAGTCTGCAGCCAGAAATCTGGCACTTCAACATGCTGTTGGAAAATACATCTATATGATGGATTCCGATGACATTTTAAGTAGTCCTGATGCTTTACAAACTTGTTATGAATATGCTGAGAAAAATCAAGCAGATTTCATCTTCTTTGATGGGGAGTCTTTCTCTGATGACGGAGCCCAACGAACTTCATGGAATACCAAGAGGACCCATCTCGTTGATGAAAACAAAAAACAAAACGGTGAAGACCTCCTTAACCTAACACTTGATACTAAAACACATAACTGTGTTGTTTGGTTGCTATTTATTCGCAAGGATTTTTTAGAACGCATCGGCCTGCGTTTTTACGAAGGCATTATCCATGAAGACGAACTATTTACAACTATTCTGACCCTAAATAGTGACAATATTTTCTGTTTAAAACGCAACCTTGTTGGACATCGTATAAGATCTGCCTCGACTATGGGCATCAGTATTTCCAAAAGGAATATGAACTGTTATCTTACTGTAGCAGACGAACTCTTGAAATTCCGTCAGGATCCTATTATTCACAAGTTCCTTCGTTATACCCTTAGTAAGGTATTCTATACTGGACATCTTATTCCATTTAGGGAAAAACCTGCTATATTTTGGCGTGCACTCTATTCTGGATACCTCAAATATATCGGTATTAAATCAACTGTCATATTTTTGTTCAAACAAAGATAGAGAAAAATAAAATATGATGCTTGGGAAAAAAAATCTGTGATAGCCTTGTAAAATAGAAATATAATTGCAAAAAATAAGGGAATCGTAGTTTAAAATATATGTACGACTTGATTCGACTGCTCCGCCCCCTTCAATGGTTCAAGAATGCATTTGTCTTCGCACCATTGTTCTTTAGCAATAATTTGCTGAAGTGGGAGTTGCTGCTGCCTACACTTATTGTGTTTGCCTCATTCTGTTTGGTATCAAGCAGCATTTATTGCTTCAATGACATTTACGACGTGCAGGCCGACAGACAGCATCCACGTAAAAAGAACCGCCCCATAGCGTCAGGTGCCGTATCAGTAAGGACAGGATACTTCGCCATGATTGCATGTCTATTGGCGGGTATTTCATTTCTATTTTTTCCACTCACTACTCACCACTCACCACTCACTATCATACTGCTTATCGTTGGCTACTGGCTGATGAATATTGCCTATTGCGTCAAACTAAAACAATATTCCATCATTGATGTGTTTCTAATTGCTATGGGCTTTGTGTTACGTGTACTCATCGGTGGTCTCGCAGCCGATATCTTTGTCTCGGAATGGTTGGTTTTGATGACCTTCTTGTTAGCATTATTCCTCGCCTTTGCCAAACGAAAGGACGACTACCGCATCTTCGAACAGACGGGTGTAATGCCACGCAAAAGCATTATAGGTTATAATGCCCAGTTCATTGACCTTAGCGTCACTATCGTCGCTACCATTACTATTGTATGTTACATTATGTACACTATGAGCGACAGCGTCATTGAACGTATGGGAACCCACTACCTCTATCTGACAAGCATCTGGGTTATTGCTGGCCTTTTGCGCCACCTGCAGAACATGCTTGTATTTAACCGTAGCGGCAGCCCCACGAAAGCACTGGTCAAAGACCGTCTTATCCAACTCTGCATCATCGGGTGGATTGCCTCGTTTGCCGCAATTATTTACCTTTGATTTTATAATCCTCCAATATTTGGCTTGCAAGACATGAATCCAAAACTTGATAGCCCTTCTGATTTAAATGGACAGCATCATCGAGATAAAGATTTCGAGGATCCATATATCCAATCGGATTCCATGTTTCCCTGCCAACATACAATACTCGATGGAGTAAGTCAGTATCAGCCAGTCTTTTTCGTAAAGCGTAACGATAACCTTCGGCATTAAACATTTCTGATCCAGTAACCCATGACGAAATCACATGACGTGCTTGTGAAAACAATGATTCTCTTCTAAACACTTCGTGAAAACCGACATCAGGAATTTCAATAATTACAGGCTTTATGTTATTATCCAATAAAAATCGGATGATTAATTCTGTATGATATACATAGCCGCCTAGCCCCATTTTAGCTATTACATCGTTAATTCCGGCAGATATAATACAATAATCAGGAGATAATGAAACAAGATGCTTGTTTTCTTCTTCATATAAACGCGAATAAAGTGTTTTACTTTTCTCTCCAACATATCCTCTGTGAAAAACTGTAGCATTATTACCGAGTTTGCTCAACAATAAAGAATCTGGATGATATGCAATCCAACTATCACCAAACAACATGATACGTAATGAGTCATCCGTTTTATGGGGAAAATGATATGTGGGCTGTTTTGTTGCAAAGGAATAATAAGAATGAAATTTGACATAACAAATTATCCCAAATGCTACTAATACAAATATACTTACAGACAGTACTATTTTCTTTCTCATGATTTACCCTCTATTTCCTGTAGTAATTCTAATGAACAACGGCCAGATCTTCATCAGTATCTGATACGCCATAATACAAATCAAAGTAATAACACCTACACTAACAAAGAACAACAGAATATGCAACACATCCGATCCATTTGCAAAATACTTCACACAAGCAGAGCGAATCACGATAACCAATGGATAGTGAACCGTGAAAATCCAAAATGAGGACTTTGACAGTAGCTCATTGTTTAGAAACTTAGATTTCTTGATGCACAAATCTGTTATCAGTATAAACGCAAAGATATTCACCAACAAAGAAACTCTATGTATGATAAGATTACCTTCAAAAGCAAGAACAGTATGGGTTGCAATGTCTGCAACAAAACATATACCCCAAAGAGTAAGACACATCTTACTATGACGTTTCATAAATGTTAGGGGATTTGTATTCTCTATAGAAAAGTAGGCACCTAAACTAAAGAACAGCAAACTTGATTGCACCATAGCATTATGATGGGTGCTGAGCCACCAGACAAACAAAGCAATCAAAACTATACCTTTCGACCACTTTACTATATAATATACAACGGGAGAAGCTAGGCAAAGAAGCAGCAGGTTCCGCACATACCAATATGGACACAGCATCGGAACACCATTGCCATGATCCCATTGGCCACGATTAACATAAGCCAACAAATAGTCTGTTATTCCATAGTCAGAAATACTTTTCCCTGCAATATCCTGGGGATGTCCCAAGAACATCAAAACCACATAAGCTAACAATATCACACTATTCCATATCACATAAGGAACAAATAGTGTCGAAAAACGAGACTTGATTTTTCTTATATAGGATTTTTGACTAAAAAAAAACAGAAAACCAGAAATAAAGAAAAAAGCCGGAACACCAGTTTCCCCCATCCATAATCCAAAAGGATAAACAAAACTGAAAAAAAAACTGTGATCACCTGCAGGCAACTTAACAGAGGAATAACAATGCAACATAACAATCATCAGAATCAAAGGAAATCTTAATCCATTGATTGCTGCTGATAAACTTTTAAATTCTATTTTATTGTTATTCATATTTCTTTCACGAGGACTTACTTTACATTTAGTATGCTATTATAGATTTGTCCGACACTGGCAGCAACTCGCTCCGCATTAAAGCGCTGTTCCACCATATTATGTGCCTGCTGGCCACAACGAACAAGCAGTTCTTTGTCCTTACTTAACCGACAGATAGCATCTGCTAATTGCTGAGGTTGTTCGAAAGGAATAATCAATCCGTTCTGTTCATCGGTCAGCAGTTCTTTGGTACCATCTGTCGGCGTAGCAATAATAGCCTTACGCATAGCCATGGCCTCCAACAATGCAATAGACAACCCTTCCCACAAACTGGGCAGGCAATAAGCATCAATACAATTTAACAGGTCAGGCACATCTGTACGGAACTTACTACGGAAGAGATAGTCCTGCATCTTGTGTTGAACAATAAACGCATCCACCTCAGAATCCATATCACCCTCGCCGACAAACAATCCTTTGATTGCTTCGTTTTGCTGATGCGCTAACCGTACCGCCTCTAAAAAGTCAAGAGGTGACTTTTGCTTGGTGCAACGGGCAATAAAACCTGCAACGAAATCGTCTGAAGCAAAACCAAACTCTTTTCTTAAATCCACAAACTTCCCATCGGGATTGAAACGTTCCAAATTGATACCATTCTCTATCACATCAGCTTTCTTCAAACCAAAAATCTGACGACCAGTTTCAGCATTACTCTTGGAAACACAGATAACTCGAGTAGCAAAATGACAGATGAGTTTTTCACTCCATGCCCGTGCCTTCCTGACCGCCCATGACTGGTCGTCATGAAAGCTCCATCCGTGAACAGTATAGACAAATGGCAGTTTCAGACGTTGGACTGGCCACAACATATTAGAGGCAGCACGACTACCATGCGCATGTACAATCTGTATCTTCTCACGACGTAGCAAATCTATTACCTGCTGTTGTACATGCCAGTCAAAGGCTTTCAGTGTCGGAATAACATGACATTTGATACCCATGCGCTCCAACCTATCAACCATTTCACCGGAGGTAAAAGCAAGCCCAATGGGTTCAAAACGCTCCTTGTCTAAAAAATACGCCAAGTCAAGAAGATGGGACTCCCCTCCCCCAATCTGTCCCTGACGGATGACTTCCAAAACGCGTATTTTATTTAATATCATTTTGACTTAAGGAAGTTATCGGGAGCATCGTCGTAATGGTCAGTTTTAGAGAAAAGCCTCTTTACGCCATAGAACTTCAAGCGATGCCACATAGCAGCAAAAATGGACTTTTCCTTTAGGCCGCCATACCCTGTTATCACACGACAACGCTTGTCATAAACGAATTTGATTTTTCCATATTTTTTCATGGCCAATGCCATAGAGCCATCCTCTCCACGAAGTAATTCAACCCGATAACCCTCTTTTTTTGCATTCTCAGTATAATAGCCAAAAGCAAGACCTCTCACGGTTAATTCAGGACGGTTAATATTTTGAATACGAAGATATATATCACGGAAGAATTCATACATCTTCATTTTCAGCTTGGAATGATTCTCATCCGGATAATAGCTCCACATACCAGCAACAGCCGACACACCCGGCATCTTCAGATTATCAACCATCATCTCTATATAGTGAGGAGGATACATCGTATCACAGTCAATACACATGGCATAACGTCCCTTCGCCTGGTCCAGTCCACATTGACGAGCATAGCCACAAGTATGTTGATGTTCCGTATAATAAGTCACGCCAAATTTCTCATAAACTTCTGCCGTACGATCCTTTGACTCATTATCAACGCCAATAAATTCAACAGGATATTTACACCGCTGTTCGCTAAGTGACCAGAGACATGCAGGAAGACGACGCTCTTCATTGTATGCCACAATAACTATAGAGACCAAAGGTTCATCACTCTGAAGAGATGCGAGTCTTTCGCGAGTCTCATCAATAACTGTTTGAGGAACCTCGCTGAAAGGTTTCTCATAAATACTGAGATATTTTTCGTACCATTCCATACTAACTGAATTTATATCGATTATCTATTGTAAACTATCAAAAAGTTCTCTCCATTGATGTGCAACAGCCTCTATGCAAAAGCGTTGAACATTGATGACAGCATGCTGTCCCATTCCAATTCTGACATTATCCTCTTTAATTAGTTTAATGATTTCAAAAGCAAGGTCTATTACATTCCCATTTTTAACAAGAATGCCATCCTCACCATCAGAAATAATGGATCGGGGGCCCCAGGGACAATCAAATGATATAACAGGCAGGCCACAGGCCATTGCTTCGACAATAGCCAGTCCAAATCCTTCAAAACGAGAACTACAAACAGCCAATGAACTGCTGGCAAATTCAGACTGTATGTCAGAAACTCGGCCATTCAAAGAGCAACGGCTTTTATCTATTTGATATAAGTCCAGCATTTTCACATAAGAGGATTTGTCACCATCTCCATATACATCCAGTCGCCAATCAGGACAGACCTTTTGAACTTCTGCCCATGCTTTTAATAGATGGTCATAGCCTTTTTCATAACAATACCTCCCAACTGCAATAACCCGTTTGCCCGTTTGTGGACTTATTTTAACGGATGGAAAAGAAACAGGATTTGGAATGACTACTACATGATCCAATTCCGTCCAAGCTTCTCTGTCCTTATCAGTCAATACGACAAAACAGCAAAGTTGCTTGAGTTGTCGAATAAGGGTATGTTTCCAATAGAAAGACAAAAGAGTCTTAAATAAATTTGAGTCACCTTCCTCGAAATTCCGATAATGAGCACGATTAATATGAATCTCTCCTATTTTCTTGCTTCCATCACGAATAGAGTTGATAAAGTTAATCTCCCTCCGCAACATGCTGATTGTTATATCTGGACGTATCTGCATCAAAGCAGCCTTTAATGCCTTTTTATATCGTCTTTGTTTCTTTAGATATATAAAGATTTTCTTAAGTATTGGCTGATTCCACAACTCCTCGAAACCAATATTTAAGTTGATAACCTTGATGCGTTCAGATAACGGATAAAAGTATGGTTGCCCGTATCCTTCCGTTAAGATAATAGTGACATCATAATCAAAATGCTCTGCGAAATAATTCGCTTTCAACGTCAAAACACGTTCCATCCCCCCTGCCATATATAAGCCTGGAGTGCAATATACAATCTTATATCTCTTATTCGGAAATGACATCCAATACTTCTTTTTGCTACAAAAGTAGATAATTTCATTGAATTATCCAAATTAAAAACACAAAAAATCATATATTTATAGCAAAGATGTGAAAAAAAACAAAATATGTAAAGTTTTTCAAGCTATTCTCCACATTTATTCGTAAATTTGACAAAAATTAGGCTGAATAACATGAAATACGACTATCTTATTGTTGGAGCAGGCTTATATGGCTCTGTATTTGCGTATTGTGCCACCAAACATGGAAAGCGATGTTTGGTAATAGACAAACGAGCTCATCTTGGAGGAAACCTTTATTGTGATAACATAGAAAACATCAATGTCCACAAATATGGCCCCCATATATTCCACACCTCCAATAAAGAGGTATGGAATTTTGTCAATTCTATTGTAGAATTTAATCGTTTCACAGAGTCCCCCGTAGCATTTTACAAAGGGAAAGCCTATAACCTTCCCTTTAATATGAATACTTTTAGTCAGATGTGGGGAGTTCTTACCCCAGAGGATGCTCAGATAAAAATTGCAGAACAGCGTAAGGAGATGGAAGGCAAAACACCAACCAATCTGGAAGAACAAGCCATTTCATTGGTAGGTAGGGACATCTATGAGAAACTCATCAAGGGATATACTGAAAAGCAATGGGGACGGAAATGTACGGAGCTACCACCGTTTATCATCAAACGCCTGCCTGTTCGATTCGTTTACGACAATAACTATTTTAATGATTCCTACCAAGGGGTACCTATTGGCGGATACAACAAGTTGATTGAAGGATTGTTAAAAGGTATTGAAACAAGAACGAGCACCGACTTCTTTGTTAATAGAAAAGAATTTGAGAATTTGGCTGATACTATTGTTTTTACAGGTAAAATCGATGAATTCTATGATTACCAATTCGGTAAACTGGAATACCGTACAGTCCGCTTTGAGCATGAGATTCTAAATACTGCTAATTATCAAGGATTAGCTCAGATTAACTACACGGATGCAGCCATACCATATACCAGAATCATTGAGCACAAGCACTTTGAATCATTCGCTGCCGATGTGGAGAACAATCCAAAAACCGTAATCAGCAGGGAATATTCCGTGGAATGGGAAGAAGGTATGGAACCCTACTACCCAATCAACGACGACAAGAATCAGGAACTGTTAGAGAAATACATGAAACTGGCCAAGGAGGAAAGCAATGTCATATTTGGAGGTCGTCTGGCTGAATATAAATATTATGACATGGCTCCCATCGTGGAAAAAGTCCTGAAACTTTGGAAATGATGGAAAGAAGTAAATATTGGGACTCGCTGAAATTTGTTTTGATTTTTTTGGTAGTGTATGCCCACATACTATCACCCTACAAATCAGACAGCCAGTTTAATATGAGTGTTTATAACTTTATCTATTTGTTCCACATGCCGCTTTTCATTTTCATCTCAGGTAGATTTGCTCATATCCACGACAAGAACAAATATAGACATCGAACATTACAACTATTGGAAACATATATTGTTTTTCAAGTCATCTTCATTGCTATTACATTCTTTACAAATAGAAGTCTGTCGATATCACTCCTGATAAAACCATACTGGATATCTTGGTATTTGTTGGTTCTTGTCTATTACCGATTGATGGTATATTTCATTTCTCCGAAATGGTTTGAACATCGTAAAACGATTTTGGTTTTAAGTATTTGCATTAGTTTAGCAGCAGGCTATCTCCCTTTCAGATATTATCTCGGAATACACAGGACATTGTGTTTCCTTCCATTTTTCGTACTAGGATACTATTCTACAGAAATAAGTCTACGCAAGCCCACTGGCAGGATTTCCTATGTTATTGCAGCGGGAATTTTAATTGCATTATTCGCTATCAATGTTGTAACAATGAAAGACGTCTATTCTTTTGTTTTACATTGTCCATACAAGGATTGGGAGGCATTTCATATAATCTGTTCGACAGCCTATCCTGCTATCAGAATCATGTTCATTCTAATAGCAGTCATCATAAGTATCATGGTCATGAGAATTGTTCCCGCCAATCCCCGTTTTGCCAAATGGGGGACACACACACTTTTTATTTACATTTTTCACGCGTTCGCACTTAAACTGTTATTCCTGCTCATTAACAGGAACTATCTTCCGCAAAACGAATTGCTTTTAGTTGTATATACAACCATAATTACAATAGGATTACTTTTTCTTAGTCAATATAATTTTTTTTATGTATTGCTAAATCCTTTCACTTATTACCGCACATCTCATTCGAAATCCAAAGGCCAGTAGCATGATTCCGAGATTCTTAATAATTAGTAAAAAAATAACGAAATAATGGCAAATCTCGATTAATATTTTTATATTTGCAAAATAAAACTATAATGAATGGACTTAAGTATTATTGTTCCTGTCTATAATGTTGAGAAATATATCAGGCCCTGCATAGAAAGTATTTTCAAACAAGGTCTTGATGAATCACGATTTGAAGTCATCATCGTCAATGACGGCTCAACTGACAAGAGCATGGAAATGATAACTGATATCATTCAAGCACACAGCAACATCATAGTTATCAATCAGGAAAACTTAAGTCTATCTGTAGCTCGTAATAACGGTATTGCAGTTGCAAAAGGTGAATACATTTTGATGCCAGACTCTGATGATTTGTTGGTTGAGAATTCCCTTCTCCCATTATTGGATAAAGCAATAGAGTCAAGAGCAGATTTGGTTGTAGCCGACTTTTTGGTGATTGAGGACAAAGACATGTCCAATTTCTCTGGAGTCGTTCAAAAAGAGTTTTCTGTAAAGGAAAAAACTGGCCAACAACTCTTTTTAGAAGATTTAAATCCACGCCAATGCTATGTTTGGCGAACACTATATAGAAAGGATTTCCTTCATGAGAATCATTTAAGCTTTATTCGAGGCATTAACTATCAGGATGTACCCTTTACGCATAGATGTTATTTGAAAGCTCAGCGATGTCTGAAAACATCATGGATGTTATATATTTACAGGTTAAATCGACCTGGAGCAGCAACAACCAGATTCACTGTCGAAAAATCAAGGAGCTATTGCATTGCTATGTCGGCCACATGGAACCTAAGGCAGATAACGGGCCTTTCACCTGCAACATTATTCAAATTAGAAGAAGACGTATTTGTATACCTAAGCAATATGGTATATCACACGATATATAGCATAAAAAAAAGAAACGACAGGAAAAAAGTCATGGACATTCTGAAAATTGAGGCTAAAGACCTAAAGTTCACTCATGGATTCAGACAAAAATGCACAACCTTCATGCTGAAGAATATGCCACATCTCTATATTGAGCTATATTATATTTATGGTCAAATCGTATTTAGAAGAAATTGGAAAATATGGAAAAAATAGATTTTGTTGTTACTTGGCTGGATTCTTCCGATCCAGTCTGGCAGAAGGAGTACGAGCTCTACAAGTATAATGCCAAAGGAGATAAGTCAAAAGCCCGATTTAGGGACATGAACATCTTTCCTTTTTGGTTTCGATCCGTTGAAAGATATGCCCCATGGGTCAATAAAGTTTATTTAATAACAAATGGAAAATTCCCTGACTGGATTAACCCAAATTGCCCCAAGTTAGTACTTGTCAAGCATGAGGATTATATGCCAAAAGAATGTTTACCAACCTTCAACTCCTGTGCCATTGAGTTATTTATGCATCGGATCAAAGGTCTTTCTGAGCATTTTGTTTACTTTAACGATGACATGCTCTTAAATGGCCCTATCACCCCAGACTACTATTTCAAAAACGGCCTGCCATGCGATAACAATAAAGAGACCTGCTTCAATGTGCCAATATATACTCATGAAGAGAGATTTAATATTTCCATATCAATGCTAGCTGACATTGGCATACTCAATGCTCATTTCAACAGATGGAAAACTGTATGTCAGTCTCCCAAGCGATGGTTTGGCTTTCATTTAGGGCTCAAAGGATTGGTAATGAGTAGTATTTTGATGAAGCAAAGACTGTTTGTTGGCTTTTCGAACTATCACACCGAACAGACCTATCTGAAATCCACATTCGAAGAAGTTTGGGAAAAAGAGTCAGAATTCTTATTTTCCAGCTGCTCCCGATTTAGAGAAGAAGTCATCGCCAATCCCTACCTGTTCCGTTATTGGCAATTTGCTAAAAACAGGTTCTATCCCAAGAAGAGAAAATTTGCAACTATTCCTTTTAACGAAAGAAATATAACAGAGAAAATTGAAAAGGCCTTGTTTGACACATCCATTGCTTCGATTTGCCTAAACGACAACTCATTATGCACAGATGAAGATTTTATTATTATTGTCAATCATATGACGGAGATGATGAAGAAAAAATATCCTGAAAAATCATCATTTGAAATTTAACTCTCATCAACTATGACATGAAAAAACTTTTCATCTGATTTGAGGATGATGGGAAGCTCGATAACAGACTAATTGACTTTGGCTCCAAACCCCATTAACGTATATTAACAAGCATTTATGTTGTGATGTAGAAAAAAATTTTTATCTTTGTAGTCTCAAAAGAAGCATATTGTTTTTGACCCCAATTTGATGAAAAAGAAATATGATGTAACAATAGCTGTTCCAGTATACAATGCAGATAAATATTTGCATAATACGATGATGACCGCTTTAGCACAAGACTATCCATCTATTGAGTTCTTGATACTAGATGATTGCGGCACGGATAGTTCTATTGATATTATTCATCATCTTCAGCAGACTCATGCTCGTGGTAATGATATTCGTATCGTATCACAAGAATATAATAAGGGCATAGGGGCAGCTCGCAATCGTATATTAAAAGAGGCTCATGGACATTATCTTTATTTTCTTGATTCCGATGATTTAATAGAACCAACAACAATTTCAATCATGATGTCGGCTGCCCAAAAATATGATGCAGAAGTTGTCATGGCCTCATATGAACGAGTAGAATTATTTCGGCAAACTCCTCAAAAGGTATTATACCAGCTTCCCAACATGGTCTTCACAAAACCATATGAACTGGCAACGTATGCTTTTAGTCAATATGCTCCTTTACAGGCTAATATCTGGAATGTGTTGATTGATCTGAACGTTATCCGGAAGAACAATCTGAAGTTTGTAAACACTAATTTCTGGGAAGACATGGCTTTCAAATACGATTTAGTTACCTATGTGGATCGTGCCGTATTGTTGCCAGATATAACATATTCTTATATTTGTCGTGAAAATTCTTTGTCAAACTTCCAAAATAGAGATGAGATAAAGAAGGACGAGATTCTTCGAAATGTTGCGACGATGGATACGCTAAAGGCTCGTTATCAAAAATTGCTATGGCGTCCTTATTTTGCCAATTGGCTAAAATTCATTTTAGATACAGATTATTTTATCATTTGCGATGTGCTTCGTAAATACGATAAGATTCACCCCAGGTTTAGCGATATGGAATTACGTAATATGCTATTTTCTCCGTTGTCAATTGCCCAAACTCTTCGTCATGGAAACGCACGTTGCTATTTGTATAAACTATTATGTATTCTACCTCCAGCTGTTTCCATAAAAATAATAAAACTCATAGCAAGGATAGCATAACTATCTATCGAAGAACTGATTTATAAACAGCTTCCCATTTAGGCATAACATTTTCTAATTGGTATTTGGCAGCTGACTCATGAGCTTTGACACCCATGGATTTCAGTTTTTCAGGATGGGTAATCATCCATTCTATCTTATTAGCCAAATCACTCACATCCATTTTGGCCAACAAACCAGTCACACCATCCTCAATTATCTCTGAAGGACCGAATGGACAGTCGGTAGAAATAACAGGAACGCCACATGCCATCGCTTCAACAAGAACAAGTCCAAAACCTTCGTAGTCTGAACTCATAACATATAATTCGCTACACAGATATTCATCATAGATATTTGAAGATGGTTGATGAATAATAATCTTGTCTTTAAGCCCCAATCGTTCAATTTGTTGTTCTAATGTATTTTGCAAATTACCTTCACCGAAAATATCCACATGCCAATTGGGATATTTAGAAGAAATAGCGGCAAATGCGTCTATCAATCTGTCAAAGCGTTTTTGGGTATTATTCATTCTACCAACACTAATAATACGTCCAGCCACTCTCTTTTCCTTGAAGGGGTCATTTATATAACATGTGACAGGGTTGTCCACCTTACATACTTGGTGCAAATACTTTCTCCAACAAGCGGCATCGCCTTCCGTTAATGCAACAAATAAACTACATTTTCTATACACCGATAATCTATGCTTCCAAAGCATTGACTTTAAGAAAGAGTTATTACCTTTCTGGACAGTATAGGCAACATGTGATTCTATGATAATTGGGAATTGAGAGTGAACACTCATCAACTCAGGAATGAAAATCGCAGAATTCGTAGTGGTAACAATTACATCTGGCTTTATTTGAAAGACAACAGACTTCCACTTCTTATCAAACTTTCTCTTCAACTTTATCGTTTCATATATGCGTCTTACTAATGAATGACGAAATAGAGAGAACGCCCTACAATCAAGATCTACATGCTTGATTGTATGAAAAAGCGGAAATGAAATAGGATGGTTACCCTGCTCATATGTGACAAAAGAAACGTCATGACCATGTTCAGCTAAATAATTCGCCTTGTCTGTAAGCGTCCGCTCAATACCAGCCTTCATAGCTAAACTATTATAGAAAAAAAGTATTTTCATTTCTCAATTGCATTTATTACTATTTCCATTTGTTTCTTCCAAGACAAATGCTCTACAGTATTTCTAATATCTTCTGGACACATATGAAAATTATCCATAAACGAAAAAATCTGCTGAATAACAATAGGTGTCTCGTCGGCAGGTGCTTTCATTATATATGGTTGATAGTCAAAGTCGCTATCCTGTTCGCTGTATATGAAAGGGATACCACGAGTTGCATATTCACGGTTCTTCAGTGTTTTAATGACAGTAATACCACTGCGATGACGTCCCAAAGAACCTATGGCAAACTGGCACTGGTTAAACACCCTTGTCAATTCATCACCAAAAAGAACACCATGAAAAATAATCTTGTCTTTTATTCCATACTTATTAATAATAGGTAAGAAACAAGAATTCATTGTATGAGGATGTACGCCTCCAACAACATGAAAAAAAACGTCTTTTGCTTTTGTACTCTTATAGTATTCTCCTATGCCTGCCATAACTCGATCGTAACCATGCCATTCATGAACCTCGGCTACACCAATCATGTGGAGAGCGGAAATTGGAGAATTTACCTTGGAAGGAGAATGCAAGGGAATACTATCAAAATCAACGCCATTGCTAATACGTATGGTATGTTGACCAAAAATGGTTTCTGCATCACTAAACGTAACTAAAGCATCCATCTGCTTATAGAGTGTTTCGCGAAACAACTGATCTATTTTCAACCCCATCCGCATTTTCCACTCAAAGTGTTTAAACTCATCATCATAGGGATAAGTTGGAATCTCTGTGACCGCACGGATACCAGCCTTCTTTAGCTTCTTGAAAAAATGGATGAGCCATGGACTCGCATTCTGGAAACACCGAGCATAGACAAACTCTATGCCTTCACGTACACAATAATCATAAATACATCCATAATCCATCCGCTGACGAAGTCCAGCCAACAGACCTCTACCATAGTCTTTCAGCATCAAATTATTAATGTAGCGACAACGATGCCCATTATCGGCAAACCCATAATAACAAAGATGGACGTCATGACCATTCTCGCGTAGGCCCTTTACCTGATAGTGTATCTTCTTAGAAATACCACTATGCTCTGAAAAACCATGATATGTAAGGAATAGAATTTTCATCTGAATTCATATTTTTCGGCAAATATACAGAAAATATTTGGAACTATCAAATCTTTTACGTATTTTTGTAAACGAAAAATCCATCAATCAAAGGATAATCAACAACAGTATTCTGGAGAACCTATTCTTTAAATATATTTTTAAATCTAAATCTGTTTAATCAAAATAGCTTCAAAATATATTAGCAATCAACAATCTATAAGGGACACCGAAAATATTAACCAGACACTGGTAAAATGAAATATTAATATTTAAGACGATATAAAATACTTTTCAAGACACACTTTATCAATCTTTTTAAAGATATCACTACTGTCCCGTTAAAGTGGACTAATCGCTCTTTGAAATAATTGAAATTCAGTCTATTAGGCAGGTTTTTGAAATGAAACGGACTTGATTTTGT
>CAJOFA010000004.1 GCA_905233985.1 uncultured Prevotella sp.
TTCACGGAGTTTATTTATATTGTTCTCTGTGCCTCACTCTGTGTCCTCTGCGGCTCTGTGTGAGAATAGTTAAGAGTTCATGCAACTCTGCACGAGGATTGTTGAACTGATGGCGGTGAGAATCGTGATGATGATCTGAATGATCTTTTTCCAAGTTTCCTTTTTCATTGTCGTTTGTGTTTAGGTTTGTTTTGGGAATCCGTAGGTAAGCCCCTCCTTTCGGAGGGGTTTGGGGAGGCCCTTAGTCACCGGAGCTGGGGCTTGCAGGCGTCTGGTTCATAGCGTTGTCGTGCGTCTCCTCGAACGTGACATCCTTGATGAGCGATTTTGTCACGACATACTTCTGTCGGATGCTGCCGTCGGCACGTGTCACCTGCCCCACGACGACACGCTCTGTCTCGGGCTGGAACAGCACGCGGCGTGTAGTGATGGTCGAGGCCGTGCAGTCCTCCTTGTTAGTCACACCGATGCTCGAGAAGCCGACTTTGAAGATGCCGATGCCCTTCAGCTTCACCTTCTGGCCCAGCTCCAAAAAATGCTTCAGTCCCTCGCCCAGCTCCGTCAGCGTGGCAATGACGTCCGATTTCTTCACGGATGCCTGGGTCTGGATATACTCTGCCAGCTCCTCGCTCTCTACGAAGGCATTGTCGTACACCGCCTGGGCGTAGTACTTGCCGTAGGCCTCCGACTTCGAATTGTTGTTCTTTGTCTTAATGAATTTCTGACTCATGATTTTTTGAAATTTAATGATTACTGATTTTTAGGCAGCCGAGGCGAAGAAGGCGGGCTCTCGGGTCGTTCCGATAGTCTCCGCGTGCTATCCGGATAGTCTCTTCGACGTGTTCAGATAATCCCTATAGGGATATGGAGATTATCTGCTTACGTCGTGCGGAGCATCAGGACGGACCGTGAAAGCCATTCCCTCAAGTCGTCTTGCTTACCGACATCTAGAATGCATGGGCAAAGTTACCACATCCCGCAACCGCGATTGCTGCTTCGTGCAGGCTCGTACGGATAATGTCGTATAATGCAGTATAATGCATGATAAGGATAAAAAAAACGCAGCCAACCTGTGTGGCTACGTTTCCACGTCGATGCAGAACCTCTCTGCAATCCATTTCACGATATGGGGCGGCAACACCCTCATGTCCGGCCTTAATCCCATCCGTGCCAGTTCCTTGCTGTAGGGACTGCACCAGTTCATCAGCGTCCTAACCGTGACGCCTGCACACTGGGCCAGCTGTTGTTTCGTCATTGCTCTCATAAAGATTTTGTCTTTATCTTAGAAAATATACACATACAGATACATAACACTTGTTTCATTAAAATCTTTCCTGCGTACGTATATGCGCGCAGGTACGCAGGAGGCTTTTCTTAAAAAGAATCTGTATCATCTGTATCTGTATCGCTCTTTTCCTGTGCCATGACGCATCGCAAAGACCTCATCTCCTCCGCCGAGCGGCGCACGACGACGTATCCGCGGACGTTACGGAACGTCCGACGCTCAAAGCCCTGCTCCACGAAGGCGCGTCCCAGCGACACCGTGGACAGCTTCTGAGTAATGCCCACCCCCACAATCTGCAGGGCCAGTGACACGGGCATAAATTCCCCCGGCTCCAGACCGACAGGCTTGCGGAAGTACTGCTGCACCAGCTCCGCCTCCAGTCGTGGTGTCTCGAACTGGCGGTTGTGCCGTGCCAGTCGCATGATTTCCTCCTGCGAGAACCAGAAGCGGAAGCCCTCGCGGTACAGGCTGTACGCCTGGCTGTAGATGCCCTCGTAGTGCGGCGGGTTGTCGCGGGGCGACAGGATGCTGTCAATCTCGAAGGGCAGCCAGCGACGGTTACCCGTCGGGTCGCTGAGGAACTGCATGTTGTTGCCCGTGCCGCAGAACGAGGCTATGTGCTGCCGGTTCTCATGGAAGTGGGCGTAGGGACGCCGCTCGTTGATGGCGGGCATGGTCACCGCCGCCTTCAGCTGGTTCAGCTCCGAGGGGCGCATGGTGTCCAGCTCCTCGCAGCACACCAGCCCGTACTGTGCCAGCGTCAGCAGGTCGTCACGTCCCATACGGTTGGAATTCGTCTTCGTATAGAAGTAGCAACGCAGCTCAGGCGGCAGCAGGTAGTGGAACCATGTGGTCTTGTACGATCCCTGCTCGCCTATGAGCACCATGATGACGTTGTTCACCACCGTATCATCGATCCATGCCGCCACCATCGCCACGAGCCACTTCTTCAGGTACTCGGCAAAGAGCATCTGCTCCTCCACGTCGCCCCTGACCAGCACCGAGGCCGACAGCTCCAACAGGTAGTCGTCGCAGCCGTTCCAGGGCGGCAAGTGCTCCAGGTAATAGCGGAAAGGGTGGTACTCTGGCACGTAGTCTGACTCAATGACGCGGTACATGTCCTGCACCCGTACCGCTTTCTCGCGTGACATCTTGGCCCACAGCGAGTTCACGATGCGGTCGGTCACGGGCTGCCATGCGTTCCCCTCACTATTGGGAGAGAGGCTCTTTGCCAGCACTTTCATCGCACTCTCCGTGCTGCCGTCGTAGTCCTCCCAGAGGTCGTCCGCTATCACGTGACACTCGCACCGTCCCGTTACCACGTTATGGCGTAGCATCACATGGTCGCTGAGGAAATCCTTGATCTCCTTCACCGAGGCGGTCGTCTCCTGCCACGACTTCTTCCGTTCCTTTGCTTCAGGCTTCGTCTTCGCTTTCTTCTTCGTTTTCTTTTCCATAGGCAAAAAGGTTTTAGATTTCGCGTGCAAAGATACAACAAGAAATAAACATTTACCCCCAATATGGTGGGTACATATTGGGGGCATATGGGTAGTTAGAAATACTACGTAATTACCTTCTAAGCGCAGATACTTTGGAGTTCAGATGCTATGGTTGCTATCTCGTCCATAATCAAGCGTTCCCTTTCCTTGGACGGCTTCTTGGTGCCATTGATGTATTGCGCCATCAGGCTTTGACTGATGCCCAGCCGTCGCCCAACTGCAGCAGCATTAAGCTCAGGATGAGATAGAAAGTTTTTTTATTTCGTCTTGAAATTCCAGTGACTTCTTTTGATTAAGTGCTTCATAATAGTCGCGGTACATGTTCTTCCTGTTCCACAACGCCTCGAACACCTTCCACTTCTCGCGGATGCCCAGCCGCTCGGCCATCGCGTCGGCCAGCAATGCCGACTGCGTACGGGAGATGAGCGGTTGGAAGTTATCATCCACATAGCCTGCCCTCTGCACCTTCTCCCATAGCACCATCGCCGCCTCAGTGGCGAGGACTTCGGGCAGATTCCCTGTTCCCTTCTCCCTTCCCTTCGGGAGGGATTGGGGGTAGGCCCCCATATTTATCTGCGTCTCTACATGCTGTCCGCCAGAGGCGACATACACTACTTCTATTTTGCTGCCTTGATGGATATAGTCTGCCTGGTGCAGCCGCTCAAGCAGACGGTTTAACAGTTCGAGGCAACCCTCGTCGTTATTGTTGTTCATATCAGGTTCCCGTTTTTTCTTTTTTGAGGATAAAAAAATATATATATCACGCCGCGAAGCGCGGGAAAGAGAAAAACGGAGGACGTGGGTGGGGATTGGAGAGTATTACAAAACGTCTCTCGGGTATTTAGCTACGACCCTATGAACGAAATGTTGATACTGCCAATGCCCACGCCTCCGTTGTGGATGCGTGAGCTGGCAGCCTCTTTGCTTTGTTCATGTCTTTTTGAGTAGCTAATTCGAGAGACAAACAACAGGCTGCTTATGCCTATAACATGTATTTTGCCTGCGAAGGTAATCATTTTCCTTCGCATTCCCAAATGTTTTGCTAATAATCTTACGGACTCATCATTCTTTTCTTCAATTAAAACGTTCAACTACCATTATTATATATAATTAATTTTGTATTTCACTGCTCCAAAATTTGTTTATTCAGAAATTATTCGTATATTTGCAACCGAGAATCATTTAATTGTTATGGTTATGCAGAGAACAAACATCATTGCTGATGGCCATGCCATAGAGGTCCGCTACCAAGGTGCTACTGGCGATTTCTTTTCTCTGACGGACATTGCCAAATATCGTACCACAGAGAATCCTGGTTATGTGATTCAGAACTGGATGCGCAATCGCAACACAATTCGTTTCATTGGACTCTGGGAACGACTTCACAATCCTCAGTTTAATTGCCTCGAATTCGAGGCAATTGAAAGCCAGTCTGGGCTGAATAGCTTTGCACTTACTCCTAAGACTTGGATAGAGCGGACGAGAGCTATTGGAATACAGTCGAAACAAGGAAGATATGCATCCACCTTTGCCCATCAGGATATTGCTTTTGAGTTCGCATCGTGGATTTCCCCAGAGTTTAAACTGTATATTGTTGAAGATTACCTTCGGCTGAAGTCTGACGAAAATAGCCGTCTGTCGCTGAACTGGAATCTGAACCGTGCGCTTGCAAAAATCAACTATCGTATTCATACAGATGCCATTAAGGCCCATTTGGTGCCAGAAGATATTTCTTCTCGCGCAAAGTCGTTCATATACGCCAATGAAGCCGATGTACTGAATGTTGCACTTTTTGGAATGACAGCTAAGATGTGGCGTGATAGTCATCCAGACAGTAAAGGAAATATTCGTGACGAGGCAACTCTCAAACAGCTTATAGTCCTTGTCAATATGGAAAGCATGAATGCAGAACTGATAAAGTTGGGATTGCCCCAATATGAACGTGCCATCCGCCTTAATCGTATGGCAATTGAACAAATAAACTCGCTGAATGCAGCTGGCGGCCTGCCTCAATTGGAAAACTTGAAGTAACCCCATCCCTCTCCCCTTCATCGGCGAGAGGGATGTTTCGTTTTGACAATATGACGTAAGAGGTATGGTCATGTCTTTACTAACATTTTTTTAAACGTCAAAACAACATACTCAAAAAATGATCACAGAATCGTCCCTTGATCACCGAAAGTAGAATCTTTTGTTTTCTTTTCATAGTTATTGATATTTGATTTTGATGCTCTTACAGAGTCTGTGGTTAAAGACTAAAAGAAAAATGTAACAATAATTCTCGTTGACGTATTTGACTAAGTGTATAAACATATTGTGTATTCGTAATGAAACGCCGTTTATATGTTATATTTCCGAAAATGTTGTTCATTTCAATACCAAGTTCGTATTCTTTTTTACGATATGTAATGCTTATATCAAAAAAGGAACTAAATGAAACAGATTTGTCGTTCGAATGATATATTTCGCTTTTCAGTTCTGCAATCCATGAGCCTGGCATGAAACAGGCGCGTGTCTCATGTGTGAAGGAATTAAGAGAGCCTATGAAGTATGATGATATATCAGCACCACTTTGCTTGGAAAATTGCCAATGCATTTTCTGCCCGAACGACAACCATGTAAGCGGCTGGAGCGACACTTCGGCCGTTAAAAGCCCGCTTTGAGTCTTATAAGGCATTATCTGTTTACCCCTTTCGTCCCCATAATCCATCAACAGATTGTAACAGCTATTATTGTATTCGAATGACAACGCTGCCAATAGTCGTGCCCATCTTGCGCTTTTGGCCACACGTGAATAGATGGTAATGTTTTTAGCGGTTGTTGTTTGGTCTGTAGCCTTTCTTACATAAATGTCATTTTGCAACATACTGTTGTAGAGCGGCATACCGTCCGTATGTACCATAGTCGCAAGCAGCGTGGCGAATACACCTTTGATGGGAGATTTGTAGCTAACTTGAAATCCCAACGAGTGTCCTTCCACGTAACCCATTCGTCCTGTGCCTTGCTGCATACTAATGTAAGATGTGTAAAGCGGTATGTTTGTTAGTTGGCTCAAGTTATAAGGCACAAAAGATGGATTGTAGTTAAGTGCCATTTCCCATTGGCCATTAGGTATTAATTTTACTTGTAACGACGGGCATAGCCGAACATCTGAACGATGATTGTCGTTGGTCCTGCGGTCTATCCATATAACAGGGAGCCCTAGCGAGAGCATCAGTTTCTTTTTCTTATAAACTATGAATGGTTCAATCTTTGTTTGCATCTCGCTGTAATGTGTGCACTCTTCTGTCTGCTCGTGCGACACATGAAGATGCTGAGACTTACCTTTGATGTTAAGTGAGCAGTTCAGTGTTAAAGGACCAACAGTATAGCCGTAACCTGTATCTGCTCCCCACCCAAGGCTGTTTATTTGAAGGTGTTGTATTGTGCTGTCGGAGAGTAGCAGCATGCTCGGTTGACTTTGGTATGTAAAGTATGCCCGTGCCGAGATGGTATGATGACCTGATATTTTTTTGACAATTGATAATTTATCTGTCAAGTATCTGTAGTGCGGCTTTACTTGCTGACGCACGGCGTGGCCGTTGACTACAGCTTCTCCACTGCCGCTGTTGAAGTCGATGTAACCTTCTAAGGCATTGCTTAGGTAGATATTGTTATTATTCAACTTATATGTGAGTTCACCCGTTAATTCCCTTCTATAAGTACTTGCATCTGAAATTTCATTCACGACTGTACTTGGTCCTACCTCGGCATAAATTGTTTCACGTTGCTGCTTATGCCCGGTCTTGTCATACAATCCGCTGAATTGCAGCCTTATGTCGCTGTCAGGGGTTGGCTTAAATAGCCAGTTCGTGGCAACCAAATGACTGTGGTTGTCTCGGTATCGCTCTTCTTTCAGTGAAGGAGTGACAGATTGTATATTTCCAACGGGACTCGCGTCTGTTTGTATTGATCTGTCAAGAATCTTTGAAGGGTCAACCTCACGTATTATATCTTTGCCTGTGTTGTTTGTTTTATACATGGAGACACTCTGCCTGTGCTTTGCGAACAGCATTCCTACAAGGCGTCCATCAGCAAGTAACGATGCCCGTTTCGGTATAGATGTTCCCATAGATAAATCCACTATACCTTGCCACACGTCTTTTGCATCATCCTTTAAAACAATGTTGAGTGCAGCCTGCTCTGAAAACTCCATGTCACGCAGTGCCTTCAGAGGCTGGTGATGCTGAAGTACCTGTACTTTTTTTACTTTGTCTGCCTGTAGGTTCTCCGAAGCCATGGTATAGTGACTGCCCATCAAGTCCATGCCCTCAATGTAGAATGTGTTAATCGGCGTACCTTGATAGCAGATGCTTCCGTCGGCTTTCACCTCTATGCCGGGCATCTTCTTTAAAACGTCAGCTAGGGAACGGTCTTGTTTTTGACAGAATCTATCAACAATATAGTCCAACGTGTCACCCTGTTCATTTATCCTGGGAGCCCTCACCTTTACCTCTCTAATGGCAACCGATTGACGGGAAAGCATTATGATGGGGTGTTTCACATAATTGTCTGTACTTATGGTATCTTTAGCATAACCAACATGCGTGAAAATCAATGTTCCTTGGCCAATACCTGCCAGTTCTGGCAATCCCTGTGTCGATAAGGAGAACTGTCCGTTTGCTGCAGTCTTCGTATAACGAATAGTACGTCCACTTCCGTCAAGCAACAATACGGATACACCTTTTACCGGAAGACTGTCCGTATCAATCACCATACCTCTCAAAGTCTGCGCCTTGACAGAATTGACAGACATTGCAAGTAGGACAAAAAAAATTAGTTGTTTCATTGACCAAGTTTTCACTGATTAATAATACTCAATCAGGCATGGTGTGAAATGTGTAACTTCATCTGCCCCTTTGTTCGACGCAAAACCAAACTGTCTGTCTGCGTAACCACTTTGGTCATACCAGAAGTCGAATTTCTCATCTTGAAGTTCCTTGGGGGTACAATGAATGTAAGGACGGTCCCAAAAAGTCATCGGACTACTCACGCTTTGTACACCTATGCATATAAAAGAGAAATCGCCTTTGTCTTCATTCGCAGCCATTATAAGTCCAGGTAGTCCACAGAGCTTCCATGGGCCGTCATCGTAGGGTATTTCAAGAGTGTACCACACAGACCATCGTCTACCTCTTAGTTCACCGTATGCTTTTTTGCATGCGTAACCAGCAACCACACTGTCGCCCTCTACTAATTCCCAAGTAATAGTAGGCATTTCTTCCTCATAGCAGTATTTCTGCATAACTTCATCCGTGCATGTAAGAGCACCTTCTATTGGGTAATTCTTATAGACAGCACATTTGAATCTACTTTGTGGAAGTCCTCGTTGCATCCATATTTCTATCATATCATCGGCCTTAACTCTTGTTCTTCTTAGAGAGTCTGCAAATTCGCAGTCGTTTCGATAATTCCTTGTATAGAAAACAGACCAGTTACTACCTACCTCCAACATCCCATCATCCATATTCATGACATCATCGGCTGTTGTTTCTTTAAAATTGTAATGATAGACAACATGTAAACGGCAGGTATCTTGGGACTCGTTTGCCGAAAGATTAACGGGCCACAGAAAAATCATAACCAATACAAAAAGTTTGCTCATTGCTTTCAATTTAAAAAGGATGTGCCAGAGAATTACTTTATCTCTGCCACATCCTTTGTCAGACATTATGCAGGCCAGGAATACAGAACCTCACCTTGCGAATTCATCACGACATATGCTACCAAATGATTATCTTGGAAGACCTTGATTAAAGTACATCCTGTTACCGTCTGATAAACACACTCTACTCTTACACCCTTTTTACCGTCTATGGAACCTGCCATAACTGGGCTGGTGACTCCAAGACAGAGCAGAAGGGCAAATGTTGTTATTATCTTTTTCATCTTCTTTTTTATTGATATCCTTTTCCTATGCGTCGACATCATAGAAATTTTCTTTCGGCCCGAGGTGTGGACTTTACCCTCGCCAATTACTCATAACCATGGTTAGCTACTCCTTGTTTATTTTCATTCGGTTTCAAGATGAACTCGTCATCTACAAAGCTGTGCCATGCTATATCAAAGCGCAAATGATATCTTTTTATAAAATATTGTCCTTCTTAGAAAGATTTAAAAATACCCGATGAATGCTACATCCCCATAAGATAGTTCAAGGCAATAGCGTTCGTCTATAACGTATTGAGGAAGCACAAGAATGATGCCGACTGGCGACAAGGGTGTCTCAGTATAATAAATCACGTCGCCATCTTCATTATAAATAACGATAGTTGCACTCTCAATTTCATACGGTGCTTCAATGTAGAGACTGTTGTCATCATAAGAGACTGACGGCATTGGTGCGGGAGACTTGTGCTGCCCCATTAACGTCCCGTTGTCATGTCTGCTTAAGGTCATTGGCGTATAACCATATTGCCCCTCACCTAGTTGTGCTTGGGCAAGGCCATACGTGCAGAAAACTGAAATCAAAACTAATAATAAAAGTGTTCTTTTCATTTTTGTTATGTTATAAAGCGTTAATAGATAAATTATCGCTTGTAAAATTATTAATGAAAAATGAAAAATGCACATATTTCACTTTGCATAAACTTTGCATTTTAGGTGCAAAGTTTATGCAAAGCAAGACAAATGCTTTAAGTTGCTTATTATAAGGTCGTTATTACGGCATCCCAGTCTTTGGCCTGTCCTTTCTTTCCAAAGGCTTTCATGTATAGACGAATGCGAATGGAAGAAATAGTAGATAAAGCTTTCATTAGCATTTCAGCGATTATGTGTAAGTCTGTTTCTGTTTTGAGTAGTAGGCATACGTGCATTTCCAAATCTGACATTCGGCACAACTCTCTTAAATGTATAGTAAACCCATTGAATTCTTGATTAACGACTTTTTCCAATTCTAACCAGTCTGCTATAGTAATACATTGAGGTTTCCCGTTACTTGTCAGTTGAATCATACGGCAGTAAACCTCAGAATCTTTAATAACACGCAAAGCACGTTTGCTTTCTCTCTCTTTGAGAATTGCTATCTCAACAGAGGATTCTAATTTTTCCTTCTCACGAGCCAACTGAACACATAGGTTCTCGTTCAAGCTGTCGGCATTTTGTAACTGTACTTTCAGCTCTGCAATGCGTTGGCGACTCTTGTTGATGTATTCTGATGAGCGCCTGTATTGTTCGTTATTTATTCGTTTCAGTTCTTCTAGCTTTGCTATACCATTTCTATATCGATTAAAGATAATACTTAACAATAAAACAAGTGCGACGGCACTGCCTATTAATAATAGGACAATTATCTCTTGTTCATTATTTTTTATTCGAAGTTCATAGTTTTCTACTTCTTTTGTCTGATAATTATATGCAGCGTTCGCCTGAGCTATTTCTTCTGTACTATTCAACTTTTCTGTATTATACTTCAATTCCAGATATTGTTGATAATGATATAAAGCATTTGCATATTGTTTCTTTTGGAGATAGACTTTTGTTAATATTTGATGAGCTTTGCATCGTGCATCTATCCTGCCACATTTCAACAGCATTAAAGAATATAATTCTGCAGAATCTGTTTGACATGATTTGTCGTAAATTTCTGCTACTTGACATAATACGGCACTACTATCTGTTCGTTCTATTGTTTTTAGTAATGGAATACCATATTTTATTGCAGAGTCCACTTCGTTTATTTCTAAATACGCTCCTGATAATTGAAGTGTTACACTAACACACATAAACTCATTTTGTATATCTTTCGCTAAATGAAGTGATTGATAAAAGTAAGGTAAAGATTCTTTTTCTTTATCTGCCCATTTATATGACACACCAATGTCTCTTAAATTATAGATCATTCCAATGGTATCACAAATGTCTTTATCTGTCTCGTAGGACTTCTCAAAATATTGACGGGCTTTGTCATACATTCGGCGTTGAACAAACAAATAGCCCATTTGACTATATACCTTGCTTAACAAAACTTTATCTTGATCGTCAGATAAGAGTTCTTCTGCCTGATGGAAATAGGCAAGGGCTTGCGGAGCATTACTGTTCTCTACACAGATACGTCCGCTATAATAATATGCCATAGGTAACAAGTGAGCATCGCCTGCGCTTTCAAAGCAATCAATGAATTGTTCTGCCTCTTCTGTCGTTGCATGTAGTTCATCCTGTTTGTCTGCTGCCTTATAACATAACAGCTGGTAGTATAAACGGTCACTTTGTGAAGCGTTTGTACTATCAAAATGGTTCAATAGATAGATAGCGCTGTCGGGCTGTGATGCCAGCAGACTGTCCACCGCCACGAGCCGCGGATGATGGCTCGTATGCGTGCATCCTGCCATCAGGCAGAGCATCAGGAACAGATATACCAGCTTCTTCATCGCCATGTAAAGTACGTTTGTTTCTCTGTACAAAAGTACTCACATTTTCTTAAACCGCAAAAGAATTGACTTAAAAATGATACATAGTTGTTTTTTCTTGCCCCTAAATTATAAAGGACACACAGATTCTGGATCAGACAATCTACATCAAGAAAAGTCCCGACTGCTCTGTGAGCAATCGGGACCTACCCTATTAATAGATTTGCTTTACAGCTTATGCTTCAGCAGGTGCTTCCTCCTCAGCAGCGGGTTCCTCAACGGGAGCCTCCTCTACCTCGGCAACAGGTGCTTCCTCAACAGCGGGAGCAGCTTCCTGCTTCTCTTCCTCAGCGGGAGCATTCTCAGCAACCACCTTCACGGGAATCTCAACGGCAACCTCCTTGTGGAAGTGAACAACAGCAACAAAGTCGCCTACCATCTTGATGTCACGCATGGTGATAATCTTACGGTCAATCTCATAACCGAGCTTAGCCAGTTCCTCAGCAACACGGGCTGCATTGACTGAGCCATAGAGCTGACCTGTTGTGCTAACCTTAGCGGCAATCGTGAGGGCAACACCATTGAGTGCCTCACCCTTCTTCTCTGCCTCTGCCTTGATAGCAGCCAGTTTGTGTGCCTGCTGCTTGAGGTTCTCGGCGAGAACCTTCTTTGCTGAAGGCGATGCGATGACTGCCTTGCCCTGAGGAATCAGGTAGTTGCGGCCATAACCAGACTTAACATTCACAATATCGTTCTTGTAACCCAAGCCGATAACATCTTGTTTCAGTATCAATTCCATATCTTTCGCCCTCCTAATTATTTCATCATGTCAGTTACGTAAGGAAGCAGAGCGATCTGGCGTGCACGCTTAACAGCCTGAGCCACGCGGCGCTGATACTTCAGAGAGGTTCCCGTGATGCGACGGGGCAGAATCTTACCCTGCTCGTTCAGGAACTTCTTGAGGAACTCGGGATCCTTGTAGTCAATGTACTTGATACCACTCTTCTTGAAGCGGCAGTACTTCTTCTTCTTCGTGTCGATAGAAGGAGCATTCAAATAGCGAATTTCAGATTCTTGTGCCATAGTTTAAGCCTCCTCTTTTTTACCAAATTTGTTACGACGCTTCTCAGCATACTCTGCAGCATACTTGTCAAACTTAACGGTCTGGAAACGGATGACCTTCTCGTCACGACGGAAGGCTGTTTCAAGCACCTTGATTACTTCTGGCTCAGCCTTGAACTCGAGCAGGCAGTAGAAACCTGTCGATTTCTTCTGAATAGCATAAGCCATCTTCTTCAATCCCCAGGTCTCTTCGTTCAGAATCTCTGCACCCTTATCGGTGAGCACTTTCGTGAATTTAGCGACCGTTTCCTTCATCTGTTCATCAGACAAAACGGGAGTCAAAATGAAAACGGTTTCGTATTGATTCATACTACTTTAAATAATTAATAAAAAATTGCGGGTGCAAAGGTAGTAAAAATTTGCGACTTAGCGATTTACGTCTTACGATTTCGCCTAATGTTTAACAGACTTTAATACTTTTCGGCTGATTTCGTGAGGATAACATGCAAAACGACACCCACAAACACCAGTAAAAAGCCACCAATCAGCACGATATTGCTGGAAGTCCAGCCCGTCAGATAACTGACAATCAAGAGAAGGGCGCCGGCCAACACCAGCGCCATTCCAATCCATTTTATAATCTGTTTCGTCTTAAGCATCTTACATCAGACATCAGACATCTTACATCAGACATCTCCCCTACTCTTCCTCGGGAGTGATGAGCTTATAGCCCTTACCATGAATGTTGATAATCTCAATCTGCGGGTCGTCCTTCAGATGCTTGCGCAACTTGGTGATATAAACATCCATCGAACGGGCATTGAAGTAGTTGTCATCAATCCAGATGGTCTTCAGGGCGAAGTCACGCTGCAGAATCTCGTTGGAGTGTGAGCAGAGCAATGCCAGCAGCTCGTTCTCCTTGGTGGTGAGCTTCGTCTGCTTCTCGCCGATGCTGAGCAGCTGCTTCTGGGTGTCGAAGACAAAGTTACCGATGTTATAGACGGTGCTCTCCTTGTTCTTCTTGCCACGAACACGACGCAGGATGGCCTCAATGCGCAGCACGAGCTCTTCCATTGAGAACGGCTTGGTGATATAGTCGTCGGCACCAATCTTAAAGCCCTCGAGGATATCCTCCTTCAGCGTCTTGGCTGTCAGGAAGATGATAGGTATCTCAGCATTTGCCGTACGGATTTCCTGTGCCAGCGTGAAACCGTCCTTCTTGGGCATCATCACGTCAAGCACGCAGATGTCGAACTTTGTCTTCAGGAATGCCTTGTAGCCGGCCTCACCGTCTGCACACAACTCTGCTGTGTAACCCTTTGCTGCCAGATACTCACGCAACAGCATACCCAGATTCTCGTCATCCTCACAAAGTAAAATCTTCAGATTCTCTTCCATAATCGTAATGTTTAAATTGTTAATATTTAATTGTTTATTATTTTAATCTTCAACCAATACTGGCAGGCTGATGGTAAACTTCGTTCCCTTACCCAGCTCACTCTCTGCCTTGATTTCGCCCTGATGCAGGTCCACCACTTTCTTCACGTAGGCAAGTCCCAGACCGAAGCCCTTGACGTCATGCTTGTTGCCCGTATGAACGCGGTAGAACTTATCGAATATCTTTTTCAGGTTCTCCTTCTTGATACCCATACCATTGTCCTTGATGGAGAAATACAGGTGCTTCTCATCGTTCCATGTGCTGAGCAACAGTTCCACGGGCTTGTCGGGGTCACGATACTTGATGGCGTTGTCCATCAGGTTATGTATCACGTTCGAGAAATGAACCTCGTCAACATATATCTTTGAATCGACAGCCCCGATGTCCATCATAATCTTACCACCGGTATGCTCCACACGCAGGGTAAACGAGTGGGCAATATTCTCCACCAGCTCGTTGAGGTCGAGCTCTTTCTTCTTGAACACTGCATCACGACGGTCGAACATCGACATCTGCAACACTTTCTCAACAAGGAAGCGCAGACGCTTCGACTCGTCATTGATGACACCGCCCAGATGGTTCATCATCTGTTCACTCTTGGGTACGCTCTTGTCGTTCATCATCTGAGCTGCCAGCGAGATACTGGCTATCGGCGTCTTCAACTCGTGCGTCATATTGTTGATAAAGTCGTTCTTGATTTCCGTGTAACGCTTCTGCCGGAAGATGACGACAATGGTGAAGATGAACGTGATGAGCAGCACGATGGTGAACACCACACTCGGAATCATGAAGCGCACGGACGACATGATATAGGAGTTCATGTCGGGGAAGTGTACCCTGACAACACCCATCTTCGACTGCGGGTCGTTGGTAAACAGATGCTGCGTGTACATGTACTCCTCACCCTCTTCCGAATAGTCGGGACAACGATAGACCTCACGTCCGTCAGCTGTCGATACGGTAAAGTGATACGGTATGTTGATGCCGTTATTCAGCAGTTCCGTACGGATGTCCTTGTCCAGCATGTTGAAGTTCACACGTTCCTTCAGCGGTTTCTCACTGGCGGTGTAAAGGATGCTATATACCACTTCGTCGAGCAGCGCCTTCTGATAGACATAGCGCTTACGGACTATCTCCTGCATCGACTTCGAAGCCTCTGCCAGCGAGTTCTTGTCCTTGCGCATGATCATGGCCTTCGGCACATTCGGACTAATCTCAAACGTGTTCATCTGGAACGAGGAATAAACCGTACCGTCATCAGCAGTCACGGCAAACTGATGCGACTGGCGGATAGTGCCGTCCAAGCCGTCGGTCGTCAGGGAGTCCTGCTGGTAAGCACGGCGCTCGGTCGATTTCACATCCTTCTCCAGGTAGCGCAATGTCTCGTCCAGTTCCAGCTTGCGTGAGGCTTCATAGAGACTGCGGTTCACCGACTCGTCAAACTGCTCCTTCTTCATCTTCGCCATGCTCTCGATATAGGAGAGCTGGAGATAAAGCAGGCCCAGGAAGGAGAAGCCCATCACTATTGCTATTGTCCAAATCGTACTCTTTTTCATTGCTATTGGCCAAATGGTTCTATCAACAGTTTCCGCCAAATGGTTCTGACTGCAAAATTAATTCTTTTCTGCTTTTATCGTCATTGTTTTGTTAATTATTTCCGTTAAATTTAACGTATTTAACAAAATAATGACGATTTGGTGCTATATATAAAATTATAAAAGGGAGCAAACCTTGATGGTTCACTCCCTTGAATGATATGTCGGATGGACGATTAGTCCTCATCCTTCATCTCTTCCTCATGCTGCTTGATGAGTGCCTGCTGGATGTCGTTCGGCACGAGCTCATAGCTTGAGAACTTCGTAGTGAACGATGCACGGCCACCCGTCAGCGAGCTGAGGGCGATGCTGTAGGATGCCAGTTCCTTGAGAGGAATCTTGGCGGTCAGCTTCTGATAGCCGGCCTCAGAATCCATACCCATGATGATAGAACGGCGACCCTGCAGGTCTGACATCACATCACCCATGTAGTCAGCGGGTACCAGCACCTCGAGATCGTAGATGGGCTCCAGCACTTTCGGGCCTGCCTCCTTGAAGGCTGCCGAGAAAGCATTACGTGCTGCGAGCATGAACGAAAGCTCGTTAGAGTCAACGGGGTGCATCTTACCGTCATAGACAATGACACGTACGTCACGGGCATAAGAACCTGTCAGCGGGCCCTGCTCCATACGCTCCATCACACCCTTCAGGATAGCGGGCATAAAACGCAGGTCGATGGCACCACCTACAACTGAGTTGATGAACACGAGCTTACCGCCCCACTCAAGGTCAATCTCTTCCTTGCCCTTGATGTTCATCTTGAACTCCTGACCATTGATCTTGAAGCTGGTCGGGTCTTCCATACCCTCAGTGTAAGGCTCCACAATCAGGTGTACCTCACCGAACTGTCCGGCACCACCCGACTGCTTCTTGTGACGATAGTCGGCACGGGCCATCTTCGTGATGGTCTCACGATAGGGAATCTTCGGCTCGATATATTCAATCTGGATCTTCTCGTTGTTCTCCATACGCCACTTCAGCGTGCGCAGGTGGAACTCGCCCTGTCCATGAACGATAATCTGGCGCAACTCCTTCGACTGCTCAACAACCCATGTCGGGTCTTCCTGACGCATCTTAGCCAGCGCAGCCATCATCTTCTCCGTCTCAGCCTCGTTCACAGCCTTGATGGCACGTGAGAACTTCGAGTTAGGATACTTGATGAAGTCGAACTTGTAGTCCACGTCCTTACCATTCAGGGTGTTGCCCGTCTTCACGTCCTTCAGCTTCACGGTGCAACCGATATCACCAGCCTTCAGCTCGTCAACCTGAATACGGTTGGCACCTGCACAGGCATACAGCGTACCTATGCGCTCCTTCGAGCCACGGTCGGCATTTGTCAGGTCATCACCAGGCTTCACGCTACCGCTCATCACCTTGAAGTAGCTGACCTCACCGATGTGGGGCTCCACACCTGTCTTGAAGAAATAGAGTGATGTAGGTGCAGCAGCGTCGGCAGGCACATCCTTGCCGGCAGCATTCTTGATGACAGGCATCTCGCTGACGAAGGGCACCACGTTACCGAGGAACTCCATCAGACGACGCACGCCCATGTCCTTACCGGCACATACGCAGAACACAGGGAAGATAGAGCGTGTCACCAGTCCCTTGCGGATACCCTCACGCATCTCATCCTCGCTGAGGTCTTCTGTCTCGAAGAACTTCTCCATCAGCGTGTCGTCACCGGCAGCAGCAGCCTCCACGAGGGCAGCCTTCCACTCCTTTGCCTTGTCCAGCTGGTCGGCAGGAATGTCCTCGATGATGGGAGCACCGCCCTCGGGCTTCCAAGAATACTTCTTCATCAGCAGCACGTCGATGACGCTGTTGAAGCCAGGACCCGTAGCGATGGGGTACTGAACGGGAACGCAGTTCGGTCCATAGACCTCCTTCAACTGATTCAGGATGGCGTCGAAGTCACAGTTGTCACGATCCAACTGGTTCACGAGGAAGATAACGGGCTTCTTCAGCTTCTCGGTATTACGAAAAGCGTTCATCGTGCCCACCTCGGGACCATACTGTCCGTTGATAAGGATGACGGCCTGGTCGGTAACATTCAGAGCTGTGACAGCACCACCGACGAAGTCATCTGAACCCGGACAGTCAATGATGTTCAGCTTCTTGTTGTTCCACTCTACATGGAAAACAGTTGAGAACACCGAGTAGCCGTACTCCTGTTCCACAGGGAAGTAGTCGCTCATGGTGTTCTTACCCTCTACGGTACCGCGGCGCTTGATGATGCCGGCTTCGTAGACCATTGACTCGGCAAGAGTAGTCTTGCCGCTACCCGCACTGCCAATGAGTGCGATGTTTTTGATTTCGTTTGTCTGATAAACTTTCATATTAAAATATGTCTTAGGTTTGTGATTTATTCACTCCCAGCAAGGCACTTTACATGCGCCCTGACGAAAAAAGCGCTCGAAATTACTAACATTTCATCAAAACACCAAGAAAACGCCCCAAATATTAAGCAAAATTAGGATTTTTCCTATTATCCCTTTCTGTTTAGGCAGGACATCAATACGAGTAATTATTTCTCGATTTATTTTGCGGTGTCAAAGAAATGTTGTATATTTGCACAGGAAATTCTTGTTTGACAGACACAACAAACATCATTATTATTAACTTATAAAACAAAAAAGATGAAAGAACTGAAAGGAACAAAGACAGAGAAAAACTTGCAGGAGGCTTTTGCAGGTGAGTCTATGGCACGTAACAAGTATTCGTACTGGGCATCAAAGGCCAAGAAAGACGGCTTTGTACAGATTGCCGCTATCTTCGAGGAGACGGCTGCCAACGAGAAGGAACACGCCAAGATGTGGTTCAAGCTCTTGGAGGGCGGCGCCATCAAGGACACGGCATCAAACTTAGAGGCTGCTGCCGGTGGTGAGAACTTCGAGTGGACGGACATGTATGCTCGCATGGCCAAGGAAGCCCGTGAAGAGGGATTCGATGAGATTGCTGAGAAATTCGAGGGCGTTGCCAAGATTGAGAAGGCTCACGAGGAGCGCTACCTCAAACTGTTAGACAACGTTCGCAAGGAGCGTGTGTTCTCAAAGGACGGCGACGTTATCTGGCAGTGTTCCAACTGCGGCCATATCGTCATAGGCAAGAAGGCTCCCGATGTATGTCCCGTGTGCGACCATCCGCAGGCTTACTTCCAGGTCAAGGCCGAGAACTATTGATTTAGATTGAGGCGTCTCCACACCCATCGGGGAATACGCCGCCAAAAGGCGGTGATGAGACGCCAACGTCCGTCAATCACAACGACATGCTTCTTTTTGTATAGCGCCTTGACAATGGCACGTGCCACTGGCTGGGTTTTCATGAGAAGCGGATAAGAATGTGATTCTTCGTTGTCCGTAGGGAAAAGCAGTGGCGTAGCCACAAACCCTGGACGGATATCGGTGAAACGGATATTCAACTTGCGGGCATTGGTCTGTTGTTCCAATGCCTGCAAGTAAGTATTCTGAAAAGCTTTCGTTGCAGAATAGGCAGGTGCAGGGCCAAGTCCCTTGGTACCGGCAATGGAGGTAATGGCAGCGATGTGTCCCCCACCCTTATGCTCGAAGTAACGGAAGGCAGAGCCCACCATCCGTGTAAAGCCAAGGCCATTGGTCTCGACTGTGCGCAATTCCTTATCGGCTTCCAGTTGAGGATTCTGCCAACCGATGCCGGAAGCATGGAAATAAAGGTCCATGCCGCCCAAGCGGTCAATGAGTTCCTGTAGTCGTGCGTCGGCATCAGTCCCGTTGATGTCAATCACGGCTGTCACCACCTGCTCAGGATATTGTTCCTGTAAGGCTTGTAGCAATTCAGCACGGCGGGCCGCAGCACCGATACGCCAACCGTCAGCCAACAACAGCTTGGCTACTTCAAGACCAATGCCCGACGTGGCACCTATGATAACGGCATGTTTCATTACTTAAGTAAGTAAGTATTCAAGTGATTGACTGCCTGACGGAACAGATGTAAACGCGTATTTCCGCCATAGATGCTATGGTTGCGGTTGGTATAGACGTTCATGCGGAAGTCCTTGTCGGCCTGTACCAATGCCTCGGTGTATTCTGCCGTGTTGCGATAGTGCACGTTGTCGTCTGCCAGTCCGTGACAGATGAGCAACGCCCCGTGTAGCTTCGATACCCGGGCAATGGGGTTCACCTCATTATATCCGCTGGCGTTCTCTTTAGGAGTCCGCATATAACGCTCCGAATAGATAGTGTCATAATAGCGCCAGCTGGTTACAGGGGCGATGGCTACACCGGCAGCAAACACCTCACGTCCCTCAGACATGGACATCAGTGTGTTCCATCCGCCGTAAGACCAGCCCCAGATGCCGATGTGCTCTTTGTCAACATACGACTGCTGACCAAGCCAGATGGCTGTCTCCACCTGATCGCGGCTCTCCAGCTCACCCAGTCGCAAGTAGGTACACTTCTCGAAGTCGGCACCACGTCCGCCTGTGCCTCGGTTGTCCACACATACACACACGAAGCCCTGTTGCGCCAAGTACATCTCCAGCAATGCACCCTGTCCGCACATGCCGATGCCCCATTTGTTGCATACCTGCTGATTGCCTGGGCCGCCATATTGATACATAACCACAGGATAGCGTTTGGAGGCATCGAAGCCTGCCGGCTTCACCATCCAGCCGTTCAACTTTACTCCCTCGCTGGTGGTAAACGAGAACATCTCGCGCGTACCTATATTATATAATGACATCTTCTGGCTCACCTCCTTGTTGTCAATGAGCGTGGTGAGTACCTTACCTTTGGCATTACAGAGTGATGTGACGGGCGGAGTATTCATGTCGCTCCATGTATGGATGAAGTAACTAAAGTCCGTTGAGAAGATGGCGGTGCTCCATCCTGCCTGTTCTGTCAGACACTCGGTCTTGCCGTTTTGATGTGCCACAAACACACGCTGGTCGGCAGGTCCATAGACATGGGCAGCATAGTAGGCATTGCCCGTCTTCTCGTCATAGCCATAGACATCGGTCACCTCATAGTCACCCTGTTCCACCTGTCGCACCAACTGCCCGCCGATGGTATAGAGATACAGGTGCATGAACCCCGAGCGGTCACTTGGTAGCAGGATATGCTTGTCTGTCAGCTGGATATTCTCCAACACTTCCTCCTTCACATACTTCGGCACACTCTCCTCAATGAGTAGCTGTGCGACAGTAGATAGCGGATTGACGGCATAGAACCGCAGACAATCCTGATGTCTGTTCATCGTCATGACGATAACCTTCGAAGCATCGGCAGTCGCCTTGATGCGGGGGATATAGCCGTCAGCATCCATCGGCACCTGCATGGTACGCGTCTGGCGACTCTTGATGTCAAAGCTCATCACACTCACCTTCGAGTTCTTTTCGCCGGCAATGGGGTACTTGTACGTATAGGCTCCGGGGTAGTCGGCATATTCACTCCTCTCCGGTCGGGCACCCATATAGACAGGGAAGGAGAACTCGCGCACCTCACGCTCGTCATAGCGAATCCAGCAGAGCTGCTTCGAGTCTGCCGTGAATGCCATGCTCTGCGCCGTCGAGAACTCCTCTTCATAAACCCAGTCGGGAATACCGTTGATAATCTCGTTGCGCTTGCCATCCTTCGTCACCTGACTCTCCGCATTGTTATAAAGCAGCTTGACAAGGAAAATGTTATTGTCACGCACGAAAGCGATAAGCTGTCCGTCGGGCGAGAAGAGTGGTGCCTGCTGCGGTCCGCCGTCGCTGAGCGACTCCAGCGTATTGTTCTGAATATCAAAAATCAGGAACTTCGCCTTGAATGAATGTCTGTAGATATATTCCGTCTCCGTCTGAATGAGCATACGCTTGCCGTCGGGACTCATGATGTAGTCGTCAATACCTTCCGGCTTCGCACCACGTGCCGTTTTCAGGTCAAGGAGCGTACCCGTCAGCTTTCCCGTCTTAAACGAGTACTGCTCGATGCGCTGGCCGTCACTCGAGATTTGTGTGTAGTGTTCCCCGTCCTCCGAGGGCACCACAGCATCAAGCCGTTCTACCCGGAACGTGCCCTGCGTCACGTCTTTCAGCGTCAATGCCCGCTGTGCCTTCGTCTGCACAGCCACAAACATGAAGACGACACAACATGCGAATTGCATCGTCATAGCCAAGCTCCATACTTTCTGTTTCATAAGATCATCTGTTTTGGTTTTAAAAGCCGCTGACTCGTAAAGAATCAGCGGCTTCTCTTGATTGGCAGTCGAGGTGACAGGACTCGAACCTGCGACAGCCTGGTCCCAAACCAGGAACGCTACCAACTGCGCTACACCTCGATATTACCTTTATTAATAGTATAACCCTTTTACTGTTTTACCCTTTGATGATGCCCTGCTCCACAAAAATCTTCTTCAGAGCCTTCACCGAGCGCTCTACCTGTTCCTCCGTGTGAGTAGCCATCAGCGCATAGCGTACCAGCGTATCCTGAGGTGCACATGCCGGCGGAATAACAGGATTAATAAATACTCCAGCCTTAAACGCTAATGCGGTTACTAAGAACGTCTTATCAACATCGCGGACATAAAGCGGAATAATGGGGCTCTCGGTGTCGCCAATCTCAAATCCTTCCTCACGGAAACGCTTCAGGGCGTACTTCGTCACGCTCCACAGAGCCTCGATACGCTCGGGTTCCTTCTGCAGGATGTGCAGGGCCTCCATAGCTGCTGCCGTAGCAGCCGGCGTATTGCTGGCCGAGAAAATATAGGTGCGACAGGTATGACGCAGGAAGTTGATGGTGTCCCAGTCAGAAGCGATAAAGCCGCCGATGCTGGCCAGCGACTTTGAGAAAGTACCCATGATCAGGTCCACCTCATCAGTCAGTCCGAAGTGGTCGCAGACACCGCGGCCATGGTCACCGAACACACCGATACCGTGAGCCTCGTCCACCATGATGGAACAGTTGTACTTATGCTTCAGCTCCACAATCTCAGGCAACTTAGCCAAGTCACCCTCCATCGAGAACACGCCATCGACGACAATCAGCTTGATGGCCTCATAAGGAAGGCCCTGCAGCACACGCTCCAGGTCAGCCATGTCATTGTGCTTGTAGTGCAGCTGGCGGGCAAACGACAAACGACGGCCATCGACAATAGAAGCATGGTCGCGGTCGTCGCAGATAATATAGTCATCGCGTCCTACCACCATGGCAAGAACACCCTGATTGACTGAGAAGCCTGTAGAGAAACACAGGCAGTCCTCTTTATGTACGAATTCAGAAATCTCTTTTTCAAGCTGCACATGCAGGTCAAGTGTACCATTCAGGAAGCGACTGCCCGCACAACCGGAACCATACTTATCAAGAGCAGCCTTGGCTGCATCAATGATGCGCTGGTCACCAGTCAACCCGGTATAAGCATTGGAACCGAACATCAGAACTTTATGGCCACCCATCTCTACTTCCGTGCCCTGTTTTCCTTCTATAGCACGAAAATAAGGATAAACGTCAGCCTCCATAAACTTCTGCGGCTCACGATAAAGCTTGTATTTTTCTTGTAATTGTCCCATATAAAATAATGTGTAGCAGAGCTACATTTTGTTTTACAGGCTGCAAAGTTACACATTTTTTATGAAACAGAGCACATTTTTTAAAATATTTCACTCAAATAATTTTTTTTCTTACGTAATTTATGCATAATTCAACCAAAATTCGTACCTTTACCGACGATTTCAGGCGCCATTAAAGCGACGGAAGCAAATTATATTATCTAAAGTATGACAAATAAGACGACCATCACATTCATACTCAACCCCATCTCGGGCACAGGAAAGAAAGGACACATCCCTGCCCTCATCGAAGAAATCATCGATAAGGAACAGTTCGAATACGAAATCCGGCAGACCGCATATAAAGGCAATGCAGCAGAGATAGCCAAGGAGTGCGTTTACAGTGGGCGCGACGTGGTCGTTGCCATCGGAGGCGACGGCACCGTCAACGAAGTGGCGCGCTCCCTCGTACACACCAATACCGCACTGGGCATCATCCCCTGCGGCTCAGGCAATGGACTGGCACGCCATCTCTGTCTGCCACTCGACATACGCAAGGCACTACAGATCATCAATGAATGTAAGATAGAGGCTTTCGACTACGGCATTATCAACGACCTGCCCTTCTTCTGCACCTGCGGCATGGGGTTCGACGCATTCATCTCGTTGAAGTTTGCCGAGGCAGGCAAGCGGGGACCAATCACCTATGTAGAGAACGTCCTCAAGGAAGGTCTGAAGTACAAGCCCGAGACCTACGAGGTCGAAGACGAGACAGGAGCCAAGAAGTACAAGGCGTTCCTCATAGCCTGTGCCAATGCGTCGCAATACGGCAACAACGCCTATATCGCCCCCCACGCGACGATGAAGGACGGGTTGCTCGACGTCGTCATTCTCGAGCCCTTCACAGCCTTCGATGCCCCGCAGATCAGTATTGACCTGTTCAATAAGACCCTGGAGAACAACTCCAAGATCAAGACATTCAAGACCAAGCGCATCCATATCCACCGCAAAGAGCCGGGAGCCATACACTACGACGGCGACCCCATGATGACCGGCAAGGACATAGACATCATGATCAGGCCCCTGAGCATCCGCATCGTCACCAATCCCGATGTCATAGAAGACGAGCGCCAGCCCAACTTCCTGCTCAACGTCTTCAGCGACTTCTTTAATAATATAAATAATGTACGCGAGGACATCAACAAGCAAAGCCGCCGCATCCAGGTCATCAACAAAGTGCTGCTCCGCAAGCTGACACGCTAATCCCCACCCTCACCCATGTATCAGTACATCATCGTTGCAGCCATCCTCCTGCTGGCCGTCGGCTACGCCTCCTGGCGCATCTATGCCAACTTCCGCCATGCCAACGACCCATGCTACGGCTGCACCCTCAAGGACCATTGCACCAAGCCCCACGCAAAGAATCATAAAGACTGCACCGACAAGCATGCATCATGCTGCAAATAATACTAAATGTCTTATTTTGCGTGCAAAATGACACATTTTTCCCAACTTTCTTGTCCGTTTGACAGAAAAATCGTACCTTTGCCGCCACATGAACCAAATCCTTAAATAATTATTGAGAAAATGAGAAAGAAAAGTTTCATGTTGCGTACACTGGCAGCAGGCCTGGCAGTGTTCAGCAGTGTTGCCGCTATGGGGCAACAGACGGAGCAGCAGGGAGGACCTGACTGGCTTCAGGATGTGGCGGACCGTATTCAGTTGCATGGTTATGCACAGGGTGGCTTCAACTACACCCACACCGACGATGCGGACGTAAACGCCTTCGAACTCAAACGTACCCTCTTCTGGGTCAATGCCCAAATCACCGACCGCGTGTCATTCTTGTTTATGCACGACTTCAGCAGCGTAGTACAAGAATATTACATGGACTATCGGTTCTCCAACAACAAGGCCTTGACCGTTCGCCTAGGACAATTCAAGAACGGCCTCTCCTACGAAAATCCTCTCTCACCGACCTCCATGGAGGCTATCGACGTCTATTCTGAGGGCGTCACCTATCTGACGGGCTGCGGCAGCGACCCCCTGATTGGCGTGCAGTATGGCCGTGACCTCGGTATGGCCGTGTTTGGTGAGACCAACAACGGAAAATTCCGTTATGAGGTGGATATTATGAATGGCCAAGCCATCAACAAAAAAGACAATAATCCTGAAAAGGACTTCATCGGACGTCTGGAATACCGTCCTGTCAAGGGGCTAAACCTCGTGGCTACGGGACAGATAGGTCGCGGACACGCCATCAAGGAGTCGCCCTACGTTCCTGATATAGCAGTTGGCGAGAATTACAAGCGCAACCGCTGGACCGTAGGCTTCGACTACAAGTCGGCAGCGTTCAACGTACATGGTGAATACTTGGAAGGTAAAGATAAAAATACCACCAGCCGTGGTGCTTATGTGACGGGTAGTGTGCCCGTTGCCAAGGGTGTGGAGCTCGTAGGCTCCTACGATTACTTCAACTTCAATACCGACCTCGGCTACGACCAGCACAAGGCCATTGCCGGCATACAGTGGTGGTTCTTCAAGAAGAACCGTTTCCAGCTGCAGTATGTCTATAAGAGCGCCGGTATAGCAGGCGGACAGTTCCAGAAGAACGCCTCTCACGCCATCATGGCACAGATGCAGGTGCGTATCGACTGGGCCAAGAAGAAATAAAAAAACAGAACATCATGATTATAAAAGTAACATTGACAATCATCTTCCTGGCCGTGATGATTGGCGTGGGAGTGTACTCACGCAAGCAGGCCAGAAGTGTTGACGGCTTTGTGCTGGGCGGTCGTGCCGTAGGCCCGTGGCTGACGGCTTTCGCCTTCGGCACCAGCTATTTCTCGGCTGTGGTTTTCGTGGGCTATGCCGGACAGTTCGGTTGGAAGTACGGTCTCTCCTCCGCATGGATTGGCATCGGAAACGCCATCATCGGTTCACTCCTCGCCTGGATTATCCTGGGCCGTCGTACGAAGCTGATGACCCAGCACATAGAGTCGCGCACGATGCCCGACTTCTTCGGTACCCGTTTCAGCGATCAGGGACTGCGTGTGGCAGCCTCCATCATCGCCTTCGTGTTCCTCATTCCCTACACCGCAGGCGTCTATAGCGGCATCTCGCGTCTTTTCGAGATGGGTTTTGACATCCCCTACGAGTATTGCGTCATTATCATGTCCATCCTCACCGCCGTCTATGTCATCATTGGCGGCTATAAGGCTACGGCCATGAACGACTTCATACAGGGCATCATCATGCTCTTTGGCATTGTGGCAGTCATCGCCGCCGTGCTCAACGCCCAGGGTGGTCTGACTGCCGCCGTCGCCAAACTCGCCGAGCTGCCTGCCGATGGCGCAACCGAGCCTGGCAGCGGCATGTTCGCGACGTGGCTTGGCCCTGACCCCTGGGGACTCCTCGGCGTTGTCATCCTGACATCGCTGGGCACCATGGGTCTGCCCCAGATGGTGGGTAAGTTCTACAGCATCACCGACGAGAGTGCCATCAAGCGCGGCACCGTCATCTCCACCATCTTCGCCTTCATCGTCGCTGGTGGCTGTTACTTCCTCGGTGGTTTCGGCCGTCTCTACGACCCCGTTATCAACGAGGCCACAGGCAAGATAGCCTTCGACTCCATCGTGCCTGCCATGCTTGTCACGCTGCCTGACGCCCTCATCGCCCTCGTGGTGCTGTTAGTACTCTCAGCCTCTATGTCCACGCTGGCTTCGCTGGTGCTCACCTCCAGCTCCACCATGACGCTCGACCTTATCTATCGCGACAAGAAGTCGCTGCCTGGAGAGGTTGAGGAGGGTACCATCGACGACATCGTCTCCGAGAAGATAGAGCGCCGTAAGGTAGTGGTGATGCGCGTGCTCATCATGTTCTTCATCGTCATCTCGCTGCTCATCGCCCTCAATCCCCCGACGTTCATCGCCCAGCTCATGGGAATCTCGTGGGGTGCACTGGCTGGGGCCTTCCTGGCTCCGTTCATGCTGGGTCTCTACTGGCGTGGTGTCACCACAGCCAGCGTCTGGGCCTGCTTCGTGTGGGGTGTCGGCTTTACGGTCATCAACATGCTGTTGGGCAACCCCGTCAATCCCATCAACTGTGGTGCCATCGCCATGGTTGGCGGCTTCCCTGTCGTCTTCCTGGTCAGCCTGCTGACGAAGAAACTGCCCAAGCAGACCGTTGACAGCATCTTCGCCTGCTACAACAAGTAAAGGCACTTGTTTCCCTCGCGCAGAGCCGCGGAGTTTCACGGAGTTTATTATATTCTCTGCGTCCCACTCTGCGCCTCTGCGCGAATAAATATTATCTGCGAGCGCAAGAAAGCGGCAAGGCCGAGCGTTACGAAAAGATAAACGAATGACAATGGGATGCCCTTTATCCCATAAATGGAATACGACCCATCATATTACCTGCCGTAGCTCGAACCGATGCTATTTCCGTAGGCATCATAATAAGTTGTGGTAGTTCCACCACCATAGTTGGAACGCGTTGTTGAAGAACCGATGTTGCCTCCGTACTGGTCATAGTAATTTGTGGTCGTACCTCCGCCATAGTTAGAGCGTGTTGTTGAAGAGCCGATATTCCCTCCATTCTGATCATAGTAATTCGTGGTGTACCCACCGCCATAGTTGGAGAGTGTTGTTGAAGAGCCAGTACTGCCACCGTATTGGTTGTAGTAGTTCGTTGTCGATCCTCCATTGTAGTCTGAACGAGTCGTGGCACTACCTGCGTTACCACCATACTGGTTGTAGTAATTAGTGGTGTAGCCACCTCCATTGTTAGAGCGCGTTGTAGAAGATCCGATACTGCCACCATACTGGTTGTAATAGTTGGTGTTGTACTGAGCATTTACTGCAATGGCAAATACGACAGCCATCAGTGTCATTATTAACTTTTTCATAATTATTCCTTTCTTTATCATTAGCAATTATTCCCTCTTTTTCAATTCCTCCAAGGCCTTTTCTGCCAGCTTCGAGCCTAACTCTACGCCCTTTTTGTAGTCCTTTTTCGCCTGCCTGACGTTACCGAGGCGCTCGTTGGAATAGCCACGCACATAATACAAGTCACAATTGTAGTAGTGAGTTTCCAATGCTTTGTCCGTGTAGTAGATGGCATAGCTCCAATCATCAGCACCAAAAGCCTCAATAGCCGCATTTGCATACATATAGAACAACTCTTTTCGCTGCTCCATAGTCTTTTGCAGCAATGCCATTTCCATTTCCATCAAGTCCGTGTCGTAAATGTCCCTCGTCGGTAACTTAACATACTGGTCATAAGCATAAACCTGCGCCCTTCCTGTCAGGGCCATAGTGCACATCAGCACCAAAAGAATAATACCTCTTTTCATAATCATTTTGTTTTGTTAAGTTAAACTTCTTTTTATTTGTAAAATTACGTATTCTTGTTCATTTGCCCAAGCAGAATCACTTTCACAACCTTGTTTTTGACTCTTTTTCGGGCTTTCTTCGTCTTTTTATACCAAAAAGAAAGAAAAGGTAACCAGATTTTTCAGAAAATTTGTAATTTTGCAGAAAAATTCTACTATTATAATAATGAAGGTATGCGAACTAGTATAAACACTATCAAATTTGTAGCGTTACTATCTTTAGTCTTTTTGTTGCTAACATATATAGTTTTTACCGCTAACAATCCCATTTGAATCGGTTTAATTTCCATAAGTGAAACGACATGAGAAAGATTGTACTTTTATTTCTGTTTTTGATTTGTAGAATATATCTTAGTGCACAAGTTTTTGACCAAGCAATTATAAATATTCTTCAAACTTGTATTCAACAAAAACAGTATGAAAAAGCTGATTCCATTATTAATTCCTTCCGAGACAAGGATTTACCAGAAAACTCTGTTTTTTGGCTTAACTTAATCCATAGTGATGTAGGTGTAAGTAGGTATAGACAATCACACGATGCTAATATATATTTACCATACGTACAATCAGGCATTGACGCATTTAAATACTTGTCTCAACACATAAATAAAGAGAATGCGTCTAACTCACTTGATTTATGGTCCTTCTTATTTTATTGGAGTGATATTTTTAGTCAATTAGATAACAAAATAATAGATTCTCTTTCTGTCTTTTCAAATAAATATTACAATGATTATGAGCGAAGAGATCATGTTTTATACTATTTAGTCCAGCGAAAAATATATAAATACTATTTTGACAAAAAGGAATGGAATAAGTGTATTAATGTCATGTCTCAGGTTGAAAATGGGATAAGCGGAAATTGTTCTGCTATTGAGCAAATAGCATATTCTCGTTTTGACATAGGTCAAGCGTACATGAACATGAAGGATTTCGATTCTTCAGAGAAATGGTTTGTTTCTTCATATTCGGCTTTTTCTAAGATCAGGAATAAAGATGATAACCAAACGTATGCATGTTTACTTCTTCTTTCAAAGATATATTTTGAACATATTAGAAACTTTGCAAAAGCATACCAATTCTCATTAGAAGCAGAGAGAGTTAACAAAAAATTATTTGGTGAAGCCTCAAAAGCGCACATTGCCTCTTTGGATTTTCTTGCATATTCCGAACTCAGTCTTGGTAACAATCAAAAAGGTATTGAACATCTGATGAAAATCGAAACGCTTTTACAAAAAACACTTGATATAAATGAAGATGAAAAGCAAAATTATTATTACAAGCTAAAACTTGCATATCAACGATTGAATATTAGCAATGACATTGTATTACACGATACTATTATTACTGAAAACGCCTTGCTATATAAAGCAACTAATGCTTATACTCATGGTAATTCTACAGAAGCGATAGAGCGATTTACACATTTATTAAAACTGTATGAAGATAATTTCCTGTCTGTTGAAATTGCCAACTACATTTATGTAGTGGAATCGTTATCTAGTGCACTAATTTCAGAAGGATATTATAACCAAGCAGATAGTCTATTAAACAAAGCCATCAAAACTATTCAGGATAATAGCATAGATTCACCGCAAATACGAGGAATATACGAAGCTAAAGGTCTTTTGTATTATACTATTAATAATGTGGACATGGCTCTTTACTGGTATAATCAAGCGAAAAACATGTATATGGTAGAGGAAGAAAGAAACTTACAATATGGTATGCTTATTTCAAATCTAGCAATGTGCGAAATGGCCAAGGAAAATTATTCTTATGCAAAAATTCTTTCTGAAGAAGCATATGAAATATGTGTTCAGTTTTATGGTGATAATGCAGAAAATACTAATGACAGACTTTTAATACTGAATAATTTGGCCACAATTAATATTAAGATGCAAGATTTCTCAAAAGGCAAAGAACTTTATGAAGAAGTTGTTAAAAGTTGTGTGTCAAATCAACATGAAGCGACAAAAGCACTTGCATTGTTGAACTTATCAGAAATCTATCTGTTATTTGAGCAAGATTACAAAAAAGCAGAAGAGAGTCTTCTCCAAGTTCAGGTTTTGGACGCATCCTCATATGTAAAAGACATGGCTGAATTCGATTTGCATTTCCTTCATTGTATAACCCATAGCAATAATGCTATAGCAGAAATAGCCCAATACAATGAATCTATTAAAAACCATATAGCAAACATTTTCTCGTACTTTTCTGAAACGGAACGTGAAGATTATTGGACGCAGAAATCACAAGCATTGGTATTTCTGAATAATCTGGCATTATCGATTTTTGATGATAATCAAGTTAAAACAATGGCATTTGACAATGCATTGCTCACAAAAAACATGCTTCTTAACTCTAGTAGATTGTTGGGGTATATAGTAAAGAATAGTGCTGATGAGACCAAAGAGATGTATTCATATATGCAAACACTTAAAAACACATTATCCAAGAAAGAAACGCCAAATGATTCAATTAGTACATATATAGAAAAGATTAGTCTATTGGAAAAACAAATAGTTTCCTCAATTCCTGATTTTGGAAATAGATTAAGGACTCTATTCAAATCATGTAAAGATGTACAAAGGATGCTTTCTGATAACGAGATTGCTATTGAGTTCATTTTTCTTCCTCAAATAAAGACCCCTTTCGAAGAGTCAGGATTATCGTATGGTGCTCTGTTGCTGACAAAAGGAGATACCATCCCTAGACTTATACAGCTTTGTTCAGAAAACGATTTGAAAGATTTAATAAATACGTACACTACTATGGGGCAGATTGGTATAGACAGCCTGTACGCCTTTTCAAACATAAAACTATTTCATATGGTATGGAAAAATTTAGAACCTTACATTCCTATAGGGGCCACTGTGTATTATTCTCCAACAGGACATATAAGCAATATTAATTTATCTGCCATATCGAATGGACATAACCGCTTAGCTGAAGTTTATTGTTTTCATGAGGTTTCAACTACGGCATTAATTGGTGAAATTAAACAGAGTTCTGGAATCAATTACAAAAATGCCGTAATATATGGAGATATCAACTATTATGAAGACGTTGATTTAATGGCAGATAAGGCAAAAGCATATACATTTTATTCTTCAGGAGAAGTATTAACAACGCGATTCTTAAGTCGTGGATCATGGGATTTGCTTCCTGAAACAAAAGAGGAAGTGACGTTTATTGGTGAATTATTGAAAGCCAATAGTTTAGATGTGCATGTGTTAACACAGAATGATGCAAATGAAGAATCGATTAAAGCATTTGATTCCAATGCTCCCGAACTCATACATATAGCCACTCATGGATTCTATTTCTCGCCCGAAGAGGATGTTTCATCAAGTTTCTTTAATTACCTACACAGTTACACCCAAAAAGACTATTCAATGCATTATAGTGGGCTTCTATTTGCTGGTGGCAACAATGTATGGACAGGAAAAGAAGTTGCAGAAGGTGTTGAAGATGGCATACTAACAGCCGATGAAATCTCTCGACTTGATTTAAGTGATAATAAACTTATCGTTTTATCTGCTTGCGATACAGGGTTAGGTGATATAGACAATGTAGATGGAGTTTTCGGACTGCAACGTGGCTTGAAGAGAGCAGGCGTAAAAACAATACTAATGTCTTTGTGGAAAGTACCTGATAAAGAAACGAAAGAACTTATGGAAACATTTTATAAAGAGCTGTTATCTGGCAAAACACCTCTTCAATCTTTAAAACTAGCTCAGGAACATTTGAAGAATGAAGGAAAATCCCCATATTACTGGGCGGGTTTCATATTGTTAGATTAGCATTGTTTCGTGCAAAAACAAAAAAATAAAAAATGACTATGACTATTATAAATAATCAAATGAGACCTATTTTTTTATTTGTGTTTTTTATTATCTTCAGCCAATCATGTCTTGCTCAAAACGACGAGTGGGAAAAGGCTCTCGAAGAATTAAAATTATCAAAATATTACGTTGACAATAAAGAATTTGCATCGGCTACAATTCATATAGAATCTTCCGTTGAAATTATAAAACAAAAAATGATGTATTTGTCCCAGTATTATTCATACAAAGAGAAATACATGATGTGGCAACAAATGAGTAAAATATTTCATGACATATATCCAAGTGTAATTTCATTAAGCCCTACTAAGAATAGCATTGAAGAACTTTATAACACGATTCTTTTTAGTAAAAATTTCATGATACCAGGCTGTAAAGATATGTCAACATCGTATGATTGGAAATTAATTGAAAAACGTTTAACAGGCAATGATGTTGCCATTGAATTTCTTGATGTGGACAATTTTTTTATTTCCGACACGACAAATACGATAATTTATGCTTTAATAATAAGAAAGGGACAAAGTCCTAAGATGCTTAAATTATTTGATTATTATGAATTTGTTGACGCATTTACCAATAGGAGAAATACGGCAAGAAAAGTCTTGGGAGAGATGATTTGGACTCCCATCATCAAGGATATTGGAAATATAAATAACATTTATTTTTCTCCTACAAATATTTTTGAACAGATTCCTATTGAATATTTACCTGTTGATGAATGGAAGTCTATCTCAGACAAATATAATTTATATCGATTATCTTCTACTAATATGCTCACTCTTAACCCACCTAAACGAATTTATAAAAAAGCAGTTTTATATGGGGGATTAAACTACGAAGGAATGGAAAATTATGGCCGAAATCATAATACGAACATACGAAGTGGATTTGATTATTTGAATAATACAAAGGAAGAAATTGATACGATTTGCGGTATCATGCAAGAGAAGGATATAAAATTTAAAGCTTTTACTGGAACAAAGGGAACAGAAACATCATTAAAAGAAATATCAAAACAAGAATTCGACATTCTACACATAGCAACTCATGGTATGTACGTTAAATCCGAACAAGCAGATTCAATTGCAAAACTTTTAAATATCAATTTTCTACATCCGAATTCTAATGACAATACTATAGATGAAGATAGTGTACTTATGCGTTCATTTTTAGTTATGGCAGGAGGAAATCGTCTTATCTATCGACAAAGCACCACACATGACGAAAACGATGGTCTGTTAACCGCAGCGGAAATTGCCCTTTTAGAATTATCAGATGTTGATATTGTTACACTATCAGCATGTGATAGTGGAATAGGAGAATGGAATACCGACGGTATTATTGGGCTGCAACGAGCATTTAAAAGAGCTGGTGTAAAGACTATTCTTATGAGTTTTAGTAAAGTGGATGATGAAGCGACAAAAATCCTAATGATAGAGTTCTACAAAAATCTCATGGAAGGAAAAAGCAAATACCAATCTTTTAAAAATGCTCAAAAATATCTTAGAGAAGTTGACAATGGGAAATATGAAGCTCCCGAATATTGGGAACCGTTTGTAATGTTAGATGGTTTAAATTGAAACCTCGGAGCAGCAATTCTACTCCGAGGAAGGCGTATTAGCGCCACAAAAGAGTCAACAGAGAAACGAATAGTGACAAAAGTGCCAAAATAACTTGGGCATATTCTGTCCAGTGAACTTTATGTCTCTCATGTTTCTGAGACTCATTTGCCAACTGAATAAATATATTCATAATAATTATTCTTTTGGCTCCTTGGCTCAGGGCTCCAGGAGAAGTTTTAAAAAACTTCTTGGCTCCAAGGCTCTTTTGAAGATGAACGAGTTTCGTTCACGTGTGCAAAGGTACAACTAAAAATGGAAAACAACAAATCTATATAGCTATTTTTGTTCCTTCAACATGTACACCACGATAATAGCAAATGAACGTAGGTGTGCATCTCCTCTCAAAGATGTCTTAAATGCGCCCTCTTCCTCTTGGCTCATCTGGCCTTTTAGGAACTTCTCTATCTGATCAATATAATTCTCCATATTGTATCCGTTTTTACCTTTGATACACCATGCTGGGGAAAGGTAATCAAAAAAGAATGAGGACAACCTTGTGATTGTCCTCCCAATTACTCTTTATAGATCTGAGAGTGTCTTTATCAGTTCGTCTGCCTTACTATATATAGGCGTATCCGGATTTTCCACTTTTAGCTTTTGTAGTATAGATATGGCCTTTTCTATCTGGTCATCCTTTACGTATACCAGAGCAAGGTTCCATGCAATATCGTTGGCATAAGCACTATATGTGAAGTCATCATCAAGGGAATTGTAGATGGGTTCCAATTCTTTGATGATATCAGATACGTTTCTATTTTCTTGAATCTTTGTAAAAAGACTATACAAGTGGGCAACTGTTGCGGTATCTACGTCACCACGAGAAATGTCGTTCATATTGTATTCCGTATAATATGGAGAGACTAATGCATCCAGCATACGATAATGATGATCTTTATTGATGCTGATGCCAAAGAAGATAGCGAACACAGCAGCAACTGAGCAAGCCCACAAGAGAATTGGACGTACTCTCGACTTTGCGGTAAGCCCATTAATATTAGCAACAGAACGAGTAGCAGTATTCTTATTGATGATGGCCGCTTCCTTAGCGGCATTTTGTTCTTGAATACCCTTGATGAGTAAGGTCATTGTCTTTGCACGGCTACGCAATTCAGGATTCTGGCGGATTTCTTGCTTAAAGGATACCTCTTCCTCTGCGCTCATCTCGCCACGAAGGAATGCTTCTATTCGCTCATTGATGCCATCCATCAAAATATCGTCATTCTTATCCATAGATTTTGCTCATTAGTTCGTTATACTTACTGCGGAATTTCTGTAGACACTTATATTTCTGCGTCTTGACTGAGTTGGCATTGGCAAAGCCAAACATATCCGCAATGGTTGATGTCGCGAGGTTGTCCCAATAATAACCTTGGAAAACATTTTTACAAGTGTCCGGCATAGTCTCGATGATGCTCTGAACAATCTTCTCGGAACGAGAGACCTTTTCCGCCTCTTCCTCCTCGATACATAGTTGATACAGTTCATCTATCTTGTCAGATCGGAAGGAGTCCTTATTGGTAAGTCTGCTGTCATCAAACAGGGGGACTACGTTTTTCTGCTTGGCCATGTGTTTCAGCGTCTGGTTAATACAGATGCGAAGGAAATAGGTGGAGAGCGTGCTCGTGAGATTTGACAGTTTGCCGTCACGGACATTCAAAAACAACGCCGTTGAAGACTCTTGATAGATATCAAACAAGTCATCATCTGAGACAGAGAAAGTCTTTCTTAAATATGATAGAACTTTGCTCTTCTCATCAGAGATGAAACGATTAAGATCTATGTTCTGTAAAGAAATTTCTTTCGCCATCTTAAAAGCTAGTTTCTGTTACAAGATTCTGGTTATTGGGCCAATGACCATTTTGCATCAATGAATTCTGAATTTGCATCAAAAAGTCATTTGCATTATTAGTCAGAGTACAAGCAGAAAGAGCTAGTGCTATATTATATGTCAAGGGGCCATAGCACTTACCATCTACTTTTATTTCAGAATTAACCTGATCGGACCTACACGCTTCAAGAAACATTACATGGGATTGTTTGCCTGTAGTACCCACTCTATAATGAGATTGTTTCCGAATTGAAGGTTTGAATACCTTATTATTATAGGTAAATCCAACTTTGGTGCCACGCACAACATCATCATTTCCTCTGGAAGATGTACCCGCGTGACAGGCGTCAATGACAACATATATAAATCCCTTAGGTCCTATTTTATCTCTCAATTGCTTGACATATTTATTAAGTTGGTCATCAAGAAGATGGTTTTCTCCTTCATAGACACCTTTCTTATATAATTTGTATGCATCGATAGGGACTATAGATTCATCCCATCCGTCTTCTTCATCACCATTGATATCTTCAACCGGTTGCCCATGGGCAGAGAAGTGCAAATAGACGATGTCACCTTTCTTTGTCTTTTTAATGAAAGATACCAATTCCTTAGTAATATTTTTATAGGTCGCCTGTTTGTCTAATAATATTGTTAACGAAAAGCCTTGTTTCTTCAAGATAGGACTTAACAGGTTTATATCTTCTACCCCATTTATGTTATTCCACTGATATCCTGTCAAAGCTGTATCATAATGGGAAACACCGACTAAAAAAGCCCTCTTCCGTTGTGCGTAAACAACTGAAGACAATAATATCATTACCATTATGATAATCATTCTATACTTCATCCGAAATATTTTGCTGCAAAAATACAAATTATTTTAGATTATGCGGTTACATTTTCACTTTTTTGAGTATAAAAGTGCAAAGAAACAACAAATAATAACATTTTAAACATTACAATTATGACATTATTTAAAAATTTCGGCACTAAGCCAAAAGAAAATGAAGAGACAATTCCTGAATCAATTAATAAGGATCAGGAAATTGAAAATGCTAACGAAACCTCATCTAATGATGAGAAGAAGGATGAAGTCAATGATTCAAAGCGTCTAATCACTATCACATGGGGAACAGGGATGCCTATTGATGTTATCTTCAACTTCGTTCATAAGAACTTTGAGGATGATGGTTTTCAAGATGCTCTCGTCAATCAAGACATTACATACCGTGATGCCAAAGAGCGGATTATACGAAACGACCTGGAAATGCTTTTCAAGCGAATAACCCTTCGTTACAAAAATGATATCCGGACAGTTAATGTAAAGATTGTTAATGCTCGCAAAGCATTAGCTCTGGCAGCGGCAGATAATCTTGAAGCCCTCCGCGAAACATATAATGAGCATCTTGAAGAAATCAATGAGATGCAGAATATGCTTAATGCCAATGATCCTAAAATGATGACCATGATTGAATCCTATCGCCGTGGTTTCCTTAAAGGGATAGCCGCAACTTCAACTAATTTTCTTGAAAACAATTAAAAACAAAAAACTATTATGAAAACATTAAATGACATTGGGTGCTTTCTTATCGGATGGGATAAGAATATTTTAAAAGAGTGTGGTGAGGCTAGTAATCGCCAATACAGGAAACTTCTTTCAGCCATCTGTATCATGATGGTCATGTGGGGAACCATTGGCTACTGCTTTGCAGACAGGTATATCAATATTGAGTCTACATCATTGAAGGTTTTTGTATCACTTGCATTCATGTTCATTGTACTCTGTGTAGAACGTGTCATTATCTTGACAGTAGGTAAGGCTCGCTTAATGAGTACTATGAGGGTTATGTTGGCTTTGTGCATGGCCGTCTTAGGTTCGTGTATCATTGACCAGATTATATTCAGTAATGATATTCAACAGACAATACACGATCTACGTGAAGATGTAATTAAGGAAACAATAACAAAACGTATGACGGTTTTCGAGAGTGACATACAAAGGATAACTCATGACATGGACTCTTTAAGTAAAGCAACAATAGTATTAGGAGAGGAATTAGCAAAAAATCCTACTATTAGGAGCGTGAATGTCACAACTTCTGAACAGTCAGCAGGATTAGACGAAAATGGTAATCCAAAGAAAGTGAGGACTCGTTCTACTGAAATTGTAAATATACCCAATCCTCTCACAGGGCAATTGAATGCTAATAATGATCAGATCCTGTTGTATCAAAATCAGTTGGAGCAACTTCGTCAAGATAAGAAAGAAATTGCGAACAAGGTGACAGATGAAGTACACTCTCGTCCTGTCGGATTTATTGAAGAACTGAATGCAACTCTCGCAGTGGTTTCAAATAGTTGGGTATCATTGGTGTTCTACATCATCCTATTCTGCTTCCTTGCTTTTTTGGAATTGTTTGTGCTAACTATAAAGATGGGTGAAACAAAATGTGATTATGAACTAATTGTAGAGAACCAACTGAAATTAAAGAAGGTTCTAATGGAGCAGACATCACAGAATTTGATAGTGCATAAAGCAGCATAATAACAACAATAAAAAGAAACAACTATGACAAACGATTTTTATGATGACTCTTATGAAGAGTATGATGAGTACGAAGACAACTCTTATGAGTGTGGTGGTTATGAGTGGACTGAAGAAGATTCCTGGGACGCTCTTACGGATGGAATGTATGGCGATATGCCAAGAACCCCTTGGGAGTATGATGCTATGATGGATGCTATGGGATACTAAAATGCTGAGTCATGGAAAAGAAGCAAAAAGAAATGATTTCAAAAGAACTGGAGCAGTTTCATTGCTCCATTCTTTTGGACGAAGTAAAGGAGAAGGTACGCAAGTTGAAAGCGTATGGTGTTGATGATTCGGAGATTATGGCTGCGATGAATGAAGAAGAGCTGTTTCCCCAGTTAATCGTAACCAAGGATTACAAGGTTGTGTTGGCTGGCGAACAACCCATTGAGGTGGAAATGGAGCCATTAGTCAAAGCTGTATATCTGCTGTTCCTCTCCCACCCTGAGGGCATTGTGCTGAAGTGCCTGCCAGACTATCGGAAAGAACTGACAAGTCTTTACCTTCTGTTAAGGCCTGCAGGTATGACAAACAGAGTTGAGAAAAGCATCATGGATGTAACAAACCCAACACTTAACTCTATCAATGAGAAGTGTACGAGGATTCGGAAGATTTTTACCGAGATTCTACCTCGGAGCGTTGCCAGGTATTATGCCATTTCTGGCAAACGTGGCGAGGCCAAAAAGATTGATTTGGTTCGTGCCAATGTGGTATGGGAGTGCAAACTGCCTCGTCCGCAAGCCTTGTGACGGAAAAACGCTTGGTCGCAAAGATATTATCGTGTATCTTTGCGACTGAATTTTTTATAGTAATTCTTAAAAAAGGTAACAAATATGGAAAAGAAAGATTTTATTGAGTTTACTCCTGAGGTGGTGGAAAGTCTGGAGCCGGGGCAGGTGTTTGTGTTTGGAAGTAATCCCATCGGGTTTCATTCTGGCGGGGCGTCGTTGGTGGCATTTAGGAAGTTTGGTGCTGTGTGGGAACAAGCGGAAGGACCACAGGGACAATGTTATGCTATCCCTGTGGATGTAAGAGGTGAGAATGTGGGAAACATCTCATCATACTTGATGCGGCATATTGACAAGTTCCTGTCCTATGCCAAGCAGCATCAAGAACAGTTCTTCCTTGTTCCAAGAATCGGGTGTGGAGCGGCTGGTTTCGATGATGCGTTCATGGCCCCTTTCTTCAAAGAGGCTCTGAACATGAGGAACGTTAGCCTGCCTAAATCCTTCGTGGAAATATTGAAGCAGGAGAAGGCAGAAGAAACGGGAGACGAGAAGCAACGGATTTTCAATCTGATTATCCTCGATGAGAGCGGTTCCATGCAAATGATAAGAGAACAAGCAGTGAGCGGACTTAATGAGACGTTCCAGACTATTCGTCTTGCTCAGGAAAACCATCCGAAACAACAGCATTACATTTCTTTCGTGACTTTTAACAGCGACAGAATCAAAAAAGTCATGGACAGACTGGCGGTTGATACGAACAAGGAGCTGAAATGGAATGATTTTTGGCCAAACTCGTGTACGCCACTCTTTGATGCAATGGGGCAGTCGCTTAGTGAACTGAAAACACATGTAAGAGAAAACGACGTGGTGCTCGTTACGATTATTACGGATGGCATGGAGAACAGCTCAAAGGAGTATAGCGGCAACAACATCAAAGACATGGTGAACGACTTGAAGAAAAAGGGTTGGGTGTTTGCCTATATCGGAACGAACCAGGATGTGGATGCTATCGCAGACAACTTGGGAATTCGTAGCAGGATGCACTATAATTATTCACCTGAAGGCACCGCTTCTATGTTCAGAACAGCACGAAACAGAAATACGGTATTCTATGACAGGATTGCCACCCATGGAAAAGAATTCTTAAAGGATGAGAATTTCGATTTCTTTGACTCTGACAATAACAACGAGAAAGAAGAAGAAAAAAGAAATGATACAGAAGACTCGCAGAAAGAAACCTCTAATAGTTTATGGGCGAGGCTGAAGAACCATATAAAGAAATAGAAGATATGAAAGACCTGAAAGATATGACGGATTATGAGTACATCATGATGCGGTGTCGGGAGTATCACCTGACTGGATGGGATGAAGAAGAGCTGAACCTCTGTCTGTCGCTGCTGCCTAACCTGAGTCGCGAGGAACTGGTGCAGGTATATCGGAACAAGCGACTGACCGAACGGCATCCTTTGAAGAAACAAGCCTTCAAGGTGTTATTTGCTGACCGGATTGGCAAGCGCGAGGAGCGTATCAAGAACATGCCTACTGACGAACTGGTTGAGGAGTTCAAGGACAAGAAGAGCGGCAATGTGGCTCTCGTCCGCAAGGAGATGCGTGAACGCTACAAGGCTGACAAGAACGGTGACCGCCTGAAGATTACCCAAGCCTTTAACGTCTCTACCAAAGGTGACCAGCAATGGGTGTTGTCACAGAAACGCAAAGAGCGGTACCGGAACAATAATAACTCCTGGCCCCAAAAGACCTGGAAGAAATAGAAAATCCTGCTTTTCCTGCATCTCTTGCACCTGGAATAGGTTTTAACAAGTTTTAACCATAATACCAAATAATGGTACCAGTATTTGAAACTCGGAATTTCAATAGGAGAAACTCCGAGTTTCAGTTGGTTGTATCACGCGTTTAAGTAGGTGAAATTCGGAGTACAAGCAACAGAAACAACTCTCAGTAATATAGAGATTACCACCACATCATAAATGGTCAAAGTCGTAGGCTGTCACATAATGGTCAAAGACAAGACCTTGCGAATAGCCATACTGTTGGAAAAGACCGACAATCCACTCCTGCTGTTCGGGTGTCAGCAGCCGTTTGCCACGATGGTAGCGATAATAGGATGTATGACCACCCAGATAGTTCTTCATCGCTAGGCGCAGTGCCTGCTCATGCTTACTCTTTACTTCTGAAAAAAGGGTCTCGAATCCCCATGCCATCTGCTTCGGTCGGCCAGCTGTGAACAACCGGCATCCCTCCTCCCCTATCTTCATGGTGGGATAGACGGCAGGACCGAAGTCACGGTTCTCCGGCAGATGCTTCGCTGCCAGCTGACGTAAGCACTCATCCTTCTTCGGACACTCACTCAGGAAACACAACTGCCAACTCAGCGGCACGTTCCTGAAATCCAATTCAATATGTTTCTCTTTCATTATAAGGACAAAACATGTCAGACCCCAAGAACAATAGCAGGGTCAATATTCAGTTTTCTGCTAATTTCCCTTCCTGTCTTCAGTGATGGCTCACCCTTACCAGTGATAATCTCACTGATACGTGCCGTACTAATTCCCAACATTTCAGCAAGCTTTGTCTGAGTGAGTCCCATCTCAAACATACGGAGTTTGATGGTCTCCACCAGTGTAGGAGCAGCTACAGGGTAATGTTCCTCCTCATAGTCTGCTACAAGGTCAGAAATCAAATCCAGCTCCAGCATATTCTTGTCATCAGCAGGAGTATCATTGCCGACAACCTTCAGGAGCTCATTGATGCGGTCGCAAGCTGCCTTGTACTGCTTTTCTGTCTTAATATGTGTCATGACTATATATTTTTTATATCCTTAATTTTCTCATATTCTTCATGCGTACCGATGAAACGCATATAAACTTTCTGGTTGATAAACAATACAATAGCTACTATCCGATAGTTATTGCCCTTGATATCGAACACATAACGGTCATTGCCTACATAGTCCACCGTATTAAACGTTTGCTTGATGTCGGCAAAGTTCGTCCAGTTGGCCTTAGTTGTTCTTTTATACCAATCGCGGAGAGCCACGTCTGCATCAGCATGTTTGGCAATGAATTCCCGTATCATGGAAAATGATATTACTCTCATCTCTTTAATTTTGGGGCAAAGGTAATACAAAATTTCGGTTAAACCAAATATTTTTCGGAAAATCTTAATCCCATATTACGCAAATATAGACAAAGAATAAAGTAAGAATTGAGTCATTATCAAACAAAAAGGGAAGCCAGGGCTTCCCTTTTTTATTTCCGCAAGGCTTGCGAGCAAGAAAAGTTTTGGCGTTATAAGGATTATTGTGTACCTTTGCGCTGTGTTAAACGATTAATAAGATTATGAGCGTGAAAGATGAGAAAAGGACTGCGCCGTTGCTGGAATTCGGCCCTATCAAGGACACGATGAGCGGCATCATCAAGGTGATTGGCGTGGGCGGCGGCGGTTGCAATGCCGTGCGTAACATGTATAAGGAGGGTGTGCAGGGCGTGACGTATGCGGTCTGCAATACGGACAGCCAGTCGCTGGTGGGCTCTCCCATTCCACAAAAGGTGTTGTTAGGCGAATCGGGATTAGGTGCCGGAGCAAACCCCGAACTAGGACGCAGCGAGGCGGAGAGTAAACGTGACAGCATCGAGAAACTATTGAACGACGGTACGAAGATGGTGTTTGTGACGGCTGGCATGGGCGGCGGCACTGGCACCGGAGCGGCTCCCGTTATTGCGGGAATAGCCAAGGATATGGGTATTCTGACGGTGGGCGTGGTGACCATTCCGTTCTACTTCGAGAAGAAACGTAAAATCATCAAGGCCCTGAAGGGTGTGGAGGAGTTACGTAAGAACGTGGACGCGCTGCTGATTGTGAACAACGAACGGCTTTGTGATGTCTATGCTGACTCGGACATCACCATCAAGGAGGCGTTCGAACGAGCCGACAACATCCTGACTGACGCGGTGAAAGGTATCTCCGAGCTTATCACCGTACACAGCGACGGGAGCATCAATCTTGACTTCCGCGACGTGGAAACGACGATGCGCAACGGCGGTGGAGCTATCATGGCGATGGGAAGGGCAACCGGTGAGGGACGTGTGGAGAAAGCCATCATCGATGCGTTGGACTCCCCCCTACTCTATGGCAACGACATCGGCAAGGCGAAGCGTATCCTTTTTAATATTTACTCGAGCGACAAGGCTCCTATCTTCGTGCGGGAGATGCAGGAGATTGACGACTTCTTCGACCAGCTGGACCCGAACATCGACGTCATCTGGGGTACTTCGACGGACAACACGCTGGAGGATGATGCGAAGGTAACGATTCTCGCCACAGGACTGGAGGACGAGCTGAGGAGCGAGCGAGACGATGAGCTGCGGACGGGTAATGCTGACGACTACTTCGAGGAGTTGATTCCGAAGCTCTACAAGCCCCAGCGCAAGAAGCCCACGAAGCCTCAACCGCACGTAGAGCAGACGCCATCAGAGATAACGGAGCCGAAGGTGGAACCGACTTTCATCGTTGAGGAGGCTCCCAACCCCCAACCTGCTACGAATAGGATTCCTCCCATTCCGACGACTGTGAAAACGGAAGAAAATGAAGAGACGAAGGATGACCCTACGGCCTTGGACAAGCTGAGGTCATGGCTGAGGCGCAAGACGGAGGATGTTTTACGGGAAGAATAACATGGCTGACGAGATACTGACACCGGATAAGATTGCCACTGAACTGAAACAGCTCGTGGAACAGCTACAGGCTACCGACCGCATGGACCTGTTGCTGAATGCCATCGGTGCGCCGCTGCTGGAGGAGCTGCGCATCGAAGCGGCACGTGCCCATCTGAGCCGACTGCACATCACGCCAGACTTCCGTTTCATTCTGACTGACTACGGTGAGCGGGAGATTGAGCTACAGCCCGTTCATAAAGCCGTCTATCTGCTCTTCCTGGCTCATCCCGAGGGTATTGAGTTCAAACGTCTGAGTGACTACCGCACGGAACTGATGCGCTACTACATGGCGACGGCACGGTGGATGGACCGCCAGAAGATTGAAGAGAGCGTGAACCACTTGACCAACCCGCTTGACAATGCCATCAACGAGAAGTGTTCACGCATCAAAAAGGCATTTACGGACATCATGGACGACTATCGTGCCAGCTACTATATCATCAGCAGTCATACCAAGAAACATATCAACGGCTCGACCCGCATCTGGTACGAGCGGCTAAAGGTCATCACCCTCCCCCGCGAGCTGGTGGTTTACGATGAGCCGTAACCAACATATCTCTTTACAGTAGTTACTCTGGATAGTTGCCTTCGATATGTCAAAAAACCATCAAATAAATTTGAATATTTCAAAAGTTATGCGTACATTTGCAGCGTAATATTAGATTTTCCTATAGTTATATGGATTTGTATGCACAAACAAATGACGCTATTATGCGGCAGATTGGCATAAAGTGTTTTTTTACCTAACTTGAACTAATTATGGAAAGAATGACAGAAATAGAGATTATTGCCTATAGCACCAAAGAGACAGCGCTCTGTTTGCGACATCCCCGTCTTCAAGCAAATTAAGAGCAAATATAGGTGGTAATATGCGTTTTTCGCGTAAAAATTTGTTAGTCTCATAGAAATAATCTATCTTTGCAGAAAAATAAGAATGAAAGATGACATACTTGAACCAGTTTCACAAAGAGGCGATGGAGCGTACGATAAAGAAAATCGTAGAATTCAAAAAGTCTCCGATGAACTCCAAAGACTTTGCCGACTACATGAGGAGGAATCTCGAGTGGGCAAAAGCTATGGAGGCCGCTTCGAAATAGAGCAGCGTGTTGCAGAGCAATACGCCAAATCTAATGGGATATGGATTCCTATGGACAATGTGTTTGACCTTGGAATCCCTGGTCCAAGCGGTAATGAAAACGACACCTATGTCGCTAAAGACACTATTTACAAGGTAAATAATCTGTTGAATAGTGGTGGTATATGCAAACTGTTGGACAAGATACTGCTTCATAATCTGATATTCCCTAATACAGCCTAGTTGATCACGGGACGGTTCTCTGATCTATTTTAAGAAGTAACAGAACAAGAAACGAAAACGATATAACAAAATATGGCAAAACGTAGAGAAATAAGAAACAGTACGGCTGAGTTCCTAATCTTTCAGATAGAAGGGAAGGAACAGGGCGTGGAGGTGTATTATAAGGATAAAACGGTGTGGTGTACCCAGAAGGCGATGGGTATGTTGTTCGACTGTGACAGGAGTGTTGTAACAAAGCATTTGGGAAACATCTTTGAATCAGGAGAACTAGAGGAGAATCAAGTATGTGCAAAAATTGCACATACTGCAGGAGACGGCAAGAGCTACAGCACAAAGTTCTATAAATTACAAGAAAAGCGGTGACGTCTGTGAGGTGTATTCTCCCTGTAGAGCAAAAGACTATTCTGTGAGTGACGCTGTGAAAATCAAGAAGACCACTTTCGAGGTTGTCAACAAAGCTGAGGGTAAACTCTACAGGAAAGCAACGGTCAAAGAGGTAAAGAAAATTATTAAGCAGTTGGTTAATCAGTATCTTTAACCACATAATCAACAAAAAAACGACCGCACCTTATTGGGAGCGGTCGTTTTATTTTGCAAACAGTCAATGGTTATTATTATGTTTTTTGAAGAGGTCTTATAAAGATTAGTTTCTTAAAAAAAACTTTGTAATATTTGTCTCTTTGCTTATTTTTTTGTACTTTCGCGGCGTGAAACGAAAGAACAGTTGGTTAAGGATGCTGGCGTGCTGCCTGCTGGGGGTTGTTGCGGTCTCGCTAAATGCTGCCCCTGCCGACAGCGTGCGGCATGCTGCTGCGGACAGCGTGCAAGGAACTACCCGTGATACGACACTGGCAGCGATGGACTCCGTGGAGTTCTGTCTGCTGACGTGTCAGCCGCACGATGAGATATACAGTCTCTACGGACACACGGCGCTGCGCTATCATGACCTGCGGTCGAAGCAGGACTGGGCGTTCAACTACGGCGTGTTCAACTTCAAGGCGCCTTACTTCGTGCTGCGCTTCGTGTTCGGACTGACGGACTATGAGCTGCAGGCCGTGCCCATGAGCTACTTCGTGGAGGAATACCGGCGCTTCGGCAGCGAGGTGAAGGAGCAGGTGCTCAACCTGACGCCCGAGGAGAAGGCGGCCCTCTACTATGCCCTGGCAGAGAACGTCCAGCCGCAGAACAAAATCTATCGCTACAACTACTTCTACGACAACTGCACGACACGGGCACGTAACATTGTGGAGCGTTGCATCAAGGGGGCCCTCCAGTATCCTCCCTCGGAGAGGGATGGTGAGGTCACTTACCGCGAGATGGTGCATGCGTGTACGGCACAGCATCCCTGGGCGACCTTCGGCAACGACCTGTTGCTGGGTGTGAAGTCGGACCTGCCGACTGACATGCGCCAGCAGGAGTTCCTACCGGCGAACCTGATGCAAGACTTTGCACAGGCCTACATCCTGAACCCCGACGGTAGCCGCCGCCCGCTGGTCAAGGAGACTCGCACCGTGGTGCCGGCAGGACAGCAGACCATCAAAAGCGGCTTCCCGCTGTCGCCCACCTGGTGCGCCGTCATCCTGCTCGTCGTGTCATTGGTAATTATTGTCATTGAGTTCAAGCGGAAGACCATCTTCGTGTGGTGGGACGCGCTGCTGATGGCGGCTCAGGGCATAGTGGGCATCATACTCGTGGTGATGATCTTCTCGCAGCATCCCACCACCAGCCTCAACCTGCAGCTGCTGCTGTTCAACCCCATCCCCCTGCTATATATATATAAAGTATGGAAAAAGCGGAAGACGCACTACTGGAGCATCCTGGTCGCTATGGCCGGACTGTTCTATCTGGGCGCCGTCTGGCAGGACTATGCCAAGGGTATGGAAATTGTGGCACTATGTTTGCTGTTAAGATTCTGGCCGCACTATAAGTTTGATATTTGAGATTTTATGCGAAGAAATAAATATATCTATATCACCCTGCTGGCTGTGCTGGGTTTCCATCAGGAAGCGCTGGCACAAATGATTGCGCAGTCGCCGAAGCTGGTGGTGAGCATCACCATCGACCAATTGAGCGCTGAGCAGCTGGAGACCTATGCCCCACTCTACTCGGGCAACGGTCTGCGCCGGCTGCTGGAGCAAGGCAGGGTCTATACCAACGCTTCGTATTGTTTCACTCCTGTTGACAGGGCCTCGGCCATTGCCAGCCTATCGACAGGCTCCACCCCCTACTACGACGGCATTCCCAGCGTGGAATGGCTCGACCGGAAGACGCTGCGCCCCATGTTCTGCGTGCGTGACATGCAGTACGGCCATGCTCCTACGGGGCTGCTCACCTCGACGCTGGGCGACGAGATGAAGTCGGGCACCAACGGCGTGGCAGTGGTCTATGCCTTTGCGCCGACGGCCGATGCTGCCATTTTGTCAGGGGGACATGCCGCCAACGGCGTCGCATGGCTGCAGAACGGCAAATGGGCCACTTCTGCCTATTACACGCCCCAGTCGCAATGGCTCAGCGGCTATACCCGCATGTACTCCAATGCCACCGACGTCAACAAGAGCGTGACGGACATCACACTCAGCTGCTTTGACAACACGGCGATGGGCATCGACGACAAGCCCGACCTGCTCTGTGTCACCTATCAACAGCAGGGTACCGACGCAATGGCAAGCTACATCAGCCTCGACCAGAACATCGGCAGGCTGGTCAGCGACATCGAGAACAAGATAGGCCACAACCAGGTGCTCTTTGTGCTCACCGGCACGGGCTATGCCGAGGAGCGCAACGAACAGGAGCGTGAGAAATACCGAATCCCAACAGGAAAATTCCTCATCAACCGCACGGCTAACCTGCTCAACATGTACCTCGGCGCCGTCTATGGCTCTGCGAAGTATGTGGAGGCGAGTTACAAGAACCAGCTGTTCTTCAACCATCAGCTCATCAGCCAGAAGAACATCAACCTCGGCGAGATGCTGCGCCGTGCCCAGGAGTTCCTGCTGCAGGTGGAGGGTGTGCGCCACGTCTATACCAGCAGCCAGCTGCTGACGAGTGAGAGCTCACACTTAGAGAAAATCCGCAACGGCTTCAGCGTGGAGAAATGCGGCGACCTACTCATCGAGATTGCCCCTGGCTGGCAGCTCATCAACGACGAGGCGGGCGACGCCACGAATCAGGGAAGTGCCAACATCTCATTCCCCATCATATTCTACGGAGCGAACATCGCCCCCGAACGCATACAGACACCCGTTACCGTTGACCGCATTGCGCCGACGGTAGCCAAGGCCATCCGTATCCGTGCCCCGAACGCCTGTGCTTCAGAACCGTTGTTCTGAAAATTCTTCATTATTCATTATTCATTTTTTCCGTACCTTTGACCTGCGGTCGAATGTAGGCTGCACTTCGGAAATGAAAATAAATTCTAATTTATTTTGCATTTCGCTCAGTTTGCACTACCTTTGCACCCGCATATTGCAAAAGGGAAATCAATTGTATATCGTAAATCGTAAAAACAGTAAATTAACAATATGAACTTTACAAAGATTCTGAAGTCGCTTTTCGGCGACAAATCATCGCGCGACATGAAGCTCATCCAGCCGCTGGTCAACAAGGTGAAGGCTGTGGAGCCTCAGGTTCAGCAAATGGATAACGACACGCTGCGCGCCCGCAGCAAGGAGCTGCAGCAACAGGTGCAGCAAGCTGCCAAGGAACAGAAAGACAAGATTGCAGCGCTGAAGGCCAAGATTGAGGACACCCCGCTGGACGAGCGTGCCGAAATCTTTGCCGAGATTGACAAAATCGAAAAGGAAGCCCTTGACATTTATGAGAAGAAGCTCAACGAGGTAGGTCCCGAGGTGTTCGCCATCGTGAAGGAGACGGCACGCCGCTTTGCCGAGAACGAGGAGACCATCGTCACGGCTACCGACTTCGACCGTGAGCTGGCTGGTGACCCCAAAAAGGACTTCATCACCATTGACGGCGACAAGGCCATCTATCATAACCACTGGACTGCCGGTGGTAACGACCTGAAGTGGGAGATGATTCACTATGACGTGCAGCTCTTCGGCGGCGTCGTGCTCCATCAGGGTAAGATTGCTGAGATGGCAACGGGTGAAGGTAAGACCCTCGTGGCTACCCTGCCCGTGTTCCTCAACGCCCTGACGGGTAACGGTGTGCATGTCGTGACCGTCAACGACTATCTGGCCAAGCGTGACTCGGAGTGGATGGGACCGCTCTACATGTTCCACGGCCTGAGCGTTGACTGTATCGACAAGCACCAGCCCAACTCTCCCGAGCGTCGCAAGGCTTATCAGGCAGACATCACCTTCGGTACGAACAATGAGTTCGGTTTCGACTACCTGCGTGACAACATGGCTATCTCGCCTGCCGACCTCGTGCAGCGCTCCCACAACTACGCCATCGTCGATGAGGTGGACTCCGTGTTGATTGACGACGCCCGCACGCCGTTGATTATCAGCGGTCCCGTGCCCAAGGGCGACGACCAGATGTTCGAGGAGTATCAGCCGCTCGTGGAGAAGCTCGTCGGCGTGCAGCGCCAACTGGCTACGCAGTTCCTCGCCGAGGCCAAGCAGAAAATCAGCAAGGGCATCGAGAGCAAGGACCAGAAGATGACCGACGAGGGATTCCTCTCGCTCTTCCGTTCGCACAAGGCCCTGCCGAAGAACAAGCCGCTTATCAAGTACCTCTCTGAGGAAGGTATCAAGGCCGGTATGCTGAAGACCGAGGAGACCTACATGGAGAACAACAACCGCAAGATGCCCGAAGCCGTGGAGCCTCTGTACTTCGTCGTTGACGAGAAGCTGAACTCCTGCGACCTCACCGATAAGGGTACGGCATGGCTGGCCAAGCAGGTCAACGACAAGGACCTCTTCGTGCTGCCCGACATTGCCAGCGAGCTCTCTGCTCTTGAGTCGGAGACAGGACTCTCTGACGAGGAGCGCCTCAACAAGAAAGACGAGCTGCTCAACCACTACGCCGTGCAGTCGGAGCGCGTGCACACCCTGCAGCAGCTGCTCAAGGCCTACACCATGTTCAACCGAGACGACGAGTATGTGGTCATCGACGGCGAGGTGAAGATTGTCGATGAGCAGACGGGCCGTATCATGGAAGGCCGCCGTTGGAGCGACGGACTGCACCAGGCCGTAGAAGCCAAGGAGCACGTGAAGGTGGAAGCTGCCACGCAGACCTTCGCCACCATTACCCTGCAGAACTACTTCCGCATGTATCACAAGCTGGCAGGTATGACCGGTACGGCCATCACCGAAGCTGGTGAGTTGTGGGACATCTATAAACTCGACGTGGTGGAAATCCCGACGAACCGTCCCGTCATCCGTAACGACCAGGACGACCGCGTCTATAAGACCGCCCGTGAGAAGTACAACGCCGTCATCGAAGAGATTATCAAGATGCGCGAGGCAGGCCGTCCGACGCTGGTCGGTACCACCTCAGTAGAGATTTCACAGCTGCTGTCCAAGATGCTGGATATGCGCAAGATACCGCATCAGGTGCTGAACGCCAAGCTGCACCAGAAGGAGGCTGACATCGTGGCCAATGCCGGTCAGTCATCTACCGTCACCATCGCCACCAACATGGCCGGTCGTGGTACGGATATTAAGCTTTCACCGGAAGTGAAAGCCGCGGGTGGTCTTGCCATCATCGGTACGGAGCGTCATGAGAGCCGTCGTGTGGACCGTCAGCTGCGTGGCCGTTCCGGACGTCAGGGTGACCCGGGTTCCAGCGTCTTCTATGTATCGTTGGAGGACAAGCTGATGCGTCTGTTCGCCAGCGAGCGTATTGCCAGCGTTATGGACAAACTCGGCTTCAAGGACGGCGAGATGATTGAGAGTCCCATGATCAGCCGCAGCATCGAGCGTGCACAGAAGAAGGTCGAGGAAAACAACTTCGGTATCCGTAAGCGTCTGCTGGAGTATGATGACGTCATGAACAAGCAGCGTACCGTAGTCTATGAGAAGCGCCGCCACGCCTTGATGGGTGAGCGCATCGGCATGGACATCTCCAACACCATCTGGGACCGCATCGTCAACATCATAGAGAACAACGACTATGAGGGATGTAAGGAGGAGTTCCTCCACATCTTTGCGATGGAAGTGCCCTTCACCAGCGAGCAATTCATCAACGATGACCGTAACAAGCTGGAAGAGGAGGCATTCCAGGCAGCAATGGAAGTCTTCAACCGCAAGACAGAGCGTATCCAGACCGTTGCACAGCCTATCATCAAGAATGTCTTTGAGAATCAGGGCGACCGCTACGAGCGTATCATGGTGCCTGTCACCGACGGACGCCGTATGTTCAACATTCCCTGTAACCTCAAGGAAGCCTACGAGTCTGACTGTAAGTCCATCGTCAAGGAGTTTGAGAAGCAGATGCTGCTCCACATCATCGACGATGCCTGGAAGGAGAACCTGCGTGAGCTCGACGAGCTGAAGCACTCCGTGCAGAACGCCAGCTACGAGCAGAAAGACCCGTTGCTCATCTTCAAGCTCGAGAGCGTCAAGCTGTTCGATAACATGGTGAATACCATGAACAACCGCATCGTCAGCATCCTGATGCGTGCCGCCATTCCTGAGATTCAAGGTCAGGTTCAGGAGGCTGCCCCCGAGCAGCGCACCCGCCGCGACCAATACACGGAGAGCAAGCAGAATCTGGAACAGGAGCAGATGGTTGACCCCAACCAGGCAGCTGCCGCCGCTCAGGACACCCGTGCCCAGCAGCCCCGCACGCCCATCACGAAGGACAAGCTGCCGGGACGTAACGACCCCTGCCCCTGCGGAAGCGGTAAGAAATTCAAGAACTGCCACGGACGCGGCATTGTATAATTGAGAATTGACAATTGGGAATTGAAAATTATGATTACCATCAGCAATCTGAAAAAAAACTTCGGTGAGACCGTCGCCAGTAATATTGACTCGTTTGCCGTCAAAGATGGTGAGATTCTGGGACTGGTAGGTAACAACGGCGCCGGCAAGAGCACGCTCTTCCGCATCCTGCTCGACCTGCTCAAGGCCGATGCGGGAACGGTGACCTACACGCTCAAAGATGCCGGTGAGCCCATCAACCCCGCCAAATCCGAGGAGTGGAAGCAGTATGTGGGAGCCTACATCGACGAGGGCTTCCTCATCGACTTCCTCACCCCTGAGGAGTACTTCGGCTTCCTCGGCAAGATTTCAGGCAAGAATCAGGCTGAGGTGGACGAACGGCTGAAGGACTTTGAGCGCTTCGCCTCCGGTGAGGTGTTCGGACAGAAGAAGCTCATCCGTAACCTCTCTGCCGGTAACAAGCAGAAGGTGGGCATCATCTCCGCCCTCTTCAACCGTCCGCAGGTGGTCATTCTCGACGAGCCCTTCAACTTCCTCGACCCGTCGAGTCAGAACATGCTCAAGCACATGCTGACCGACTACAACCACGAGACGGGGGCTACCATTCTCGTCAGTAGTCATAACCTGGCTCACACCGTTGACATCTCCAACCGCATCGCCCTGCTGGAGCATGGTGTCATCGTGCGTGACATCGACAACACCGACGGCGTTGCCGCACAGGAACTGGAGAACTATTTTGATAGAGAAGAATAAAGGATGAAGCGTGTAGAAGGTATAGTGAGATGGCTGTTGCTGTGCGTGGTTCTCTTGATGCTCCACGCTCAACACTCAACACTCCATGCCCAACAATTCTCCGACTACTTCGAAGACCGGACGCTGCGTCTTGACTATATCTTTGCGGGCGACTCAGCCCGTCAGGACATCTACGTGGACCAGCTCAACGTCATGCCGCGCTGGTGGGGCAAGCGCACCCGCCTCGCCGAGGTGCCGCTGAAGGGTAACGGTCAGGTCATCGTGCGTGACCAGGAGAGTCAGGCCGTCATCTACCGGCATCCCTTCTCCACCCTCTTCCAGGAGTGGCTCGCCACCGCCGAGGCCAAGACCACCCGGAAATCGTTTGAGAACGTCTTTCTCGTGCCCTTCCCCAAGCAGCCCGTCAGCATCACCGTCGAGCTGCGTGACTACCACGACAGCTGCGTCGCCACGATGACGCACACCGTCAACCCTGCCGACATCATGATACGTCACATCGGAGAGCGTGACCAGACACCCTACGTCACCCTGCATCAGGCAGCCGACACCACACGGTGCATCCACATCGCCTTTGTTGCCGAGGGCTATCAGGCCGACGAGATGCCCGTCTATCTCGACGACTGCCACAAGGCTGTCAAGGCGCTCTTTGAGCATGAGCCGTTCAAGGCGCTGCAGGACCGTTTCAACATCATCGCCGTGCTGTCGCCGTCCAAGGACAGCGGCGTGAGTGTTCCCCGTCGGGGGGAGTGGAAGCAGACGGCTCTGGGTTCCCACTTCGACACGTTCTATGTGGACCGCTACCTCACCACCCTGCACCTCAAGCAGCTGCACGACGTGATAGCCGGAACGCCCTACGAGCACATCATCATCCTGACCAATACCACCACCTATGGCGGAGGCGGCATCTACAACTCCTACAACCTCGCCTCGGCACATGGCCCGATGTACGAGCCCGTCGTCGTCCATGAGTTCGGACACTCCTTCGGCGGACTGGGTGACGAGTACCCCTACGGCGACTCCGACCCGATGTACTTCGCCGACACGGAGCCCTGGGAGCCGAACCTCACCACGAAGCATGACTTCCACGGCAAGTGGGAGAACCTCATCAGCGAGGGACGTGCCGGTCTTGTAGAGGGTGGCGGCTATCTGTCGCATGGTGTCTGGCGCGGACAGGAGGACTGCCGCATGCGCACCAACGAGTACCCCACGTTCTGCCCTGTCTGCCAGCAGGCCCTCACCCGGCTCATCCGATTTTATACAGAATAAGCTAAAACATTATAAACAAAAACATTACGCCGTAAGTTTATGAAAAAGAAAGGAACAATCTTAAAAGGCGGTGCTGCCGTAGCAGTAGGCTCTGCAGCCGCCGTTGCCAGCACAGCAAATTCCAACATGATGGCAATGGGTGACGACGTGTCTATGGAGGACGACGACGTTGTGGCCGTGGTCAACCACGAGAACATCGGACGCCACATCCCTCACGGAACAGCCGAAGTGGTCGCCGTGGCCAACGACAGCACCATTGAGGTTACCTCACCCGATAACATTCCGACACCGATGCCCAGCGACGTCACACAGGGCGACATGCCACTCATGGCAGGCAACATAGATACTCCCGAGGGCATCGAAGGCGATGCGCTGACGGCAGACCTGTCATCAGACACCAACCCCGTGGTGGATGCTGCTGATGCCGTGTAAGGCAACATGAAAAGGAAGAAGCTTTTTTGTGAGATAAGCCCCACCACTTACTATATCTCTTTGCAGAAAGAGATACTGAAGCGCCACATCAGGAACCTGATGGACAGGGAACGGTTTGCCGGGACGCGCCAAACGGAAAGACTCCCCGTGGTGGTCTATGCCGAGGGCAACAACATGATCAAGCGCGGCCCCGGCATCGACCAGAAACTGCAACAGAACAAGGCCGACAACATCCGTCTGGCCTGCAGCAAGCTCAACGGCTTGGTGGTGATGCCTGGCGAGACATTCTCCTTTTGGAAGATAGTGGGCAAGACCTCCAAGCGTCATGGGTTTTCCGAAGGACGAGTGCTGGTCAACGGCAAACTGGTGGCCGGTGTAGGCGGCGGACTCTGTAACCTGGCCAACACCATCAACCTGCTCATCCTCCACAGCCCCCTGACCATCACCGAACTGCACCATCATTCCGATGCCCTGGCACCCGACCCCGACAACATCCATGTGCCCTACAGCGCCGGCACCTCCGTCAACTATAACTTCATCGACCTGCGCTTCCGCAACGACACCGCCCAGCCCGTACAGCTATGCACCTGGTGTGAGGGCGACGACCTGCATGCCGAACTGCGCACCACCCAGGCATTTCCCCATACCTACAGACTGACCGAAGAGAACCATCACTTCCACTTGGAAGATGACGGCAAGTACTATCGCATATCCAATATCTTCAGGGAAACGCTCGACCGTTCTACAGGAGAAGTCATCAACAGAGAACTCAACTGGAAGAACCATTCCGAGGTCATGTTCGACTACAGCCTAATCCCACAAGACCAAATCAAGTAACCTCGTACCTCGCACTTAATAGCTATGCACCGACACGCCCTGTGCGCTCGGCAGATAGTTGATGCCCCACCAGCACACCTGCAGCAGCACGAAGGAAACAACGAGCATCCATAATGCCAGAGGCCGTTCGTTGGGACGGTAAATACGGAAATGGACATAGACGAGATAGGACAGCCACGTGATGGCAGCCCATGTCTCCTTGGGGTCCCACGACCAGTAGTGTCCCCAGGCCTCCTTCGCCCACAGCGCCCCAAACAGCATGCCGACGGTCATAAATGCCAGTCCCACATAGACGAGGTTATCCACCGCCTCGAAGTTCCCCTTCTGGGGACGGCACAACATCCATACCGCCATGAGGAACGCCGCTCCGAGAAGTGCATAGGCAAACATATAGACAATGACATGAGGTGCAAACCACGGACTCTGCAGGGCAGGCATCAGCGTCTTGGAATGAATCTCAGGTTTGAACAGGTTGACGCAGATGAAGACCACCGCCATGAGCGTAGAGAAAGAGAGAATCCATTTGTAGTGCCAACGGCTGTAAACCATCAGACCCACCAGGGGCAAGAAGAACGAGTACCACAGACGCGTCTCACCCATCGTGCGCAGCGGCGGACGCTCCAGCGACACCCACATGGCCACGATGAACGCAAAGAAGACGCAGAGCCCCAGGGCCGTGGTCACAAACGCCAGCCCCGCCCTACTCTTCCATGCAGCCCAGGCACCCGTCGTCCACAGCAGCACCGCAACAACGGCGAAATATATCAAATGCTCCCAGCTAATCATACTTCTAACTTCTTACTTCTCGCTCCTCGTACCTCGAATCACCCTCGCACCTCGCACCTCGTACCTCGCTCCTTGCTCCCCTTGCACCTCCTACAATCGCACCCACCAGCATCATGCCGATACCCGTATAGACATAGGGCAGCCACGGGTCACGGACGATTTCAAGGACGCTCACCTGACAGTCGTCACCCATCGGCGTGAGGTAGTAGCTCTTCTGGTAAATCTTCCACCCGTCAACCGTCGTGGGCTGGTTCACGTCGATGGTAGCGCCATATTTCCCCTGCGACGTCTTCGAGTAGATAATCACCTCCGAGGCATAGCGACGGGGCGAGCCGTCGTCATATTTCTCCATGATAAAACGCTTCAGCTCCACCGCCAGCGGCAACTCCACCATGTGCCCCTTGGCGTCGTAGGCCCAGCGCTGCGGGTTATGGAACTGCGCCGCACCCTCGCCCATATTCATCTCCGACAGCCGGTTAGCCGCCTCCGCGTTGTTCGTCGTCCACATCTGCAGGCGCTGGATGTCGGCGCTGCCCAGCGTCGCCGTGACGATGGCAACGAACAGCCCCACATGGTTCAGCACGAACGACAGGTTACGCACCAAGCCCTTTTCCCAGAAGCGTTTGGGTCGGCACCTCCTCAGAATCACCAGCCCAAGGATGAACGTCATATACACATAGACCAGCACGAACGGCCAGAAGCTCAGCATGTCGTGCAGCCATCCGCCGTCGCCGTCCTGCCTCGTCAGTCCCATGACAATCGTCAGCAGCACCGCAAAGCAAATCGCAGGAATGGCAGCGCCATACGAACTCAGGAACCAGAAGACCCCCACCCTGCTGCGCAGCCCGAAGACCGTCGCAATGAGCAGCAGGAAGACCGCCAGCACCACGCCGTTGACAGGCCATGCCAGTAGCTCCCAGCGCACCGGTCCGAGGCACAACTGGAGCACCAGACCGACCGCAATCAGCACGACACCAATCACGATGCCGCCCTTCATCTTACATTTCTTCTCACGTTTCATGCTGTAGTCAGGGAGTTGTTTCCAAGACTGCAAAAGTACTCGAATAAAATGAAACCGCCAAACTTTTGGAAAATAATTTGGTGTTTTCCCCGAGAAATCGTATTTTTGCAGACTGTAAGACGACCTAAGATGAATCTGAAGTCCCTGTACCGGCAAATCCGCCAATACCGCACCGCATCGGTACTCACGCCCGTCTATACGTCACTCGAAGTGATAACAGACGTGCTGATACCCTATGTCACGGCCATGCTCATCGACCGAGGCATCAATGCCGGCGACATGCAGCAGGTCTATTACTACGGCGCCCTGATGCTAGGCATCGCCCTGCTCAGCATGGTGTTCGGCATCCTCTCGGGCCGCTCGTCAGCCTACGCCTCCTCGGGCTTTGCCGCCAACCTGCGCTCGGCGATGTACCGCAACATCCAGCAGTTCGCCTTCAGCGACATCGACAAATACGCCACCTCGGGACTCATCACCCGCATGACCACCGACGTCAACACCCTGCAGTCAGCCTTTCAGCAGCTGCTCGGCATCAGCTTCCGCGCACCGGCGAAACTCGTCATGTCCATCGCCATGTGCATGGTCATCGATGCACGCATGTCCCTCATCTTCATCGGCGCCCTCCTCGTGCTCAGCGTCTCCCTCTACCACATCATCGTCCGCGTGGCACGCATGTTCCAGCAGGTCTATGTCGAGTACGACAACCTCAACCAGAGCGTGCAGGAGAACGTCGCCGCCATCCGCGTCGTCAAGGCCTTTGTGCGTGAGGACTTCGAGAACGTCAAGTTTGCCAGGGCAGCCGAGGGACTCTATAAGATGTATGTCAAGGCCGAGGGACTGATGGCACTCAACCACCCCATCATGAACTTCGTCATGTACGGCTGCATCATCGCCCTGTCGTGGTTCGGAGCTCACTACATCGTCAGCGGCACGCTGACCACCGGCGAACTCACGTCGCTGTTCACCTATGTCACCTCCATCCTCATGTCGCTGATGATGCTCTCCATGGTGTTCGTCATGCTCACCCAGAGCGCCGCCTCCGCTCGCCGCGTGGCAGAGATCATCGACGAAGTGCCCGACATCGTCAACCCCGAGAACCCCATGACCACCGTCCCCGACGGCAGCATCGAGTTCAAGGGAGTGCGCTTTGACTATAAAGCCCCCTCCGACCCCTCCCAGGGGAGAGAGACGGGGGCAAGTGGCGAGGTGCGAGCCCTTCCTACCTCTAAGAAGTCAGCCCTCTACAATGTGACGTTCCGCATCGAGAGCGGCGAGACCGTCGGCGTCATCGGCGGCACAGGCAGCGGCAAGTCGTCGCTCGTCAGCCTCATCAGCCGGCTCTACGACCCGACACAGGGCGAGATACACGTCGGCGGACGAGACATCCGCACCTACGACCTCACCACCCTGCGCACCGCCGTCAGCGTCGTGCTGCAGCAGAATATTCTCTTTAGCGGTACCATCCTCGACAACCTGCGCTGGGGCAAGGCTGACGCCACCCTCGACGAGTGCCGTCATGCCTGCGAGCTCGCCTGTGCCGATGAGTTCATCAGTCAGATGCCTGAGGGCTACAACACGCGCATCGAACAAGGCGGCACCAACGTCAGCGGCGGACAGAAGCAGCGCCTCTGCATTGCCCGAGCCCTACTTAGGCAGCCGCAGATACTCGTCCTCGACGATTCCACATCGGCGTGCGACACCGCCACCGACGCACTCATCCGCAAGGCCCTGCACACCCGACTGCCCGAGATGACCAAGCTCATCATCGCCCAGCGCATCCTCAGCGTCAAGGACTGCGACCGCATCATCGTCATGGACAACGGAGTCGTCACTGGCTTCGACACCCACGAGAACCTATTGAAGACCAACCCACTCTATCAGGAAATCTATGCAATACAAAACGAGGACGTCGGCGATTTCGATGCCTAAGGGAGAAGTGAAGCGCGACGTGCTGCTGCGCATGCTACGCTTTGTCTGGCAACATTTCCGTTGGCAGCTGCTCATCGTGCTGGCATGTGTCGTTGTCAGCAGCCTTACCTCGTTGGTGTCGTCGCTTTTCACCCGCACCCTCATCGACGACTATATCGTCCCCCTGACGCAGGCCGACAACCCCGAATATGCCACGCTGTCACAGGCCCTCTTCAAACTCGCTCTCGTGCTGTTCCTCGGCACCGTGTGCAGCTATGCCTACAACCGCCTTATGATCAGCATCTCGCAGGGCACTATGCTCCGGCTGCGCAAAAGCATCTTCGAGCGCATGGAACATCTGTCGCTGAGCTATTTCGACCAGCGCTCCCACGGCGACATGATGTCCGTCTATACCAACGACGTCGATTCCCTGCGGCAGATGATATCCACCTCGCTGGCACAAGTCTTCTCGTCCGTCATCACCATCGTCGCCACCTTCTCGTCTATGATTGTGCTCAGCGTGCCGCTGACGCTCGTTTCCGTCATTATGGCAGTCATCATGATATTCACCACCTCACGCCTGGGCAAGGTCTCACGCCGCCATTTCCGCACACAGCAGCAGAACATCGCCCGCGTCAACGGCTTCATCGAGGAGATGATGACCGGCCAGAGGGTCGTCAAGGTCTTCTGCCACGAGCAGCAGGCCATCCGTGACTTCGAGACCATCAACGAGCAGCTACGCTTGTCGGCCTACAACGCCAACAAAACCGCCAGCATGGTCATGCCCATCAATGCCAACCTCGGCAACCTCGGCTTCGTCCTCATCGCCGTCGTCGGCGCCGCCCTCGCACTCGGCACCTTCAGTCCCTCATCCTCCTCATTCTTCCTTCCATCGTCCACCGTCCTTACCCTCGGCACCATTGTCGCCTTCCTCCAGTTGCATAAAGGCTTCACACGTCCCGTCACTCAGGTGTCGCAACAAATCAACAGCGTCCTCAACGCCAGCGTCGGCGCTGAGCGCGTCTTCACCCTCATGGATGCCGATCCCGAGGTAGATGAAGGAACGACAACTATGGAAGGTGGAAAGGGCGACGTTGATTTCCGACACGTCGATTTCGGCTATACCCCCGAAAAACAGATTCTCTTCGACATTGATATTAACACCAACCCAGGACAGAAGATTGCCCTTGTGGGTGGCACGGGAGCTGGCAAGACCACCCTCATCAACCTCATCTGCCGCTTCTACGACGTGCAGGGCGGCAAACTCTTCTACGACGACATCCCTATTACCGACATCACCAAATCCTCCCTGCGTCGCAGTATGAGCATCGTGCTGCAAGAGACACACCTCTTCACCGGCACCGTCATCGACAACATTCGCTATGGGCGTCTCAACGCCACCGACGAAGAGTGTTATGAGGCCGCCCGACTAGTGGGCGCCGACAATTTCATCCGCCGCCTGCCGCGAGGCTATCAGACGCTATTGAAGGGTGACGGCGGCAACCTCTCGCAGGGAGAGCGCCAGCTGCTCGCCATCTGTCGTGCCGCCATTGCCAACCCGCCCGTCCTCATCCTCGACGAGGCCACCAGCAGCATCGACACGCGTACCGAGCGCCTCGTGCAGCAGGGCATGGACACCCTCATGCAGGGTCGCACCACCTTTGTCATCGCCCACCGCCTCTCCACCATCCGTAATGCCGACCAGATTATCGTCATGGACCACGGCCGCATCATCGAACACGGCACCCATGCCGAGCTCCTCGCCCTCGGCGGACGCTACTACCAGCTCTACACAGGACACGAAAAGAAAAAGAAGGGATAAAAAAAAAAGTATTAATTTGGAAGTATCGTAAATAATGTCTATCTTTGCAGCATTGTTATGAAGATAGTAATACTTGACGGCTATACAGCTAATCCCGGCGATTTGTCGTGGAAGGAGCTTGAGAAACTGGGAGAGGTGAAGGTTTATGACCGTACCATGCCCAGTGAGACGTTGGCAAGAGTTGCCGATGCAGATATTGTGCTGACCAATAAGGTCGTCATCAGCAGGGAGACGATGGCTCAGCTGCCACAAATGAGGTATATCGGTGTGCTGGCGACGGGCTACAACGTGGTGGATGTTGAGGCGGCTCATGAACGGGGCATCATCGTCACCAACGTACCGGCGTATAGCACGGAGAGTGTGGCGCAGATGGTTTTTGCACACCTGCTGACGGTAACGAACCGTACGGAGCACTATGCCATTCAAAATCGCAGTGGCCGCTGGACGAAGAACCCTGACTTCTGCTATTGGGACTTTCCGCACATGGAACTGGCAGGTAAGACGTTCGGCATCATAGGATTAGGACATATCGGACAGCGTGTCGCCCAGATAGCACTTGCTTTTGGCATGAAGGTGAAGGCTCTGACCAGTAAGGCCGCAGAAGCCCTGCCTGCCGGTATTGAAAAGGCATCGCTTGAAGAACTGCTGTCAACAGCGGATGTGCTTTCGCTACATTGTCCGCTGTCAGAGAATACGTGCCATCTGATCAATGCCGATACGCTGCGACAGATGAAGCCCACGGCTATTCTTATCAACACAGGACGTGGCCCACTGGTTGATGACCAAGCGGTAGCTGATGCTCTTGAAGAGGAACGGCTCGCTGCCTTTTGTGCCGACGTGCTTACGGAGGAGCCGCCAAAGACAGATAATCAGCTACTGAAACAGCCCAACGCATTTTTCACACCTCATATCGCCTGGGCTTCAAAAGAAGCACGTATCCGGTTGCTACAAGTCGCTACGGACAACGTGCGGGCATTCCTGAGCGGTAACCCCATCAATGTTGTTTAGTATGTTTTCTTCGGCAGCTAAGCGGAAGCGCACGACAAGGGGCAGGTGGTCGCTGTATCCCGGTTGGTAGCGATAGCCCTGATAGGTGCGCCGTGGACGCCGCGCGGCATATTTAGTATCTTCCTCCATGAGAAACGGCGCATCATTGACATAGCAGGTATCAACGGATGCGGCCAGGGACGGTGTGGCAAACACATGGTCGAGACTTCCCCAAAAGCCCTGAAAGCAATAGGTGCCCTCGGCACCATGCGTGCCACGTGCCGAGCGCGACACCTCGGTAAGCCCCGACTGTTCGAGAAAGGCCAGCGAAGCATCGTCGGTGTAGTCGTTGAAGTCGCCTGCCACGATGACTGATGCCTGGGGACTAACGGCCCGCAGGGAATCGACGGACTGCATGAGCCGGCGGGCCACATGCATACGATAGGGACGTGTCAGCTGCTCGCCACCATAACGGCTGGGGGCATGGACGACGAAGATGTGGAGCGTGTCACCCGTCTGGATGCGTCCTGACACATATAATATATCACGCGTGGGACGCATATTGGGCAACGGCGTGATGCGGATGGGATGATGGCTGACGGGTGCAAAAGAGAACGGCTGATACAACAGGGCAACGTCAAGGCCACGCTCATCGGGCGAAGAGGTGACGATATACTCATAACCGGCACGCCGTAACAGCGAGCGACGGATAAGGTCGAACACGACGCTGTCGTTCTCCACCTCACAGAGTGCGACAAGGTCGGGCAACTGGTAGCTGACGGTATCGGGCGTACAGCTGAGGATTTCACGTCCGATGTTGTTGAGCTTACGCCAATAGCGCTGCGGCGTCCACTTACGACCCGACTCTGGCAAAAACTCATAGTCCTGCTTCAGCGAGTCATGCACGCAGTCAAAGAGGTTCTCGCAGTTCAGTTCAACGAGGGTGAAGTGCTGGGCATTGATATATGAAAAATGATTTGCTGCCGCACTCCATAGCAAACACACCATCAACAGGGTGCGCCGAATGACAAGTGCGGCAGCAAATTCATGATTCTTCATTTATTTCGTCACTCTTTCGAGCCAGCTGACCATGCCGTACATGATACCCATGGAGATGATGCAGACGGCAAAGAACACGGCCCAGCAAATCCAGATGGGCCACTGGTTATACATCAACGGACCAATCCAGAGCAGACCATTACCCACTGCCGTTGCTCCAAGCCACAAACCCTGACAGAGTCCCTGCAGGTTCTTGGGGGCTACCTTCGACACGAAGGAGAGACCAAGGGGTGAGATGAACAGCTCGGCTACGGTCATGAAGAAATAGTAGATAATGAGCACCCACGCACCTGATTTCATGCCTGCGGCAACATTGGTGTCAAGTGCCGTGAAAGCTTCTGCCGAGGGGTATGACTGCATGTAGCAGAATGCCGTCATAAAGAGGTAGGCAATACCTGCGATGCCCATACCGTAGGCTATCTTTCGGGGTGTGGAGATGGCCCGACCTGAACGCTCCAGGCTCGTGAATATCAGCATGATTATCGGGGTGAGCACAATCACGAAGAAGGGATTGACAGCCTGCCAAATCTCAGGTGGGAAGATGGAGGTGTTGACGAAGTCGCGTGCAAAGAGTGACATCGATGTTCCGTTCTGATGGAACGACCACCAGAAGAACACGGCAATGCCCAGCACGGCAAACAGGGCATACATGCGCTGCTTAATTTCAGTTGCCATTGCCTTCTTCTCTTCTTCCGTGTAGTTCTCGGACACAACAGCCTCTTTCTTGCCCGGCGTCGGGAACTTCTTACGCGAGAAGACGAAGATGAGCAGCGAAATCAGCATGGCCACCACCGAGGCGATGAACGAGAAGTGGATTCCTGTATTGAAAATGTCGAGGTACTGTGAGCAGAAGGCCGAGAGGTCGGATGCGTTGCCTCCCACCTTCGTGACCAGCTCGTTGAGGTTTTGCAGGGCATCAGCCGAAATGGAGGCTCCCTCGTTGATGTACTTATGACAGAGGGCGGGCAGCGAGGCGTTGTATTCGAGTCCGTTGGCCTTCAGCCACCAGCCACGCAGCAGGGGTGCCACGAAGGGGGCAATGAGTCCGCCGATGTTGATAAACACATAGAAGATCTGGAAGCCTGAGTCGCGCTTGCCCTTGGCCTTTCGCAAAGCCTCTTCGCCTTTCTTGGCTGCCTCGGCCTCGAAGTTGTCGTACATCTGTCCGACGATAGCCTGCAGGTTGCCTTTGAACAGACCGTTGCCAAAGGCTATCAGGAACAATGCCAGACAGGTGAGGGGCAACAGCCACGAGATGTTGTTAGACGTTGCGAGAATGGGCACGGACAGGATGACATAGCCCAATGCCATGACGATGAGTCCCGTCATGATGGTGCCTTTGTAGTTTTGCGAACGGTCGGCAATGATACCACCTACGAGGCTCAAGACATAGATGCCTGCATAGAAACAGGAATAGATGATACCACTGGTTTCGTCGGACAATCCGAACTTGGAACAGAGGAACAGCACCAGCACGGCATTCATAATGTAGTAGCCGAAGCGCTCTCCCATGTTGCTGAGGGCCGCATGGAGCAGACCTTTTGGATGACTATTGAACATAATTATCTGAGTTTTTGAGTTTATTAGTTACTAAGTGATGGGGTTATTTGATTTTATCGTTCTTGGTGGTGGCAAGGTCGAAGAGGTAGCTGAGCTTGATGACGACGTTGCCGAAGTTGGACTTCCCGAAGTAGTCGCTCTTGGAGTTGCCGTAGATGTTGCCAAGGCCGTAGTAGTAGCGTCCCTCCAGCATGAAGTGCCCAACCTTAGGAATGGAGTATTCCAACCCGATGCCTGCTACGATGCCGTAGTCGAACTTCTTTTGAACGGCCATCGTGTCCTGTGCAATGATTTGCGAGGAGCGGTCGGTCATGTTACGCTGGGCGAAGTCGAAATTGCTCTTGGTGCTCTCGCTGAGATAGAACCCTACCTGCGGACCTGCCTGGATGAAGAACTGGGCTCCACGACGCTCACGCCCCCACCCTAACCGTGCCAACAGGGGTATCTGCACATAGTTGATGTTGCGCTGATACTCTTCTGCCAATCCCGTGGTGGCGTTGATGACAGGGTTGTCCTTGCTGTCACGGATGTTCTCCTTCCATCCGAGCTGCGCATAGTTGATCTCGCCGACGATGGAGCAGATGCTGGAAAAATATTTCTCGGTAGTATAACGGAAGGTAACGCCGCCTGTCAGTCCGCCATGCATATTCTGGGGGACCGTAGGTGTGAAGCCGATGTTGCTCATCACATAACCGGCACTAAAACCGACGGCGAACTCGTCACGATGCTCACCTATCTGAGCCGACGCACAGAAAGGGAAACACACCGACACCAGCGCATATAAGAATATCGACTTCAAACGTTCCTTCATGTCACTCTACGCTCATCGCTAAACGCTATCAATACCTAATAATTTCCACATGATGATCCTTGGTATAATGGACTATCATCAACTGGCGGTTCTGATGGCCTCCGTCACCCAACTGCTCGAAGACAAGCGGGGTCTGTATGGCAGGATAGCCCACCATGCCGGGACTACCGTTGAAATGGGTGCCGTACATGCTCATGCCCTTAATGAAATAGTAGGCATGGTCGAAGCCGGTGATGGCAAAGTGCGGCAGGGTGTTCATCATGTCGGCATGGAAGTTCCAGCGATATTTCTGCTCAATACGCTTCGTACGTGGAGAGGCCTCGTCATAATAGAATGCCGTAGGAATGTGTACGTCGAACTTATAGAATGACTCCAGATTCTTCTTGGCGTAGAGCATCCACTCGGTATAGCCAAAGAGAGAGATGTCGAGGTTGGGATGATCAAGCAGCATGGAGTTGAGCTTGGAGATAGCTGCACCAAACTCATGCTGTTTCTCGGTGTTCAGCACGACGATGTTACGTCCAGTCTCCGTGAAACTCTCGAAGAAGCGCTGGTCGGACGACTTCAGATTGGTAATCTTGTAATCGGAATTGTTTGCGTCAAGACGCTTGCGGATTTTACTGGTGAACATGCCCTTACGACTGGTTGAGTCGTTGCAGTCGATGATGACCACATGTTCCGTGCCAAAGCGTTTCATGAAGTGCTCTGCACTCTGCTCACAGAACTCACCCGGCGTCTGATAAACCTGATAGAGGTAGGGGTTCGTGTCCAGCTCGGGGGTATTGATGGAGAACGGGATGAGCACCTTAATCTGGTGCTTGCGGACAAAATCGCTGAGGGGCTTCATCATCTTGGAATAGAGGGGACCGATGATGAGGTCGAGCTTCTCGGCATCCTCCTTGAGGAAGGTACGGATGTCTGTATTCTCTGCCACGTTCCAGGCATGGATGTCCACAGAGATACCGTTCTGCCGCAGGCTGTCGCATGCCATCAGCACGCCACGATAGTACTCCAGCATACGCTGTCCGTCACCGTTGATCTTGTGCAGGGGCAGCATCACGCCAACTCGCACCTCACGGTTTCTGATATCTACGTTACTTGCCGCACGCTGCCCAGGATTAGTCTCGGGCTTGGTCACGTCCGTAGGTTTCGGCGAGGGCTTCGACGTGGTAGTCGTATCTGCAGGAATGCCCGAAGGGAAAGGAATACAGACGAACTCACCTTTCTTCAGTACATAGTCGGGGGTGGCCATCTCGGGGTTCGCCTTGACAAGGTCATCAACAGTAATACCATAATCACGGGCAATACTGTAAATCGTCTCGCCACGCTTCACCTTATGCATGTCGCGCCACTGCGGCGTCTGCGCCGACATATTTTCTGCCGTCAGAAGCAAGGCCAGAGCCAGCACGAAATATCCGATTATTCGTTTCATGTCTATCTCATTTTTTGAATTTTCCGTGGCAAAATTACAAAAAAAAGTGAAGAGTGAAGAATGAAGAGTAAATAATTTGCTGCTGCACCCTAAAATTTTCTAAATTTTCCTCCTAATCTTTGTTTTTTTTACTACCTTTGTCGGCAAAGATGAACATCATGACAAAGAAACACTTGATATTACTTGTCGTCATGCTATGCTTCCCATTGCTGATGAGCGCACAGACAGACACCACAGACGATGAGAACACAAACGACGAGAACACCACGGAGCAAAACGACAGCCTCGTGGTGAGCCACATTGAGATTTACAACGCTTTCTCACCTAACGGCGACAACAGAAACGACGTGCTGCGCGTCAAGTCAAGCACGGGCATCGTAGAGTTCAAGGCTATTATCTTCAACCGCTGGGGACAGAAGTTGTACGAGTGGACCGACATCAATGGCGGATGGGATGGTAATGTCAACGGAAAGCCAGCCAAGCAGGGCACCTACTTCGTGCTTGTCAAGGCAAAAGGCTCTGACGGACAGACACACACCATCAAACGTGACGTCAACCTGCTACGCGGTTACAATGAAGGCTATAGCAATGAACAGTAACAGCATCAAAGAAACAGAGAACATCAATGTATGGGGAGCGCGCGTCCATAATCTCAAGAACATTGACATACAGATTCCCCGCAACTCACTTACCGTGATTACCGGACTCAGCGGTTCGGGAAAGTCCTCGCTGGCCTTCGACACCATCTTTGCTGAGGGACAGCGACGCTATATCGAAACATTCTCAGCCTATGCACGGAACTTTCTTGGCGGGCTAGAACGTCCTGACGTAGATAAGATTACAGGACTGTCGCCCGTCATCAGCATCGAACAGAAGACCACCAACCGCAATCCGCGTTCTACGGTAGGGACCACCACAGAGATATACGACTATCTACGCCTGCTCTTTGCCCGAGCTGGTAAGGCCTACAGCTACATGACCGGTGAGCCGATGGTGAAATATACCGAGGAACGGGTGTTTCAGATGATTGAAGAAAGCTATGCCGGACACAAGATTATTCTCCTTGCCCCTGTGGTGCGCAGCCGCAAGGGACACTACCGTGAGCTCTTCGAGAATATGCGCCGGAAAGGGTTTCTGCATGTCCGTATAGACGGCGAGCTATATGACATCACAGCAGGCATGAAGGTGGACCGCTACAAGAACCACAACATCGAGGTGGTCGTGGACAGGCTCGCCCTACCCTCTAAGTCTGAGGATGAGAAGGGTCTCAACAAAGACAGCTCAGAGCGTCTCAAGAAGAGCATTGCACTCGCCATGAAGATGGGCGAAGGTCTCATCATGGTGATAGACCACGAAACGGGAGAATCTAAATATTTCTCAAAGCGTCTGATGTGTCCCACCACCGGTATCTCCTATGATGAGCCAGCACCCAACAATTTCTCTTTCAACTCACCTATGGGCGCCTGTCCACGGTGCAAGGGTCTCGGATATATCAGCGAGATTGACCTCGATAAGGTAATCCCCGACCGTAAACAGAACATCCACGAAGGAGCCATCGCCCCACTCGGCAAGTATAAGAACCAGATGATTTTCTGGCAGATTGACGCCATTCTCCAGAAATATGACTGCGACCTGAAGACTGCCATCACAGACATTCCCGACGAGGCATTAAACGAGATTCTCTACGGTTCACTCGACGACGTTCGCATCAGCAAGGAGCTGGTGCATACCTCCAGCGATTATTTTGTACGCTTCGACGGAGTGGTGAAATACCTGCGTTCCGTCATCGACAACGACGAGAGTGCCAACGGCCAGAAATGGGCCGACCAGTTCCTCGCCGACTGCGAGTGTCCTGAGTGCCACGGACAGCGGCTCAACCGCGAAGCCCTCTCCTATCGCTTTGCCGGCAAGAACATCGCTGAGCTGTCTGCAATGGACATCAGCGAACTCAACGAATGGCTGGAGAATTTAGAAGGGCAAGACGAAAGGAGCAAGGGGCAAGAACGCCTGGACGAGATGCAGCGTCAGATAGCCACCGAGATACTGAAGGAGATACGAACACGTCTCCGTTTCCTGCTCGACGTCGGACTCGACTACCTGTCGCTCAACCGTCCTTCTGCCTCCCTCTCGGGCGGCGAGAGTCAGCGAATACGTCTTGCTACGCAAATAGGTTCACAGCTCGTCAACGTGCTCTACATCCTCGATGAGCCCAGCATCGGACTGCACCAACGCGACAACGAACGCCTCATCCGCTCGCTCAAGGAATTGCGAGACATGGGTAACACCGTCATCGTCGTGGAGCATGACCGTGACATGATGCTGGCAGCTGACTACATTATTGACATCGGACCCCGTGCCGGACGCAAAGGAGGTGAAGTGGTGTTCCAAGGAACCCCCGACCAACTCCTCAAGACAGATACCCTAACGGCACAATACCTGAACTGGAAATCCATGGCAGAGACCTCCGCAAAGCGTCTGAGCACCGACGACGTTCCACCCTCCACTCTGACAATAAAAGGATGCACCGGCAACAATCTCAAATCCGTCGATGTCACCTTTCCTCTCGGACAGCTCATCCTCGTCACTGGCGTGAGCGGCTCCGGCAAGTCCACACTCATCAACGAGACGCTGTACCCCATTCTCAGCCAGAAGTTCTACCGTTCACTCAAGGCACCCCTGCCCTATGATAGCATCGAGGGCATCGAACACCTCGACAAGGTTGTCAATGTTGACCAGAGCCCCATCGGACGTACGCCACGCTCTAACCCTGCCACCTATACCGGTGTATTCTCCGACATCCGCTCCCTCTACGTTCATCTCCCCGAGGCACAGATAAGAGGCTACAAGCCCGGACGCTTCTCTTTCAATGTCAAGGGCGGGCGCTGCGAGGAATGTGGCGGCAACGGATACAAGACCATCGAAATGAATTTCCTCCCTGACGTCATGGTTCCCTGCGAGGTATGTCACGGCAAACGCTATAACCGCGAGACATTGGAGGTGCGTTACAAAGGCAAATCCATTGCAGATGTCCTGGATATGACCATCAACCAGGCTGTGGAATTCTTCGAGAACGTGCCCGACATTCTCCGTAAAATCAAGACCATACAAGACGTCGGACTCGGCTATATCAAGCTCGGACAGCCCTCAACCACCCTCAGCGGCGGTGAGAGTCAGCGTGTCAAGCTCGCCACCGAACTCTCGAAGAAAGACACAGGACGTACCCTTTACATCCTTGACGAGCCCACCACAGGCCTGCATTTCGAAGACATCCGTGTGCTCATGCAGGTCTTGCGCCGACTGGTGGACCGCGGCAATACCGTCATCATCATCGAGCACAATCTTGATGTCATCCTCCAGGCCGACCATATCATCGACATGGGGCTTGAGGGTGGACGCCGAGGAGGAACCGTCGTCGTCACCGGTACGCCCGAAGAAGTGGCACACAGCGGCAAGGGCTATACTGCCCACTTCCTACAAAAGGAACTGGAAAAATCATGAATAAACCCCTCGAAAGAACACCTCTGGCAGGACCGCTTCTGGGACTCATTGCCGGTATTATCATTGCTGACGTTATTTCCATCCCCGTCATCTGGCTATTCGTTCTCTTGATAGCCCTGTTGACTGTCACCCTCATGCTAAGCCGCTATCCCTCTGTACAGAGTATTCTTATCGGCACAGCTTGTGCCTTATCGGGGGCTGCACTCTATGGCTTACAGCAACGGAACATGCAGCACCAATGGGCAGAGCAACCTGCCGACCACGAGGCAGTCATTGCCTCAGAACCCGTTGTACGTGGAAAAACGCTCAGCATGGATGCCTTGCTTGCCTCATCGGGTGACAAGATACAGCTACGTATCATGCGTGACGAACAAAGTTCTAAACTTCAAGTGGGCGACGGCATTGTCTTCCACGCCGCTATCAAACCTCTTAGTGCTCATGGCAGCTACCTCACCTACCTGCAGAGTCACGGCTATATGGGTGAGACCTTCGTCTGGCATGACCGCTGGCATCAAACTATCGTTTCCCTCCGGGAACTCAGCACCACCCAACGCTCCCGACTTTTCTTCCTCAGTCAACGGCATCAGCTGTTGCAACACCTACGTGCCACAGCTATCAGCGACGAAGCATACGCTATCGTAGCAGCGATGGCTTTAGGTGACAGGACAGCCGTCACACATGAGCAACGCAGTGTATTTACCAACACAGGCACGTCACACCTGTTAGCTCTCAGCGGACTCCATCTGGGCATCATCTATCTCCTGCTCAGCCAGCTCTTTCCCCGTCGCAGGGCACGCATGGTCAGCCGTCTACTCATCGTCAGCAGCATCTGGGCTTTCGTCCTGCTCGTCGGTATGCCTTCAAGCGTGGTACGTGCTGCCGTCATGATTTCCGTCTATGCCGTCATCGACCTGCTTCGTCGCGGACATACCCCTGTCAACACGCTTGCCTTTACTGCCATTATCATGCTGATCATCAATCCGTCAGCCCTTTTCGATGTCGGCTTCCAACTCTCCTTTTCCTCTGTTCTCGCCATCCTACTATTCACGCCATTGCTCACGGATATGCTTAACTACGTTTTCCGCATTCCGAAAACACCTGACGAGACACTGATAGCGAGATGTCTTACAAAGACAAAAAAGGTTTTCATTGCAACGACGACCGTCTCGATAGCAGCCCAACTGGGCACGGCACCGCTCATTGCTTATCATTTCGGACAGTTCTCTCCTTACTTCCTATTCGCCAACTACGTCGCCATTCCTCTGACCATACTCATACTCTATCTTACCCTTGCTTTAGTGCTGACCACTTTCTTACCTGCCATTCAATCAGTTATCACCATATTACTTACCTTCATCGTTAGCATATTGAATGGTTGGCTGACGTGGCTTACCTCCCTCCCCTGCTCTACCGTCGAAGGGCTGCGTCCCACCATCGTCAAGACCATAGCCGCTTATGTTCTCATGGCCTGTATCTATGCCTTTCTGAGTTACATCAAAAAAAGACGGACAGGAAATTCCCGTCCGTCTTGATATGGGTGATGTAAACGCAGCTATCAGTTGAAGAACTTATAGCGGACGTCAACAACATTTGCCTTGAGCATGAGTTCCTGCTTGTAAAGGCGGGCAGCCTGCAATGCCTGCTGGTGCAGCTGCTGTTCAACAGCCTTAGCATCGAAGGTAGCTCCCTCGCGCTGAGTCTTCTTCACAACCTGTACCATATAGGCTCCGTTATTACCGCGGATGACTGTGGGGTTGAACTTACCCTGCTGGGTAGCTGCCACAGTACCGCTGATAGCGGGCTCACTGGCATTAGCTGACTGTACGAAGACAGGAGCAGCGAAGGTAACCTGCTTGACTGAGTCAACGACAGCACCCTTCTGCTTAGCAGCATCAATACTGGTGACACCCTTCATCTTCTCAACAATCATATCGTATTTCTTGTCGCGCATGACGATAGTCTTCAAATCGTCCTTCACGGTGTCGAAGTCACGGATGCCCTTCTTGTGAATACCTGTAACGGCAACGACAAGCAGGTGGTCGTTATTACCTACCTGGTCGTAGAGTTTAGACACCTCACCTTCATTGGCCTCGAAAATCCAACGGAGGGCTTCTGTGGTACCACGCAGACCGGCAACTGTATGCTCGCTGCTGCTGAAGTCACGACGCTCCTGAACAGTATAGCCGAACTTCGGCGCGTTCTTCTCAATATCCTCTAATGTCTGGTTCTCGCTGACAAACTGGCTGAACTTGTTATAGGCAGCCTGGCGGGTAGTCGATGAGAACTCAATGCCATGCTTGATGATAGCGGCATCATACTTGGTGGTCATGGCACGACGAGCTGTCACCTGAATGATGATGTTACCCTGTGTGAACGTGAGATTCTTTGTCTCGTTGGGGTTCGTGTTCAACAGAGCCTCAAGCAGCTTCTTGGAGTCGGCATCGATAGAGGGTGCATTCTCATACATGGGAGCCGTAAACCACATCTTATCTCCTGTCTGACCATACTTGCCGGCAATCTCGGCAAAGTCAGCACCACCCTTGAGGGCGTTATAGATACTGTCAGCACGGTTGTGGGCTACATCGACAGAGTTGTCGAATACACGAATCTGACGATACTCCACAGAGTCGGGCAGCTGCGTCTTGTTGATGAGCTTGATGACATTGAGCGTATTGTCGTATGCTGTTTCAAACGGCTCAGTAGTCTGACCTACCTGCATAGAATCGAGCTTGGCAGCGATGTCACGCGGCATAACCTTTGAAGAGACAGCAATGCCCAGATAATTGATATCTGACTGAGCCTTGCCTACAACCATCGTGGGATCAGCACCGGCACGGAGGCTATCGCTGGCTGCCTGCATTTTCTTCATGAGGTCAGCACGGTCCTGCGTAGAAGCGCTAATCTGTACGGTGACATACTTGATGTCACGGGTGGGGAGATACTGGCGGAACTCTTCCTTCCTCTTGTTGTAAGCTTCCTGGAGGTCAGCATCGCTGATTTTGACATCATTGTCGTTGATGGAAGCATAAGGTATCGAGGCGAGGATGATTTCGCTCTCGGTATTCTGTCCCTCGAAGGCCATCTTTGCGGAGATGGGATTGGAGATGAGCGCATGTGAGAGGAGGCTCTCATACTTCATGGCGAGCGTCTGCTCACGGAGCGTGCGCTCAATGAAGAGCCAGAAGCGATAGATGCTCTGATACTGCTTGGCAAGTTCGGGATCAGCAGCACCCTTCTTCATCTCGTCCTGGAACTTGGTGAGCAACGTCAGGTCAAAACGACCCGTCTGCTGGTTGACGAAGGGCGACTGGAGCAACAGGGGATTGGTACCATCCTTGAGGATGTCCTGCACCTCCTTATCGGTTACGGCGAGTCCAAGCTTCTTGGCTTCAGCCTCGATAATCTTGTTAGTTACAAATGCCTGCCACACCTGGTCGTTGAGCTGGTTCTGCTCCTCGTCGGTGAAGTTCTCACGTCCCTGAGTGAACTTGATGGCATCGGTGTACTCGGCAACGAGCTCCTGATAGTCCTGATAGGTAATTTTCTCACCGAGGACTTTTGCCACTTTGTCGCGGCCGATGTTTTCATCACCACCGAAAAGGTCATCGATGGGGTTCTTCAACATGTCGCCTGCGATGAACGCGAAAAGTCCTAACGCGATGATGCAGATGAGCAACACGTTTCTCTTTCTGATTTTTTCTAATACTGCCATTTTTAAATTTTATTTTTTGCTTTTTTTTATTATTTTCCGTTACGGCCGACAAAATTACAAAATTTCTTCGAAACAGAGGAAAAAAACTTGTATTTTTTAACTTATTCGGTAATATTAAGCCTTACAAGCTCGATTTTTGTCATTGTATTCTTGATGATTTTGAATTGGAACTTACCAATCGTGACCACTTCGTTCAGTTTGGGGAAACTCTGGTATTCGTGCAAAATCAGTCCGCCAATGGTCATATATTCGTCACTCTCAGGCAAGTCAAGGTCAAACATTTCGTTTACCTTCTCTGTCTCAAGACGGGCTGACAGCAGATAGTCGCCGTCAGGGAGCTGCTTCGCTATGTAAGTCTGTGTATCGTGCTCATCCTCAATGTCGCCGAAGATTTCCTCCACGATGTCCTCAAGGGAGACAAGTCCGCTGGTACCACCAAACTCATCCACAACGATACCCAACGACTTCTTCTGCTGCAGGAAGATATGCATCAGTTTGCGGGCAGCCATCGTCTCAGGGACAAAGGGAAGGGTACGTATCTCCAGGTCGTTGAGGGTGGCCGGTGAGGGGTGAGCGGTGAGCGGCGAAGGGGACAGTTTGAAGAGTTCCGATGAGTGGATATAGCCGATGACATGGTCTATATCATCCTTATAGACAATGATTTTTGAGTATCCGCTCTCGATAAATCTGCTCTTGAGCTCTTCGATGGTAGCATCTTCTATGTCAATGGCCTCAATCTCCGTTCGGGGTATCATACAATCACGCACCTTCGTATCGGAGAAGTCAAGGGCATTATGGAAAATCTTTACCTCCTCGTCCATCTCGTCCTTATCGGTGGCATGTTCCAGACTGCTCTGCACCAGATAGTCGAGATCAACCTTACTAAACTCCTTTTCCTCGGCAGCGGCAAGCATCTTTACACCAAACATACGCAGCACAATACGTGACAGGAAAGTAGCAAAGCGCGATACCGGATAGAGCAGGACATAGAACACGTATGCCGGCAGAGCGAAGAACGTCAGCAGCGTGTTGGCATTGTTCTTGAAGATGGTCTTGGGCAGGAACTCGCCGGTGAAGAGTACGACAATGGTTGACGCTATCGTGTCGGCAGCCACACAAAGACCGTCGGCAGCACTTCCGAAGACTGCCTCGCTGAAGAGGTCGTTGAAGAAGAGCGTATCGAAGATTTTGGCAAACAGAATGCCATAGACCACCAGAGCGATGTTGTTGCCTACGAGCATGGTACTGACAAAGTCGCTGGGGTGACGGTAGAAGAAAGCGATGACGCGCTGGGCAATGCCATTCTTCTCACGGTCCATCTCCGCACGCATACGGTTGCTCGACACGAAGGCGATCTCCATGCCCGAAAAGAAGGCTGAGAAAACCATCGAGACAATCAGTCCAATGACCAGAGGCAGCATTTCAGTAATATGTTCCATTTCTTTTTTCAAGGCTGCGGTTGCGTTGTCGCGGCATGACGGCTGGCAGGCTGACGTGGAGGTGCAGTCTTGGTAGTATCAGCTGGAGTCGCTGGAGTATTCGGTTTGTTCTCTTCGGGTTTCTTCTCAACGTCTTCCGACTGGAACGAGCCCTTGGAGTTGGTGACGATATAATGGCGCATCTGTTCGTCGCTGCGGAAGTATGTGCCCTGCAACGTTCGCTCAGGAGTAACGACCCGAGAGAAGCAGTTGGAATACAGCTCATGGCGCATGCCGTCCCAATAGAGTTCCTCGCTGGTAAAGAAAAGCCCGTTGACATTACGGACACGGACACGTCCCCGCAGATGCCAAAGTCTCAACTGGTCGTAATACCATGCCGTGTCTGCCGTGATGCAGGCCTCCACGTGGAACGTCTTGTCATACTGCTGCAGGAAAATGCCCTTCATGAACTCCCATCGCGAGGGACTCTTGATGGTGTTCACCTCCCACCGCTCAGTGATGATGCGGTATTTCATCATGCCGGAGTCGGAAATCAGCGTATTGACACCATACGTGGTCATCATCGACACAGAGTCACGGTCGTTGATGGCCGGTGCAATATGCTCCTTCTCCTCCGTACAGGCAATAAAAAGTACGCTAATTGAAAAAAGAAAAATGAGAGGCCGCATTTACTTCACCTTCCACTTCTGGAACCAGCGTTCGTTAAACGTAATGCCCACATTGATGCGGAAAGAGTTTTCCGTTATCAGATCCTTGGCAGAGGTGTGTACCCACTGGCCGCTGATGTTCAGCAGCGAACGGCTGTTCCATTCGTTGAAGATGGGAATACCCAGTCCTACGCTCACGCTGAGCTCCTTGGGGCCGTCTTTGCCGTTGATGGTATAGTAAGGCGTGGCATACGAAGCACCGACGCGGTAGTGAATACGTTTGAAGATGCTGCGTACTGACTCGTTGAGCACACGTCCTGCCTCACCCGGTACCCACTCGGCACCCACAGTGAACTTATGACGGTCCTTGAGCAGACCGCTCTTCATCACGTATTTCTGCGATGTCTCGCTCAGTTCAGGATATTCCAGCGAGCCCCACTTCTGCAGGTTGTAGTCAACGCCCACCGTTAGCTTGCGTCCGTGTCTGTAGGCAAGACCTCCACCGATGGTCAGGGGGATGCTCAGCCCATTGCTGATGGTGTCGCCTATCGTGTTCTTCGTGCCGTTGAGGGCATTGGTGGTTGTGATGTTTACGCTGGGGTCGGCACCGAGCTTATGACCCAGTCCAACGGTAGCACCCAGCGTCACAAAGTCCGACTTGCCCACAGGCTGTTCCCATTGCACACCCAAATCAATCTTATAACTGCTGATGTCTGCGCAATAGTTTCTGTTGATGGTGTTCACATAGCTGTTGTTGCTCGTCACCTTGGCAAAACGGTCATAGTGTCCCCACAGATAGGAGAAGTTGGCACCCAGCGACAGACCGCTGACGACATTCCAGCCGAGACCAAGATAAGCCTGATGGATGCCACCACTGCCCGAGTATGTCTGCGTGGCTGTGGTATTGGAGTTGCTGATTCTCTCCGTAGCGGAGTAGTCGTAGCCGACATTCGTATATGGCAACAGACCGACGCTCACGCCGAACTTAGGCAGCACCCGGAAAAGCGCTACGGCATATTCGATGTTCGCATTCCTGGCGTTTAACTTCCGGTCACCCTCCTTGAAGTTCGTGATTTGCAGGGAGAGACCAACGTCGAAGAGCATGGTCAGGGAGTCAACAGCCGAGTAGGAAGCAGGATTCAGGACGTTCACCTGAGAGCCTGAGCGCAAGGCATAGCCCAAACCGCTCATGCCACGGTTAAAGCCCTGCGACTGATCAGCCAGCGTACCAAGTCCATATTGGCTGTAAGGAGAGTTCGTACCGCTTTGTGCTGATACATTCAAACATATAGCCCCGACAAGGAGGCTGACAAGAATAGTTTTTTTCATTACCTTATTATATAATAAGTAGGCCTTTTTCAATTTTCCGCCGCGAAGGTACGAAGAAAACAGCGAACCACAAAATAAATTTAGAATTCTTCACTATCTTTTATATAATAGGTAGTTCGTCAAGTCATGCCCCCCCATGTCACGTCAGAATCCGTGGAAATACCACCATGCGAAAGCCATAGCAGCGAGGACGACGATGGAGATGATAGTCTTGAACAGACAGCTGGCAACCTTCTTGAAGGCATAGAAGCCCACGATGAGAAGCACCAGAATGATGACGTAATGAAGATAATCTGTCATAGAATCTGTAATGAAATCCATAATTTTGGTAAGGGTTAAAATGAGTGGTTAAAGTAGTATTAATAATCCGATGACGACACAAAGGCCATAGACAAGGATGTTCCGGGCAGCCTCACCCAGACAGTTATTCATGGTGGCAGCCCACGCAGCCCTCGATTCCGACAGGGGACGGGCACCCTTCAGCTTCAGCCACGTATAGACATGCAGCACGAGGAAGAGTACCGGCAGCACGAAGGCCAACAGGTGCCCGTTCATCCAGAAAACTACACCGAGGGCACAAGCCACGATGCCCAGTGCCAGGAAAAGTCGGCGACTGTTCCGTGCCCCGAGGCGCACCACGAGCGTCAGCTTCCCATCCTCGCGGTCGTTCTCACGGTCACGGTAGTTGTTCACCACGAGCAGCCCGTCAACCACCAGTCCGCAGGCCACCGATGCCAGGAACACCTGCCACGTGCAGTAATGCGGCACATAGTCTTCAGCGAGATACGGATATCTGACGGAGCAGTAAATGACATAGTAGGTGATGCAGACAGGCACAATGCCGAAGAATACGAGCACCAGCAGGTCGCCCAAACCCATATACGACAGGTGCGTGGTATAGAGGAAACAGAACACGACGCACACCACGCCAACGAGAATCATCTCCAGCCCACCGAACCAGATGAGCGGCAGCCCCACGACACAGGCAATGACAGTGGTCAGCGCTATGGCACGCTTCATGGCGTCAACACTCACCCACCCTTGCGTACAGGCACGCAACGGTCCTAAGCGGCGCTCCGTGTCGTCGTTGCCATTCGCATAGTCGAAGAAGTCGTTGATGAAGTTGGCATTGATCTGCATGACAAACGCAAACAGCAGACACAACACCGCCGGCACCCAGTTGAAATACTCGGCGCCGAACTCACTGCTGATGTCCGAATAGGCCAACGCGATACCTATCAGCACAGGTACCGCAGCCCCCGACAACGTCTTGGGACGCACAGCCAGCAGCCACGCCTTCAGAGAGTTTTGTTTTATTTGATTTTTATTCATAATCGCTAGGCTTTCTCCTCATCGTACAGCCGGTCAAACACCTTCCTCAGCTCCATGGGATTGGCAATCGTGTTACGCAGAGATTTCAGTTTCTGCTCATTAGGCGAACCCATTATCCACAGCTTGATATAGCCATGCGAAGAGTATTTATTGTCCATGTGCTCACGGAATCGCTGCCAATGCCCCTCGCGGTCCAGCTCAGGATAGTTGCTCAGCCCGAACTGCACGGTGCGGCGGAAGACCACTTCCGGTTCAAGGTCACGGTCAGCCTCTGCCACTATTTTCCCATAGATGCTACGGGGAGCATGGCTTGCCGAGGCACGGTGGTCCTCAATGGCCTCACGCATAATCTTAATCTGCTCTGCCGAGAACCAGCGCTTCAGGCGTGCGTCGGCAGCCAGCATCTTCCCACCCGTCAAGTGGTGGATGGCCCTCGGCCCCGACATGCCGATATCGTGGTAGGCGGCAATGGTATAGACCATGTTGATATCAGCCCCTGTGGTGCGCACCAGCTCCAGGGAGCGGCGGATGACACGAGTGACATGCGTCAGGTCGTGCGCTTTGTCGAACGCTGCATATTGGGGCAGGATTTGGGTCTCAATAAACTCCACCAAATCAAGGCTTGCGGTTTTGTTCTGCATAGCTATTTAAACATTTGTCTGAACGTTGCGGGAAAGATTGTCTCGAACTCCATGGGCTCATGCGTCATGGGGTGCGTAAAGAACAGCCGGAAAGCATGGAGGCATAGGCGGTGCAGCGGGTCATCACCGTTGCCGTATTTCACATCACCACAGACAGGATGTCCCATGTCGGCAGCATGCACACGAATCTGGTTCTTACGCCCTGTCTCCAGCTTGAACTCCACCAGCGAATGATCCGTCGTGCGTGCCAGCGTGTGGAAATGCGTCACGGCATACTTGCCGCCGTTGTCCGTCTGACTAGAGTATGTGACGTAAGCCTTGTTGTCCTTCAGCCAGTTAGCCACCATTCCCTCATCCTCTTCCATCTCGCCACTCAGCACCGCCACGTAGCGCCGGTCATAGACGATGTCGTGCCAGTAGTGCTCCAGCACCTGCTCTGTCTCCATGTCCTTGGCATAGACCATCAGCCCGCTGGTGTCGCGGTCGAGTCTGTGCACCACGTGCGCCGTACATTTCTGTCCCGACTTCTTGAAATAGTCGTCGAGCACAGCCTTCACATTCAGCGACGAGTGACCGGCAGCCATCGACAGGATGCCTGCCATCTTCTCCACAACGATGAGCCAGCGGTCCTCATAGACAATCTTCACATAACGGCTCTTGAACCCGCACTGGTTCCGTTTCGTCTTGCTAACAGCCACCTTCATCCCGGGCTCAAGCGGATAGTCGAACTGCGTCACCGTCTTACCATTAACGCGGATGCCGTGTCCCTGCAGTGTCGCCTTGATTTTCGAACGGCTCTGTTGCACGTGCTCCAGCAACCACTCCAGCAACGGCGCCCCCTTGTCAACGGTCAGATGGTCATACTCTCCTTGTTGATTATATGGGTTATATCGCATAGTCTTTCCAATTTTGGCGACAAAGATAGCTATTTTTTTCTTAAAAACAAATTTTATTTTTTGTAATTCATATTTTTTTCGTACCTTTGCACCTCTCTATATATTATAAGGTATAAAGAAAAGATGATAACAGTAACGAACTTAGCGATACAATTCGGCAAGAAGACGCTCTACAAGGACGTCAACCTGAAGTTTACGAGTGGTAACATCTACGGCATCATCGGTGCCAACGGTGCTGGTAAGTCAACACTGCTGCGGGCCATCAGCGGCGAGCTGGAGCCTAACAAGGGTACGGTGGAGCTGGCACCCGGCGAGCGACTGAGCGTGCTGGAGCAGGACCACTTCAAATATGACGAGTTCACGGTGATGGACACGGTACTCATGGGTCACGGCCCGCTGTGGAAGAACATGAAGGAGCGTGAGACGCTCTATGCCAAGGCGGAGATGACCGAGGAGGACGGTGTGAAGGCTGCTGAACTGGAGATGGCTTTTGCCGAGATGAACGGCTGGGAGGCCGAGAGTGAGGCAGCTCAACTGCTGCAGAACCTTGGCGTCAAGGAGGAACAGCACTACAAGCAGATGAGCGACATCTCGAACAACGAAAAGGTGCGCGTGATGCTGGCCAAGGCGCTGTTCGGGCATCCTGACAACCTATTGCTCGACGAGCCGACAAACGACTTGGACCTCGACACGGTGCAGTGGCTGGAAGAATATCTCTCGAACTTGGAGCAGTGTGTCCTCGTGGTGAGTCACGACCGTCACTTCCTCGATGCTGTATCTACCCAGACGGTGGATATTGACTTTGGCAAGGTGACGCTATTCTCGGGTAACTACTCGTTCTGGTACGAGTCGTCGCAGCTTGCCCTGCGCCAGGCTCAGAACCAGAAGATGAAAGCTGAAGAGAAGCGTAAGCAGTTAGAGGAGTTCATCCGCCGATTCTCTGCCAATGTGGCAAAGTCGAAGCAGACGACCTCACGCAAAAAAATGCTGGAAAAGCTCAACGTGGAGCAGATTACGCCCTCGACACGCAAATACCCGGGCATCATCTTCTCGATGGAACGCGAGCCGGGCACACAGATTCTCGAAGTGGAAGGACTGAAGGCTGTCGATGCCGACGGCACGGTGCTTTTTGACAATGTGTCATTCACCATCGAGAAGGGTCAGAAGACGGTATTCCTCAGCCATAACCCCAAGGCGATGACGGCGCTGTTTGAGATTATCAACGGCAACCGTGAGGCGCAGGCCGGCACCTATAAGTGGGGCGTCACCATCACTACCGCCTACCTACCGCTGGACAATACGGAGTTCTTCCAGTCGGAGATGAACCTCGTGGACTGGCTGTCGCAGTACGGCAAGGGTAACGAGGTATTGATGAAGAGCTACCTCGGACGTATGCTTTTCAAGGACGAAGACGTGCAGAAGAAGGTGTGCGTGCTCTCTGGCGGCGAGAAGATGCGCTGCATGATTGCACGTATGCAGCTGAAGAACGCCAACTGCCTCATCCTCGACACACCGACGAACCACCTTGACCTGGAGTCTATCCAGGCATTCAATAACAACCTGATCTCGTTCAAGGGCAACATTCTGTTTGCCTCGCACGACCATGAGTTCATTAACACGGTGGCCGACCGCATCATTGAACTGACTCCCAGCGGCACCATCGACAAGCTGATGACTTACGATGACTACATCTATGACGAGGCCATCAAGGAACAGAAGGAGAAGATGTATGCTTGATTTGAAGTTTGAGGTTTAGGCACGGTTTTTGCTGTAGACTAGGAAAAGGAGATTAAACTATGAACGAAGAAGAAAAGATGAATCTGGAAGAGGAAGAAGCTCTGAAGGATGAGGAATTACAGGAAGTTGAGAACGCTGAGGACGCTGAGGACTTGGAAGACCCCGAGGTATCGGTTGCCGGTGAAGGGGAAGACCCGTTGGAGGCTGCCCAATTAAAGATTGCTGAGCTGCAGGACAAGTATCTGCGCTCGGTGGCTGAGTTTGACAACTACCGCAAACGTACCATCAAGGAGAAGGCCGAGCTGATTCTCAATGGCGGCGAGAACGCCATCAAAGCCATCCTGCCTGTGCTCGACGACATGGAACGTGCCATTGATAACGGCGAGAAAACCGATGACCCGCAGGTGCTGCGTGAAGGCATGGAACTAATTTACCAGAAGTTCCAGAAAGCACTCGAAGGACTGGGCGTGAAGCTCATTGAGACCGACGATGCTGATTTCGACGTGGACATCCACGAGGCTGTGGCGATGGTACCCGGCATGGGTGACGACAAGAAAGGCAAGGTCATTGACTGCCTGCAGAAAGGTTATAAGATTAATGACAAAGTGATACGCCACGCGAAAGTGGCTGTAGGACAATGATAATTCATCATGCATAATTCATAATGCATCATTATGGCGCAGAAAAGAGACTACTACGAGGTGCTTGGTGTCGATAGGAACGCGACTGAAGACCAAATCAAAAAGGCGTATCGCACCATCGCCATCAAATACCACCCCGACCGCAACCCGGGCAACAAAGAGGCCGAGGAGAAATTCAAGGAGGCAGCAGAGGCATACGACGTACTGCATGACCCGAAGAAACGTCAGCAGTACGACCAGTTTGGATTCGACGGACCCACAGGTAGCGGATTCGGTGGCTTCGGCGGGGCCAGCATGAACATGGACGACATCTTCTCGATGTTCGGTGACATCTTCGGCGGACGTGCCGGATTCAGCGCATTCGGTGGCGGACGTCCCAGTGCTCAGCAGCACCGCGGCAGCGACCTGCGACTGAAGGTGAGACTCTCGCTCGAAGAGATTGCCAACGGCGTTACCAAGAAGTTTAAGGTGCGCAAGGATGTGCCTTGCTCACACTGTCAGGGCTCGGGTGCCGAGGCAGGCAGTAGTGACGAGATATGCCAGACCTGTCATGGATCAGGCGTCATCACCCACACCACGCAGAGCATCTTCGGCATGATGCAGACACAGGGTGTATGTCCCACCTGTAACGGTAGCGGACATGTCATCAAGAACAAGTGTAAACACTGTGGCGGCACGGGTGTCGAGAAAGGCGAGGAAGTGGTAGAAATCAAGATTCCTGCCGGTGTTGCCGAGGGCATGATTGTTAATGTGCCGGGCAAGGGAAACGCCGGACGCAACAAAGGCATCAACGGTGACATACAGGTATTCATCGAGGAAGAAGAGAACGACACGTTCATCCGCGACGATAACGACCTCATCTATAACCTGCTGCTCGACTTCCCCACAGCAGCTCTTGGAGGTGAGGTTGAGGTGCCCACCATCGAAGGCAGCAAGTTAAAGATTAAGATAGAGGGTGGTACCCAGCCGGGCAAGACCATGCGTCTCCGTGGCAAGGGACTGCCTGCCGTACAGGGTTATGGCAACGGACGGGGTGACCTGGTGGTCAACGTCAGTGTCTATGTGCCCAAGGAGCTCAGCCGGGAGGAGAAGGATGCCCTGCTGAAGTTCAAGGACAGCGACAACTTCAAGGGTGACATCGAGACAAAGCGCTCCATCTTCCAGAAGTTCAAGAACTATTTTAGTTAGGATATAGCCTAATATCTATTTTTATCAGGTAGTGTTTGCTGCGATGCTTCACAGCCGAAGGAGATGAACTACGAGGAGACTTGCCAATACTTGTTCAGCCAGCTGCCCATGTTCGAGAAGCAGGGCGCTTCAGGCTACAAGGAAGGACTGGAGAACAGCCTTGCCCTGGACTGTCATTTCGGGAACCCTCACCGTCACTTCCGCACCATTCACGTAGCAGGAACCAACGGCAAGGGTTCCTGTTCGCATACTTTGGCAGCCGTGCTGCAGTCGTACGGCTACAAGGTAGGACTCTATACCTCACCCCATCTGGCAGACTTCCGTGAACGCATCCGTGTCAACGGACGTCCCGTCACCAAGAAATTCGTGATGGATTTCGTCAAGAACGAGCAGGCATTCTTCGAACCCCTCCACCCTACTTTCTTTGAACTAGCCACCGCGATGGCTTTCAAATATTTCAGCGAGAAAAAGGTTGATATTGCCGTCGTGGAGGTAGGATTAGGCGGCAGGCTCGACTGCACAAACATCATCACTCCCCTTTTGTCCGTCATCACCAACATCAGTTTCGACCACACACAGTTTCTCGGCAACACGCTGGCTCTGATTGCAGCAGAGAAGGCCGGCATCATCAAGCCAGGCATTCCCGTTGTCATCGGCGAGGCAAACGAAGAGACACGCCCTGTCTTTAAAACCAAGGCTCAAGAGGCAGGTGCCCCCATCCTCTTCGCCGAAGATGAACCGGAAGTGCTAAGTGCCAAGCCAGTAGCCCATGGCCGTCTCTGCTATAAGACGAGACACGACGGAAAGATAGTCGGCGAGCTGGGCGGACTCTATCAGGCCAAAAACACCAACACCATTCTCTGTGCCATTCATGAACTGGAGAGACTCGGCTGCCTCGGCAAAGCAGACAAGCCGTCCGACAGCAGGAAATGCCGGCAGGCTGTGCTCAAGGGTTTTGAGCAAGTATGTGAACTGACCGGTTTGCAGGGTCGGTGGCAGACTGTCAGCACCAAGCCGCTCGTGATATGTGACACCGGACATAACTTAGGAGGATGGCAGTATCTGAGCGAACAACTCAAGAGCATCAAGTGTCAAAAGATGCATATTGTCTTCGGAATGGTCGATGACAAGGATGTTGACCATGTCATGGCCCTCTTGCCCCCTCATGCCACCTATTACTTCACCAAAGCCAACAACCACCGTGCTATTCCCGAGGACGCCCTGTTACAGAAAGGAAAAGCTAACGGGCTGAAAGGCAACGCTTTCCCGACAGTTGCCGATGCCTACGAAACAGCCATTCATGCCGCGAAAAAAGACGATTTTGTGTTCGTTGGAGGCAGCAGTTATGTCGTTGCAGATTTCCTCAAAATGGGCTTTTAGGTGTTTTTAACACTCCATTGAACTTTTTTTAGTGCGTTAAGTTTGCTTATTTCGAGTTTTTTCAGTTACTTTGCAAACAACATTTGTAACTAAAAACAATTAAGTTATGTCAAACACTACAGAAACAGCGACGCTGTGTGGGCTGAAACGCAAGGACTTTCAGACCACAATTAATGGTAAGAAAACCGATTTGTACATCTTGAAGAACCGTCAGGGTTACGAAGTAGCCATCTCTAACTACGGAGGTGCCATCTGTGCTATTATGGTACCAGACAAGGACGGTAAAGTAGGTAACGTCATTCAGGGTCATGGCAGCATCAAGCAGCTCATGAGCGGTAAGGAGCCCTACCTCTCTACATTGATAGGACGTTGGGGTAACCGCATCTGCAAAGGACAGTTCACCCTGAACGGAAAGGATTATCAGCTGGCACTGAACGATGGCCCCAACCACCTGCACGGCGGTAACTGCGGCTTCAATGCCAAGGTATGGGATGCCCGTCAGATGGGTCCCCGCTCTCTGGCTCTGCACCGCATCTCTTCCTATGGTGAGGAAGGCTTCACGGGTGAGCTGGATGTAACGGTAGAGTTTACCTTTACCGACCAGAACGAGCTGATTATCGAGTATCTGGCAACCACGAACAAGAAGACCATCGTCAACCTGACCCACCATGCCTTCTTCAGCTTGGCAGGAACAGCAGATCCCACTCCCGACATTCTCGACCAGATCTGCGAGATTAACGCCGACTTCTATCTGCCGACCGATGCCACAGCCATTCCGACAGGTGAGATCCTGAAGGTAGAGGGCACACCCTTCGACTTCCGTACTCCCAAACCCTTCGGAAAGGATATCAACGCTGACGATGAGCAGATTAAGTTCGGCAAGGGCTTCGACCACAACTACGTGCTGAACAAGAAGGAAGAGAAGGAACTGAGCTTTGCTGCCAAGATTACCGACCCGAAGAGTGGCCGCACCCTGGAGTGCTACACCACCGAGCCCGGTATGCAGCTCTACACAGCCAACTATGCCACCGGTTACAAGGGTGCCAACGACTGCACCTTCCCCTACCGTTCGGCAGTCTGCTTAGAGGCTCAGCACTTCCCCGACACGCCTAACCGTCCCTACTTCCCCAGCGTAGTCCTGAATCCTGGACAGCGCTACAAGCAGAAGACCGTCTATAAGTTCGGCGTAGAGAAGTAAACCGACACCAAACACTAACAAATAACTAGAATTATGAGTAATCAACAGAAAGTGAATGGCAGTATTATTGCCATTGTCACCATGTTCTTCCTGTACGCTATGATTGCGTTCGTCACCAATCTGGCAGCACCCATCGGCGTCATCTGGAAGAGCCAGCCCGAGATTGACGGCAACAACATGCTGGGCATGCTGGGTAACTTCATGAACTTCTTTGCCTATCTGTTCATGGGTATTCCCGCAGGTAAGATGCTGACCAAGGTGGGCTACAAGAAGACAGCGCTCATCGGTATTGCCGTAGGTTTCTTCGGCGTGCTGACACAGTTCCTGTCCAGTTTCCCGACCGGTATTTCCGGTTTCTGCGTCTATCTGCTCGGAGCCTTTATCTCAGGTTTCTGCGTATGTATTCTGAATACCGTGGTGAACCCGATGCTGAACCTTCTCGGAGGTGGCGGTAACCGTGGTAACCAGTTGAATCTCATAGGAGGTACGCTAAATTCCCTTACCGGTACTTTAACCCCGATGCTGGTAGGTGCCTTGGTAGGACAGGTAGTGACGATGAACGATGTCATCGAGAAGAAGCAGGTCATCATTAACGGTGTGAAGCGTATAGCTACCGAGGCTGATGTCACACAGATGTCTCAGGTAAACCTCGTCATGTTCATCGCTATGGCCGTGTTTGCACTGGCCTTCATTGCCCTGATCTTTATCCCCATTAAAGACCCCGAACTGGGTAAGGTTACGGCTGAGACGAAGTTCGAGCACTCTCCCTGGTCGTTCCGCCACTGCACACTGGGTGTCGTCGCCATCTTCTTCTATGTAGGTGTCGAGGTGGGTATCCCCGGAGCACTCAACTTCTACCTCTCCGATTTATCGGACAAGGGAGCAGGTCTCATAGAGAATGCTGCCAAGATAGGTGGAGCTGTAGCTGCCATGTACTGGCTGCTGATGCTTTGCGGACGTCTGGTATCCGGATTCATTGCCGGTAAGATTTCATCACGTCAGCTCATGCTCGGTACAACCTCCGTTGCTATGATACTGATTGCTGCCGCCATGTTTATTCCCAAAGACAATATCATCACGATGCCTTTGTTCGACATCATGGAGTTCAAATTCTGGACAGCTCAGGTACCCATTAGTGCTCTGTTACTTGTACTTTGTGGACTCTGCACCTCTATTATGTGGGCATCCATCTTCAACCTCGCTACCGAGGGTCTGGGCAAATACACAGCTCAAGCCAGTGGTATCTTCATGATGATGGTTGTCGGTGGTGGTGTACTGCCGCTCATTCAGGGCTGGTTCTCCAACTTCATGGGTTACATGCCGAGCTACTTTGTCTATTTCCTTGCTGTCGGCTACATGTTCTACTACGCCCTCATCGGTTGCAAGAACGTCAACAAGGACATCCCCGTGGAGTAAATCGTAAATTGTAAATTGTCAAATCGTAAACCAATATGATGGAAATTGATTTTGTAAGAAGCCGCTTCATCAAGCATTTTGATGGTAAGACAGGTAACGTATATGCCTCTCCAGGTCGTATTAATCTCATTGGTGAGCACACCGACTACAACGGCGGGTTCGTATTCCCCGGAGCAGTCGACAAGGGCATCATGGCAGAGATACGCCCCAACGGAACAGAAGACACCGTCATGGCCTACGCCATTGACCTGAAGGACCGTGTTGACTTCCACCTGAACGACGAGAACGGCCCCCGTGCCTCTTGGGCACGCTATATCTTCGGTATCTCCAAGGAGATGCAGAAGCGTGGTGTTCCCGTCAAGGGATTCAACATCGCCTTTGCCGGCGACGTACCCCTCGGTGCCGGTATGTCTTCATCAGCTGCTATGGAGAGCTGCATCGCCTTTGGCTTGAACGATCTCTTCGGCGACAACAAAGTCTCCCAGTGGGACATGGTACTCGCAGGACAGGCTACCGAGCACAACTACTGCGGCGTGAAGTGCGGCATCATGGACCAGTTCGCCTCTGTCTTCGGCAAGGCAGGCTGTCTCATGCGCCTCGACTGCCGTAGCCGTGAGTTTGAGTACTTCCCCTTCAAGCCCGACGGCTATCGTCTCGTGCTGCTCGACTCTGTCGTGAAGCACCAGCTGTCAGGCTCTCCCTACAACGACCGCCGCAACTCCTGCGAGAATGTGGTGAAGCACATCCAGGCCAAGCATCCCGAAGGAAAGTTCGAGACACTGCGTGACTGCACTTGGGAACAGCTTGACGAGGTACGTGCCGAGGTAGGCGAAGAGGACTACAAGCGTGCCAAGTTCGTGCTCGGCGAGAAGGACCGCGTCCTTGCTGTCTGTGACGCCTTGAACGAAGGTGACTACGAGAAGGTCGGCGAGCTGATGTACCAGACGCACGAAGGTCTCTCGAAGGACTATGAGGTAAGCTGCGAAGAGCTCGACTTCCTCAACGACATCGCCAAGGAGAACGGTGTGACCGGTTCACGCATCATGGGCGGTGGCTTCGGTGGCTGCACCATCAACCTCGTTCGCAACGACCTCTATCTGCAGTTTGTTGCCGACGCCAAGAAGCGCTTTAACGAGAAATACGGCCACGAGCCCAAAGTCTATGACGTAGTCATCGGCGACGGCTCACGCAAACTCTGTTAAAGAAGCAAAGAAGCGGAAAAAGTAAGGAGTTGAGGAGTACAAATCACTCCCTCAACTCCTTATTTCTCTTCCACTCCCCTCGCCCCTCAAACTTAACTTCGTTGACTTTTGTCACGACTCGGCCAAACGAGCAAACCTGATGGCTCTCGCTGCTCCAAAAGTTCAAACCTCAAACTTCAAACCTCAAACTTCAATGTTCAACATCGACCGCCGTTATATTGACGCCCCTCAGTTCGAGGAGACCCTACAGAGTAAAATCATCACGGTACGCTCCAAATACCGTAACAACCCCACCCTGCCCCATGCCGACCATTTCGGTGTCAGCGATGAGGAGTTCGAGGAGTATATCGACCGTAAGCAGGACCTGCTGGAATGGCAGAAGGACATGAAGCGACGCGGCCCGCTGTGGCTGGTCATCCTCTTCTGCATCCCACCCGTGCTCATCACCTGGAAGAACCCCGACAACAACCTCCTCTTCTGGCTCAGTTTCGTGGCCGGTCTTGTGCCCTGCCTGCTGCTCTGGCTCATCTATAAGCTCATTGCACGCCAACGGGAGAAGCGACTCTACGACGAGCGCTGCGAGAAATACATTGAAGCCCTGCAGCAATGGGCAGAGGAACATGTCAACAAAGAACAATAAGAAAAGCCTATGAAAAACTTTCGACGTTTCGTTCTATTCATGTTGTCAACCTTCTTCATCGGACATGTTGCCGGCGCCGCATCCTTCAAACTCACCGACGGCTGGCAGGTGCAGTCATCAGCTAAGATTCAGACTTCCGGTGCCCAGCTCTCCACCTCCCAGTACACGACCGACGGATGGCTTTCTGCCTCTGTTCCCTCCACCCTCATGGGTGTCCTCATTGCCAACGGCGTAGAGCCCGAGGCATTGACGGCAGAGGACTACCAGCGCATCGACCGTCATCAGTTTGATGTCAGTTGGTGGTATCGCACCACCTTCACACTCCCTATTCAAAAGGACGTCGAACACGTCATACTTTCTTTCGACGGCATCAGCTATCGTGCCAACATCTGGCTCAACGGCCATCAGATAGCCACCTCACAAGAAGTGTTCGGCACTTTCCGACAGTTTAGCTTTGACGTCACCCCCTATGTCCGGCAGCACAACGTTCTTGCCGTAGAGGTGTTCCGTGCACAGCCCGGCGAACCCAACACTGGTTTTGCCGACTGGAACCCACGTCCTGCCGACGAGAGCATGGGCATTTTTCGCGAGGTGACGGTGAAGACCTGTCACTCCGTGTCGGTTGCCTATACTGCGGTGCAGTCGAAAGTCCGCAAAGAAACGCTCGACGGAGCCACCCTGAACATCGATGCCGTTGTCACGAACTACGCTGACCACGAAGTCAAGGGAACCCTTCGCGGTACAATCGAAGACATGGAGTTCACCGCCAATGTCACGCTGGCCCCTCATGAACGCCGACTGCTCAACCTCGTTTCCAATACCTATATCCATCATCCGCGGCTGTGGTGGTGCCACAACATGGGTACTCCCGAGCTCTATGACCTGCATGTCGATTTCATCGAGGGAGAGGACATCATCTCCGACTCCGAGGACATCCGTTTCGGCATCCGTGAGATAGAGACCTTCCTCACCCCCGAGGGCTATCGCTCCTTCAAGCTCAACGGACGTGACATCCTGCTGCGGGGAGCCGGATGGACCGACGAGCTCTATCTGCGTGACACCCCCGCCACCAACCGCCTCCAGCTGGAGTATGTCCGTGACATGAACATGAACGCCGTGCGTTTCGAGGGCTTCTGGGGCAACTCACAGAACCTCTATGACCTCTGCGACGAGCTGGGTCTGCTGGTGCTCGTGGGCTGGAGCTGTCACTGGGAGTGGGAAGACTATCTGGGCAGCCCCTGTGCAGAGCCCTACGGCGGCATTACCAGTCCCGAGAACATCGCCCTCGTCGGACAGTCTTTCGAGGACCAGGTGCTCTGGCTCCGCCATCACCCCTCCATCATCGCCTGGTTCGTGGGCAGCGACATGATTCCCAAACCCGAGCTGGAGGAGCTTTACCGCAAGACGCTCGGCACCTATGACGACCGCAGCTATCTCATTTCCGCCAAGGAGATGAATAGCACTCTCTCCGGACCGTCAGGCACCAAGATGGCCGGTCCCTACGAGTATGTAGGCCCTGCCTATTGGTATGACCCGCAAGCCCCGGGCGGAGCCTTCGGCTTCAATACCGAGACAGGCATCGGCGCTCAGCTCCCCGTCAAGGAGTCGCTTCAGAAGATGCTGGGCAAGCGGCTCTTTCCCATCGACAACCGCTGGGACATACTCTGCACGGCGTCCGAGTCGGCCATGAACTCCCTCGCCAAGCTGACCGAGGTGATTGATGCACGCTTCGGAGCCTCCGGTGACATCGACCAGTATCTGCACCGTGCCGACCTGCTGAACTACGAGAGCACCCGGGCCATGTTCGAGAGCTTCCGCGTCCGTGTGCCCCACACCACCGGCATCATCCAGTGGATGCTCAACTCAGCACGTCCAGGCATCTACTGGCAGCTCTACGACTATTACAAACAGCCCAATGCTGCCTACTATGCCGTGAAACGGGCCAACGCCCCCGTCCAACTCATCTACGACTACCAGCGCCGTGCCGTCTATGCCGTCAACGAGACCCTGCAGCCCGTCATCCTCACCGCCACCATGCAGCTGGTTCCCCTCCAAGCTCAAACTTCAAACATCAAACATCAAACTTCAAACATCAAACCTCAAACATCAACAAAGCTCTTCGACCTCCCGCCGTTCGATGCCGAAGGAGCCTTCCTGTTCCTGCAGGCAACCGCCGCCGACGGACAGCAACTGGCAATGAACGAATATTTCATCCCCAACGGCAGCGACACCTACGAATGGGACAAGAGCACCTGGGTGGGAACACCCATCGCCCGCTACTCCTCCTACCGCGTGCTCGACGAGCTGCCCGAGGTGACCTGTCAGACCACCGCTCGCCGCGTAGCCTCCGACAACCACCGCTACGAAGTGACGCTCACCAACCCCACACAGTCCGTAGCCTTCATGCTGCGGCTCACCGCCAAGGACAATAAAAGCCAGCTGCTGTGCCCCGCCTTCTGGTCCGACAACTACATCACCCTGGCACCAGGAGAGCAGCGCACCGTCACCTGCACCTTGCCGGATGACTCGGGAGATACGGAGAATGCGACATTCTTCCTCGAAGGCTGGAACGTCAAACCCACAGTCATCAACTAACGCTCAACGATTATGAATCTGAATCTCACCGATACCATCAAGATGCCCGACCACCAGCTGCGCCGACAGGTCGTCGATCTCTGTAGAAGAGTCGGAAAGCCCCTGCTGAAGCTCTCCACCAAGGACTATGTGGACAACGGACTGGGCCACCTCGTCAAGCAGTTTGACGGACAGGCAGGCCTTGTTAACATCGAAGTATTCAACGAGCTGCAGCACACCATCACCGGATGGCCTGGCGGCAAGCCCAATGTCGATGACAGCACCCGTCCGGAGCGTGCCACCCCCTACCCCAAGCGCATCATCGTGTTCTCCCCCCATCCCGACGACGACGTCATCTCCATGGGCGGCACCATCCGACGACTCATGCAGCAGAAACATGATGTCCATATCGCCTATGAGACCTCCGGCAACATTGCCGTAGGCGATGAGGAAGTCAGACGCTTCATGCACTTCACCAACGGCTTCAACAAGATTTTCGCCGAAGGCAAAGACCAGATTATCACCGAGAGCTACCACTCCGTCAAGGCCTTCCTGAACCAGAAGAAAGAAGGCGATATGGACACCGACAAGATACTTCGCATGAAATCCCTCATTCGTCGTGGCGAGGCACGTCTGGCATGTGAATACAACGGCATACAGAGTGACCACATCCATTTCCTCGAACTGCCGTTCTATGAGAGCGGACGCATCGAGAAACTGCCCATGACCGAGCAGGACGTCATCCCCGTGCAGAAGCTCCTTGCCGAGATACAGCCCCATCAGATCTACGTCGCTGCCGACCTTGCCGACCCGCATGGCACCCACCGCAAGTGTACCGATGCGGTGCTGGCAGCCATCGACGAAGAGAAGAAGGCAGGAGCCCAGTGGTTGCACGACTGCCGAGTATGGATGTATCGCGGAGCATGGGCAGAATGGGATGTCGCCGACATAGAGATGTGTGTGCCCATGAGCCCCGAGGAAGTCCGGGAGAAGCGAAACGCCATCCTGCGCCATCAGAGTCAGATGGAAAGCGCCCCGTTCATGGGTGACGACGAACGGCTGTTCTGGCAACGCGCCGAAGACCGCAACCGCAACACTGCCAAGCGCTACGACGACCTCGGGCTGGCCTGCTATGAAGCCATGGAAGCATTTGTGGAATACAAAATATAAAAGAAAAAGTAAGAAAGTAAAAAGGTAAAAAAGTAAAAAAAAGAAGTGTATGGATAAGATAATGATCATAAAGCAGAGGAATATCAAGGTGACAGGTGTTTTACTCTTTTACCTTTTAACCTTTTTACCTATATCTGCGCAGTACGACGTAGTTCCTATGCCTCAGCAGATTCAGCTGAGTGAGGGCGAGACCTTCGTCCTCGATGCCGACGTCCATATCTGGGGGGTAGACGGACTAGAACGGGAAGCAGCCTTTCTGCAGACCTATCTGTCCGAAATCACAGGACTGCAGCTGCCCATCAGCACCCAGAAGCAACGCAACGAGCGCTATATCGAGCTCACCGTGTCGCCCGAAGTCACCAACCGCGAGGGCTACGTCCTCACCGTCACCGACCAGGCCGTCACCATCAAGGGCGGTTCAGCGGCAGGCGTCTTCTACGGCATCCAAACCCTCCGCAAATCCCTCAGCCCTCAGCCCTCGAACCTCAAACTTCAGCCCGTCGAAATCACCGATGCCCCGCGCTTCCCCTATCGTGGCATGCACCTCGACTGCTCCCGTCATTTCTTCCCCGTGAGTTTCATCAAGAAGTATATCGACCTGCTCGCCTTGCACAACATGAACGTGTTTCACTGGCACCTCAGCGACGACCAGGGATGGCGCATCGAGATGAAGAAATGGCCGCGCCTGACCACCATTGGCTCCCAGCGCACAGGAACAATCATCGGCACTAATTCCGACCTTGACGACCACATCCCCTATGGCGGCTACTACACCCAGGACGAAGCTCGCAGCATTGTCGAGTATGCCAAGGAACGCCACATCACCGTCATCCCCGAGATAGACATGCCCGGTCACATGCTGGCAGCCCTGGCCAGCTATCCTGAGTTGGGCTGCACCGGTGGTCCCTATCAGGTAGGCCATTACTGGGGCGTCTATAAAGATGTGCTCTGCGTGGGCAACCCCCGAGTCTATCAGTTTGTGGAAGACGTGCTGACCGAAATCATGGACATCTTCCCTTCAGAGGTCATCCACATCGGAGGCGACGAGACACCCACGGAGAAGTGGGAAGCCTGTCCCAAGTGCCAAGCCCTCCATCTGGAAGGCGCCGCCCTTCAGGGTTTCTTCACCAAGCGAGTCTTTGACTTCCTCACGGCTCATGGTCGCCGTGCTTTGGGATGGGACGAGATACTCGATGGCTGTCCGCAGGATGCCATGATTATGTCGTGGCGTGGCACGGAGCCGGGTGCGAAGGCCGCAAGCCTCGGGCATGATGTCATCATGGCCCCTACCACCCATTGTTATTTCGACTATCAGCAGACCGCCGACCCGTTGTTCGAGCCCAGTCGCTGCGGCGGATGCATCACCGTGGAGAAGGTCTATAGTCTTGAGCCCGTCCCCGAAGGCGCCACCGCAGAGGCAACACAACATATCCTCGGCGTACAGGCCAATCTCTGGACGGAATATGTCATCAACGAAGAACTGGCAGAATACCAAGCCCTTCCCCGCATGTCAGCCCTTGCCGAAGTGCAATGGACACAGCCGGAGCGCAAGGACTATGCAGCTTTCCAGCAGCGCCTCACCCGCCTAACAACCCTTTTCGACCGTCTCCACTACACCTACGCCAAGCATCTCTGGCCAGACCGCACCCTGCCCAACCGCTGGCAGTTCTGAAAGATTGTACTGGTGAGCCGTTTTTTATGCTTCCTTTGAGTCATAGGTACCATTCGCATGACCATTGGGAGACATTCCCTTCCGGCTCACTTGCCTTACATTTGCAAAGGTACGACATTGGGAAGGGGTGCCTTCAGCTTGCTGCAGGTTCCGCGTGATTTTGATGGCTTGTTGCTGCCTTGAAGTCGAGAGTCCCCTCGGTGAAGGTCGCTTCGGGGCGCAGGTAGATTTATGTTTTTTGAGGGAATTCTTTGGGTATTATTTTCGATAATTTTATAAATTTCTTACGTTCGAAGAAAAAAGTACACTTTTTCTTTCTCACATAATTGAAATATTTGTATCTTTGCAATCAAGTATTACGCTAATCATACAAATATGAAAAGAATTTGGAACACGTTCTGTGAAGATATCAGCAAGCACTTGGGTGGTCGCGCTATGACCACAAATCAGAAAGGAGAAAGAAAATTATAAACGTTAAATCATGGCTAAAAAGAAAAAGATAATAGAAGAACACAAATCTGAACCAGTCGCAAAACGTGACCAGTCTATGGAACCGGTCGCAAATTGCGACCAGTTAGTAAAGGTGGATGCTAATTGCAACCACCTTGATTCAGGAGATATCGTTCTCAGCCAATATGATATTGAGAAGCTGATAATAGTCATTAGGGGCAAACAAGTACTGATAGACAGAGACTTAGCCATGATATATGGTGTCGAGACAAAGGCACTTAATCAGGCTGCCAAACGTAACAGTGCAAGGTTCCCTGAGAGATACCGTTTTCAGCTAACAAAGGAAGAAATGAAGGAACTGGTCACAAATTGTGACCGGTTCAAGATATTGAAGCATTCTACGTCGGCTCCCTTTGCGTTTACGATATTTGGCGTATCCATGCTTCCTTCTGTATTAACAAGCCAGAAAGCCATTGATACCAGCATAAGAATCATTGATGCTTTTGTTGCCATGCGAAGCTTTATGGTGCAAAATGCAGATGTATTGAGGCGTATAGCACACCTTGAACGCCATCAGATTGACACAGACGAGAAGATTGATATGATTCTCGATAAGATGGAAGAAAGTTCTCCCAAACTGTTGCCGGAACAAATATTTCAAACAGGTTGCGTATGGGATGCATGGGCGTATGTTTCAGAGTTAGTGAGGAGCGCGAAGAAGCGGATTGAGCTGATAGATAACTTTGTGGACGATCGTGTGCTATCGCTATTGATGAAACGTGGTGAGAAGGTGACGGCCACCATTCACTCACGCTTTACAAAGGACTTCTTAACGGATCTGGAGAAGCACAACAAGCAATACGATGAAGTGAAGTTCGTGCAGTTGCCACACAAGAACCATGACCGTTTCCTTATTATCGACGACTCTGTCTATCTGCTTGGTGCGAGTGTAAAGGACATGGGTAATGGACTGTGTGCTGTCACGAAACTGTTGGCAACACCAGAGACGGTGTTGGGACTGTTGAAGTAAAACGAAAATATAAAAAATATGGCGACAAAAGAACCTGGATACGTTTACATACTCACCAACCCCAGCTTTCGCGAGGATTGGGTGAAGATAGGCAAGACAACGAATATGGAGAAGCGGCTGAAGACGCTAAATACTACTGCGCTTCCTCTGCCCTTTAAAGTATATGCTACTATTAAGACGTCTAAGTACGAGGAACTGGAGAAGATAATCCACAAGCAGATTGACCGCTTGACGGATTTAAGAATCAACCAAAGCCGTGAGTTCTTCAATGTTCATCCTGCCCAAGCTCTCGATATCTTTCTGGATCAGGCTACAGCTCTTGACGATGCCATAGTGACGAAGTATGAGAACGGCAAACCTCGTCAGATATATCCAGTACTGGAGAAGTCGAAAGAGGAAAAGGAGAAGAAACCCCAGCGTCCTCCATTCGATTTCAGTATGGTGGGGTTGAACGTTGGTGACAAAGTCATCTTTGACGCTCTGAATTTAGAAGTTAAGGTAGCTGGAAAAAATAAGGTTGAGTACGAAGGTCGCCTTTGGAGCCTCTCTGCTTTCTGTGGTACCTACCTGCCAGAGAACATGCACAATGCCAGCGAAGCCTACCAAGGTCCTAAATATTTCAGCTATCAGGGCAAAACATTGTGGGAAATTAGATTAGAAAAAGAAAACAAATAAATTATCCTTATGAAGGACTATATACAACAAGGAATTGACAACGGACTAATCTCGTTTAATGAGGATAAGTCACGTATTACGTACATTTTCCAAAAGAAGGAGCGTAACTACAACAATCCAGAAGAGAAGGTGCAGGCAGAGACGTTCCTGCGACTGATTCTGGATTATAACTATCCAGAGAGTCGAATAAGACAGTTTGTTCCTGTTACTATGGGTCGGGAAATCAAAGAAGCAGATATCGTTGTCTATGATGATGAGATGTGTATGAGTCCACACATCTTGGTGGAGTGTAAACGTCAGGAGGTCAGCGAGGCAGAGTATCAACAAGCCATAGAACAAGCATATAGTTACGCATTTGCTTTGCCATGTGATGTAAAATACGTCTGGGTAACATCTGGCATTAAGTCTGATTACTTTGAAGTTGATAAGAACCAGAATGCAAGAAACCAGTTACCTGACATCCCTCAATACGGCGTTGAGAACATTGCTACCTATAAATACGTTTATGAGGCACAGTATCTTCCTGAAGAAGCGGGGAAACAGCGATTTTTTGACTTGGCTGTTATAGACCAGTCAGATTTGACGCGTCGTTTCAAACAGGCTCATGAAGCATTATGGGCTGGAGGACAGCTAAATCCTTCTGAGGCTTTTGATGAATTGGACAAGCTGATCTTTTGTAAAATCTGGGATGAACGCAAGCCAAGAAGAATGGGCGAGCCTTACGATTTTCAAATCATAACAGTTACAAGAGATGAAGAGAAAGACGCTGCAAAAAGGCGTTCAAAGGAAAACGAAAACCTATGTAACCGAATCAAGGCACTTTACGAAGAAGGAAGGGCCAAGGACAAAGAGGTTTTTCGCGACAATATCCGTTTGACACCAGAGAAGATAAGAACTGTTGTGGGTTATCTTGAAGGCGTTAATCTCAGTGAGACAGACCTTGATAGTAAAGGACGTGCCTTCGAAACGTTTATGGGATCATTCTTTAGGGGTAACTTCGGACAATATTTTACGCCTCGTGAAATTGTAAAGTTCATCGTAGATGTGTTGCCAATAAAAAATGACTCCAAAGTTTTGGATACTTCTTGCGGTAGTGGCGGATTTCTTCTATATGCTTTGAATAAAGTACGTGACCAAGCAACAGGTTATTATCCAAACTACAAGACGGATACCAAACAATATGCTAAATGGTTCCCGTATTGGCATGACTTCGCCGAGAAGAACCTTTATGGTATCGAAATCAGCGAGCAGATATCACGTGCTGCCAAGATGAATATGATTATTCACGACGATGGCCATACCAACGTCATCACTTCTGATGGTCTTGTTTCTGATGAAACGATTTTTGCCAAGACAAGCAACAAAGGATTCAAGTATGGGACATTTGATTTCATCATCACCAATCCACCATTTGGGAGTACCATCCGCCAAAGCGAGCAGGCATATTTGAAGACCTATCAACTTGGTAAGAAAGAAGAAGATTGGTTAGCGGTAAAGGCCCAACCAGAAAATACACGAGACGGACAAAGCACAGAAGTCCTTTTTATAGAACAGGATTATAAGTTCTTGAAAGAAGGTGGTTATTTGGCTATTGTTCTTCCAGATGGCATTCTTACAAATAGCAGTATGCAATATGTCAGAACTCAGATTGAAGACTGGTTCCGTATCGTTGCTGTTGTCAGTATGCCCCAAACGGCTTTTGCTGCAAATGGCGCTGGTGTAAAAAGTTCTGTTTTGTTCCTTCGAAAATGGAAAAAGGAGGAGACGGATAAACTCGTTGAAACAAAAAAGAAGATAGAGAGTACCCTGCTAAGTGATAGCAATTATATTGCCCTGCGTGGCCAATGGGATAAGGAAATTAAGCAAAAACAAAAGCTTAAAGCAGAGGAGATAAAAGGCAAACAACGCATCTCGGCTACTGCTGCAAAGCAGACCGATGAATACAAGTCATGGAACGCATCCATGCTTGAAGAGTATGCTGCAAAGATTGACGAATTGAAAACCAGTCTGACAGAGCAATATCTGCACGCAAAGCAAAACCAGCTTCCTGATTATCCTATCTTCATGGCTATTGCTGAAGAGATTGGTTATGATGCTACTGGCAAGAAAACTGCCACGAATGAGTTGGATATGATTGGTGAAGAATTAAAGAAGTTTATTGCTACGTTATGAGTTACCAAGTTCCTCAACATATTAGCAATGACAAAATCTTCATCGTTAATCGATCGGAGATTAAAGGAAGATTAGACCCTAAAATGGCATTATATAATCGTAAAGTGCAAAATTGGTTATACCCTAAAGTTCGATTAAAAGATATTTTATTGAGCAAACCGCAATATGGTGCTGCAGAATCAGGAATAATCAGAAATGACCCTATGTCACCTCGCTATATTAGAATTACTGACATAGATGAATATGGCTTGATATCTCACGATGATTTGGGGGCAACAGCTAATACAATAGAAGACCAATACATTCTTCATGAGAATGATATTTTGATAGCACGAAGTGGTGCGACTGTTGGCAAAGCATATATCCACAAAGCCTGTCCTTATACATGTTTCTTTGCTGGATACTTGATTCGTTTTATTATTAATCCGATAAAAGCGTTACCCGATTATGTATTCACATTTACACAATCTAATACATATAAAGAATGGGTAAATGCTATTCAGCGCCCAAGTGGACAACCCAATATAAATGCAGAAGAGTATCAGTCTCTTGAAATACCCCTTCCTCCTTCAGACATTCAAAATGAGGTTGTTTCGATAATTCAAATAGCATATTCGGAAAAGCAAGAAAAAGAATCGGAGGCCCAGAAACTCCTTGAAAGCATAGACACGTATCTGCTTAATGAACTTGGTATCATTTTGCCTGAATCAAAGACAGACTTAATTGACAGAGTGTTTTATGTTTCATACAATAATCTAACAGGAAAGAGATTAGATCCCAAGAAGTATTCTCTGCAAGTTCAGCAGTTGCTTGATAGCATTAATGCTGCCCGCTTTGAGACAAGGACTTTAAGATCTTTTGTGAGGGATTCTTGTTCTGGAGATTGGGGAATAGAAGAGAGCGATACTATACCAAAAGGATATACTCGGTGCTTGACATTGCGAGCGACTGAAATCGACAATCAATACAATCTGAATATTGATATTTCAAAAGCGAAGCATCGCCTGATAAAAGATGAACGGCTCGAAAGAATGAATATGTCAGAGAATGATATAATCGTTGAAAAATCTGGCGGTAGTGATGATCAGCCCGTAGGAAGAGTGGCTATCATAGATAAGGATTTGCTTAAATCTTACACTATTGCATTCAGCAATTTCTTGATGAAGATAAAGGTTTCAGGAATAAATCCCGATTATTTATATTGTTTTCTGAAAACGATGTATAATATCGGAGTTACTGGCTCCATGCAGAGCCAGACTAATGGAATCAGAAATCTTATTCTTGATGAATTCCTTTCTCAACCTATAGTTGTTCCTCCCTCAGAGAAGCAGCAGGAAATTGTTGATAGTGTTTATGCTATGCGTGAAAAAGCCAAGTCATTGCAAGAAGAAGGAAAGAATATATTGGAACAGGCAAAGAGAGAAGTGGAAAGAATGATAATTGGACAATAAAAGTATTTGGGCTATGAATAATTGTCATTTGTTTAAAGTCCGTTTGTTATGGGAGACCATAAACAAGTTCCTCCACATGAAAAATAATCAGGTGAAGGGCTTGAGTTATATCCCTGATAGTAATACTATATATTTAGGAAAAGACAACAAACTACATTTATGTTTTCAGAGTAAGTATAACAAACAACTTGATAATGACCTTTTTCGTGTTCTTCCTGAAATAAAATTGCTAAATGGTGATGACACCTATATAATTCCTCATGGGTATGCCATCTACGATAGTAATTTAGAAATCCTTCCTGATAGAGTCCAAAATTTTGAGATAAAAATCAACAGGATAGATTATGGTTCAATTGAAGAACACACGAAATATTATTGGCGTTATGTCTATCCGATTAATTTCAATAGATGGTTTCTTCAAATAGATTCTTTAAATTATGCCGATGATGAGGGCACATATTTTGTGTTTTCGTATATTAAATCAATACTCGGAAATAGTGAAATGCATGTTTTCGTAACAAGACGTAAAGACAAATACTACATGGTTATTCAGTCAGATGCTAAGATTGATTCAGAAGAAATGTATAAAAGGGTCTTTGCTATTACTACAACTATAGGTCTAATTACTGGGAACATATTTGGCGATTATCATTTTCAAATAGCAAGTGATGATAAGAATTTTGATTCTATAGAGAGTGTGATTTTTGGCACTTTAGAAAAAACGAAATATTGTAATTATCGTATAGTGAATAATAGACGGGTTGATGTTTACGATATGCTGGGGAAATATGATTATCAAAAGTATGCTCAAGAGATAATCAAAGGGAGTGGTTTCGATCCAGACAATTCATATTACGATAGCAAGCCACTGAAAGCTAAAGTCTTTAATGAATTAGTGAACTTATTATATAGCAATAATGATTTAGTGATTTCTGCATCAATGTTACTAGAAGGGGGCACGCTGAAAACGATATATCAACCTTCATTTTACTATGTTGCTTTGGAAACAATAACATCAGCATTGAAGTGTAGTAGTCAAGTAAAAATGTGCCCGCCACTCGAAAACAACGAATACAAAAAAGTTGTTATACCTATACTCATAGAAGCATTAAATGGTATAATAGAACTACCCAATGATGCTAAGAGAATATACACACGTCGAATAGAAAATAATCTCAATAGTCCGGCAAATCAAGATAAGTTGGCGAAATCCTTTGAAAATTTCGGTTATAACCTAACAGAAGCGGATAAGAAAGCAATAGAACAACGAAACTACACATTTCATGGTCATTTGTCCAACATAGAGAAAGAACTTGTAGAACAGCAATGGGATATGTTTGCTGTCGCATTAAGACTACACAAACTTTGTTGCATTCTTTTGTTAAAGGCTGCAGGCTATACTGGTGAAATATTGAATAATGAAGTGATTTGGGGAGTAAAAGAAGCTTGCGAAAGAAAAGAACCACCGTTTATTAATATATAACCTAATGGAATAAAACGACAAAAGCAATGGTAATAGAATCACACGAGGAAAAGATTGGCGAGTTCCACGAACAAGAGAACTACACTATTGATGACATTCAGTTATTGATTGATAACCATGCTGAGGAAGGTGTCCATCTAGAATTGAAACGGGCTAATGCTCTTTCAAAAGAGAATGCTGATAAAGTTACCAAAACATTATCTGCCTTTGCCAATTCTGATGGAGGCGTCATTATATATGGCGTTGCTGAGAATGACCATGTAGCCAGTGATTACTCTTTTGTGGATGGGAACATCATAACAACCGAATATATTAGTATGCTCGCACGATATGTTCAACCTGCTATTGACGGACTGACAATCTATCCAATCCGAAAGGATGATGATTTCTCGAAATCAATATATGTTGTAAAGGTGCCTAGAAGCGACAAAGCGCCTCACATGGCCAAGGATCACAAGTATTACAAGCGTAATAATGTGGAGTCCATACCTATGGAAGACTTCGATGTAAAGGATGTAATGAGTAGAATTCACAATCCAAAATTAAGAATTATTGGATGTTTCCCAAGCAGGATTCCCCATAAATATGAGAAGCAGGAATCCACAAAAATATCATTTATGGTTATGATAGACAACTATGGAAGAGTTTTGAGTCGCGATTATAAACTCATTTCATATTTCTTTTGTATTGATGAAAATTTATCGCCCAAATATAATCCTGTATTCCCTTTAGTTACAAAAGCGAAAACTCTTGTTATTGGAGATATGTTTTGTACTAAGATATCGTCACCATCATTAGAACCAGTATTTCCAAATGAGAAAATGGAATTTGGCCATGTGGAAATCAAAGTTCCTGTAGATGACGAAGAATCATTCATGAGCAAAGCTTTTGTTGTTTCTACTCTGTACTGGGAAGGAGGTGACCGGGAAGATATGTTGTATTTCTTCAATGGAGACGAACCTATATATGAAAGGGATAAGATAGCAGAGCACATCCCAGAACATCTACAACAATTTATTTTGGGGTAAAGAATGCCACGGGGGACAGGAGAATAACATTTGAAGGAAGAGGGCTGATGGCTGAAGTATGATGGCTGAGGTGATAATAAAGCAAGGATAAAAACGTTATTAAGATATGAGTAAGATATCAATCAGGTTTTATAAGGACCATAAGGTACGGGCCGTGTGGGACGAGGAACAGAATCACTGGTGGTTCTCGGTGCTCGACATCGTGGGCGCTATCAACCAGCAGGATGACCACGAGAAAAACCGTAACTACTGGAAGTATCTGAAGGCTAAGTTGCGGAAGGAAAAGTAAACGATGCCTGTTTGAGGTTGAAACGATAATCGTTTAGGGGGGTAAACGATAATCGTTTGCTGAGTAAACGAACTTTGTTTGCAAGTGAAACG